>NZ_JACBFT010000005.1:0-358153 GCF_021401195.1 Shinella sp. NM-101 | reverse complement strand
GGCCCAATTCTCACCAGCTTCTCAAGGAAACCCTAGAGCGAGCTCGTCGGCCGCCAGAAGCGCCGCCGCTCTCGTTCGATGAGCGGCGTTATAGGCCCAACATTTCTAAGCGTCAACAGGCATAATCACAAAATTGAAAAAATCTTACAAGCCACTGAATTAAAAGCGCTATCCCGAAAGAACCACATTCCGGCCAGTCCGACGGACCGGATAGATCTTGTCCAGGTGGCAAAAATCCTCATCGACGCTGTTTTTACGTGTCAGCGCGCGCCATAGCCGTTTCCACCCCTTCTCCAGGGTATCGCCACAGGCTATTCAGACGGGGAAACGAGACCGGAGAGATGCATGTCCAGCCTTGCAGAAGGCACCTTACCAGACGATCGGCAGGCACGATGACGGGATCGATCAGAGACCGTCTGCCGCGCCTGCCCGTCTCGGAGGTTCTTCCTTCTCTCGGCGAGGCGCTTCACGCGGGCACGCGGGCGGTGCTTTCCGCCCCGCCCGGCGCGGGCAAGACGACGCTGGTGCCGCTCTTCCTGCTCGATGCTTCCTGGCGGGGCGACGGCAGGATCATCGTCCTGGAGCCCCGCCGACTTGCCGCCCGGGCGGCGGCGGGGCGCATGGCGGAGCTGATCGGAGAGAAAGTCGGCGAGACCGTCGGCTACCGCATGCGGCTCGACAACCGCGTCTCGGCCAGGACCCGCATCGAGGTGGTGACGGAGGGTGTCTTCGCCCGGATGATCCTCGACGATCCGGAACTGTCAGGCATTGCCGCGGTGCTCTTCGACGAGTTCCACGAGCGCTCGCTGGATGCCGATTTCGGCCTTGCGCTGGCGCTCGACGTGCAGGCGGCGTTGCGGGAGGATCTCCGCCTTCTCGTCATGTCGGCAACGCTCGACGTGGAGCGGGTCTCGGCGCTGCTCGACAATCCGCCGGCCATCCTCAGCGAGGGGCGCAGCTTCCCGGTCGAGGTGCGCTATCAGGACCGGCCGGCGGGCGAGCGTATGGAAGACGGCATGGTGCACGCCATTGTCGAGGCGCATCGCGGCGAGAGCGGGTCGATCCTCGTCTTCCTGCCCGGGCAGGCCGAGATCACCCGCACGGCCGAGCGGCTGGAAGGCCGGTTCGGCCCGGAGACGACGATCGTGCCGCTCTACGGCAATCTCGGCCAGAAGGAGCAGGACGCCGCGATCCGCCCCGCCCCCGCCGGCACACGCAAGATCGTGCTGGCGACCTCCATCGCCGAAACCTCCATCACCATCGACGGGGTGCGCATCGTCATCGACAGCGGCCTTCAGCGCCTGCCGGTCTTCGAGGCATCGACCGGCATCACGCGGCTGGAGACCGTGCGGGTGTCGCGCGCCTCGGCCGACCAGCGCGCCGGCCGCGCCGGGCGAACGGAGCCGGGCATCGCGATCCGGCTGTGGCACGCCGGCCAGACGGCGGCGCTGCCCGCCTTCACGCCGCCGCAGATCCTTTCCAGCGACCTCTCCTCCTTCATGCTCGACCTTGCCCATTGGGGCGTCACGGATCCGGCAGGCCTTCGGCTCGTCGACCAGCCGCCGGCCGCAGCGGTGGAAGAGGCACGCAACCTGCTTCGCCTGCTCGGAGCGCTCGACGAGGCCGGCACATTGACACCGGCGGGCAAGCGCATCCGCGCGCTTGCCCTGCCACCGCGACTGGCCGCGATGATCCTTCATGCCGCCGATGACGGAGAACAGGCGGCGGCCGCGCGGCTTGCCGTGCTGCTCACCGAACAGGGGCTCGGCGGATCGGCCGTGGATATAGAAGAGCGCCTGCGCCGCTTCGCCGAGGAGCGCGGCGAGCGGGCGCAGGCGGCTCGGCGGCTGGCGCAGCGCATGGCGGATGGCTTCGGCAAGGCCGCAGCCACCTCCGCGAGCCCGCCGGGCGCGCTGCTGCTGCATGCCTTTCCCGATCGCGTCGCCCTGCAGCGCGGCGGGCGCGGGCGATTCGTCATGGCGAACGGGCGCGGCGGCGAGCTGCCGGAGACCGAGCGGCTGGCGGGCGCCGAAATGATCGTCGTCGCCGATCTCACCGGCCAGGCGGGCCGGCAGCGCATCCTCGCCGCGGCGGAAATCGACCGCGCCACCGTCGAGGCCGGGCTTGCAGAAAGCATCGTGCGCGAGGACCAATGCGTCTTCGACCGGGCGAGCCGGCAGGTGCGGGCGCGGCGGGTCGTCAGGCTCGGCGCGATGATCCTCGAGGAAACGCCGCTTCCGCGACCCGGCGGGCCGAAGGCGGCGCAGGCGCTTGCCGAGGGCGTGCGCCTGCTCGGTCTGCAGGTCCTGCCGTTTTCCCGCGAGGCGGCGCAACTGCGTGACCGGATCGGCTTCCTTCACCGCTCCATCGGCGAGCCCTGGCCGGATACGGGCGACGAGGCGCTGCTTGCGCGGCTCGACGACTGGTTCGTGCCCTTCCAGGAGGTGACACGCGGCATCGACGACATTCCCCCGGGCAGCCTGCAGCAGGGGCTGATGGCGCTGGTGCCCCATGAGGTGCAGCGTGATCTTGCCCGCCTCGCGCCCACCCATTTCGAGGCGCCGACCGGCCAGCGCCATCCGATCCGCTATGACGGGGCCGAGCCGGTGCTGGCGATCCGCGTGCAGGAGCTGTTCAGCCTGAAGCAGCACCCGTCCGTCGCCGGCGGGCGGCTGCCGCTGCTGCTCGAGCTGCAATCGCCGGCGCACCGCCCGATCCAGACGACGCGGGACCTGCCCGGGTTCTGGGCCGGTTCCTGGCGGGACGTGCGGGCGGACATGCGCGGGCGCTATCCGAAGCACCCCTGGCCGGAAGACCCGGCCGGAGCCATGCCGACGACGCGCGCCAAGCCGCGCGGCACGTAGGAACGGGATTTCGGCAAAAGGAACCGGGCGTTTCCTGCGCAATCGCGTAAAACGGGGATAGGAGCTTTCGCGATTCGAAAGCGCAGCATCCCGGTGAGGAAGGACGAAGGATGACAGGCTACCAGGACATCGACTTCGAGGGCGCCGGGCGGCGGCTTCGCCTCGAGACGCTCATCCGCCTGCGCTGGCTGGCCGTCGCCGGCCAGTCGATCAGTGTCGTCGTCGTCGCGCTCTGGCTGGAATTCCCGCTGCCGCTGCTGCCGGCGCTGGTGCTGATCGCGCTCCTGGCGGCGGTGAACTTCTTCCTCGCCGTGCGCTTTGCGCCGGCCCACCGCCTGACGCCGGCCTCGGCCTTCCTGCTGCTCGCCTTCGACCTCTGCCAGTTGACGGCGCTGCTCTTCATCACCGGGGGCCTTGCCAATCCCTTCGCACCGCTGGTCTGCGTGCCCGTCATCATCTCGTCCTCGCTGCAACCGGTGCGCTTCAGCATGACGCTGGGGCTGCTCGCCGTCGCCGGCATCACGGCGCTCGCCTTCACGCCCTTTCCGCTGCCCTGGTATCCGGGCACGCTGCTCGTCGTGCCGCCGGTGCTGACCGCCGGCTTCTGGTTCGCCATCGTCTCGACCACGGCTTTCGCCGCCTTCTATTCCTACCGCGTGTCGCGGGAGGCGGCGGAGCTTTCCGATGCGCTCGCGGCAACCGAACTCATCCTCCAGCGCGAAAAGCATCTCTCGCAGCTCGACGGGCTGGCCGCGGCGGCCGCGCACGAGCTCGGCACGCCGCTCGCCACGATCAGCGTGGTCGCCCGCGAAATGGAACGGGAGCTCGGCGCGGACGATCCCTTCCGCGAGGACGTGCAGCTCCTGCGCAGCCAGAGCGAGCGCTGCCGCGACATCCTGCGGCGGCTGACGACGCTGTCGACCGAGGAGGAGGCGCATATGCGCGTCCTGCCGCTCTCCTCGCTGATGGAGGAGGTGCTGGCGCCGCATCGCGAATTCGGCATCAGGCTCAATCTCGTGGAGAACGGCGAGCGGGCGGGCGAGCCCGTCGGCAACCGCAATCCCGGCATTCTCTACGGTCTCGGCAATCTCCTGGAAAACGCCGTCGACCATGCCCGCGAGGAGGTGACCGTCACCGTCAGCCACACGCCGGAACGCGTGACGATCGTCATCGAGGACGACGGCGACGGCTATGCGGCCGACATTCTCCAGCGCATCGGCGATCCCTATGTCACGAAGCGCCAGAAGGACGAGCGGGCCGGCGGCCTCGGGCTCGGGCTTTTCATCGCGAAAACGCTGCTGGAGCGCTCGGGCGCCAGGCTGACCTTCGGCAACCGCACCGGCGACCGCCCGGGCGCGCGCGTTGCCGTCGACTGGCCGCGGGCGCGGATGGAAGCCAGGAATGCGAAATGACTTTACCTGCACCATCTTACGGGCGATAAGCTGATCCCGATCAAGAATGGACGAAAATCCGCCACGGAAGACGCAAATGGCAGAAAATACCGAACCGCACACGGCACCAGACGACATCGGCACCGATCCTACCCTTCTCCTCGTCGATGACGACGGCCCGTTCCTGCGCCGGCTTGCGCGCGCCATGGAAACGCGCGGCTTCACCGTCGATACGGCCGAATCGGTGGCCGAAGGCATCGCGAAGGCCAAGACCAATCCGCCGAAATATGCCGTCGTGGACCTTCGCCTCGGCGACGGCAGCGGCCTCGACGTCATCGCCGCCATCCGCCAGCGCCGCGACGACACGCGCATCATCATGCTGACCGGCTACGGCAATATCGCGACGGCCGTGAACGCCGTGAAGCTCGGCGCCGTCGACTATCTCGCCAAGCCCGCGGACGCCGACGACATCTTCGCCGCGCTGACGCAGCGCCCGGGCGAGAAGGCCGAATTGCCGGAAAACCCCATGTCGGCCGACCGCGTGCGGTGGGAGCATATCCAGCGCGTCTATGAAATGTGCGACCGCAACGTCTCCGAGACGGCCCGCCGCCTCAACATGCACCGCCGCACGCTGCAGCGCATCCTCGCCAAGCGCGCGCCGAAATAATCAGGCCGGCTCGTCCCGCCGGCCCGAGACGATGGCGGATATGTCCGGCCCGTCGCGCCGGGCATCCATCGAGAACTCCGCAAGAAGCAGGCGGCCCGCGGCGACGCGGGCGAAGGCGAAGGTCACGGCCTTTCGCGTCGGCGCTGAGAGCCTGTGCTCCGGCGCCTCGCGCAGCATGTGCGCGCCATAGCCGTCGGAAAGGATGAGGCCGCATTCCTCGGGGAAGATGTCGAGCGGCACGTCCTTGTGCGTGGCGAAGAACAGCCGGTCGCAATGGCGACGATAGTCGGGCCACTTGCGATCGACGCGAAAATCCTCGATCGACGTCTTGATCTCGACGATCCAGATCTCGCCCCTGTCGGACAGGCTGATGAGGTCGGCCCGCCGGCCGCTCGCCAGCGTCAGTTCCGGCAGCACCGCGTGGCGCATCTCCATCAGCATGCGCTGCACGCCGCGGCGCACCATCATGGCGCGATCCGACTGGCGGCCGTCGAGCAGCGGATTGTCGTTGTGCAGCGAAACGATCGTCATGGGTTCAACCTGGATGTGTTTTCGCGTTTTCATTGCGAATCGCCCGTGCCTTGTTTCACGCGATTGCGCATGCAGGGGTAGCTTGCCGGGGCCGCCCGGGCGAATCGCAGTCTACCGCGAATCACCCTGCCGGAAAAAGTTAAGGCGGCGCATTCCCCCGCCCGCGCGGCAAGATTCCGTTAACCGCACGGCGCACTTCCTGTGCGAGGGCGGCGCAGGGCGAAAGAATTGCCATTGAACGGTGCGCGAAGGCATGCTTGGCAAGGAGCCGGGCTCGGCGAAAGCGGCGGACGACCGGCATTATTGTTGCAAAAAAACACTTCCCCGGTTTTTTGCTCAGGCGCAAGCCCGCGCCACGGCGCATAGACTTGCATTGACCGGTTTAATCGAAAATAAACCATGATCGATAAAAGTTCTGCGCCACGGAACTTCTTCATTCCTGATCCTTAAGAGAATCTCATGCGCTTCCGCAATGCCCTCCTCCTGTGCGGCCTCGCAGCGGCCGTCACGCTCGCCGGTTGCTCTTCCTCCTCCACGCCTGCTCCGGGCGAGAAGGTGGCGACAAATGCCATCTTCACATCGGAATATGGCGCTGTCGAGGACAACGGCTACGCCCTGCCGGCGATCCCGATCAACAAGGTGAACACCAAGTTCCACCGCCAGATCGTCGACTACGCCACCAGCGAGAAGCCCGGCACCATCATCGTCAACACGCCGAACCGCTTCCTCTACTACGTGCTGCCGGGCGGCAAGGCCGTCCGCTACGGCATCGGCGTCGGCAAGCAGGGCTTTGCCTGGCAGGGCGAGGCCTATATCGCCTGGAAGCAGGAATGGCCGACCTGGCATCCGCCGAAGGAAATGGCGGACCGCAAGCCCGACGTCGCCCGCTACGTCAAGGACGGCATGGGCCCGGGCCTGAAGAACCCGCTCGGCGCCCGCGCGATGTACCTCTTCAACGAGAAGGGGCAGGACACGCTGTTCCGCCTGCACGGCACGCCGGAATGGGCCTCCATCGGCACCGCCGCCTCCTCGGGCTGCATCCGCCTGATGAACCAGGACATCATCGACCTCTACAAGCGCGTCCGACCCGGCCGCAGCACCCGCGTCGTCGTCCAGCAGTAAGCGGGCAACGGCCTATACAAGAAGAAGCCGCCGGAGCGATCCGGCGGCTTCTTTCGTTTGAGCCTTCGCGACCCGGCGTGCCCCGAATGCCCACATCGTCCGCACCCGGTCGCCTCGGTTCGCCCCGGAAATGCCGTTGCGGCAGGCGGTGCGTGGATGGGACAGAAGGAATCTCTGCGCCACCGTTGACCGGTTTGCAATTGCCGAAGCGCTGCTTACATAGGTGACAACGAAGCCGCCTCGCCGGCGGTGCCCCGCCCGGTTCCCGGGCCCAGAGGTCCATCCATGAGTGAACACGATCCCTACGCTTCCATGCACGCCACGACGATCATCACCGTCCGCAAGGACGGAAAGGTGGTCATGGCGGGCGATGGCCAGGTGAGCCTTGGCCAGACTGTCATGAAGGGCAATGCGCGAAAGGTCCGCCGCCTCGCCAAGGGCGACGTGATCGCCGGTTTCGCCGGCGCGACCGCCGATGCCTTCACGCTGCTCGAACGGCTCGAAGCCAAGCTGGAGCAATATCCCGACCAGCTCATGCGCGCCGCCGTCGAGCTTGCCAAGGACTGGCGCACCGACCGGTACCTGCGCCGCCTAGAGGCGATGATGCTGGTCGCCGACAAGTCGGTCACGCTGGCGCTGACCGGCAAC
Organism: Shinella sp. NM-101; assembly: GCF_021401195.1. Lineage (NCBI taxonomy): Bacteria > Pseudomonadati > Pseudomonadota > Alphaproteobacteria > Hyphomicrobiales > Rhizobiaceae > Shinella > Shinella sp. NM-101. The sequence goes on along the minus strand of NZ_JACBFT010000005.1, from coordinate 350,930 downwards.
GGCGACGTGCTGGAGCCGGAGCACGGCACCATGGCGATCGGTTCGGGCGGCAACTACGCCTATGCCGCCGCCCGCGCGCTGATGGATACCGACAAGTCGGCCGAGGAGATCGCGCGCCGGGCCATGCAGATTGCCGGCGACATCTGCGTCTACACCAACCACAATGTCGTGGTGGAAATGCTGGATGCCGACCGCTGACGCCTATGCCTTCCGGCCGGTGACCGACGCCGACCTGCCGATGCTGGAACGCTGGCTGAACGCGCCGCATGTCCGGCGCTGGTGGGGCGAGCCGGCGGAGGAAGTCGCCGGCATCGCGGCGGATTTCGACGATCCGGCAATGGCATCCTTCATCGTTCTGCATGCCGGAGCGCCATTCGCCTATCTGCAATCCTACCGGATCGCGGCGGATGATTTTTCCTTCGGCGACCGACCGGACCGCACGATCGGCATCGACCAGTTCATCGGCCTTGCCGGCATGGTCGGCATCGGCCACGGGCCGGCGATGATCGACGCCTTTGCGGCCAGGGTCTTCGCCGAGGGTGTGGAACGGATCGTGCTCGATCCCCATCCGGACAATGCGCATGCCATCCGGGCCTATGAAAAGGCCGGATTCCATGCTTTCGATCAACGCATGACAGAGGACGGCCCGGCGCTGGTGATGGCCCGGGACCGTTGCTAGAAACGGAAAAGCCCATGTCCAATTTTTCGCCCCGCGAGATCGTTTCCGAACTCGACCGCTATATCATCGGCCAGCACGACGCCAAGCGCGCCGTGGCCATCGCGCTGCGCAACCGCTGGCGCCGCCACCAGCTCGAGCCGGACCTGCGCGACGAGGTGATGCCGAAGAACATCCTGATGATCGGCCCGACCGGCGTCGGCAAGACGGAGATTTCCCGCCGTCTCGCCAAGCTGGCCGGTGCGCCCTTCGTCAAGGTCGAGGCGACCAAATTCACCGAAGTCGGCTATGTCGGCCGCGATGTCGAGCAGATCGTGCGCGATCTCGTGGAGGTCGGCATCGGCCTGGTGCGCGAGAAGAAGCGCGCCGAGGTGACGGCGAAAGCCCACATGAATGCCGAGGAACGGGTGCTTGACGCCCTTGTCGGCGCGACCGCCTCGCCGGCGACGCGCGACTCGTTCCGTAAAAAGCTGCGCAACAACGAACTGGACGACAAGGAGATCGAGGTCGACGTCGCCGATACCGGCGGCATGCCCGGCGGCTTCGAGATCCCCGGCATGCCGGGCGCCAATATCGGCGTGCTGAACCTTTCCGAAATGTTCGGCAAGGCGATGGGCGGGCGCACCAAGAAGGTCAAGACGACTGTCAAGGACTCGTACAAGATCCTCGTCGACGACGAATCCGACAAGCTGCTCGACAACGAGCAGATCCAGCGCGAGGCCATCCGCTCGGCGGAGAACGACGGCATCGTCTTCATCGACGAGATCGACAAGATCGCCGCACGTGACGGCGGCATGGGCGCGGGCGTTTCCCGCGAGGGCGTGCAGCGCGACCTGCTGCCGCTCGTCGAGGGCACGACGGTCGCCACCAAGTACGGCCCGGTGAAGACGGACCATATCCTCTTCATCGCCTCCGGCGCGTTCCATGTCTCCAAGCCCTCCGACCTCCTGCCGGAGCTCCAGGGGCGCCTGCCGATCCGCGTCGAGCTGCGTGCCCTCACCAAGGAGGACTTCCGCCGCATCCTCACGGAAACGGAGGCGAGCCTCATCCGCCAGTACAAGGCGCTGATGCAGACGGAAGACGTCGAGCTGGAGTTCACCGAGGACGCCATCGATGCGCTGGCGGATGTCGCCGTGCAGCTCAATGCCAGCGTCGAGAACATCGGCGCGCGGCGCCTGCAGACGGTGATGGAGCGGGTGCTCGACGAGATCTCCTTCGAGGCGCCGGACAAGGGCGGCAACAGGCTCGTCATCGATGCCGGCTATGTGCGCGAGCATGTCGGCGCGCTTGCGGCCAATACGGACCTGTCGCGCTACATCCTGTGACGTTTCGGCACCGGCGGGAGCCAAAGCAGCCGCCGGTGCCGCATTTTTGAAGGCGGCGCCCCTCGACAGGAGGGGCGCTCCCGCCTTACGGCTTTGCCCGCGCTTGGCATCATTCCGACATGTTCGTCGTGCATCGGTCGCCGCCATCCGCCGACAGATTTGACCAGACGGGAAACGGAATCGTGCGACAGTTCTTGCCTGTGCTTGCCCTTGCAGCCGCCCTTTTTGTCCAGAGCCAGACGACGGCGCTGGCGATCGACGTGGTGCCGCCCGGCAACCGCAATGCCGAGCAGCCCGCCATTCCGGGCGCCTCCACGCGCCGCACCAAGGCCGGCAAGACCTCCTTCGACGCGAAATACGAGAAGGTGCGCGACCTCATCGCCAACGACCGCCAGCTCACCGGCAAGATCAAGTCGACCGCCGCGAAATACGGCATCGACCCGATCCACATGGTCGGCGCCATCGTCGGCGAGCATACCTACAATGTCGACGCCTATGACCGGCTGCAGAGCTATTATGTGAAGGCGGCGTCCTATACCGGCAACTTCCGCTTCGCCTATGACGGCCAGACGGTCGGCGATTTCATCGCGCGGCCGGAATTTGCCCAATGCGCGTCGAAGAAAGGCTCCTACGCGGCCTGGACCTGCCGCGAGGGCGTCTGGAACAAGACCTTTAAGGGCAGGACGGTCGGCGGCACGTCCTATCCGAACAACCGCTTCAGCGCGGTGTTCTTCCAGCCCTTCTATGCCGGCCAGACCTTCGGCCTCGGCCAGATCAACCCGCTGACGGCCCTGACGCTCACCGACGACGTCGCCCGCATCTCCGGCTACGACAGGCTCGACGAGAACGACGCGGCCGGCGTCTACCAGGCGATCATGGATCCGGATATCTCGCTCGCCTACATGGCCGCCGCGATCCGCCGCTCGATCGACGCCTACAGGAAGATCGCCGGCGTCGACATCTCGAAGAATCCCGGCCTGACGGCGACGCTTTACAATATCGGCAATCCCGATGCCCGCGCCGCCGCCTTCGCCGCGCGCCGCGCGTCCGGCGGGGCGACGTGGCCGGAAGAGAATTATTACGGCTGGCTGATCAACGACAAGCTCGCGGACCTTCGCGGCCTGCTGTAGCTTTTTGCGCCTGTGGGCGCCGGGCGCGGTACGTTTTTGCCGCAACCGCTCTAATTATGCCTACCTGCCGGCTCACAAAGAAGGCGAGCCGATCACAAGGAGGCAGACGATGGACATGCGTCCCGAGCCGTTCGAACCGCCCGCGCCCGTGCCACGCACCGTGCCGCCGTCGAAACTCGAGATCATCCGGACGGTCTTCCGCAACCCGCTCGAACTGTGGGGCGAACCCTCCTACACGCTGCCCTGGATCATGACGAGCTTCTTCGGCGAGAAGACGCTGATCGTCAACGATCCCGGCCTCATCAAGCACCTGCTCGTCGACAACGCCGCCAACTACAAGATGGCCGTGGTGCGCCAGCTCGTCCTGCGTCCGATCCTGCGCGACGGGCTGCTGACGGCGGAGGGCGCGGTCTGGCGCCGCTCGCGCAAGGCCGTCGCGCCGATCTTCACGCCGCGCCACGCCAAGGGCTTCGCCACCCAGATGCTGGCGCAGTCGGAGCTTTACGCGCAGAAATACGAGGGCGCGGACGGCACGGTCTTCGACATCGGCAACGACATGACGGAGCTCGCCTTCGCCGTTCTCTCCGACACGCTGTTCTCCGGCGAAATCGTGACCTCCTCGGACAATTTCGCCGACGACGTGGACGATCTCCTCCACTCCATGGGCCGCGTCGACCCGATGGACCTTTTGCGCGCGCCGTCATGGGTGCCGCGCGTGACGCGGATCGGCGGCCTGAAGGTGCTCGGCAAATTCCGCCGCATCGTGCGCGACACGATGGAGCTGCGCCTCAAGCGCATGGCGGCGGAAGGCGAATCGGTGCCGAGCGATTTCCTGACGCTGCTGCTCGGGGCGGCGGGGCCGGAGGGCCTGACGATGGAGGAGGTGGAGGACAATATCCTCACCTTCATCGGCGCGGGCCACGAGACGACCGCCCGTGCGCTCGCCTGGACGCTCTACTGCGTCGCCAATTCGCCGCATGTGCGGGACGCGATGGAGGCGGAGATCGACCGCGTGCTTGAAAGCGGCACCGATCCCGTCGACTGGCTGGACCTCATGCCGTGGACGCGGGCCGCCTTCGAGGAGGCGATGCGGCTCTATCCGCCGGCGCCCTCGATCAACCGCGCGGCGATCGCCGACGACCGGTGGACGAGCCCGTCCGGCGAGACGGTCGAGATCCCGAAGGACGTCACCATCCTCGTCATGCCCTGGACGCTGCACCGCCACGAATTGCTGTGGCAGAAGCCGCGCGCCTACATGCCCGAACGCTTCCTGCCTGAAAACCGCGAGGCGATCCATCGCTTCCAGTACCTGCCCTTCGGCGCCGGCCCGCGCATCTGCATCGGCGCCACCTTCGCCATGCAGGAGGCCATCATCGCGCTCGGCGTGCTGATGCACCGCTACCGCTTCGACATGACGGAGGAAACGCATCCCTGGCCGGTACAGCGCCTGACGACGCAGCCGGCCAACGGGCTGATGCTGAAGGTGACGGCGCGTCGGCGGGCTGCGGCCGATACGGCTCCGGCCGGCGAGGCATGAGCTGTCCCGCATCGTGAAAATGGACGAGCCGCCGGCCGGCGATGTCGCCGGTGGAACGATGGCAATCGATCCGCAGATGCAATACACCGTTGCTGGCCCGCCCTGAAAAGCGACGGCGGGGAGTGTGGAAGAATTCTCGTGGCAGACCATTTGTTACTCGGCATCGATACCGGCGGCACCTATACGGACGCCGTGCTCTACAGCGAAACGCAGGGGGTCGTCGCCCGCGCCAAGGCGCTCACCACGCGCCACGACCTCTCGGTCGGCATATCGGGCGCTGTGGAGGCGGTGCTTTCGGAGGCGAAGGCGCCGGTCTCGGCCATCGGCCTCGTGTCGCTCTCCACGACGCTCGCCACCAATGCGCTGGTGGAAGGACAGGGCGGGCGCGCCGGGCTCGTCATGATCGGCTTCGGCCCGGAGGACCTCAAGCGCGACGGGCTGGCCGACGCGCTCGGCAACGATACCGTCCTCTTCCTGCCCGGCGGCCACAACGTGCACGGCAACGAGGCGCCGCTCGACATGACGGCGCTCGACGAGGTCCTGCCGGTGCTTGCCGAAACCGTCTCCTCCTTCGCCGTCGCCGGCTATTTCGCCGTGCGCAACCCGGCGCACGAGGAGCGGGTGCGCGACCGGATCCGTGCGGTCTCGCATCTTCCCGTCACATGCAGCCACGAGCTCTCCTCCAGGCTCGGCGGGCCGCGCCGTGCGCTGACCACGCTGCTCAACGCCCGCCTCGTCTCGATGATCGACCGGCTGATCGGGTCCTGCGAGGATTACCTGAAGCGTCGCGGCATCGACGTGCCGATGATGGTGGTGCGCGGCGACGGCGCGCTGATCTCGGCGGCGGAGGCGCGGCTTCGCCCGATCGAGACCATCCTCTCCGGACCGGCGGCAAGCCTCGTCGGCGCGCGCCACCTGACGGGCCTCGACAATGCCGTCGTCTCCGACATCGGCGGCACGACGACGGATGTGGCGGTGCTCGACGGCGGCCGGCCGAAGCTCGATGCCGATGGCGCCGTTGTCGGCGGCTACCGCACCATGGTCGAGGCGGTGGCGATGCGCACCTTCGGCCTCGGCGGCGATTCGGAGGTGCGTATCAACGACCGCGGCCTCAAAGTGAAGATCGACCTCGGGCCGCGCCGCTTCATGCCGCTCAGCCTCGCCTCGGCGCTGCATCCCGAGGCCGTCGTGCCCGTGCTGGAGCGCCAGATCCGCGCGCCGCATGCCGGGCGGCACGACGGGCGCTTTGCCGTGCGCACCGGCGTGCCCGAGCGGCTCGCCAGCGGCCTCCAGCCGCAGGAGCAGGCGCTCTACGAGAAGATCGGCGCGGTGCCGCTGCCGCTCGACGGGCTGCTGGCAACCACGCTGCAGAAGGCGACGCTCGACCGGCTGGTGGCGCGCGGCCTCGTGCATATCTGCGGCATCACGCCGTCGGACGCCATGCATGTGCTCGGCGGGCAGGGACAGTGGGACGCCGTCGCCGCCCGCCTCGGCCTCGAGCTTGCCGCCCGCACCCGGGACGGCACGGGCCGGCCGATCGCCGACGATCCGGAAGCGCTCGCGCGCCTCCTGGTCGACCGGCTCACCCGCCAGTCGGCGGACGTCATCCTTGCCGCCTGCCTTGCCGATGACGGGGCGAGCTCGATCGATCCGGTCAGTTCCGCATCCGTCGACCGCGCGCTGCACCGGGCCCCGGGCATCGTGCAATTCCGCATCGCGCTCGACCGGCCGCTCGTCGGCCTCGGCGCGTCGGCCCCGGTCTACTATCCCGGCATCGCCGCGATGCTGGGCGCCGAATCGTCCATTCCCGGCGATGCCGGCGTCGCCAACGCGGTCGGCGCGGTCGTCGGCCAGGTGCGCAACGCGGTCACGGTCTTCGTCACCATGCCGGAAGAAGGCATCTTCATCGTCGGCGGCGCGGGCGAGAGCGTGCGCCTCGTCGAGGAGGAGGAGGCCTTCTCGATGGCCAGGGAACGGGCGATGACGGCGGCCCTGCACGCCGCCCGCGCCAACGGCGCCGACGAGCCTGCGGTGACGCTGGCCGAGGAAATCGACGCGCCCGAGGTGGAGGGGCGGCGCAAGCTGATCGAGGCCCGCTTCACGGCAACGGCCAGCGGCCGCCCGCGCATCGCCGAGGAAGCATGAACCGGCCTAAAGTATGATTTTATCCGCAGCGGAATAAATTCTTTATGCTATTGCCGAATTGACTATGAATGAAAGCTCCGGAAAGTGACAGCATTCGGGATACTCCCCCTTCGTCCCGTCATCCGGAGTTCTTCACATGACTTTCACCGAAAAAGCCGGTCTTTCGATCGATAGCGCGCTTTACGACTTCATCGTCAACGAGGCCCTGCCGGGTACGGGCGTGGATGCGGAGCGCTATTTCGCCGATTTCTCCGCCATCGTGCATGACCTTGCGCCGGAAAACCGCGCGCTGCTCAAGAAGCGTGACACGCTGCAGGAAAAGCTCGACGGCTGGTATCGCGAGAACGGCGCCCCCGCCGACATGGCCGCCTACGAGGCCTTCCTGCGCGAGATCGGCTATCTCCTGCCCGAGGGCGACGCGTTCAAGGTGACGACGGACAATGTCGACCCGGAAATCGCAAGCCTTGCCGGCCCGCAGCTCGTCGTGCCCGTCATGAACGCGCGCTATGCGCTGAACGCCGCCAATGCGCGCTGGGGCTCGCTCTACGATGCGCTCTACGGCACGGACGCGATCCCCGAAACGGACGGCGCGGAAAAGGGCAAGGGCTACAATCCCGTGCGCGGGGCGAAGGTCATCGCCTGGGTCCGCGGCTTCCTCGACGACAGCGCGCCGCTCGCCCACGGATCCTGGCGCGACGCGGCCGGCTTTGCCGTCGAGGGCGGCAAGCTGACGGTGGCGCTGGCGGGCGGCGGCAGCACCGGCCTTACCGACGAGGCGAAGTTCGCCGGCTATCTCGGCGATGCTTCGGCCCCGACCCATGTGCTGCTGCGCAACAATGGCCTGCACATCGAGATCCGCATCGACGCCACGACGCCGACCGGCAAGGACGATGCGGCGCATGTTTCCGACGTTTCAATCGAATCGGCGCTGACCACGATCATGGACTGCGAGGATTCGATCGCCGCCGTCGATGCCGAGGACAAGGTCGTCGTCTATCGCAACTGGCTCGGGCTGATGAAGGGCGATCTTGCCGAGGAGGTTTCCAAGGGCGGCAGATCCTTCACCCGCCGCCTCAATCCCGACCGCAACTACACGGCGCCCGACGGCTCGACCCTGACGCTGCCCGGCCGCTCGCTGATGCTGGTGCGCAATGTCGGCCACCTCATGACCAATCCCGCCATCCGCGACCGTGACGGCAACGAGGTGCCGGAAGGCATCATGGACGCCATGGTCACGGCGCTGATCGCGCTCAACGACGTCGGCCCGAACGGCCGCCGGCAGAACTCGCGCGCCGGCTCGATGTATGTCGTCAAGCCGAAGATGCACGGGCCGGAGGAGGTCGCCTTCGCCTCGAAGCTGTTCGGCCGCGTCGAGGCCGCCGTCGGCATGGCGCCGAACACGATGAAGATGGGCATCATGGACGAGGAACGCCGCACCACCGTCAACCTCAAGGAGGCGATCCGCGCCGCGAAGGAGCGCGTCGTCTTCATCAATACCGGCTTCCTCGACCGCACCGGCGACGAGATCCACACCTCGATGGAAGCGGGTCCGATGATTCGCAAGGGCGACATGAAGCAGGCCGCCTGGATTTCCGCCTACGAGAACTGGAACGTCGACATCGGCCTTGAATGCGGCCTCGCCGGTCATGCCCAGATCGGCAAGGGCATGTGGGCCATGCCCGACCTGATGGCGGCGATGCTGGAGCAGAAGATCGCCCATCCCAAGGCCGGCGCCAACACCGCCTGGGTGCCCTCGCCGACGGCGGCGACCCTGCACGCGACGCATTACCACAAGGTCAATGTCGCCGAGGTGCAGGCTGCGCTCCGCTCGCGCCCGCGGGCAAAGCTCTCCGACATCCTCTCCGTCCCGGTCGCGGTTCGCCCGAACTGGACGCCGGAGGAGATCCAGCGCGAGCTCGACAACAATGCCCAGGGCATCCTCGGCTATGTCGTGCGGTGGATCGACCAGGGCGTCGGCTGCTCCAAGGTTCCCGACATCAACAATGTCGGCCTGATGGAGGACCGCGCGACGCTGCGCATCTCCGCCCAGCACATGGCGAACTGGCTGCACCACGGCATCGTCACCGAGGCGCAGGTCGTCGAGACGATGAAGCGCATGGCCGCCGTCGTCGACGGGCAGAACGCGGGTGACCCGCTCTACCGTCCGATGGCCGGCAATTTCGACCGCTCCATCGCCTTCAAGGCCGCGCTCGACCTCGTCCTGAAGGGCCGCGAGCAGCCGAACGGCTATACCGAGCCGGTTCTGCATCGCCGCCGGCTGGAGCTGAAGGCGGCCGGCGGCTGACGACAGGAAAGGTCGCCTTCCGTCATGACCGGCCCCTAGGTTTGACCCGGGGGCCGGTCATCAACGCAACGAACACAAGGGGTTCCCGTCTCGAAGCCCGCCCGGCCGGGCGGCGCGAAAGCGGGGCCGTATCGGGTGCAGTTTCGCAGGCGATGCTGCGCGCGGTTCTCCCATTGCCCCATTACCCCGGCGGCGGCGAAGGCCCGCGAAAGACTGGCCTTTTCCCGGCAGCCCTGTTAAGGAGCGGCGGTAAAATTCCCGCAGAACCCCTGAGGAGCCAATGAGCCGCACAGCCAGCGTTTCGCGCAAGACGAACGAGACCTCCGTTTCGGTCACCGTCAATCTCGACGGCACCGGCACGTCGACCATTTCGACGGGCGTGGGCTTCTTCGATCACATGCTCGACCAGTTGTCGCGCCATTCGCTCATCGACATGGAGATCAAGACCGAGGGGGACCTGCATGTCGACGACCACCACACGGTCGAGGACACGGGCATCGCCATCGGCCAGGCCATCGCCAAGGCGCTCGGCGACCGGCGCGGCATCACCCGCTACGCCTCGCTCGACCTTGCCATGGACGAGACGATGACGCGCGCCGCCGTGGACGTCTCCGGCCGGCCGTTCCTCGTGTGGAACGTGAATTTCTCCGCCCCGAAGATCGGCACCTTCGACACCGAGCTGGTGCGCGAATTCTTCAACGCGCTCGCCCAGCATGCCGGCATCACGCTGCATATCCAGAACATCTACGGCGCGAACAACCATCATATCTCCGAGACGTGCTTCAAGGCCGTCGCGCGCGTGCTGCGCACCGCGACCGAGATCGATCCCCGCCAGGCGGGCCGCGTTCCCTCGACGAAGGGTTCGCTGGCCTGAGGGCAAAGCTGGAGGCCTCCCATGGCCACGTTCCTCGTTCTGATACCGCCGGGCGCCAGGTCCCAAGACGAAAGAGCCCGCATCGTCCGCGACCGCTTCTCCTGGCTCGCGCTCTTCCTGCCGGTGATCTGGCTGCTCTGGCACCGGGCATGGATTGCCGCCGCCCTCGCCTTCGCGGTGCAGGCGCTCGGCTCGGCCGTCTCCGACCATCCGGTCTTCGGCCTTGCCGGCCTCGGCCTCTTTCTTGCGACCAATCTCCTCGTTGCGCTCGAAGGCCCCTCAATGGTCGCAGCCGGCCTTGAACGGCGCGGCTGGACGGTCGATGCGGTGATCTCCGCCGGCGACCGGGAAACGGCCGAAGACATCTACTACACGGAAAGCCCGGCCGGCGGGGCGGAGACGCGTGGCAGCGTTTCCCTGCCGGCCTCCGAGACCTCCCAGCGCCGGCACGCGCCCATGCTCGGCCTCGTCGGCTTCAAGGAAGGACGCTGACATGCGCGTTGCGATCATAGACTACGGCTCGGGCAACCTGCGCTCGGCCACCAAGGCCTTCGAGCGGGCGGCGCGCGAAGCCGGCATCACGGCGGAGATCGACCTCACCGACAAGGCCGAGCGCGTCGCCTCCGCCGACCGCATCGTGCTGCCCGGCGTCGGCGCCTATGCCGATTGCCGCCGCGGCCTCGATGCCGTGCCCGGCATGGTGGAGGCGCTGCGCGAGACGGTCGAAGCGAAGGCCCGCCCCTTCCTCGGCATCTGCGTCGGCATGCAGCTCATGTCCTCGCGCGGCCTGGAAAAGACCGTGACCGAGGGCCTCGGCTGGATCAGGGGCGACGTCGTGAAGATGACGCCCTCCGACCCGGAGCTGAAGATCCCGCAGATCGGCTGGAACACGCTCGACGCCAAGCGCCCGCACCCGCTCTTCGACGGCATCCCGGAGACGCTGCACGCCTATTTCGTGCATTCCTACCACCTCGCCGCGGAAAACCCGGAAGACGTGGTCGCGACCGTCGATTACGGCGGGCCGATGACCGCCTTCGTCACCAACGGCAACAAGGCCGGCGCGCAGTTCCATCCGGAAAAGAGCCAGACGCTCGGCCTTGCCCTCATCACCAATTTCCTGCGCTGGAAACCCTAAACTGGAAAACGCCATGATCCTCTTTCCCGCCATCGACCTGAAAGACGGCCAGTGCGTTCGCCTCAAGCTCGGCGACATGGACCAGGCCACCGTCTACAATCCCGACCCGACCGCGCAGGCGAAAGCCTTCGAGGACCAGGGCTTCGAATGGCTGCATGTCGTCGACCTCAACGGCGCCTTCGCGGGGGAAAGCGTCAACGGCGCCGCCGTCGACGCCATCCTGAAGGCGACGAAGAACCCGGTGCAACTCGGCGGCGGCATCCGCACGCTGGCGCATATCGAACGCTGGCTGTCGCGCGGCCTCTCGCGCGTCATCCTCGGCACCGTCGCCGTGCGCGATCCTGATCTCGTCATCGCGGCGTGCAGGGCGTTTCCCGGCAAGGTCGCCGTCGGCATCGACGCCAAGGGCGGCAAGGTCGCGGTCGAGGGCTGGGCGGAAGCCTCCGAGCTCGGCGTGATCGAGCTTGCGAAGAAGTTCGAGGGCGCGGGCGTCGCCGCGATCATCTATACCGACATCGACCGCGACGGCATCCTGACGGGCATCAACTGGACCTCGACGCTGGAACTGGCCGATGCCGTCTCCATCCCCGTCATCGCCTCGGGCGGTCTTGCCTCGATGGACGACATAAGCCGCCTCGTCGCCCCCGACGCCCGCAAGCTGGAAGGCGCGATTTCCGGCCGGGCGCTCTATGACGGGCGCATCGATCCCGCGGAAGCGCTGGCGCTGATCCGCGAAGCACGAGGAGAAGCCGCATGACCCTGAAAGCGCGCGTCATTCCCTGCCTCGACGTCAAGGACGGCCGCGTCGTCAAGGGCGTCAGCTTCGTCAACCTGATCGATGCCGGCGATCCCGTGGAATCGGCCAAGGCCTATGATGCGGCCGGTGCCGACGAGCTCTGCTTCCTCGACATCACCGCCTCTTCCGACAACCGCGACACGATCTTCGACGTCGTGGCGCGCACGGCGGACCATTGCTTCATGCCGCTCACCGTCGGCGGGGGCGTGCGCACGGTCGCCGACATCCGCAAGCTGCTGCTCGCCGGGGCCGACAAGGTGTCGATCAACTCGGCCGCCGTCGCCAACCCGGATTTCGTCGCGGAAGCCGCCGACAAGTTCGGCAACCAGTGCATCGTCGTCTCGATCGATTCCAAGAAGGTTTCGGCGGAAGGCGAAGAGGACCGCTGGGAAATCTTCACCCATGGCGGGCGCAAGCCGACCGGCATCGACGCCGTCGCCTTCGCCGAGAAGATGGTGGAGCGCGGCGCGGGCGAGCTGCTGCTCACCTCCATGGACCGCGACGGCCAGAAGGGCGGCTACGACATCGCGCTGACCCGTACGATCGCCGACCGTGTCCCGGTACCGGTCATCGCGTCCGGCGGCGTCGGCACGCTCGACCATCTCGTCGAGGGCGTGCGCGACGGCCATGCGACGGCAGTGCTGGCCGCCTCGATCTTCCACTTCGGCACCTACACGGTGGGCGAGGCCAAGCGCTACATGGCCGACCATGGCATCGCCATGCGGCTCGACTGAGGAGCATCTCATGAGCACCTTCACCCTCGCCGATCTCGAAGCCATCGTCGCGGCCCGCGCGGCGGCCGATCCGGCGGAAAGCTGGACGGCGAAGCTCGTTGCGGCCGGACAGCAGAAAGCGGCGAAAAAGCTCGGGGAAGAGGCCGTCGAGACCGTTATCGCCGCAATAGAAGGCAAAAAAGCCGAATTGACGAGCGAAACGGCCGATTTGCTCTATCATCTCATGGTCGTATTGAAAATCGGCGGCGTACCGCTACAAGATGTCATGGGGGAGCTGGAGAGGCGCACGGGCCAGTCCGGCCTTGCGGAAAAGGCCAGCCGGAAGAGCTGATGATCCAGGCAGCGCGTGACAAGGACCAGGCGGACATACCGGACGATTTCGGTAACCGCGACTATTCTCCCTACCGTTTCTTCCCGGCGGAGGAATGGGCACGGTTCCGGGCCGATACGCCGCTGACGCTGACCGCCGACGAGGTCCAGCGTCTGCGCTCCCTCGGCGACCCGATCGACCTCGACGAGGTCCGGCGCATCTATCTCTCGCTGTCGCGCCTGCTGTCGGCCCATGTCGAATCCTCGCAGATGCTCTTCGAGCAGCGCAAGCAGTTCCTCAGCCTTTCCGACGAGGCCAAGACGCCCTTCGTGATCGGCATTGCCGGGTCCGTCGCAGTCGGCAAGTCGACCACCGCGCGCATCCTGATGGAGCTCCTGTCGCGCTGGCCATCGAGCCCCAAGGTCGATCTCGTGACCACCGACGGCTTCCTCTATCCGAACGCCGTGCTCCAGCGCGAGAACATGATGGACCGCAAGGGCTTTCCGGAGAGCTACGACACCGGCGCCCTGCTGCGCTTCCTCTCGGCGATCAAGGCCGGCAAGAAGGACGTCAAGGCGCCGATGTATTCGCACCTGACCTACGACGTGCTGCCGAACAGCTTCAGGACCATCGACCGGCCCGACATCCTGATCTTCGAAGGCATCAACGTGCTGCAGTCGCGCAACCTGCCGGCGGACGGCAAGATCGTGCCGATGGTTTCGGACTTCTTCGACTTCTCGATCTATATCGATGCGGAAGAGGCGCTGATCCACGCCTGGTATGTCGAGCGCTTCATGCGCCTGCGCGAAACGGCGTTCCAGAACCCGGATTCCTACTTCCACCGCTACGCAACGATCAGCGAAACGGCAGCGCTCGCCATCGCCGAGGGCCTCTGGCACAACATCAACCTGAAGAACCTGCACCAGAACATCCTGCCGACGCGCCCGCGCGCGGACCTCATCCTGCAGAAGGGCAGGAACCACCTCATCGAGACGGTGGCGCTGCGCAAATTGTAAGCCGGCTAAAGTATTTCCGCATTTCCGAACGCAAAACCGCTTCGCACTTTTGCTGGAAATTCTCTACGGATTGACGCGGCGAAGCGTCAGGTTGATGCGCCCGGCATTTTTCAGAAGCGTCGAGGTGCCGGGATAGATCCGGTCGACGCCGTGGAACACCAGCCGGCTTTCGCCGCCGAAGACGAAGACGTCACCGCTCGACAGCCGGAAGGAGCGGGTCGGATCGCTGCGGGAAACGCCGCCGACGCGGAACAGGCACTGATCCCCGAGGGAAACCGAGACGACCGGCGCGGAAAATTCGCTCTCGTCGCGATCCTGGTGCAGCCCCATCCTGGCATCGGGATCGTAGAAATTGACGAGGCAGGCCTCGGGCGGCTCCCGGAAGCCGGAGACGTCGTTCCACAAGTCCAGAAGCATGTCCGGAATGGCCGGCCAGGGACGGCCGGTCTCGGGATGCGTCGGCTGGTAGCGGTAGCCGCGATCCTTGTCCGTCACCCAGCCGAGCGGTCCGCAATTGGTCATGCGGACCGACATGGGTTTTCCGGTCTTCGGCATGCGCGGCACGAAAAGCGGCGCCTCGGCCACGACCTGCCGGATGGCGGCAACGAGCGTTTCCTGCGCCGCCCGGTCGAAACGGTCGGGGAAATAGCGCAGCCCCGGAGCAAGGCCGCGCTCAGCCGGCATGGCTCACGCTTCCGCGAGATCCGGGATGCGCAGCACCTGGCCGGGATAGATCTTGTCCGGGTGGGACAGCATCGGGCGGTTGGCGTCGAAGATGACCGTGTGCTTGGCGCCCTTGCCCTTGCCGTACTGCGATTCGGCGATCTTCCAGAGATTGTCGCCCTTCTTGACCGTATAGAAGACCGGCTCCTTGGCCGGAGCGGCCGCCACGGCGAGCGCCTCGGTATCGACCTTGGAAACGCCGAGCGTGTTGCCGACGGCGACGATCGCCTTCTCGAAGACGGCCTGGTCCGCGACGCTGCCCTTCAGGACGACCTTGTCGTCGACCACCTCGACCTGCACCTGGTCGGTGCCGAGACCGTGCGATTCCAGTTCCTTCTTCACCGCCTCCGCGTCGGGCGCGTCATCGTCGCCGCCGATTCCGAGCTTCTTGCCGGCGTTCTTGATAAAGCTGAAGAGACCCATGCTTACCTCCTGTTTTTCCCGACTTAAGCAGACCTTGGCCACAAAGGGAAGGTGGTCGTTTGCTTCCCATGCATAAACGGCCAGGTTGCGGCAATCATTCGCCCGAGGGCTTGGCCCGCATGCGTTTCACGTCCGATCGGCCCGACTTCGCCTTGAGCCGGCGTTCGACCGAGCCCTTCGTCGGCTTCGTCTTGCGGCGCGGCGGCGGGGGCGGCTCGGCGGCCTTGAGGATCAGTTCCTTCAACCGTTCGCGCGCATCCTCCCGGTTGCGCTCCTGGCTGCGGAAGCGGTTCGCCTCGATCATCAGCACGCCATCCTTGGAGACCTTGCGGCCGGCCAGCTTCTCGGCATTCGCCTTGATGCGCTCGCTGAGCGAGGGCGAGTTGCGCAGGTCGAAGAAGAGCTGCACCGCGGTCGAGACCTTGTTGACGTTCTGCCCGCCCGGTCCGCCGGCCAGCACGAATTGCTCGGTCAGTTCCCAGCCGGCGATCGTGATCGCGCCGTTGATATAGAGGGGGTCGCTGGCCATGGATGTTCCTTTCCAGGCCGTTGTAGCGGGCAGGCAGCCAAACGGGAAGCCGTTTGCGGAAACGAAAAACCCGGCCTTGCGGGCCGGGTTTCACGTGAATCACTGCCGAAACATCACTCGGCGGCGACCTTGAGGCCGGGGGCCGCGTCGCGCACGCTGCCGTCCACCTGGCCTTCGAACTTCTCGAAGTTGGCGACGAACATGTCGACGAGCTTGCGGGCCTGCCTGTCGTAGGCCGCGCCGTTCGCCCAGGTCGAGCGCGGGTCGAGGATCTTGGTGTCGACGCCCGGAACCGAGACCGGCACCTGGAAGCCGAAATTGTCGTCGCGGCGGAAGAGCGCGTTCTTCAGCGAACCGTCGAGGGCGGCGGCGAGAAGCGTGCGGGTCGCCTTGATCGGCATGCGGCGGCCTTCGCCGTAGGCGCCGCCCGTCCAGCCGGTGTTGACCAGCCAGCAATCGACGCCGTGCTCGGCGATGAGCTCCTTCAGCAGGTTGCCGTAGACCGTCGGGTGACGCGGCATGAAGGGCGCGCCGAAGCAGGTCGAGAAGGTGGCTTCCGGCTCGGTCACGCCGCGTTCCGTGCCGGCGACCTTGGCGGTGTAGCCGGAGAGGAAGTGATACATGGCCTGGTCGGGCGTCAGCCGCGCGATCGGCGGCATCACGCCGAAGGCATCGGCCGTCAGCATGATGATCGTCTTCGGATGCGGCGCGCGGCCGGTATCGCTGGCATTCGGGATGAAGTGCAGCGGATAGGCGCAGCGGGTGTTCTCCGTCAGCGAGCCGTCGTTGAAATCGGGAACGCCCTGCGCATCGAGCACGACGTTTTCGAGAACGGTGCCGAAGCGCTGGGTCGTCGCGTAGATTTCCGGCTCGGCCTCCGCCGAAAGGCGGATCGTCTTGGCATAGCAGCCGCCTTCGAAGTTGAAGATGCCGTTCTCGCCCCAGCCGTGCTCGTCGTCGCCGATCAGCGTGCGGTTCGGGTCGGCCGAGAGCGTCGTCTTGCCGGTGCCGGACAGGCCGAAGAACACGGCGGCATCGCCATCCGGGCCGACATTGGCCGAGCAGTGCATCGGCATGACCTTTTCCGACGGCAGCAGCCAGTTGAGGACGGTGAAGACCGACTTCTTCATCTCGCCGGCATAGTAGGTGCCGGCGATGAGAACGATGCCGCGCGTCAGGTCGCAGGCGATCATGGTTTCCGTGCGCGCGCCGTGGCGGGCCGGATCGGCCTTGAAGGTCGGCAGGTCGATGATGGTCAGCTTCGGCGCGAAGGCCGCAAGGTCCTTCTCCTCCGGGCGAATGAGCAGGTTGCGGATGAACAGCGAGTGCCAGGCGAGTTCCGTGACGACGCGGGTCGGCAGGGCGTAATCGGCGTCGGCACCGCCGACCAGATCCTGCACGAAGAGGTCGCGGCCGGCCGCATGGGCCAGCATGTCGGCATGCAGCGCGTCGAAATGTTCGCGCGACACGGCCTTGTTGTTGTCCCACCAGATGGCGTCTTCGGTGTTTTCGTCGCGCACGACGAACTTGTCCTTCGGCGAGCGGCCTGTGTGCTGGCCGGTGAGCGCGCGCAGCGCCCCATGGGCGGTCCTGACCGCCTCGCCGCGGCCGAGGGCCTCTTCATAGAGGGCCTCTGCTGCAAAATTGTACCGGACCGTGCCGCTGGTGTTGATACCCATCGCGGTGAGCCCCAGAGCGGGGTTGCGAACGCCGAGTTCCTGCATGGTCCAGATTTCCTCCGTGGACGACGAGCCAGGTGAATTTCCGCGGAAGCTAATCCGCGATTGTCATAAAAACAAGAGGAGAATCGAAATTAGGCAATAATATCAAATAATTAATCGATTTAAATATTTGTCTTACTTTTTTAATCGTTTGAATAATCGATTTAAAAACAGCCTGGAAAAGCATGCCGGAAACAGCACCCTTTATCTTCGCCACAATTTGTTCCACCTTTATCCTCAAGGAAGCGCTTCTTTCATCCAGGACAGGAACTCGGATCCGAGGTCGGGAAGGCGCCCATGAATATGGAGACTAGCAGGATGCAAACGATCGCACTCGTCGACGACGACCGGAATATCCTCACATCCGTGTCGATCGCCCTGGAGGCGGAAGGCTACAAGGTCGAGACCTATACGGACGGCGCGTCCGCCCTCGACGGCCTCCTCGCCCGCCCGCCGCATCTTGCGATCTTCGACATCAAGATGCCGCGCATGGACGGCATGGAGCTCCTGCGGCGCCTGCGCCAGAAGTCCGACATCCCCGTCATCTTCCTCACCTCCAAGGACGAGGAGATCGACGAGCTGTTCGGCCTCAAGATGGGCGCCGACGACTTCATCACCAAGCCGTTCTCGCAGCGCCTGCTCGTCGAGCGCGTCAAGGCGATCCTGCGCCGGGCCTCCAGCCGCGAGGCAGCCGCCTCGGCGGGCACCGCCGGCGGCGCGGCAAAGGCCGGCGAGATCGCGGCCCGCTCGCTGGAGCGCGGCCAGCTCGTCATGGACCAGGAGCGCCATACCTGCACCTGGAAGGGCGAGCCGGTGACGCTGACCGTGACCGAATTCCTCATCCTGCATTCGCTGGCCCAGCGCCCCGGCGTCGTGAAGAGCCGCGATTCGCTGATGGACGCCGCCTATGACGAGCAGGTCTATGTCGACGACCGCACGATCGACAGCCACATCAAGCGGCTGCGCAAGAAGTTCAAGATGGTCGACACCGATTTCGACATGATCGAAACGCTCTACGGCGTCGGCTACCGCTTCCGCGAAACCGCCTGAGGCGCGAATTCTCTTGCATCGACCGCGGCTGCGATGGCATTCCGCGGTCGGCGGCGTATGCTCGCCGCATATATCGTGACGCAGTTCCGCAGGCGGCCGTTCCGCGCCCGCCGGACTGCCCGAAAGGATGAGCCTGCTTGTCGCAGACGGTGCTGGAAAGGGATGGAGAGGAAGCCGAGGGCCGGCGCCCGCTGCGCCGCCGCTGGACCCATCCCTTCACGCTCGCCCGCCGCATCTTCGGTAACGCCGTCTTCTCCAGCCTGACGCGCCGCATCCTCTTCTTCAACCTCGTCGCGCTGGTCGTGCTCGTCGCCGGCATCCTCTACCTCAACCAGTTCCGCGAGGGCCTGATCGACGCGCGCGTCGAGAGCCTGCTCACCCAGGGCGAGATCATCGCCGGGGCGATCTCCGCCTCGGCCTCGGTCGACACCAACTCGATCACCATCGATCCGGAAAAGCTGCTGGAGCTGCAGGCCGGCCAGAGCATCACGCCGCTGCCGAACGACGAGGACCTCGAATTCCCGATCAATCCGGAGCGCATCGCCCCCGTCCTGAGGCGGCTGATCTCGCCGACCCGAACCCGCGCCCGCATCTACGATACCGACGCCAACCTGCTGCTCGATTCGCGCCATCTCTATACGCAGGGCCAGGTGCTGCGCTTCGACCTGCCGCCCGTCGAGCCGGAAAGCCCGAGCCTGCTCGACCAGCTCAACGTCTGGTTCAACCGTATCCTGCAGCCGAGCAACCTGCCGCAATACAAGGAAGCACCCGGCGGCGACGGCTCGATCTATCCCGAGGTGATGAATGCGCTGACGGGCGTGCGCGGCGCCGTCGTGCGCGTCAACGACAAGGGCGAGCTGATCGTCTCGGTCGCCGTGCCCGTGCAGCGCTTCCGCGCCGTGCTCGGCGTGCTGCTGCTGTCGACCCAGGCCGGCGACATCGACAAGATCGTCCATGCCGAGCGCCTCGCCATCATGCGCGTCGCCGGCGTGGCGGGCCTCGTCAACATCGCCCTGTCGCTGCTCCTCTCCAGCACCATCGCCAATCCGCTGCGCCGGCTTTCCGCAGCGGCGATCCGTGTCCGGCGCGGGGCCAAGGAGCGCGAGGAAATCCCGGATTTCTCCGTGCGCCAGGACGAGATCGGCAATCTTTCCATCGCGCTGCGCCAGATGACGACGGCGCTCTACGACCGGATCGACGCGATCGAAAGCTTCGCCGCCGATGTCAGCCACGAGCTGAAGAACCCGCTGACCTCCCTGCGCAGCGCCGTGGAAACCCTGCCGCTCGCCCGCACGGACGATTCCAAGAAGCGCCTACTCGACATCATCCAGCACGACGTGCGCCGCCTCGACCGCCTGATCAGCGACATTTCCGATGCCTCGCGGCTCGATGCGGAGCTTGCCCGCAGCGATGCGCGCACCGTGGACCTCGAAAAGCTGCTCGGCGAGCTCATCGACATTTCCCGCCAGGTCAACACCCGCAAGAAACCGGTCACCCTCGATTTCGTCGTCGACCGGAAGGACAATCCGAAGACCCGGTTCGAGATCAGCGGCTACGAATTGCGCATCGGCCAGATCGTCACCAACCTCATCGAGAATGCCCGCTCCTTCGTGCCGGAGCCGGGCGGGCGCATCGTCGTGCGGCTGTCGCGCGGGCGGGGCGACCGCTGCATCGTCCAGGTCGAGGACAACGGCCCCGGCATCCAGGCCGAAGACATCGACCGCATCTTCGAACGCTTCTACACGGACCGTCCGGCAAGCGAGGGCTTCGGCCAGAATTCCGGCCTGGGCCTGTCCATCTCGCGCCAGATCGCCGAAGCGCATGGCGGAACACTGAGGGCCGACAACATCATCGACAAGGCGACCGGCAACGTGCTCGGCGCCCGCTTCACCCTCTCGCTGCCCGCCGGCCCGCACAAATGAGCGGCGCGGCCAACGTGCACGCAACGGCCATCGTGATCGGCGCGACGGGGCTGCTCTTCGTCGGCCCCTCCGGCACGGGCAAGAGCGCGGCCGCCCTCCAGTGCCTCCACGAGGCCCGCGGGCGGGGGCTGCCCGCCGCACTCGTCAGCGACGACCAGGTGCTTGTCCGCGAGGACGACGGCCTGCTTCTTGCGCGTGCGCCCGCCAGCATCGCCGGGCTGATCGAGGTGCGCGGTGCGGGGATCGTCAGGATGGAGACGGCCGGCGAGGCCGTGCTGCACCGGGCCGTGCGGCCCATCGCGCCGCCCTTTGCCGAGCGTCTGCCGCCGGAAGGGGAAACGGCGGAAATCCTTCCCGGGCATTTCCTGCCGCTGACGCGGCTGCCGCTTCTTGCCGGCTGCACCGCATTCTCGGTATTGGCCACGCTTCACCCGGAAATCCTCCGGAAGTGACCGCAAAAAGCCCCCGCAAAACGCAAAAACGGGCATTTAGGGCTTGCACTTGGGCTTTTCATTGACATGATGGCCAGCCCAGCGGTGGACGGAATTGCTGCGTTGCGGTAATGGGCCGTCCGTTATGTCGGGAAAGTGGAGCGACTGCTTATGATCGGACTGGTGCTTGTCACCCATGGCAAGCTGGCGGAGGAATTCCGGCACGCCCTCGAACACGTCGTCGGTCCGCAAAAGGCGATCGAGACCGTTTGCATCGGCCCCGAGGACGACATGGACCAACGCCGCCAGGACATCCTGGAGGCGGTCAACAGGGCCGACCAGGGCCATGGCGTGATCATCCTTACCGACATGTTCGGCGGCACGCCGTCGAACCTTGCGATCTCCGTGATGAGCGGCGAGGGCATCGAGGTAATCGCCGGTGTCAACCTGCCCATGCTGATCAAGCTCGCCGGCATCCGCGGCGAGAACAACATGGAAAAGGCGCTGATCGACGCGTCGGAGGCCGGCCGCAAATATATCAACGTGGCAAGCCGCGTGCTGAGCGGCAAGTAAGGTTTCCCGCCGCCCATGACCGTCTCGAAAGAGCTCCTCATCATCAACAAGCGTGGCCTGCACGCCCGCGCCTCGGCCAAGTTCGTCCAGACCGTCGACAGCTACGACGCGGAAGTGACCGTCTCCAAGGACGGCATGACGGTGGGCGGCACGTCGATCATGGGCCTGATGATGCTGGCCGCCAGCCCCGGCTGCAGCGTGCTCGTCACCGCCACGGGGGCCCAGGCGCGCGAGGTGCTCCACGCGCTCGACACCCTCATCGCCGACCGCTTCGGCGAGGAGATGTGAACCCAGGTCAGGCCAGGGATATAAAGACTTCTTTATATCGTGTTGCTCCGGCGGGCGTTTCCTGATAGGAAGCGCCATCCACCATAGACCCTTTTCGTTTTCCGCAATCCCGGATGCAAAAACCAACAGACCTTTGCCGGAATTGCACAGAAGGCCGGAGACCCCATGACCACCACGCAGGACTACCACGTCGCCGACATCGCGCTTGCCGATTTCGGCCGCAAGGAAATTCAGATCGCCGAGACCGAAATGCCGGGCCTGATGGCCTGCCGCGAGGAGTTCGGCGCATCCAAGCCGCTGAAGGGCGCACGCATCACCGGCTCGCTGCACATGACCATCCAGACCGCCGTGCTCATCGAGACGCTGGTCGCGCTCGGCGCGGACGTGCGCTGGGCCTCGTGCAACATCTTCTCCACGCAGGACCACGCCGCCGCCGCCATCGCCGCCGCCGGCATCCCGGTCTATGCCGTGAAGGGCGAGAGCCTGACGGAATACTGGCAGTATACCGACAAGATCTTCCAGTGGGCCGACGGCGGCCTTTCCAACATGATCCTCGACGACGGCGGCGACGCCACCATGTACATCCTGCTCGGCGCGCGCGCCGAAGCCGGCGAGAACGTGCTGGTCAACCCCGGCTCTGAAGAAGAGGAGATCCTCTTCGCGCAGATCAGGAAGCGCCTTGCCGCCTCCCCGGGCTGGTTCACGAAGCAGCGCGACGCCATCAAGGGCGTGACGGAAGAGACGACCACCGGCGTCAACCGTCTCTACCAGCTCCAGCAGAAGGGCCTGCTGCCCTTCCCGGCGATCAACGTCAACGACAGCGTCACCAAGTCGAAGTTCGACAACAAGTACGGCTGCAAGGAATCGCTGGTCGACGGCATCCGCCGCGGCACCGACGTGATGATGGCCGGCAAGGTCGCCGTCGTCTGCGGCTACGGCGACGTCGGCAAGGGCTCGGCGGCATCGCTGCGCGGCGCCGGCGCCCGCGTCAAGGTCACGGAAATCGACCCGATCTGCGCGCTCCAGGCCGCCATGGACGGCTTTGAAGTTGTGCAGCTCGAGGACGTCGTCTCCAGCGCCGACATCTTCATCACCACGACCGGCAACAAGGACGTCATCCGCATCGAGCACATGCGCGAGATGAAGGACATGGCGATCGTCGGCAATATCGGCCACTTCGACAACGAGATCCAGGTCGCTGCGCTGCGCAATTTCAAGTGGACGAACATCAAGCCGCAGGTCGACATGATCGAGTTCCCGAAGGGCAACCGCATGATCCTGCTCTCGGAAGGCCGCCTGCTCAACCTCGGCAACGCGACCGGCCACCCGTCCTTCGTCATGTCCGCCTCGTTCTCGAACCAGGTCCTGGCCCAGATCGAGCTCTACACAAAGGGCGAGACCTACAAGAACGAAGTCTATGTCCTGCCCAAGCAGCTCGACGAGAAGGTGGCCCGCCTGCACCTTTCCAAGCTCGGCGCGCGCCTTACGGAACTCTCGGAGGAGCAGGCCGGCTATATCGGCGTGACGCCGCAGGGTCCGTTCAAGGCCGAACACTACAGGTACTGATCCTTACCCGGATTATCCACAACATCTAGAGGCGGCGCGCTTGACACAGGCGCGCCGCCTCTTTTTTGCCCCCGTCCCTTCCCGACGATTCGGGAAACAAGTATCGTTAACGCGTTGATTCGGCGTGGAGATGCGGACCTTGCGCGCCGGATTGGGATGTCTTGTCGATCAGGCGGCAAACGGACGGAGACATACCGGGGATGATGTCGGACGAAAAACGAGGCCGTTCCGGGCAGGCTTTTGGCATGCCGGAGCGGGACGGGGCGCGGTCACCTGCGCTGCAAAACGGATTTATGGTTAACGAATGGTTTGCGGGCGGCAGGCGTCGTCTCGCATCGATACTGGCGGCCGGCTCGGCGCTGGCTTCGGTCGCCGGCCCTGCGCATGCGGCGGGGCCCTATCTCGCCACCACCGAAATCGTCACCGTTTCCATGCTGCTCGGCGTGATGTCGGCGGCGATGGTCTCCGCCCTCTGGATGATCCGCCAGCGCGGCCGCATGGAAGCGGAGAACCGCGAGCTGCGCGCCCACCTTTCCGATGCCCGCCACAACGTTTCGCGCTTCCAGGCGCTGATCGGCGACAAGAACCGCCGCATCGTCGTGTGGGACGGGCTGTCGGGCAAACCCGAATTCCTCGGCCAGCTTCCGGCGGAAACCGGCGCCCCGCAGGCCGACCGCGATTTCCTCGCCTTCGGCCGCTGGCTGAAGCCGACATCCGCCGCCGAGATCGAGCGCGCCGTCGAACGGCTGCGCTCGCAGGCCCAGAGCTTCGACCTCGTCGTCGAGACGACGCGAGACGAGGTGCTGGAAACGCAGGGGCGCGTTTCCGGCGGGCAGGCCTTCGTGCGCTTCGTGGCGCTCAACAACCTGCGCGCCGAGGCGGCGGAGCTCAAGCTGGAGCGCGACAGGCTTGTCGCGGCGCTCACCACGCTGCAGGGCCTGCTCGACCAGATCGACCTGCCCGTCTGGCAGCGTGCGGCCGACGGTTCGCTTGCCTGGGTGAACGAGGCCTATGCCGAGGCGGTCGAGGCGAAGGACGCGGCGAGCGCGGTGCATGAAGGCCGCGAGCTGCTGCCGATCATCACGCGCGAGAAGATCCGCGCCACCGCCACCTACGACACGCCGTTCCGCGACAAGGTCTCCACCGTCGTGCACGGCAACCGCGGCTTCTTCGACGTCGTCGATGCGCGCAGCGCCACGGGATCGGCGGGCATCGCCGTCAACGTCTCGCACGTCGAGGCCGTGCGCGAGGAACTGGCGCGCACGCTGAAGAGCCACGCCGAAACGCTCGACCACCTGGCGACGCCCGTCGCGATCTTCGACGGCGACCAGCGCCTGCAGTTCTACAACCAGGCCTTCCAGCGCATGTGGGAGATCGAGACGGCCTTCCTGGAAAGCAAGCCGGGCAACGGCGAGCTGCTCGACCGCCTGCGCGCCGGCGGCAAGCTGCCGGAACAGCTCAACTGGAAGCAGTGGAAGGATACCGCGCTTTCGGTCTACCGCGCCATCGAGACCCAGACCGACCTCTGGCACCTGCCGAACGGCCAGACGCTGCGCGTCTTCGCGACCGCCCGCCCGCAGGGCGGCGCCACCTGGGTCTTCGAGAACCTGACGGAAAAGGTCGATCTCGAAGCGCGCTACAACACGCTGGTGCAGGTGCAGGACGAGACGATCGACCACCTTGCCGAAGGCGTCGCGGTGTTCAGCCCGGACGGGCGCATCCGCCTTTCCAATCCGGCCTTCCGCGCGCTCTGGGGCATCAGCGAGGTCGAGGCGAAATCCGGCACGCATATCCGCGCCATCGAACAGGCCTGCGCGCCGTCCTACGACAGGCCGGACGGCTGGAAGCGCTTCGCGCATATGATCACCAGCTTCGACGACGAGCGGCCGTCCAGCCAGGGCGTGCTGGAGCTGCACACCGGCCTCGTGCTGGACTATGCGGTCATTCCGCTCTCGAACGCCCAGACGATGCTGACCTTCGTCAACATCACCGACAGCGTGCGCGTCAGCCGGGCGCTCACCGAGAAGAACGAGGCGCTGCGCAAGGCGGATGCGCTGAAGAACGATTTCGTGCAGCACGTCTCCTACGAGCTGCGCTCGCCGCTCACCAACATCATCGGCTTCGCGGACCTGCTGAAGACGCCGACCATGGGCGAACTCAACGACCGGCAGGCCGAATATGTCGACCATATCGCGACATCCTCGGCCGTGCTTCTCACCATCGTCAACGACATCCTCGACCTTGCGACCGTCGATGCCGGCATCATGGAGCTCGACTATACCGAGATCAACCTGACGGACCTCATCGACGACGTGTCGATGCAGTTCGCCGACCGGCTGCACGACGCGCAGGTGACGCTGGAAATCACCGCGCCCGACAATCTCGGCACCATCGTCGCCGACCAGCAGCGGCTCAAGCAGATCCTCATCAAGCTGCTCGGCAATGCCGCGAACTTCGCGCCGGAGGGCAGCGCCATCGGCCTCAAGTGCTGGCGGGAAGGCCGCGACCTCGTGTTCACCGTCTCAGACAGGGGACCGGGCATACCGCAGGACGTGCTGACCACCGTGTTCAACCGCTTCGAGAGCCACGGCCGCCACGGCGGCGCGGGCCTTGGCCTGTCCATCGTGGAGAGCTTTGTCAGCCTGCACCACGGCACCGTCGCCATCGACAGCCACGAGGGGCGGGGCACCGACGTCACCGTGCGCATCCCCTCGGCGACGATGACCTCGTTTGCGGCAGCGGAATAGGCGCATGGCGCTGGACATCGTCCTTGCCGACGAAGCCGCGACCATCCGCTTCGGCGAGGACATGGCGATGGCCCTGAAGCGCGGCGACTATGTCGCGCTTTCCGGCGATCTCGGTGCTGGCAAATCGACCTTCTCGCGCGCGGTGATCCGCGCCATTGCCGACGATGCCTTCCTGGAGGTGCCGAGCCCGACCTTCACGCTCGTCCAGAGCTACGCGCTCCGCATCCCCGTCGCCCATTTCGACCTCTACCGCATCGCGGACGCCGCCGAGATCGACGAGCTCGGCTTCGACGAGGCGTTGTCCGAGGGGATCTGCCTCGTCGAATGGCCGCAGAAGGGCGAAGGCGTCCTGCCCGCGGGCGGCATCGCGCTGACCTTCACGCATGAGGGCGACGGCCGGCGCGTTGCGATCGTCGGGCCGGAGCCGGCGCTTGCCCGCATCCGGCGCTCCCTTGCCATCCGCGCCTTCCTCGACCAGGCCGGCTACCGGAATGCGATACGCCGGCACCTGACGGGCGACGCCTCCGTGCGCGCCTACGAGCATGTCACGTCCGGCGCCGCGCGCTACGTGCTGATGGACGCGCCGCGCCATATGCCCGGCCCGATCCTCGCCCATGGCAAATATTACCAGCAGATCGCCCATATCGCCGAGGACGTGAAGCCGTTCATCGCGGTCGGCCGGCACCTCGTTTCGCGCGGCCTTCGCGCGCCCGCCATCCACGCGACCGACATCGAGCAGGGCATCCTGCTGATCGAGTATCTCGGCAGCGAAGGCGTTCTCGACGCGGAGGGCGCGCCGATCGCGGAGCGCTATCTGGAGAGCGCGGCCTGTCTTGCGCATATGCACGGCCAGCCTTTCGCGCGCGATCTGCCGGTGGCTGACGGCATCGTCCACACCGTGCCGGATTTCGACCGCGACGCCATGCAGATCGAGGTGAGCCTGCTCACCGACTGGTATCTGCCGTGGAAACGCGGCACGCCGGCGAGCGAGGAGGAACGGCAGGACTACATCGCCATCTGGGACGGGCTGATCGCCAGCCTCCCGGCCGCCGAGCACAATCTCCTGCTGCGCGACTTCCATTCGCCGAACATCATCTGGCGGCCCGGGGCCCATGGCATCGACCGGGTCGGCATCATCGACTTCCAGGACGCCATGATCGGCCCCTCGGCCTACGACGTCGCCTCGCTGGTGCAGGACGCCCGCGTCGACATGCCGGCCGCGCTTTCGGACGCGGTGCTCGGCCATTATCTCTCCCTGCGGGAAAGCCAGGGCGGTTTCGACCGGGAGCGTTTCATCCGCGACTGGCACGTCATGGCGGCGCAGCGCAACTGCAAGCTCGCCGGCATCTGGGTGCGGCTGATGCAGCGCGACGGCAAGCCCGCCTATATGCGCCACATGCCGCGCACCTTCCGCTACCTGACGCGCGCGCTTTCCCATCCCGACCTCGCCCCCTTGCGCGTCTGGTGCGAAAAGGCTGGAATCCTCGCGACCGAATCATAGCGCGAGTGCCCCGATGAAGATCGAAGACGCCATGGTGCTGGCCGCCGGCCTTGGAACGCGCCTGCGCCCCGTCACCGACACCATGCCCAAGCCCCTGGTGCCGATCGCCGGCAAGCCGATGATCGACTACGGGCTGGATGCGCTGGCCGAAGCGGGCGTGAAGCGCGCCGTCGTCAACGTGCATCACTTCGCCGACCAGATGAGAGCGCATCTTGCGGGCCGCGCGGCGCCGCAGATCGTCCTTTCCGACGAGACGGACCGGCTGATGAATTCCGGCGGGGGGCTCGCCAGGGGGCTGAAGCTGCTCGGGCGCGAACCTGTGCTGGTCATGAACGCCGACCTCTTCTGGATCGGCGAGAAGCCCGGCCAGAAGACCAATCTCCAGCGGCTTGCGGACGGTTTCGACCCCGAGGCGATGGACATGCTCATGCTCTGCGTGAAGCTGGAGGATACGACCGGGCATGACGGCAAGAAGGATTTCTCGCTCGATGCGGAAGGCCGCCTCTCCCGCTACCGGGACGGCAGCGGCACGCCCGTCGTCTATGCCGGGGCGCTCGCCCTGATGCCCGGCCTGCTCGACGATGCGCCGGACGATGCCTTCAACCTCAACATCTATTTCGACCGCGCCATCGGGAAGGGCCGGCTTTTCGGCATCATGCTGGAAGGACACTGGATCACCGTCGGCACGCCGGAGGCCATAGGCGCGGCGGAGGCGGTGATCGGCGCCTTTCGGGAGGCGGCGGCATGACGGGCGCCCGGGGCGGCCGCATCCATTCGATCCCGGCGAGCCTGCCCTTCCTGAAAACGGTCGCGGAAAGCCTGGTCGACGGGCGGCTGGTTCCCGGCTTCACCTACGATCCCGCCGATCCGCTGGCGCTTGCCGACGTCACCATCTATGTGCCGACGCGGCGTTCGGCGCGCGTCATCCGCTCGGAATTCGTCGATCTCTTCGGCGGGCGCTCGGCCATCCTGCCCACCATCCGCGCTCTCGGCGAGACGGACGACGACAGCGGCTTCTTCGACGAGATGGCCCCCGCCCTCCTCGACATGGCCGAACCGCTTTCCGGCCCGACGCGGCTTCTGGAACTTGCCCGCCTCGTCCTTGCCTGGCGCAACCGGCTGCCGGCGGCCGTCACCTCCGTCCATGCCGACAGCCCGCTCGTCGCGCCCGCAAGCCCGGCGGATGCCGTGTGGCTTGCCCGCAACCTCGCCGAGATCGTCGACGCGATGGAGACCGAGGAGCTCGACTGGTCGGCGCTGGAGAACCTCGATACCTCCAACCATGCGCTCTGGTGGCAGCTCACCGCGGAATTCCTGAAGATCGCCAGCGACTTCTGGCCGGCACGGCTGGCGGAGCTGAACCGCTCCTCCCCATCGCTGCGACGCAATGCGACGCTGCATGCCGAGACGGAGCGTTATCGTCATTCGCCCCCGAGCGGCCCGGTCATCATCGCCGGCTCGACGGGCTCCATTCCGGCGACGGCCGGGTTGATCGCCGCCGTGGCGGAGCTGCCGAACGGCGTGGTCATCCTGCCGGGGCTCGACCGCTTCATGTCGGATGCCGAATGGCTGCTGGTCGGCCATCAGGACGGGGCGCAGAAGCCGGACGCGGCCTCCCGCAGCCATCCCCAATATGGTCTCCACCGGCTGCTCACCCGGATGGGCTGCACCCGCGCCGATGTCGAAACGCTCGGCGTGCCGCCCGAGGCATTGGAATACCGGGGGAGGATCTTCTCCAGTGCCTTCCTGCCGACGCAGGCGACGGCCGGCTGGGGCGAAATCCGCCGCGCGCTCGATCCGGTGGCGATGGCGGCGGCGTTCCGCGACGTCTCGCTGGTCGAGGCGGCGAACGAGCGGGAGGAAGCGCTGGCCATCGCCATCGCGCTGCGCCTTGCACTGGAAGACGGCGAGGAGGCGCAGGCGGCGCTGATCACGCCGGACCGCAAGCTCGGCCGGCGCGTCGCGGCAGAATTGGCCCGCTTCGGCATCGAGGCGGACGATTCGGCCGGCACGCCGCTGCTCTCCACGCCGCAGGGCACGCTGCTGCGCCTTCTTGCCGAGGCGACGCTCCGGCCCGGCGACCCGGTGCCGCTGGTCGCCCTGCTGAAGCATCCCCTCGCCCGCTTCGGCCTTGCCGAGGACGGTATACGCGCGGCGGTGACCGCGCTGGAGCTGACGGCGCTGCGCGGCGGCACGGCGGAGATCGACATCTCCGCACTGGAACCGCTCCTTGCGGCCGCCGTCGCGCAGCAGGCCGGCGACCGGCATCCGCCGTCCTGGCGCACGGCGCTGCCCGAGGACGCCGTTCCGCTCGCCCATGACCTTTCCCGCCGGGTGGCTGCCGCGGTCGAGCCGCTGGCCGGCCTCCTCGTGCAGCAGAGCCGGACGGGGCGGCGCTTCTCCTCGAAGCTGCCGCTCTCCGACTGGGCGGAACGGACCGGGCGCGCGCTGGAGGCGGTGGTGGCGGACGAGCGGGGCGACCTTGCGGCGCTCTGGTCGGGCGAGGCCGGCGACAGCCTTGCGACCCTCCTGAAAAGCGTCATCGAGACGGACGGGCAGATCGAGGCCGACGGGCCGCAATGGTGCGACATCATCGAGGCGCTGGCGGCGAACGAGAGCGTCAAGCCGCGCTCCATGCGCCATCCGCGCGTCTTCATCTTCGGCGCGCTCGAATCGCGCCTGCAAAGCGTCGACACGGTGGTGATCGGCGGACTCAACGAGGGCACCTGGCCGGGGCAGGCGGCGAACGACGCCTTCTTCTCCCGCATGATGAAGGTGGAAATCGGGCTGGAACCGCCCGAGCGCCGCATCGGCCAGCTCGGCCACGACCTGCAGATGGCCGCCGGCGCGCCGAAGCTCATCCTGACGCGGGCGCTGCGCAACGGCACCGCCCCCACCGTCGCCTCGCGCTGGCTGCAACGGCTGCTCGCCGTCGGCGGGCCTGCATTGACGAGCGACCTTCGCGCACGCGGCAGACATTTCATCGACTGGGCGAATGCGGTGGACAGGAGCGCGCCGGTGCCGACTGCGCCGCGTCCGGCGCCCAGGCCGCCGGCGGACGTGCAGCCGAAGAAATATTCCTTCAGCCAGATCGGCCGGCTGCGGCGCGACCCCTACGCGATCTATGCCCAGCATATCCTCCGGCTCGATCCCATCGCGCCGTTCAATCTCGATCCCGGCCCGGCCGAGCGAGGCTCGCTCTATCACCGCATCGTCGACCGCTTCGTGCGGGAGGAGGCGACCGGCGAGCCGTTTTCACTGATGAGCCGGATTCTCAAGGAGGAATTCGATGCGGTCGCCCTGCCGCCGCATATCGACGCCGTGTGGCGGCCGCGCTTTACCGCCGTCGCCCGCGCCTTCGTCGACTGGCACCTGAAGCGGGCGGCCGGGGTACGGGAAAGCCTCACCGAGGTGCCGGCCTCGCTCGACCTTGCGCTGAGCAGCGTGCGGCTCACCGGCATCGCCGACCGGATCGACATCCTGCCGGACGGCAGCGCCGACATTGTCGACTACAAGACCGGCAGCACGCCTTCCCTGAGGGTGGCGCGCGCGCTGCTCGACCCGCAGCTCGCGCTGGAGGCGGCGGCGATCAAGCGCGGGGCGTTTCGTGGCCCCGGTATCCGCGAGCCGGCGAACCTTCTTTATGTCCGCCTCAAGCCCGGCGAACGGTTCAAGGAGGAGCAGGTCAACAACGAGCATTCGAAATCCGCCAATGCGACGCCGAAATCGGCAGCCGACCTTGCCGAGGAAGCGCTGACGGAGCTGGAGAAGCTGCTGACGGGGCTGATCGCCGGGCGCTACGGCTTCGCCTCGCGGCTGATCCCCGAGCAGGAGCGGGATTATGGCGGGGAATACGACCATCTGGCACGCGTCGCCGAATGGTCGTCCGCCGAAAACAGCGGGGAGAGCGAGGATGCTTGAGGAAGACCGGCCTGCTTCCGCCGACCCGGCCGCCTGGCTGGACTGGACCTCGCGGAAGCAGGCGACGGCCTCCGATCCGCGCCGCTCGGCCTGGGTTTCGGCCAATGCCGGCTCGGGAAAGACCCATGTGCTGACGCAGCGCGTCATCCGCCTGCTGCTTTCCGGCTGCCGGCCCTCGGCGATCCTCTGCCTTACCTATACCAAGGCCGCGGCCTCGGAAATGTCGAACCGCGTCTTCGAGCGGCTGGCCGAGTGGGCGACGCTGTCCGACGAGGCGCTTTCCGACCGGGTGGCGGCCATCGAGGGCGAGCGGCCCGACGTCCTCAAGCTTGCCGAGGCGCGGCGGCTCTTCGCCCGCGCGCTCGAAACGCCGGGCGGGCTGAAGATCCAGACCATCCACGCCTTCTGCGAGGCGCTGCTGCACCAGTTTCCGCTGGAAGCCAATGTCGCCGGACATTTCTCCGTGCTCGACGACCGGGCGGCGGCCGTGCTGCTGGCGGATGCGCGACGGACCCTCCTGACCGCGACGGCGAGCGAGGACGACCGGGCGCTCGCCGCCGCCTTCGCCACCGTGCTCGACATTGCCGACGATACGGGTCTGGAAAAGCTGATCTCCGACATCGTCGCCAGCCGCGGGCCGATCCGCGAGTTTCTGGAAGCCGCCGAGAAGGCCGGCGGTACGGAGGCGGTGCTTCGCCGGGAAATCGGGCTGGCGCCGGGTGAAACGATCGAGGACGTTCTTGCCGCCTTCTGGCCGCTCGACGGCCTGCAGGGCGCGATGCTGGAGAGCTATCTCGCCGCGGCGGAAAGCCTTGGCAGCGACACGGTGAAGGCCACTGCCGCAGGGTTGCGCGGGATTGCGCGGCTGACGGACGCCGGGGCGCGGCGGGCGGCGCTGCACGATCTCTTCTTCACCGGCACCGGCACGCCGCGCAGTCTGGAGCGCTCGTTCTTCTCAAAGAAGGTAAAGGACAGCGCGCCCCATCTCGAAGCCGCGCTGACGGCCGCGCAGGCCCATGTGGTCGCCTGCGACGACCGGCTGCGACGGCTGCGCATGTACGAGGCGACGCTTGCGGCGCTCGTCATCGCCGAGCGGCTGATCGGCGACTACGAGGACCTGAAGCGCACCCGCAGCCTGCTCGACTTCGACGACCTGATCGACCGCACAGCGGCGCTTCTGACGCGCGAGCGGGTGAGCGCCTGGGTGCATTACAAGCTGGACCAGGGCATCGACCATATTCTCGTCGACGAGGCGCAGGATACCAGCCCGCGGCAATGGCAGATCGTCAAGGCGCTGACGGACGATTTCTTCGCCGGCGAAACGGCGCGCATCGCCGGGCGCACGATCTTCGCGGTGGGCGACGAGAAGCAGTCGATCTATTCCTTCCAGGGCGCGCGGCCGGAACGGTTCGCCGAGGAGGGGCGCGCGGTTTCCCGCCGCACGCAGGCGGCGGAGGTGATGTTCAGCCCGATCCGGCTGCTGCTCTCCTTCCGCTCGACGCGGGACGTGCTTTCGGCGGTCGACCGGGTATTCCTCGATCCCGCCAATGCGCGCGGGCTGACGCCCGACGGCGGCGAGATCGTCCATGCCTCCAATCGCGGGCGCGAGCCGGGGGCGGTCGACATCTGGGAGGTGATCGCCGCGCCGCCGGGGCTCGACGAGGAAGACTGGACGGCGCCCTTCGACGCCGTCGCCGAGGAAGCGCCGATCAATGTGCTCGCCCGGCGGATCGCCGACACGCTCGCCGCCTGGATCGGCAGCGAGACGGTAACGGAGAAGGGCAAGGCGCGGCCGATGGAGGCCGGCGACGTGATCGTGCTGGTGCGCAAGCGCGACGCCTTCGTCAATGCGCTGACCCGCACGCTGAAGCAGCGGCACAACCTGCCCGTCGCCGGGGCGGACCGGCTGGTGCTCACGAAGCACATCGCCGTGCAGGACCTGATGGCGCTCGGCCGCTTCGCCGTGCTGCCGGAGGACGATCTTTCGCTGGCCGCGCTTTTGAAGAGCCCGCTGTTCGGCCTCGGCGAGGAAGCACTCTTCGAGCTTACGGCGCGGCGCGGCGAAAAGCAGAGCCTCTGGACGCGGCTGCGCGCGGTCGCGGAGACGGATGAAACGCTTGCGGCGGTCGTTCGCCGGCTTGAGGGCAGCATTCGTGATGCCCGCGGCCAGTCGGTGTACGATTTCTATGCGCGCATCCTCGGTGCGGGCGGCGCGCGACGCGCCTTCCTTGCGCGGCTCGGGACGGAGGCCGGGGAAATCATCGACGAATTCCTGACCTTCGCGCTGGAGCAGGAGGAAAACGGCCTGCCGGGCCTGCAGGCCTTCGTCTCGACGCTGGAACTGGAGGCGCCGACCGTCAAGCGCGAGCAGGACAAGGCGCGCGGCGAGATCCGCATCATGACCGTGCACGCGGCCAAGGGGCTGGAGGCGCCGGTCGTCTTCCTCGTCGACGGCGGCTCGAAACCGTTCAACGCCAACCACATGCCGAAACTGCGCTTCCTGCCGGCCGAACGCCTTGCCGGCGGCCTGCCGATCTGGCTGCCCCTGGCGGAGCTCGGCAACGACCTGACGAAAGCGGAGGCGGAGCGCGTCAAGGGCAGCGCCGAGGAGGAGTATCGCCGGCTGCTCTACGTGGCGATGACCCGCGCGGCCGACCGGCTCGTCGTCTGCGGCTATCGCGGCCGGCAGGAGAACAGGGACACCTGGCACCCGATGATCGCGGCCGCGCTCTCGGCCGACGGCGAGCGCTGCGTGGAGGCGACCTTCTCGACCCGGAGCGAAAGCTGGCAGGGCCTTGCCTGGCGCGAGGCGGGCGCGGCGACGGTCGGCGAGGTCATTGCGGCAACAGCCGCGGAAAAGCCGGAGACGGTGCTGCCGGAGGCGCTGGGCCGCGCCCTGCCGCCGCAGAAATCCCTGCCGCGGCCGCTCAGCCCCTCGGGTGTGGCGGCGGTGATCGAGACGGACAAGGCGGACCTTCTGGTGCCCTCCGCGCTTTTCGGGCGGAAGGGCGGGGTGCCGGGCGCCGGGCTCGCGCTGGAGCGGGGGCGCATCCTGCACCGCTTCCTGCAGGTCCTGCCCGCCTTCGAGCCGGCGGAGCGGCCGGCGGCGGCGCGGCGGTATCTGGAACGGGCAGCGGCGCACTGGCCGGAGAGCGCGCGGGCCTCGCTCATTGCCGCGGCGCTCGCCGTCATCGGCGACGAGAGCCTTGCGGCGATCTTTTCGCCTGCGGCGCGGGCGGAGGTGTCGATCATGGGGACGCTTACGCTCGGCAGCCGGAACTATGCCGTCTCGGGGCGCATCGACCGCATGGCGGTGACCGACGGCGTGGTGGAGATCGTCGATTTCAAGACGAACCGCGTGCCGCCCGGCTCGGCCGGCGAGATTCCGTTCGAGCACCGCGCGCAGCTTGCGATCTACCGCGCGATCCTTTCTCCGCTCTATCCCGGACGGGAGATCCGCTGCGGGCTGATCTATACGGAAACGGCGAGAACCTACTGGCTGGATTGCGGGCACATGGAGGCGAGCCTTGCCGAACTCGCCGCAAAGTGAGATACCGGACGGAACGATCCGCGACCGGCCGGGCCTTGAAACCGGGCACCGGGCGCATCACATCCAGTACAACAATCACCATTCAAGGAGAGCCTCATGGCTACCGTCAAAGTCGATCAGTCCAATTTCGAGGCCGAAGTGCTGAATTCCGCAGAGCCGGTCGTCGTCGATTTCTGGGCCGAATGGTGCGGCCCGTGCAAGATGATCGCACCCGCGCTCGAAGAGATTTCCTCCGAACTCGCCGGCAAGGTGAAGGTCGCCAAGCTGAACATCGACGAGAACCCGGAGCTTGCCGCCAAGTTCGGCGTGCGCTCCATCCCGACGCTCGCCCTGTTCAAGGGCGGCGAAGTGGCCGACATCAAGGTCGGCGCGGCGCCGAAGACGGCCCTGTCCTCCTGGATTTCCAGCGCCGCCTGACCGGCCCGCGATTGGACCAGACAAAGCCCGGCCTTCGTGCCGGGCTTATTTTTTGTCAAGAATAGGGTGCCTGCGGGCTCAGGTCGGCGGCGTGCCGTTGTCGGCAAGCACGTCGCCGACGAGGTAGAGCGAACCGCCGATGAGGATGCGCGGCGGGACCGCGTCTTCCTCGGTGATGCGGCCGATCTCGACCAGTGCCTCGCCGACCGTCGCAAGCGGGGCGGCATAGAGGCCCGCGCGGGCGGCGTCATCGGCCAGCGACACCGGGTCGAGGCCGGCATCGGAACCGCGGATCGGCACGGTGAAGACGCGTTCGGCCAGGCCGCGGAACGGCTCGAAATAGCCGACCGGGTCCTTCGTGTTGATCATGCCGGTAATGAGGAAGAGCGGGCGCGGCTCACGCTCCTCGTAATTCGCCATGGTCTCGGAAATCACCTGGCCGGCGCCCGGATTATGGCCGCCGTCGACCCAGATCTCGCTGCCGCGCGGGGCAAGCCGCAGGAGCGCGCCGTCCGTCAGGCGTTGCAGGCGGCCCGGCCACTCGACGCGGGCCAGGCCCATTTCCAGCGCATGGTCGGAAACCGCAAGGCCAGCCGCCTTGACGGCGCGGATGGCGGCAGCGGCATTGGCATATTGGTGGCGGCCCGGCAGGCGCGGCAGCGGCAGGTCGGCAAGACCGAACTCGTCCTGGTAGACGAGGCGGCCGTATTCCTCATGCGCCATGAAATCCTGGCCGTAGACGGCATGCGGGCATCCGAGACGCTCGGCGGTTTCGATCAGCACATCGCGCGCGGCCTCCTCGCTTTGGAAGCCGATCACGACGGGCGCGCCGCGCTTCATGATGCCGGCCTTCTCGGCGGCGATCAGCTCGACGCGGTCGCCAAGATAGGCCTGGTGATCGAGCGAGATCGGCATGATGACCGAGACGGCGGGATGCTGAATGACATTGGTCGCATCGAAGCGGCCGCCGAGGCCGACCTCGATGATCGCGACGTCGGCCGGATGCTCGGAAAACAGCAGGAAGGTGACGGCCGTCAGGATCTCGAAGACGGTGATCTTCTCGCCGCCATTGGCCTCGGCGACGCGACGCACCGCATCCGCAAGGACGGCGTCCTCGACGAAGCGGCCGCGCCCGCCCTTGAGGCCGAGGCGATAGCGCTCGTGCCAGTTGACGAGATGGGGCGAGGTGTGGACGTGGACGGAAAGGCCCTCGGCCTCCAGGATCGACCGGCAGAAGGCCGTGACCGAGCCCTTGCCGTTGGTGCCGGCCACATGGATGACGGGCGGCAGTTTCAGGTGCGGATCGCCGAGCGCGGAGAGAAGCCGCGTGATACGGTCCAGCGACAGATCGAACCCCTTGGGATGGAGACCGAGAAGTTTCTCGATCTCCGCCGCCGCCTCGCTGGCCATCACGCCGGTCATGTCACTGGGCCGCGATGGCGAGAGCGCCGTTCGTGGCCGCCGCCGATGCCGCCGGCTTCTTCATCAGGATCTTCAGAAGGCGGGCCAGCGTATCGGGAATGTCATGGCGCTTGACGACCATGTCGACCATGCCGTGCTCCAGAAGGTATTCCGAGGTCTGGAAGCCCTCGGGCAGCTTCTCGCGGATGGTCTGCTCGATGACGCGCTTGCCGGCGAAGCAGATTTCCGCGCCGGGTTCGGCAAGATGGATATCGCCCAGCATGGCGTAGGAGGCCGTCACGCCGCCGGTCGTCGGGTTGGTGAGCACGACGATATAGGGCAGGCCCGCTTCCTTCAGCATCTCCACGGCGACCGTAGTGCGGGGAAGCTGCATCAGCGAGAGGATGCCTTCCTGCATGCGCGCGCCGCCGGAGGCGGGGAACATGACGAGCGGGCACTTTTCCGCGATGGCGCGTTCGAAGGCCTTGATGATCGCCTCGCCGGCGGCAATGCCGAGCGAGCCGCCCATGAAGGCGAATTCGTGCACGACGGCGACGAGCTTGACGCCGCGCACCTTGCCGACGCCGGCGAGGATCGTGTCCTCCAGCTCGGTCTTGGCGCGGCTGTCCTTCAAGCGATCGGTGTATTTCTTCGAATCGCGGAACTTCAGCGGGTCCTGCGCCACCTTCGGCTGCTGCAGGGACTCGTAGACGCCTTCGTCGAAGAGATCCTTGAGGCGGGCCTTGGCCGGCATCTTCATGTGGTAGCCCGAAGCCGGGATGACCCACTTGTTCTCCTCGAGATCGCGGTGGAACACCATCTCGCCGGTTTCCGGGCACTTGATCCAGAGATTTTCCGGTACGTCCCGGTCAGGGCGGCCAAGCATCGAGTTGATCTTCGGCCGAACGTAATTCGTGATCCAGTTCACGGTCTAACTCCCGTTACAATGGTTCCCATGTGGGAACTTTACTCCGCCGCCGCAAGGCGCGATGCACGCACGCCCGATGCGAGGCTCATGACCAGCGTCTCGACACCGGCAACGGTGGCGGCGCTGGCCGTGCCTTCCGCCGTGAG
Organism: Shinella sp. NM-101; assembly: GCF_021401195.1. NCBI lineage: Bacteria > Pseudomonadati > Pseudomonadota > Alphaproteobacteria > Hyphomicrobiales > Rhizobiaceae > Shinella > Shinella sp. NM-101. Next base: position 313,110 of record NZ_JACBFT010000005.1, on the reverse strand, counting down.
GCTGGAGGCGATCTGGTTGACGATGGCGGTGCCGACGACGACGCCGTCCGCCGAGGCGCCGATGGCGCGGGCGTGCTCGGCCGTCTTGACGCCGAAGCCGACGCAGACCGGCAGCTTCGTATGCGCCTTGATGCGGCCGACAGCGCCGCCGATGAGCGAGGGATCGGGCAGGGCCGAGCCGGTGATGCCGTTCATCGAGACGTAGTAGACGAAGCCCGAGGTGTTCCTGAGGACGGCCGGCAGGCGCTTCTCGTCCGTGGTCGGCGTCGCGAGACGGATGAAGTTGATGCCCTTGGCGAGCGCCGGGATGCAGAGCTCGTCATCCATTTCCGGCGGCAGGTCGACGACGATGAGGCCGTCGATGCCGGCTTCCAGCGCATCGTCGAGGAAGCGCTCGACGCCGTAGACATAGATCGGGTTGTAGTAGCCCATCAGCACGATCGGGGTCGCGTCGTCCTCCTTGCGGAAGTCGCGGGCCATCTGGAGCGTCTTGGCGAGCGTCTGGCCGGCCTTCAGCGCGCGCTGGCCGGCGAGCTGGATCGCCGGGCCGTCGGCCATCGGGTCGGAGAAGGGCATGCCTAGCTCGATGACGTCGGAGCCGGCCTTCGGCAGCGCCTTCATGATCTCCAGCGAACTGGCATAATCCGGATCGCCGCCCATGAAATAGGTGACGAGGGCCGGGCGGCCTTCTGCCGCGAGATCCGCGAAACGTTTGTCCATGCGTGCGGTCATCTTAGAGCTCCATGCCGAGGATCTTGCCGACGGTGAAGATGTCCTTGTCGCCGCGGCCGGAGAGGTTCATCAGGATGATCTGGTCCTTGCCCATCTTCGGCGCGCGCTTGATCACCTCGGCGACGGCGTGGCTCGGCTCCAGCGCCGGGATGATGCCTTCGAGCTTCGTCAGAAGCTGGAAGGCTTCCAACGCCTCGTCGTCCATGATCGGGACATATTCGGCGCGGCCGATATCGTGCAGCCAGGCATGTTCCGGGCCGATGCCGGGATAGTCGAGACCGGCGGAGATCGAGTGGCCTTCCTTGATCTGGCCGTCGGCATCCTGCAGCAGGTAGGTGCGGTTGCCGTGCAGGACGCCCGGCGAGCCGGCCGTCAGGGAGGCGCAATGCTCCTCGCCGTCGAGGCCCTTGCCGCCGGCTTCGACGCCGACGATCTGGACGTTCTTGTCGTCGAGGAAGGGATGGAAAAGGCCGATGGCATTGGAGCCACCGCCGACGGCGGCGACGACCATGTCCGGCAGGCGGCCTTCGGCAGCAAGCATCTGCTCGCGCGCTTCCACGCCGATAACGGCCTGGAAGTCGCGCACCAGCTCCGGATAGGGATGCGGGCCGGCGGCGGTGCCGATCAGGTAATAGGTGTCCTCGACATTGGTGACCCAGTCGCGCAGCGCCTCGTTCATGGCGTCCTTGAGCGTGCCGTGGCCGGCCGTGACGGGACGCACTTCCGCGCCGAGCAGCTTCATGCGGAAGACGTTCGGCGCCTGACGCTCGACATCCGTCGCGCCCATATAGACGACGCAGGGGAAGCCGAAGCGCGCGGCGACGGTGGCCGAGGCGACGCCATGCTGGCCGGCGCCGGTCTCGGCGATGATGCGCGTCTTGCCCATGCGCTTGGCGAGCAGGATCTGGCCGATGCAATTGTTGATCTTGTGCGAGCCGGTGTGGTTCAGCTCCTCGCGCTTGAAGTAGATCTTCGCGCCGCCGAGATGATGCGTCAGGCGCTCGGCATAATAGAGCGGGCTCGGGCGACCGATATAATGGGCGCCGAGGTCCTTCAGCTCCGCCTGGAAGGCCGGGTCGGTCTTGGCCTTGTTCCATTCTTCCTGGAGGTCGAGGATCAGCGGCATCAGGGTCTCGGCAACGAAACGGCCGCCGAAGATGCCGAAGCGGCCGTCCTCGTCAGGACCTTCGCGGAACGAATTCAGGTTGGGTGACTGGTTCACTTGCCTCTCCCTGCGACGGCCGTCTCGCGTTCGGCTTTTCGTGCCGCTTCAAAAAATTCTTCCATCAGGCCGAGATCCTTCACGCCGGGCGCGCTCTCGACACCGGAACTGGCGTCGATGCCCGGCGCGCCGGTGAGCCGGATGGCCTCGGCGAGGTTATCCTTGTTCAGTCCACCGGAAAGCATGTAATCGACGCCGCCGTCAAGCAGATGCATAAGGTTCCAGTCGAAGGCAACGCCGTTGCCACCGGGAAGCTCCGAGTTCGCCGGGGGCTTCGCATCGAAGAGGAAGCGGTCGGCGATGCCGATATAGGGGTCGATCTTCTTCAGGTCGTCCGCCTCGCGCACCGAAAAGGCCTTGATGACGGGCAGGCCGTAGACCGCCTTGACGTTCAGCACACGCTCCGGGCTTTCGCTACCGTGGAGCTGGAGAATATCGGGCGAAAGCTGGTCGACGATCTCGTCGAGCGTGTCGCTGTCGGCATCGACCGTGACGGCGACAATCCTGGCGCGGCCGCGCGCACGCTCCGCCAGGCGGCCGGCGTCGGACGGCTCGATGTTGCGCGGGCTTTTCGGAAAGAAGATGAAGCCGATGTGGCTCGCGCCGAGCGCGACGGCCTTGTCGACGGCCTCCCCGGTCCTCAGCCCGCAGATTTTTATGTCGAGTGTCATGGCGCAGGAAGTCGCATGAATCACCGGAAGAGTCGAGCCGAAAGACGGCGCCCGGTCCCCGGGAACCGCCGCCCCTTGCACCCGGTTCGCGCGAGCCCATATGGAGGGAGGACCAAGACCGGAGACACCCATGCGCCTCATCATTGCCATCCTGCTGCCCTTTCTCGTCTTTTTCACGATCGGGCGGCCGATTGCAGGCATCATCTGCCTCATCCTGCAGATCACGCTGATCGGCTGGCTGCCGGCGGCGATCTGGGCGGTCTATGCGCTGGGGCAGTACAAGACCGACAGGAAGATCCGCGAGGCGCTGGCGGACCGGGGCCGCTAGCCGGCGGCCGCTCCGGGCCGAAGCCGCTTAGCCGAAATCGACCGCGTGCAGCAGGCTGCCGTTGCGCTTCAGCCAGCGCTTGGCCTCCTCGGTGGCCGGGCAGAGCTGCGCGCAGAGCGCCCAGAAGGCGGCGCTGTGATTCATCTCGCGCAGATGGGCCACCTCATGGGCGGCGAGATAGTCGATGACATGGGGCGGGGCCATGGCGATGCGCCAGGAGAAGCTGAGCGCGCCGTCCGCCGAGCAGGAGCCCCAGCGGCTGCGGGTATCGCGCAGCGTCAGCGACTTCACGCGCCTGCCGATGCGCCCGGCATGGACGGCGACGAGCCTGTCCAGCTCCAGCCGCGCCTCCTTCTTCAGGAAATCGCCGATGCGGCGGGGAATGCTCTCCTCCATGCCGCCGACGCGCAGCACGGCCTCGTCCTCGACGATGACGGCCTCCGTCAGCCCGCGCAGCCTGCCCGTCGCCTCGATGCGGTGGGCTACGCCACGGATCATGACATAGCCGCCGTCTTCCAGTTCGTTGGTGGAGCGGAACCTTGCCAGCTTCGTCATCAGCCAGCCCTGATGGCGGGCCAGGAACTCGCGGATGTCGCGCTCGGCAATGCCGTTCGGTACCGTCATGCGCAGGGCGCGGCCGCCGGGCTCGATGCGCAGCGTCAGGCGCGTGGCGCGCAGGTCCCGCCTTATGGTGAGCGGCAGGGCCCGGCCATTGACGTCGATCTCGCGCCGTTCCGGCTGAGGCGGGGTCTTCAGGGCCTTGCGGGGCTTGCGAACCAGGGAGAACATGCTGCCTTTCATAGCCGATTCGGGGGCGGCTGAAACGCCTCGACGAAAAACCGGCGCACGCGGCGCCGGTGATGCTTTGCTTGATTCCCGTTTCTTACCCTGCCGTCATGGTCGGCGTTGGCCCAACATCCACGTCGCGAGCGGCGCGTAGATCCTCGGGTCGAGCCCGAGGATGACGGAGGGTGGGGAACGGACTGCCCCAAGCGTCGTTACGTGGCCGGGAAGCCCGGCACGTCGCCCTGGCCATTGGCGCGGCGTTCGCGCATGAAGCGGTCGAACTCCTCCTGGTCCTTGGCGCGGCGCAGTTCGCGGACATAGGAATCGAACTCCTCGCGCATCTCGTCGAGCTTGCGGCGCTCCTCGTCGAGGCGGGCGAGCTCGGCGTCGCGCCAGTCGTCGAAGGCGCCGTTGCCGGTGGCGTTGCGGAAGGCGTGGCCACGGCCACGGCCGCCACGGAACTTGCCGCGGCAGGAGGCGAACATGCCGTCCACGGTGTCGTTGGCGTCCTTCTTGAAGTTTTTCAGGCGGTCACCGAAGATGATGTAGGCAAGCATGGCAAGGCCGAGCGGCCAGAACACCACGAAGCCGAGCACCATCAGGGCGATGGTCGCAGGCGTCCAGTCCGGACGGATCAGTGCTGACTGGTTCATGTGCAATCTTCCTCACGATCGGCGGAAACCACTCCGGCTTCCGGTGATTCCGATGTGGGCAGCGCGCATGCGGCGTTCAAGACGATGCCCGGCAGAATCGGGCAAGTGCCTGAAACGAGCCCGGAAAATCAGGCGGCGTCGCCGGATTTCCCTCCCTTGATGACGCGCGGCACCGGCTTTGCCTTCGTCTCCTTGCCGTGCGCGGCGATGAAGGAGAGGATGCGCGGCGCGATCTCCTTGCGGAAGCGCGAGCCGTTGAAGACGCCGTAATGGCCGACATCCGGCTGCATGTAGTGCATGCGCATGTCGGCGGGGATGTTGGTGCAGATGGTCTGCGCCGCCTTGGTCTGGCCGACGCCGGAAATGTCGTCGTTCTCGCCCTCGACGGTCAGCAGCGCCACCTTGCGGATCGCCGTCGTGTCGACGGCGCGCGCGCGGTGCATCATCTCGCCCTTCGGCAGGGCGTGCTTCATGAAGACCGTCTCCACCGTCTGGAGGTAGAATTCGGCCGTCAGGTCCATGACGGCAAGATATTCGTCGTAGAAGTCGCGGTGCTTTTCGGCGGCATCGCCGTCGTTCTTCACGAGATGGGCGAAGAACTCCTTGTGCGCGATGACGTGGCGGTCGAGGTTCATCGACATGAAGCCGGAAAGCTGCAGGAAGCCCGGATAGACCATGCGCATGAAGCCCGGCTGAGGCCACGGCACGGGCATGACGACATTGTCGCGGAACCACTCGATCGGCTTTTCCTCCGCGAGCTTGTTCACGGCGGTCGGGTTGATGCGCGTGTCGATCGGCCCGCCCATCAGCGTCATGGTGGAGGGCGAGAGCGGGTCGTCGTCCGCCTCCATGACCGCGACGGCGGCCAGGACCGGCACGGCCGGCTGGCAGACGGCGATGACATGGGTATCCGGCCCGAGCGCATGCAGCATCTGGATGACGTAGTCGATATAGTCGTCGAGATCGAAGGTGCCTTCGGAGAGCGGCACCATGCGCGCGTCGATCCAGTCGGTGATGTGCACTTCGGCGTGGGGAAGCATCGCCTCGACCGTGCCACGCAGCAGCGTCGCATAGTGGCCCGACATCGGCGCGACGATCAGGATCTTCGGGTCCTTGCGGTGGCCGGCCGGCAGACAGCGCTCGAAATGGATGAGGTTGCAGAAGGGGCGCTGCCAGACGACCTTTTCATGGACGGAAACGGCCTTGCCGTCGATGAGCGTGGTATCGAGGCCGAATTCCGGCTTGCCGTAGCGCCGGGTGGTGCGTTCGAGCACCTCGAAGCCGGCCGCCATGGTGCGGCCGAAATAGGTGTGGGCGAGCGGATTGAGCGGATTGCGGAAGGCGAGGCGCATCTGGTCCGCGGCGGCGCGCCAGGGCGCCATCATCGCATGATTGAGTTCGTAGAGCTGATAATACATCCGACGCGTTATCCCATTTCCCGGCGCAGGGCCTTATGCCCGACGCGCCGTCTCACCCGGTTTCCGCAGTTGCGAAAACACTATCAGGTTTTCGCTGCGTGGCAACATTCCACGAAATCATCCTAAACCCGCGATCCTTTCGCGGGAATGAACGGGAATCAGCCTCCCCCGCCGCTATCGGCGATACGCACGACAGCCTTGATGAGACCCGATTTCTCCGTCGCCCAGCGGGCGAGGTCGACGGGGACGCGATCGAGCACCGTGCGGTGGGTAACGAGCGCATCCACCGGCACCCGGCCATCGCGGATGGAGGCCATGACATGTTCGAAATCGGCGCGCGTCGCGTTGCGGCTGCCGATCAGCGTCATCTCCCGCTTGTGGAATTCGGGATCGGAGAAGCGGATGTCCTCCTTCACCACGCTGACCAGCACCAGCGCGCCGCCATGGGCGACATGGGCGAAGGCGGTTTCCATCGAGGCCGCATGACCCGTCGCGTCGAAAACGACGTCGAAACCGTCGCCGCCGGTTGCCCGGCGCACCGCCTCCGCGGCGGCGGGCCCGGCGAGGATGCCCTTTTCAAGGCCGAAACGCTCGGCGGCCATGGCGAGCCGTTCGCCGGACGTGTCCATCAGCGTCACGTCATGGCCGGCGATGCGGGAAAACAGCGCGGTGCCGAGGCCGATGGGGCCGGCGCCGATGACGAGGGCGCCGGAGCCCGCGGGCGCTGCCGCGCGGCGGACCGCATGGGCGCCGATCGCCAGGAACTCGACGGTCGCGGCGGCCTCCAGCGGAAGGCCGCCGGCCGGATAGAGGTTTTCCGCCGGCAGCAGGATTTCCTCGCAGAAGGCGCCGTCGGTGTGGACGCCGAGCACGCGGATCGCGGTGCAACAGTTCGGCTTGCCCTTCCGGCAGGCGATGCAGGCGCCGCAGGAAATGTAGGGATTCACCACGACCGGCGTGCCCGCGGCAAGGGCGCTCGCGCCGGGATCGACGACGGTGGCCGAGACCTCGTGGCCCATGACGCGGGGATAGTCGAGGAACGGGTGCTTGCCCTCGAAGATATGGTAGTCCGTGCCGCAGATGCCGACATGGCTGACGGCGAGGCGCACCCAGCCCGCGGCGGGGGCGGCCGGAGGGTCACGGTCGACCGCCTCTAGGCGGCCGGGTTCCATGCAGACGACGGCTTTCATCTCAGCGGCTTCCGCGGCGGCGCAACTGGTCGAAATAGACGATGACGATGATCAGCAGGCCGGTGATGATGCGCTGCCAGAAGGAGTTCACGTTAAGGAGGTTCGCCCCGTTGTTGATGGTCGCCAGGATGAAGGCGCCGAGCAGCGGGCCGTGGATGGAGCCGACCGCGCCGAAGAGGCTGGTGCCGCCGATGACCGAGGAGGCGATCGCCTGGAGTTCCCAGCCTTCCGCCTGGGTGGCGTTGCCGATGCCGATGCGCGAAGCGAGCAGCAGGCCGACGAAGGCGGCGCAGGTGGCCGAGAGGATATAGGCGAGATAGATGGTGCGGTCGACATTCACGCCCGACAGGCGCGCGGCCTCCTTGTTCGAGCCGACGGCGAAGAGGTAGCGGCCGAAGCGGGAGAGATGGAGGAAGACGAAGGCGGGAATCGCCACCAGCACGACCATCCAGAACAGGCTGGGCACGCCGAGGAAATCGGCGCGGGAGAAATTGGTGAAGCCCTCGTGGCTGATCGAGATCGTCGAGCCGTTGGTGATGAGGAGGCCGATGCCGCGCAGCGAGGTGAGCGTCGCCAGCGTGATGATGAAGGGCGGCAGGCCCATGCGCACGATGCCGAAGCCGTGGAACGCGCCGATGGCGACGCCGATCAGCAGCGTCAGGACGATCGCCGCCCAGAGCGGCACGCCGGCCTGCAGCAGCCAGGCGACGATGACGCTGGTAAAGCCGACGATGGCCCCGACGGAAAGGTCTATGCCGGCCGTGATGATCACGAAGGTCTGGCCGACCGCCAGGATCGCCGTCATCGCCCCCTGCCGCAGCAGGTTCGAGATGTTGTTCGGCGTCCAGAAGGCGTGCGTCGCAAGCCCGAGGGCCAGCCACAGCGCCAGCAGCAGGCCGAGCAGCGTCAGGCCGAGCAGGATGTTGGTGCCCCGCTTCGGCGCCGGGGCGCTTTCCGTCGTAGTCTCCACGCTCATGCTTCTTCTCCCTTTTTCGCGCGGCGGTTCAGATGCCGATGGCCTGGGTCAGGACGTCCTCGTGCGAGGCCGCCCGGTGGTCGTGGCTGGCGACCAGACGGCCGCCGCGGAAGACGTGCAGCCGGTCGGAAAGCTCGTAGACTTCCGGCAGGTAGGACGAGATGAGGATGATGCCGGCACCCTGTTTGAGAAGCTCGGCGAACAACCGGTAGATTTCTGCCTTGGTGCCGACGTCGACGCCGACGGTCGGCTCGTCGAAGATGAAAAGCCGCGCCCCATGGCTCAGCCACTTGCCGATGACGATCTTCTGCTGGTTGCCGCCGGACATGGCGGAGACGAGCACGCGGCGCGACGGCGTCTTGATGCGCAGGTCGCGGATCTGCCGGTCGGCATTGTCGGCCTCGTCGCGCTTGCGGATCACGAGGCCGGAGCTGAGGCGCCGGAAGACCGGCAGGTTGATGTTGAGCCCGATGGGCAGGTTGAGGCAGAGGCCCTGGTCGCGGCGGCTTTCCGGCGCAAGCGCGATGCCGAGGGCCATCGCCGCGCGCTCGTTGGGAATGGCGACCTTCTTGCCATCCCAGAGGATCTCGCCGGCGGAAACCGGCTGGCGGCCATAGAGGCCGAGCGCGAATTCGCTGCGGCCCGCGCCGATGAGGCCGTAGAGCCCGACGATCTGCCCGGACCGCACCGTGAGCGAGACATCCTCGAAGCCGGGGCCCGAGAGGCCGCGGGTCTCGACGATGACCTCGCCGGCCGGCATCGTCTCCTTGTGGTAGATCTGCTCGATCGAGCGGTTGATCATCAGCGCGATCAGCTCGTTCTCATTGGTCTCGCCGATCAGCCGCGTGCCGACATGGGCGCCGTCGCGCAGCACCGAGACCCGGTCGGCGAGTTCGAACACCTCTTCCATGCGGTGGCTGATATAGACGATGGTGACGCCCTGGTCTCGCAGCCGGCGGATGAGCCGGAAGAGCTGGGCGGATTCCTGGCGCGTGAGATAGGCGGTCGGCTCGTCGAAGATGAGGAAGCGGATGCCGCGCATGGCGGCTCTGGCCGTGGCGACGAGCTGCTGCTGGCCGATGGTGAGCGTGCCGAGAAGGGCGGCGGCGGGGAGCTGGAAGCCGAGATCGTCGAGCACCGCCTGGGCGGCGCGCTCCATGGCGCCCTTGCGCATCAGGCCGTAGCGGTTCATCTCGTCGCCGAGGAACATGTTGGCCGCCACGGACAGGTGCGGGCACAGCACGACCTCCTGGTGCACGGCGTTGATGCCCCGGGAGATCGCCTCGGTCGGCGTGGCGAGCTGCACGGGCCTGCCGCACCAGTAGACCTCGCCGGCCGTGCGGCGGATCACGCCGGTCAGGAGCTTGATGAGGGTGGATTTTCCCGCGCCGTTCTCGCCGACGATGGCGTGGATCTCCCCGGCGAGGAAGGTGATCGTCGCGGGCTTCAGGGCCTCGACGAGACCGTATTTCTTCTGCAAGCCGCGCAGTTCGAGAATGGGCGCGCCGCGCGGCACCGCGTCGGATTCGGCGAGTTTCGCCTCGTCTTCATGCCGATGGCTGAGCTCTTCGAGGCTGCTCATCGCTGCGTCCTCCCTCGTTCGCGGAAAGCGTCCCGCCCGGATGATGCCGTCCGGGCGGGAGGCGGTCAAACCGTCAGTTCACCTTCGGGTTCAGGAGGGCGTCGATCTTCGGATCGGCCATGTTGTCCTTGGTGACGAGGTTCGCGCCGGTATCGACGAAGGTCTCGACCTTCTCGCCCTTGGAGACCGCGAGCGCCGTCTTCACACCGTCGTAGCCCATGCGGTAGGGGTCCTGCACGACGAGGCCGGCGAGCACCCCTTCCTTGAGGAAGCCGACGGTCTTCTCGTCGCTGTCGAAGCCGATGACCTTGATCTTGTCGCCGAGCTTGTTCTCCGCGATCGCCTGGCCGACGCCCTGCGCCATGATGAGGTTGGAGGCGAAGACGCCGACGAGGTCGGGATTGGCGGTGATGAGGTCGGTCATCATGTTGAGGCCCGTCGTGGCCTGGCCGTCCGCATATTTGTCGGCGACGACCTTGAAGCCCGGATACTTCGTCTTGACCTGATCGAGGAAGCCCTCGCGGCGCTGGTCGAGCGAACCGACGCCGGGCAGGCTGGTGATGATGGCGATCGCGCCCTCCTCCTTGCCCATCGCGGCCTTGACGGCGGCGGCGAGGCCATCGGCGGCGATGCGGCCGCCCTGGACGTTGTCGGTCGTCAGGAACGAGGTGAAGGCCTTGGAATCGGCCGCCGAGTCGATGCCGATGATCGGCACGGACTTGGCCGCCTCGTCGACCGGCTTGCCGAGCGCCTTGAATTCCGTCGGCGAGATGACGACGGCAGCCGGGCTGCCGGCAACGGCGTTTTCAAGGATGCTGATCTGGCCGTTGATGTCGGATTCCGACTGGGCGCCGAGTTCGGGCACGTTGACGCCGAGGTCCTTGCCGGCCTGGCGGGCGCCGGCCAGCACGATCTGCCAGTAGAAGGACGTGGTGTCCTTGACGATGATCGGAATGGTGACGTCCTGCGCGAAGGCGGAGGCCGGGGCCATGGTGGCGAGGACGGCAGCACCCGCGAGCGCGCTGAAGGCGCGGCGGGTGAGAAGCGATCTTACAATGCTCATCGGTTTCTCCTCTCAGGTGCTTCCTGTCCTCCGTGCGGATCGCGTTGCAGGAAGCAAACAACTCGATCTTTTATCGATAAAAAACATTATCCGGGGCAAGCTACACCCGCTTTTCCTGCTTGGCAAGCGAGCGATTCCGTTCGCGACATCCGCATTTCCAGGCATTCCAGTCCATCGCCCCCGTCCTCCCAAACGGCGGCCGCCGGGCACCCTAGACCCGGTAGACCTCATGCGGGTGAACGACACCCTTCTTGAGAATGATATTGCCGTAGAGGCGGAACTCCGTGGTCGCGACGATGCAGGCCGCCTTCCTGGCCATCTCGTAAAAGGCAAAGCGCTCAACGGCGTGAACCGTGAAATCGCCGGCGAGGCGATGCACCACATCCTGGAACGTCGCGCAGATCTCCGGCACCGCGGCGGGATCGCCCACCACCTCCATGCGCCAGGCCGCTTGCGGAACGAAGGTATCGAGCGGCATGTGCGCCAGCACCGCCTCTGTCATCGCCACCGCATCGACGCCATCGGCTCTAATCACCTTTGGGCCGAGGAAGCCTGCCGGAAAGTTGGCATCCGCGATGACGATGTCGTCGCCATGGCCCATCGTCCTGATCGCGTGCAGGAGATCGGGACCGAGCAGCGGATGGATGCCTTTCAACATGGTCTTCGATCCTCCCCGACCGAAAGCTACTGGCGGACGGCGTCGCTCCCGAGCGCGGGCGCCACCAGCGTATAGGGCTCGAAAGCCGGGTAGATGTCCTCCGGCAGGGCCATGCGCGCCAAATCCATGTTGCGGCGCAGGCTTTCCGGCTTCGCCGTGCCGAGCAGGACGGAGGCGACGGACGGATGTCGCAGCGGGAACTGCAGGGCGGGCGCTGCGAGCGGCACGTCCTTTTCCTGCGCGATCTCCATCATTGCGCCGACCTTACCGGCGATCTCGGGCGTTGCCGGCATGTAGTCGAAATGCGCGCCCTCGACGGGACCGGTGGCGAGGATGCCGGAATTGAAGACACCGCCGACCACCAGCGACGTGCCCTTCCGCTCGCAGAGCGGCAGCAGCTCCGCCACGGCGGAGCGATCCAGCAGCGTGTAGCGGCCTGCCAGCAGGATGCAGTCGAGGTCCGCCGCGCGCATCACATCGAGGCAGACCGGCACCTCGTTGACGCCGAGCCCATAGGCCCTGATGGCGCCCGACGCCTTCAGCTCGGACAGCGCCTTCAGGCCGGAATCGAGAAGCTGGCGCAGGTAGACGGCGTTGCGCTCGGCGCCATGGGTATAGACGCCGATGTCGTGCACATAGAGGATGTCGATCCGGTTGAGACCCAGCCGGGCATGGCTCAGCTCGACGCAGCGCATGATGCCGTCATAGCTGTAGTCGTAGTGCACGTCGAAGGGCAGCGGGTCGACGAAGCCGTAGTCCGGCACCCTGTCGTCCGGCACCGGCCGCATGACGCGCCCGACCTTCGTCGACAGCACATAGCTCGCCTTCGGCTTGTCGCGGAGGAAATCGCCGACGGTGCGCTCGGCGCGGCCGAAGCCGTACCAGGGTGCGGTGTCGTAGTAGCGCAGGCCCTCCTGCCAGGCCGTGTCCAGCGTCGCCATCGCGACGTCGCGCGGGCAGGCCCGGTAGAGCCCGCCAAGCGGCGCGGTGCCGAAGCTGTATTCGGTCACGGCGAGGTCCGTCCTGCCGATGGTCCGCGTCTGCATCGATCCTCCCGGCCGGCGTCCTCCCGCCAGCGCTTTTGTCTTTTATCGACAATAGACAGATCGTCGTCAATAGGTAATATGAAGGCGGGCGGAAACGGCAGGATGACGGGGCGGCGCAAGGTGCGGCTCCGGCGAACCTTCCGGTTCCGCGAACTTCAACATCGGCGGCATCCATGGCCAAGCAGAACACCGTCTTCAAGGACGCCTTCAATCGCTGCGTGAAGCTCCTGGAGCAGACGGCGAGCCTTCCCTCCGAGCCGGAGCTCGGCACGGCGCTCGGCGTCAGCCGCACCACCGTGCGCGCCATCCTGACCCGGCTCGAGGAGGTCGGCCTGATCGCCTGGGAGAAGCGCCGCAAGATCGTGCTGCGCCAGCCGCTCGCCTCCGACTACTTTCCGACGGAGGAGACGGATTCGCTCTCGGAAATCATCGAGCGCAGCTTCATGCGCCGGATTCTCGACGGCGGGGCGCAGCCGGGCATGCAGATCAACGAGCTGGAGCTCGCCCGCGAGATCGGCATCGGCACGACGAGCGTGCGCGAATTCCTCATCCGCTTCAGCCGCTTCGGCCTGATCGAGAAGCGGCCGAACAGCCATTGGGTGCTGAAGGGCTTTACCCGCGACTTCGCACTGGAATTGACGGAAGTGCGCGAGATGTTCGAACTGCGCTCGGCGCTTGCCTTCGCGCACCTGCCGCAGGATCACCCCGCCTGGCCGGAGCTGGACGCGATCGAGGCCGTGCACCATGCGATCCTCGCCGACATCGAGAACCGCTACCTGGATTTCTCCGAGCTCGACGAACGCTTCCACCTTCTGGTGCACCGCGCCTCGAAGAACCGCTTCATCGTCGATTTCTACGACGTGATCGCCATCGTCTTCCACTATCACTACCAGTGGAACAAGACGAATGCCCGCCAGCGCAACGCCCGGGCGCTCCAGGAGCACCTCGCCTATATCGCGGCGCTGCGCTCGCGCGATCCGGCCGGGATCGAGCTAGCCTGCCGGCAGCACCTGAAATCGGCGCGCGAAACGCTGCTGCAATCCATCAACTGACCGGCCGGGGCCGCAGGCGTCAGTAGCCGCCGCCTGGCTTTACCGTCACCGCCTCGCCAAGGAAGCTGCGGCGCAGGTTCTCGACTGCCGAGACGAGGCAGTTGACGTCGGTGCCGATCGCCATGAAATCCGCGCCGAGGTCGCGGTAGATGTCGGCCTGCGGCAGCGAGACCGTCATGATACCCCGCGCCTTGCCGTGCGCCCCGGTGCGCTCGAAGACATGGGTGATGGCGGCCAGCACCTCCGGCGCGCCGGGATTGCCGAGAAGGCCCATGTCCGCGGCGAGATCCGACGGGCCGACGAAGACGCCGTCCACGCCCTCGACGGCGGCGATCTCGTCGATGGCCGCGACGCCCGCGCGGCTCTCGACCTGCACGATCAGGCAGATTTCGTCGTCGGCGGTCGCAAGGTAGTCGGGCGTGCGGTTGAAGTCGCTGGCCCGGCCGAGCCCCGCGCCGACGCCGCGGATGCCGTGCGGCGGATAGCGCAGCGCGCGCACGAGCGCCTTCGCCTGCGCCGCCGATTCGACCATAGGGATGAGGAAGCTCTGGGCGCCCTGGTCGAGCAGTTGCTTGAGCAGCCAGGCCTCGCCCATCGGCGGGCGCACCATGGCATGGGTCGGCGAATGACGGAGCGCGCCGATCTGCGCGCCGATCATCGGCACGTCGTTGGGCCCGTGCTCGCCGTCGATCAGCAGCCAGTCGTAGCCGCTGGTGGAGAGGACCTCCGCCGCATAGGCACTGCCGAGCGCCGCCCACAGGCCAAGCTGGAACCGGCCCTCGGCAAGCGCGGCCTTGAAGGCGTTCTTCGGTGCTGCCACGGTGTACTCCTCCTCAAAAAAACGGAACCGGCCGGACGATGCCCGGCCGGAAAGGGTCAAACCGCCGTATCAGCCGATGCCGCCGAGGCAGACATACTTGATCTCGGTGAATTCCTCGATGCCGTATCTGGAGCCCTCGCGGCCGAGGCCGGAGAGCTTCACGCCGCCGAAGGGGGCTTCGGCCGTCGAGATGAGGCCGGTATTGACGCCGACCATGCCGTATTCCAGCGCCTCGGCCACGCGGAAGACGCGCGACAGGTCCTTGGCGTAGAAATAGGAGGCAAGGCCGAATTCCGTGTCGTTCGCCTGGGCGATGACGTCGTCCTCGTCCTTGAAGCGGAAGAGCGGCGCGACGGGACCGAAGGTCTCTTCCCGCGCGACGGCCATGTCGCGCGTCACGTCGGCAAGGACGGTCGCCTCGTAGAAGGTGCCGCCGAGCGCATGGCGCTTGCCGCCCTGCACGACCCGGCCGCCCTTCCTCACCGCGTCGTTGACATGCTCCTCCACCTTTTCCAGCGCCGCCGTGTCGATCAGCGGGCCGAGCACAACGCCCTCGTCGAAGCCGTTGCCGGTCTTCAGCCTGCCGACGGCGGCGGCGAGCTTTTCGGAGAAGGCGTCATAGACGGCGTCCTGCACATAGAGCCGGTTGGCGCACACGCACGTCTGGCCGTTGTTGCGGAACTTGGCGATCAGCGCGCCCTCGACGGCCGCATCGAGATCGGCATCGTCGAAGACGATGAAGGGGGCATTGCCGCCGAGTTCCAGACCGAGCTTCTTGATGGTCGGTGCGCACTGCTTGTAGAGCTCGGCGCCGATTTCCGTCGAGCCGGTGAAGGTGAGCTTGCGCACGGTCGGGTTGGCGGTCATCTCCGCGCCGATCTCGCGGGCCGACCCGGTGATGACGCTGAACAGGCCGGCGGGCAGGCCGGCGCGCTCGGCGAGGATGGCGATGGCAATCGCCGAGAACGGCGTCTGCGAGGCCGGCTTGAGCACCATGGCGCAGCCGGCGGCGAAGGCGGGACCGGCCTTGCGGGTGATCATGGCGTTCGGGAAGTTCCAGGGCGTGATGGCCGCGACGACGCCGATCGGCTGCTTCATCACGAGGATGCGCTTGTCCTTCTGGTGGCCCGGGACGATGTCGCCATAGATGCGGCGGGCCTCCTCGGCGAACCATTCGACGAAGCTCGCGCCATAGACGATCTCGCCGGTGGCCTCCGCGATCGGCTTGCCCTGCTCCATGGTGAGGATGCGGCCGAGGTCTTCCTTGTTCTCGATCATCAGCTCGAACCACTTGCGCAGCACGGCCGAGCGTTCCTTGGCGGTGCGGGCGGCCCAGCCCTTCTGGGCCTCGGCGGCGGCGTCGATCGCCTCCTTGGTCTCCTTGGCGCCGAGCTTCGGCACATGGCCGACGAGCTCGCCCGTCGCGGGGTTCTTCACGGCGATGCCGCTGCCGTCCGCTTCGATCCAGCGGGTGCCAACAAGGGCTGCCTGGCGAAGCAGGCTCGGGTCTTTGAGGCTCATCGGATATCTCCCATTTTCGCGATGCCGTCTGACGTCGTGTCGCAAGCGTTATATTGCGTCCGCCACCCGTTCGACAATGCGACAGAGAGGCGATTTTACCGCTTCGCGGGCGAAGCCCCAGGGTCTAAGTTCGCGCCGTTGATTTTGACATTCGAGGCTTTGCAATGACCCATCCCACCGGCCGCATCGCGGACCATGCCATCGATCCCGTTTTCCTCGACCGCTGGTCGCCCCGCGCCTTCACCGGCGAGGCCATGCCGCACGAAACGCTGCTCTCGCTGTTCGAGGCGGCGCGCTGGGCGCCTTCGGCCGCCAACGGCCAGCCCTGGCGCTTCGTCTACGGCCATCGCGGCAGCGAAGCATTCGACACGATCTACAACACGCTGGACGAGGGCAACCGCCGCTGGGCGGACAAGGCCTCCGTGCTTGCCGTCATCGTTTCGCAGACCCACCGCAAGAGCGCGGACGGCGAGATGCGCCCGGCCTATACCCATGCCTTCGATACGGGCGCGGCCTGGGCCTGCCTCGCCCTGCAGGCAACCCGCGCGGGCTACCATGCGCATGGCATGGGCGGCATCGACCGCGCCAGGGCCATGGAGGTTCTCGGCATCCCGGACGGCTTCCGCGTGGAGGCGGCCGTCGCCATCGGCAAGATCGCGCCGAAGGAGACGCTGCCGGACGACCTGATGAAGCGCGAGGTGCCGAGCACGCGCAAGCCGGTATCGGAATTCGTTTCGGAAGGGCGGTTCAAGGCCTGAACGGGGCAGTCCCGATACAGGGACAAAGAAAGCCGCCTTTCGGCGGCTTTCCGGATCAGATGTCGAGGTTGGCGACGCTGAGGGCGTTTTCCTGGATGAAATCGCGCCTCGGCTCCACCTCGTCGCCCATCAGGCGGGCGAAGAGGCCGTCGGCATCGGTCGCATCGTTGATTTTGACCTGCAGCAGCGAGCGGACGTTCGGATCGAGCGTCGTTTCCCAGAGCTGCTCGGCGTTCATTTCGCCGAGGCCCTTGTAGCGCTGCATGGAAAGACCCTTGCGGCCGGCGGCGAAGATCGCGTCGAGCAGGGCGCGCGGGCCGGAAATCTCGGCCTGTCCGTCCTTGCGGCGCAGGATCGGCGGCACCGCGTAGGTTTCCTTGAGGCGGGCCGAGAGCTGGTCGATATGGCGGGCGTCGGACGAGCCGATCAGCGCCATGTCGATATGGGCGAATTCCTTGACGCCGCGCACCATGCGCTCGAAGCGCAGGCCCCCGTCGGCGGCGACGGAACCTTCCCAGCCGCGCTCCGTCTCCTCGGCGATGAGGTCGAGGCGGCGGGCGACTTCCTCCGCCTTGGCGGCATAGGCTTCCCGATCGTGGCTGAGTTCGAGATTCAGCGCGCCCGATATCGCCGCCTGTTCGACGATGGAGCGGCTGTAGCGCGAATGCAGGCCGTCGAGCAGCGTGCGCAGGCGTAGCGCATCCTGGATCAGTTCCAGGATATCCTGCCCGGCGCGCACCTCGCCGGAGGAGAGCTCCAGCGCCGCATCGTCGAGGCCAGAGCCGATCAGGTAGTCTTCCAGCGCCTTCTCGTTCTTCAGGTACTGGCCGGACTTGCCGCGCGCCACCTTATAGAGCGGCGGCTGGGCGATATAGAGATGGCCGCGCTCGATCAGCTCCGGCATCTGGCGGAAGAAGAAGGTGAGCAGCAGCGTGCGGATATGGGCGCCGTCGACGTCGGCGTCCGTCATGATGATGATCTTGTGGTAGCGCAGCTTGTCGGCGTTGAACTCGTCCTTGCCGATCGAGGTGCCGAGCGCGGTGATCAGCGTGCCGATTTCCTGGCTCGACAGCATCTTGTCGAAGCGCGCGCGCTCGACATTGAGGATCTTGCCGCGCAGCGGCAGGATCGCCTGGTTCTCGCGCGAACGGCCCTGCTTGGCCGAGCCGCCGGCCGAATCGCCCTCGACGAGGAAGAGTTCGGACTTGGCCGGATCGCGCTCGGAGCAGTCGGCCAGCTTGCCGGGGAGCGAGGAGATGTCGAGCGCGCCCTTGCGCCGCGTCAGCTCGCGCGCCTTGCGGGCGGCCTCGCGGGCGGCGGCGGCCTCGACCACCTTGCCGATCAGCGTCCTCGCATCGGTCGGATGCTCTTCCATCCAGGTGCTGAGCGCCTCGTTGACGAGGCTTTCGACGACCGGGCGGACTTCCGAGGAAACCAGCTTGTCCTTGGTCTGCGAGGAGAATTTCGGGTCCGGCACCTTCACGGAGAGGACGGCGGTAAGGCCCTCGCGGCAGTCGTCGCCCGTCAGCGTCACCTTCTCCTTCTTCATGATGCCGGAACCTTCGGCATAGGAGACGACCTGGCGGGTCAGTGCGCCGCGGAAGCCGGCCATGTGCGTGCCGCCGTCGCGCTGCGGGATGTTGTTGGTGAAGCAGAGCACGTTCTCGTGGTAGCTGTCGTTCCACCACATGGCGACCTCGACGGTGATGCCGTCCTTCTCGCCGCGAATGGAGATCGGCTTGTCGACCAGCGGCTTCTTGGCGCGGTCGAGATAGGTCACGAAGGCTTCGAGGCCCCCCTCGTACATCAGTTCGTCCTGCCTGACGTCCGAATGGCGGCGGTCGGTGAGCAGGATCCGCACGCCGGAATTGAGGAAGGCGAGCTCGCGCAGGCGGTGTTCCAGCGTCGAATAGACGAACTCGATGTTCGAGAAGGTCAGCGGCGAGGGCAGGAAGGTGACTTCCGTGCCGGTTTCGTCGCCGGCCTCGCCCGTCACGGCCAGCGGGCCGTCGGCAACGCCATGGGTGAAGCTCATCTCGTGGATCTTGCCGGCGCGGCGGATCTTCAGCTTCAGCGAGACCGAAAGCGCGTTCACCACGGAGACGCCCACGCCGTGCAGGCCGCCGGAGACCTTGTAGGAGTTCTGGTCGAATTTGCCGCCGGCATGGAGCTGGGTCATGATGACCTCGGCCGCCGAGACGCCCTCTTCCTTGTGGATGTCGGTCGGAATGCCGCGGCCGTTGTCCGTGACCGTCACCGAACCGTCCGCGTTGAGCGTGACCGTCACGATGTCGGCATGGCCGGCCAGCGCTTCGTCGATGGCGTTGTCCACCACCTCGTAGACCATGTGGTGCAGGCCCGAGCCGTCGTCGGTATCGCCGATATACATGCCGGGGCGCTTGCGCACGGCGTCGAGCCCCTTGAGGACCTTGATCGAATCTGCGCCATACTCGGCCGGGCCGTTTTCGGTCTCGGGTGTGTCAGTCATTCAAAAGTCTTTCCAGAGTTTTCGCGACAGGCGGGGAAAGCGGGGCGAATCACGGCTTTCCGGATTCCTGGAATATAGGGATTTTGGCCTGAAGTTCCAAACCAGAGAGGCCGCAAACACGGCAGAATTCAGGGGATCAGCCGGGTTTTACCCGGTTATTGCATGCTTTTTCGAGAATGCCGGCGAGGCGGCGCACCGTCTCGGGCGGAAGGCTCGCGATTTCGGCCGAAAGCCGGTTGGCAAAGGCGGTGTATTCGGGCGGAAGGCCGGCGGTATCGACCACGACGCGCGGGTCGGAAATCTCCGCGATGCGGAAGAGTTCCTCGGCCTCGTCCCAGATGACGTTGAAGTATCCCGCGACGCGCTGGAGGAAATCGAAGCTCGGCGTGCCGCGCTTGCCGTGCTCTAGGGCCGACAGATAGGCGGGGCTGACGCCGAGCGCCTTGGCCATGTCCTTCTGCGAGACGCCCTTGCGGTCGCGCAGGTGCCGCACGGCCTTGCCGAAGGGCGTCGTCATCGCCTGTCCCCCGGCTGGCGGGCGAGCCGGACATAAAGGGCGCCCTCCCCGCCATGGTTGCGGGCCGCCGGCTCGTAGGAGGAGATCAGCGACCGGAACTCCGGCAGCGAGAACCACAGCGGCACCGCCCGCTTCAGCGCGCCGTCGCTGCCGAGCGAGGTGCCCTTGCCGGTGATGACGAGCACATGGCGCATGCCCCGCTCGTGCGCCCTGATCAGGAAGCCGAGCAGGAAGCCGTGCGCCTCGCTCTGGACCATGCCGTGCAGGTCGATACGCGCCTCGAGCGCAAGGCGGCCCTTGGCGATCTTGCGCTTGACGGGGCGCTCCAGCGGGTGGTGGCGGGTCTTGTCGCCGCGGCCGATGGTGAGCGCGATGCCTTCCGCCTCCGTGCCGGCCTTCGCCTTCTTCGCTTCCGGCGCCTTCGGCTCCTCGACCGTCTCGGTAAAGGCCGCCTCGAACTCCGTCAGGGCATCGAGCCGGCCCGGCAGCGCCCGCGTGCTGCGCGCCACCTTGCCCCAGAGGATGCGGTCCTCGCCGGAGAGCGCCTTATCCTTCGGCATGGAGGTAGCGCTCCGCCGCCGCCCTTGGGATGAGGATGTGGAAGGTCGCGGCATTGCGCACGTGGCCCGCCAGCGCGCCGGCCGCATCGCCCGAGCCCGTGAAGATGTCGCCCCGCGCAGGGCCGACGATGGCCGTTCCCGTGTCGAGCGCCAGCATCAGGCGACGGAAGGGCTTTGCGCCATCCATGTGCGTGAGGCTGTCGCTCGAAATGAAGAAGGGCAGGCCGAACGTGTGGATCTGCCGGTCGACGGCCAGCGAACGGCCGGCGACCAGCGGCACCTTGGCGGCGGCGATCGGGCCGAGGGCGGCATCGTCCACCGGGGCTTCCTTGAAGAAGATGAAGGAGCGGTTGTGCCAGAGCACCGCGTCCACCTGATCCTCATGAGAGGCCAGCCAGTCGCGGATCGAGGCCATGGAGACGGTGGCGGCATCGATCTCGCCGCGATCGATCAGCAGCTTGCCGATGGGCGAGAAGGGATGGCCGGATTTCGCGGCATAGGTGATGCGCTTCGTCGCGCCGTCGGGATAGACGAGCCTTGCGGCGCCCTGGACATGGGCGAAGAACACGTCGACCTTCGAACGCGCATAGGCGATTTCCAGCCCGCGGCCCGCAAGAAAGCCGCTTTCGATCCCGCCGCGATCCGGATGCTCGACGACGACCCCGTCCTTCTGCAGCCCGAAGGCAAAGCCCTCGGGCAAACCGGTCTGGCGGTTGCCGTCGTCGACATCCACCAGGTCGTCCGGCCGGCGATAGAAGGGGTAGCGGTGGTTTTCGTCCGGCTCGGCCTTCACGGCGACATCAGGCTCATAGAAGGCGGTGACGAAACCGGCGGAACCGTCCGCCTTCTCGATGCGGAAGGGCACGCAATGGGTCTCGAAGAAGGCGCGCACCGCCGCGGCGCCGTCCGGCCTTTCCTCTTCGGCCGCCTCCAGAAGCGTCGAAAGCTCGCCGGCCGTGATGCCGAGCGAGCCTGTCTTGTAGGGCTTGACCTTGCGGATATGGTCAAGACAGCGGCCCATGGCCGCCATCAGGGGGGTGGGATCGTCCTCGTCCCAGCCGGGAAGCGCCGAAAACCGGGCCGGAACCAGACGATAGTCCATGGGGTGGCCTTTCTCAGCCTTCCGATTCGGTGGCGATCAGCTTCCAGTTCGGATCGCGCGAGCGGATGTCGCGGGAGAAGGTCCACAGATCGTTCACCTCGGCCACCGTGTCCGCGTCGCCCTCCACCAGCTCGCCAGCCTTGTCGTAGGTGGCGGAAATCAACTGGCTGACGATGCGCAGCGTGACATTGGCCTCGCTGTCCTTGGCCTCGGCCGAGACGATATCGGCCTTCTCGATGCCGACGAAGCTGGAACGAACGACCTCGCCCTTGCTCTCGCGCTCGGAGATGGCGGCGTCGAAGCCTTCGTAGACCTCGCGCGACAGGAGGTTCTTCAGCGTCTTGCGGTCGCCGTCGGCAAAGGCCACGACGATCATCTCGTAGGCCATGCGGGCGCCGGCGACGAATTCCTTCGGGTTGAAGGCGGGGTCCGTCCTAACGAGCGCGCGAAGCTGGTCGTTGAGCGGCGTGCCGGGCGGAGCGAAGCTGTCGACGGACGCGTAGGGGCTTTCCTCTTCCTCCGTGCCGTCGCGGCGCGGCAGCGTGACGACCTTGCCGCGATCGGCCGAATCAGTCTCGGCGGCGCTCTCGCGTTTGGAATAGGGATCGAAGGGCGGGCGCTCGCTCCCGGTGCGACGGCCGAGCACGCTGCGCAATTGCAGGAAGATCACCACCGCAGCCACAAGGAAGAAAATCGTTACAAAGTCGAATGAGCCCATTATCGATCCGCTGCGGTTTCTGATTTTTGTTCCTTTCCATATAGTCCGCAAAGACGGATCATTCAAATGGCGATGACGTGAATGCCGCGAAGACATGCGAAACGGCACGCCGCAGTATCGGCCGGCGAAAATCTGTGCGACACTGGAAACCATGCCGAGACTTCTCATTCCCCTCTTCTTTCTCCTGCTGCCGCTGGCGGAAATCGCCTGTTTCATCCTGGTCGGGCGGCGGATCGGCGTCTTTGCCACCCTGTCGCTGGTGGCGCTGTCGGCCGTCGCCGGCATCGTCCTGATGCGCATCCAGGGGTTCGGCGTGCTCGCGCGGTTGCGGCAGTCCGGACAGGAGGGCCGCGTGCCGGGCAAGGAGATGCTCGATGCCGCGACGATCATGATCGCCGGGATCCTGCTCCTCATCCCCGGCTTCCTGACCGACATCGTCGGCCTTGCCCTCTTTCTTCCACCGATGCGGCGCTTTCTCTGGAACCGGCTGATGCGCAATGTCGTTGTGGTCGATATCGGCGGTGCGGGCCCGCACCGGCGCCCGCAGACCGGGCCCGACCGCACGATCGACCTCGACGAAAGCGATTTCCATCGCGACGGGCCGCGCCGAGGCCCAGGGTTGTAAGCCTTTTGCCGAAATGCTAGATGGCCTGACTTTCCAGAGTCCCCGAGGATATTCTCCATGACCGACGCAGCCTCCCAGAACAACGCCGCGAGCCCCTCGCTCAATATCCTTGCGCAGTATGTGAAGGACTTCTCCTTCGAAAATCCGGGCGCGCCGCGGTCGCTGCAGGCTCGCGAAGGCGCGCCGGCAATCAATATCAGCGTCAACGTGAACGCCAACCCGCTCGCCGAAGCGGATTTCGACGTCATCCTTTCGCTGAATGCGGAAGCCCGCGACGGCGACAAGGTCCTCTTCAATGCCGAGCTCGCCTATGGCGGCGTCTTCCGCATCACGGGCTTCCCGCAGGAGCACATGCTGCCGGTCCTCTTCATCGAGTGCCCGCGCCTCCTGTTCCCCTTCGCCCGCCAGATCATCGCCGACGCCACCCGCAACGGCGGCTTCCCGCCGCTGATGATCGACCCGATCGATTTTGCCCAGATGTTCGCCCAGCGCATGGCCGAAGAGCAGGTCAAGGCCAAGGTCCAGGCCAACTGAGGCCACCATCCCGTTTCAAAAGAAAACGCCCGGCTAAGATATGGCCGGGCGTTTTCGTTTACAGGTTCGTAAGCCGGATTCAGGGGCCGTATTTCGCCCAGATCGCCTTAGCGCCCATCGTTTCCACCATGGCGGCATGGGCGGCGCGCTCTTCCTCCGACAGGCGCGGCGCAAGGGGGCGCGGGCGCAGGCCGAGCGGCTGGACGACCTCGTCCTCCGCATCGACCAGCGTCTGGCGGCCGGCTTCCGCCGTGCCGAGACCGAGGGCCGCCTGCCGGCCGCCGATCATCTCGATATAGACTTCGGCGAGCAGTTCGGAGTCGAGAAGGGCGCCGTGCTTCGTGCGGTGCGAGTTGTCGATGCCGTAGCGCCGGCAGAGCGCGTCGAGCGAATTCGGCCCCATCGGGTGCTTGCGGCGGGCGAGCGCCAGCGTGTCGGTCACCCGGTCGGACGCGACCGGCGGCAGGCCGAGCCGGTCGAACTCGGCATTGATGAAGCCCATGTCGAAGCTGGCGTTGTGCGCCACCCAGCGGGCCTCGCCGAAGAAGTCGATGATGTCCTGCGCGACGTCCGCAAAGGGGCGCTTGTCCTGCAGGAACTCGTCGGTGATGCCGTGGACGGCAAGTGCATCCGGATGGACCTTGCGGTCGCCGGGATTGATGAAGATGTGAAGCGTGCGGCCGGTCGGGAAATGGTTTTCCAGCTCGACGCCGCCGATTTCGATGACGCGGTCGAGCTTGTTGTCGAGGCCGGTCGTTTCCGTATCGAAGATGATCTCGCGCATCAGTTCCGCCGTTCCGTCAGTTTCGCAATTATCTCTTTCACCTGTTCGCGCGCCGCTTCAAGCCCCCTGCCCGTATCCACGACGAAATCGGCCCGCCGCCGCTTTTCCGCATCCGGCATCTGGCGCGACAGGATGAGCTGGAACTTTTCCTCCGTCATGCCCGGCCGGGCAAGCACCCGGTGCCTCTGCGTCTGCGGGTCGCAGGTGACGACCAAGACCTTGTCCACGCGCGTTTCTCCAGCCGTCTCGTAGAGCAGCGGAATATCGAGCACCACCAATGGCGATCCGTTCTGCCGCTCCGCATCGAGAAAGGCCGTTTCACGCGCCCGGACCAGCGGGTGGATGACCTCTTCCAGTTCGCGAAAGCGTTCCGGGGCGGCCGAAAGGGCGGCCGAAAGCGCCTTGCGGTCTATGACGCCATCCGCCAGCGCTTCCGGAAACAGCGCCGCCACCGGCGCCACCGCCTCGTTGCGGTAGAGATCGTGCACCGTCGCATCCGCATCGTGGACCGGCACGCCGAGATCGTGGAACATCGCAGCCGTCGTCGACTTGCCCGTTCCGATCGATCCGGTAAGGCCGAGCACGATCATCAATGCTTCTCCATGTCGGCAAGGATCAGGCGGCGCAGTTCGTCGTCGACCACCGGCCGAACGCCGAACCACTTTTCGAAGCCGGGCACCGCCTGGTGCAGGAGCATGCCGAGGCCGTCGACCGTGGCACGGCCTTGCGCCGCAGCCTGCCGCAGGATCGGCGTCATCAAGGGTACGTAGACGATATCCGTCACGATAGCGCCGTCCGCCAGCGGCGAGAAATCGAAATCGGGCGCCGGTTCGCCATCCATGCCGAGCGAGGTCGTGTTGACGAAGAGACCCGCGCCCTTGGCAACCTCGGCAAGCGCGCCCATGCCATGGGCATGCACCTTCGGCCCGAAGCGGTCCGCCAGTTCCCGGGCGCGCGCAACGGTGCGGTTCACGACATGAATCTCACGGACACCGCGGTCGCGCACCGCCTGGATGACGGCGCGGCTGGCGCCGCCCGCACCGAGGATGACCGCACGATCCGTCCTGTCCCAACCGGGCATGGCGGCGTCGAGATTGGCGAGAAAGCCATGGCCGTCGGTATTGGTGGCGCACAGCCGGCCATCTTCCAGCCAGAGCGTGTTCGACGCACCGAGTTCCTCGCTCAGCGCATCCGGCCTGTCGGCCAGCCTGAAGGCCGTCTCCTTATGGGGAATGGTGACATTGCCCCCCGTGAAGCCGGATTCCCCGCTCTTCAATCTCGAAACAAAGCCGGCGAAGTCTTCAGGCGAAATCTCCTGCCGCGTATAGGATCCCGCCAAACCGAGCTTCTCCAGCCAGTGGCCATGGATCAGCGGGGAGCGCGAATGCCTGACCGGATAGCCAGCGACGAAGGCATGGCGGGCAGATGTTTCACGTGAATCATGCATCGATGGCACCGAATTCGCGAAGTTTAGCCAGCATCGGAAGAAGCGGCAGGCCGAGAATGGTGAAGTAGTCGCCGTCGATCCGCTCGAAGAGCTGGACGCCCTCCCCTTCGAGCTGGTAGGCACCGACGCTTGCGAGAACCCGCGTTCCGACCCGGGCGAGATGACGGTCGATGAAGGCTTCCGACAGCGGCCGCATCGTCAGCCGCGCGATGGAGACGTCGGACCACAGGGTTTCGCCGTCGCGGACCAGCGCGATGCCGCAGTTCAGCGCGTGCGTGCGGCCGGACATAGCCGCAAGGTGCGACTTCGCCTCGGCCATGTCGGCGGGCTTGTGGAACACCCGGCCGTCGAGCGAGAGGGTCTGGTCTGAGCCGATGACGAGCGCGCCGGGATTGCGGCCGGCAACGTCCAGCGCCTTCTCGATCGCCAGCGCCGCGGCGACCTCCGTCGGCGTCGGATTGCGCGCGGCCAGCGCCGCCTCGGCGGCGCGCTCGTCGATCAGCGCAGCCTCTGCCGTGAAGGCGAGGCCCGCATTCTCCATCAGCATGCGGCGGAAGGGGCTTTGCGAGGCGAGGATCAGCGGCGGTGTCATTGAAATCTCCTGTCGCCTTCCGCGTTAACGGAGCTTGGGGCGAAGAGCAACGATGGCGGCGGCCGTTTCCTCGATGGACCGGCGCGTGACGTCGATGATCGGCCAGTTGTTGCGCGCGCAGATGGCGCGGGCATATTTCAACTCCTCGGAGATTTGCGCCCGGTCGATATAATCGTCGCCACGAAAATCCTGCGTCTGGCCGAGCACCCGGTTCTGCCGGACCTGGGCGATACGGTCGGTCGTCGCGATGAGTCCGACGATCAGCGGCTTCGTCGCCGTGGAGAGACGATCCGGCAGCGGCACGCCGAGCACGATGGGCACGTTGGCGGTCTTGATGCCGCGATTGGCGAGATAGATGCTGGTCGGCGTCTTCGAGGTGCGGCTGATGCCGATGAGAATGACATCGGCCTCGTCGAGATCGGCGGGCAGTTGCCCGTCGTCATGGTCCATCGTGAAGTTCAGCGCCTCGATGCGCGCGAAATATTCCGCGTTCATCACATGCTGCGCCCCCACCCGGCGGCGCGAGGGCGCGCCGAGATAGGACTGGAAAAGGTCGATCACCGGTTCGAGCACGGAGACGCAGGGCACGCCCATCTCCCGGCAGCGCTGGTCGATGATTTCGGAAAGCTCCCGGTCGACGACCGTATAGAGCACGATGCCCGGCGCACCGTCGATCGCATCGAGCACCGGCATGAGCTGCTTGCGGTTGCGAATCAGCGGATAGACGTGTTCCAGCGCCTGGGAGGACTGGAACTGCGCCGCCGCCGCACGCCCTGCCGCAATCAGGGTCTCGCCCGTCGAGTCCGAAATGAGGTGCAGATGGAAGTAGTTTCTGGTGCTTTCCACAATATCCTCCGCCCCCTGTTGATGACCCGGGACAAGCGTGAGGTAAGGACGGGCGGTGGCCGGAGGCAAGAGGACAACCGCCTGTTTATCCACAATCGGCAGATTCCGGGAAACGGTTTCCGCACCTTTGTGGAAAAGACTCATGGTCATGGCAAAGTGTCGCGCTTGTCCACAGCCGATCCACAGGAGGGCGTTATCTTGCGCCTTTCGATGACATTGATTTCATGGAGGGAATCCCGTTTTCCCGGTTTTTCCTGAAAAAGGCCTGCGTGTCGCGCGTCTTTTTCTTCGGACGGCCGGACCACCGGGGATTTTGTGGAGAGGATTTAATCCTTGATACTCACCGACTCTAAGAAATAGAAACCTTCTTAAAAGAGATTATTTCTTGATTGGGAGAACCCCGCATTGTCTGCGAAAAGCCGCAAGATCGTCGATGTCCTGAACGGGAACACGGTGTCTCCCCCTCCCCTCTGGCTGATGCGTCAGGCGGGGCGATACCTGCCGGAATACAGGGCAACGCGGGCGGAGGCCGGAAGTTTCCTTGATCTCTGTTACTCGCCGGAGCTGGCGACGGAAGTCACGCTCCAACCCATCCGCCGTTATGCGTTCGACGCGGCGATCCTCTTTTCTGACATCCTCGTCATCCCCGATGCGCTGAAGCGGAACGTGCGCTTCGAGGAAGGCCACGGGCCGCGCCTCGAGCCGATCGACGTCGATGGCATCCTCGCCCTGAAGCCGGACGGCGTCCAGGATCACCTTCGGCCGGTCATCGAGGCGGTCGGACGCATCCGCAAGGCCCTGCCGGAAGAAACGGCCCTGCTCGGCTTCTGCGGCGCGCCCTGGACGGTTGCGACCTACATGATCGCCGGCCACGGCACCCCGGACCAGGCGCCGGCCCGCCTCTTCGCCTACAAGGAGCCGAAGGCCTTCGCGCATATGCTCGACGTGCTTGCCGATCTTTCGGCCGACTACCTCGTCTCGCAGATCGATGCCGGTGCGGATGCGGTGCAGATCTTCGATTCCTGGGCCGGCGTGCTCGGCGAGAAGGAATTTGCGGAATATGCCGTGCGACCGGTGCGGCGCATCGTCGATTCGGTTAAGGCCCGCAGGCCGCAGGCAAAGGTCATCGCCTTTGCGAAGGGTGCTGGCCTGCTCCTCAGATCCTACCGGCAGGAAACGCGCGCGGACGCCATCGGCCTCGACTGGTCGGTGCCGCTCTCCTTCGCGGCCGAGCTGCAGAAGGATGGTCCCGTGCAGGGCAATCTCGATCCGATGCGCGTGGTCGCGGGCGGTGCTGCGCTCGACGAGGGTATCGACGCCATCCTGCAGGCGCTCGGCAACGGACCGCTGATCTTCAACCTCGGCCACGGCATCACGCCGCAGGCGGACCCCGAAAACGTGACGCGGCTGGTGGCGCGGGTGCGCGGAGAAAAGCGGTGAGCGAGAAGCAGACGGGGGAAAGCGCCGGACGCCGCGCGCGCCTGCGGGCCGGGGTCGCCCTTGCCGCCTTCGCCCTGCTCGCGCTTGTCCTCGTCCTCTATCCGCCCGGTGATCTCTACCTCTGGATCAAGGCGCTGCACATCATCGCCGTGATGTCCTGGATGGCAGGCCTGCTCTACCTGCCGCGGCTCTTCGTCTACCACACGGATGCGCCCGTCGGGTCCGCCCAGTCCGAGACCTTCAAGGTGATGGAGCAGCGGCTCTACGGCACCATCATGCAGCCGGCCATGGGCCTTTCCTGGCTGCTCGGTCTCTACCTCGCCTGGTCGGTCTACGGTTTCCAGGGCGGCTGGCTGCATGCCAAGCTCGCCTTCGTCGTTCTTTTGTCCGGCGTGCACCAGTATTACGGCCGCGCCGTGAAGGCCTTTGCCGAGGATCGCAACGCGAAAACCGGGCGGCAATGGCGCATCTGGAACGAGGCGCCGGCGCTGCTGCTGGTCCTCATCGTCGTCATGGTCGTGGTCAAGCCGTTCTGAGTGGCCGCGACAAATCGGACGAAATTCAAAGGCCCCCTTGCGGGGCGGCACCGGAACCGCTATTTTCCGCGCATCTCATCTATCGTGGCATGTGTATTCGTTCAGTGAGCTGCACCAGAACCCGCGCAGTTCGTCCCTGACCCGCACGCCTTTTCCCATCCCGATGACCCGCAGCATGGACCATTCATGGCCGAAATGAAGCTACAAGACCTCAAGAACAAGACTCCGACCGACCTCCTCGCCTTTGCCGAATCGCTCGAGGTCGAGAACGCGAGCACGATGCGCAAGCAGGAGCTCATGTTTGCCATCCTCAAGATGCTGGCCGAGCAGGATGTGGAAATCATCGGCGAAGGCGTCGTGGAAGTCCTGCAGGACGGCTTCGGCTTCCTGCGTTCGGCCAATGCCAACTACCTGCCGGGTCCCGATGACATCTACATCTCACCCTCGCAGATCCGCCGCTTCTCGCTGAAGACCGGCGACACCGTCGAAGGCCCGATCCGCGGCCCCAAGGAAGGCGAACGCTATTTCGCCCTCCTCAAGGTCAACACGATCAATTTCGACGATCCGGAAAAGATCCGCCACAAGGTCCACTTCGACAACCTGACGCCGCTCTATCCCAACGAGCGCTTCAAGATGGAGCTGGAGATCCCGACCTCGAAGGATCTTTCCCCGCGCGTCATCGATCTGGTGGCGCCGCTCGGCAAGGGCCAGCGCGGCCTGATCGTCGCGCCGCCGCGCACGGGTAAGACGGTTCTGCTCCAGAACATCGCCCATTCGATCACCGCCAACCATCCGGAATGTTACCTCATCGTCCTGCTGATCGACGAGCGTCCGGAGGAAGTGACGGACATGCAGCGGTCGGTGAAGGGCGAGGTCGTCTCCTCCACCTTCGACGAACCGGCGACGCGCCACGTCCAGGTTGCCGAAATGGTCATCGAGAAGGCCAAGCGCCTCGTCGAGCACGGCCGCGACGTCGTCATCCTGCTCGATTCGATCACGCGTCTCGGCCGCGCCTACAACACCGTCGTCCCCTCCTCCGGCAAGGTCCTGACGGGCGGCGTCGATGCCAACGCCCTGCAGCGCCCGAAGCGCTTCTTCGGCGCGGCGCGCAACATCGAGGAAGGCGGCTCGCTGACGATCATCGCGACGGCCCTCATCGACACCGGCAGCCGCATGGACGAAGTGATCTTCGAAGAGTTCAAGGGCACCGGCAACTCGGAAATCGTGCTTGACCGCAAGGTTGCCGACAAGCGCATCTTCCCGGCCATGGACATCCTCAAGTCCGGCACGCGCAAGGAGGACCTCCTCGTGCCGCGCCAGGACCTCCAGAAGATCTTCGTCCTGCGTCGTATCCTCGCCCCGATGGGCACGACCGATGCGATCGAGTTCCTCATCGACAAGTTGAAGCAAACCAAGACCAACGGCGACTTCTTCGATTCGATGAACACCTGACCTCAGAGGGCAGGCTTGAAAACAGATGTGGTCCCGCTGCGAGGCGGGACCTTTTTCGTTTCATGGCGAAGATTCGATTCTTTTCCGAAACGAGTCGGATCGATTCGACACCGGAATATTTGCGATGAGCAGTGCTGCCGATACCATCTTTGCACTTTCCAGCGGCGGACTTCCGTCCGGCGTGGCGGTCATTCGCCTCAGCGGTGTGCAAAGCCGCGAGGTGATCGCTCGAATGTGCGGAACGGTGCCTGCTCCACGACACGCGGCTCTAAGATCGATTCGAGGCCGTAACGGCGATGTTCTGGATGAGGGCATCGTTCTGTTCTTCCCTGGGCCGCATTCCTTCACCGGTGAAGACAGCGCCGAGTTGCAGATTCATGGTGGCCGGGCGACGGTGAAGGCGGTGCTGGCTGCGCTGGCTGAGTTCGAGGGCATGCGTGCCGCCGAGGCGGGTGAATTCTCCCGTCGCGCCTTTCTGAACGGCCGAATGGACCTGGTGGAAGTCGAAGGTCTGGCCGATATCATAGCTGCCGAGACGGAGATCCAGCGCCGGCTCGCTGCGGAGCAGGCGTCGGGCGGGTTGTCACGGCTTTACGATTCGTGGGCGAAACGGTTGACCCATGCGCGGGCGATGATCGAGGCTGAACTGGATTTTGCCGACGAAGACGACGTTCCCGGTTCCGTAGCATCGCAGATCTGGGATGACATGCACGCCTTGCAGCAGGACATTCTTAACCATCTTGCCGATGCGCGCGTCGGCGAGATTGCGCGTGACGGCCTGAAGGTCGTCATCGCGGGGCCGGCCAATGCCGGGAAATCAAGCCTTTTGAACTACCTGGCGAAGCGGGATATCGCCATAGTCACCGACATTCCCGGCACGACCCGCGACGTTTTGCACGTCGATCTCGATATTTCCGGCTTTGCGGTTCGCCTTTACGACACGGCGGGCCTTCGCGAAACGGAGGATATCGTCGAGCAGGAGGGTATTCGCCGGACTTGGCTTTCCATGGCCGAGGCGCATCTCGTCTTGCTGCTGTCCGATGACCCTGACACAGACTGGAACGCTTTGGCGGGCTCTTATAGCGGCCCACTCCTCCGAGTTGGCACGAAGGCCGACAAGCCGAATCGCTTCTGGCCTGCTGGAAGTGCCGATGCTATAGTTTCCGTAAAGTCGGGCGTCGGTATAGCGAACCTTCTGGCGGCTGTTGGCGGCCATCTCCCGGATCTTGCGCCAGGAAACGCATTGGCTCTACCCACACGCCGGCGCCATGTCGCCAATCTTGTGGAAGCAAAAGAGCATATTGCCAGGGCAATCGCGTCCGGGGCCGCGGGCCTGGATATCCAGGCGGAGAATTTGCGCCTGGCGGGCGTTGCGCTCGGTCGGGTGACCGGACGCGTCGATGTCGAGAATCTTCTCGACGTCATCTTTTCCGAATTCTGTATAGGCAAATGATTCACGTGAAACAACACAACGCCTGCGAGTCGTTTGATGCGTTTCACGTGAAACAGGTAGGTACGTATGACAGGTATGAACAGCTATGATGTCGTAATCGTTGGCGGCGGCCACGCAGGCGTCGAGGCCGCCGCCGCCGCCGCGCGGTCCGGCGCCAGGACGGCGTTGTTGACTCACAAGGCGGCAACGATCGGCGTGATGTCATGCAATCCCGCCATCGGCGGCCTCGGCAAGGGGCACCTCGTGCGGGAAGTCGACGCCCTTGACGGCCTTATGGGTCGTGTCGCCGACCGTGCCGGCATCCAGTTTCGCCTGCTTAACCGTCGAAAGGGCCCAGCTGTACGCGGACCCCGCACGCAGGCGGATCGCAGGCTCTACCGCGAGGCGATGCAGGCGGAGATTGCCGCCATCGGCAATCTGGATGTAATCGAGGGGGATGCATCCGATCTGGAGCGGCAGGGCGGTGAGATTTCCGCTATTGTTACGAAGGATGGGCGCCGGCTCTCCTGTCGTTCGATCGTCATCACGACCGGGACATTTTTGCGCGGCCTTATTCATATCGGCAACGAAAAGATTCCCGCGGGCCGGGTGGGCGAGCAGCCTTCCCTTGGTCTTTCGGCGACGTTCGAGCGGCTGGGACTGGCGCTCGGGCGCCTGAAGACCGGAACGCCCGCCAGGCTCGACGGTCGAACAATCGACTGGAGCGCCGTTGGCCGCCAGGCGGCGGATGAGGACCCCGTCCCGTTTTCCTTCATGACGGATCGGATTACCGTGCCGCAGATCGAGTGCGGCGTGACACGGACGACCCCGGCCACGCATCGAATCATTGAGGAGAATATCGGCAAGTCGGCGATGTATTCCGGCCAGATCGGCGGCGTTGGCCCACGCTACTGCCCATCGATCGAGGACAAGATCGTCAAGTTCGGTGAGCGGGATGGGCACCAGATCTTTCTTGAACCGGAAGGGCTGGACGATCCCACCGTCTATCCGAACGGAATATCGACGTCGCTTCCGGCGGATGTGCAGAAGGCTTTCATCCGGACCATCCCGGGGCTTGAGCGTGTCTCGATCCTTCAGCCGGGCTATGCGATCGAATACGATCATGTCGATCCGCGCGAGCTGACGGCGACGCTGGAAGTCCGGCGCCAGCCCGGGCTTTTCCTTGCCGGGCAGATCAATGGCACGACGGGCTACGAGGAGGCTGCAGCGCAGGGCCTCGTTGCCGGCTTGAATGCCGCCCGCTTTGCGGCGGGGGTGCAAGGGCATGTCTTCAGCCGGACCGACAGCTATATCGGCGTGATGATCGACGACTTGACGTCGCGCGGGGTGACGGAGCCCTATCGCATGTTCACCTCCCGTGCCGAGTACCGGCTTTCCCTGCGCGCCGACAATGCCGATGTCCGGTTGACGCCCCTCGGCATCGAGCTGGGAATTGTAGGCGTAGACCGCCGGAAGCGTTTCGGACAATGGTCCGAGGAGATGGCGGTCGCCCGTGAGCGCTTGCGGCACTTGAAGCTTTCGCCCAACGAGGCCGCCGTGCACGGTCTGCGCCTCAACCAGGACGGCGTGCGACGAAGCGCCTACGATCTTCTCGCACATCCCGATATCGACTATGACAGGCTCGCGGCAGTGTGGCCCGACGAACTCGGCGCATTTTCGTCGCGTGTACGGGCGGCTTTGGAGATCGAAGCCGGTTATGCGGTCTATCTCGATCGGCAGGAGGCGGATATTGCCGAGGTGCGGCGGGAAGAGGCGCGGCGAATCCCGCCGGATTTCGACTTCACCATGCTTCCCGGCCTGTCGATCGAGCTCCGCCAGAAACTGACGGCCGCGCGGCCAGCCAATCTCGCACAAGCCGCCCGTGTCGATGGTATAACACCGGCGGCCCTGACGTTGCTGCTTGCCTACCTCAAGCGCCTTTCGATAGAAGAAAACCAACGGACTGCCATAGCATGAATGAATTGCCCAGCGCGTTAGGCCTGAATGTTTCACGTGAAACCGTGGACCGGCTGAATACCTTTGTTGCGCTTTTCCGGAAGTGGGCGAAAGCGATCAATCTCGTTGCGCCTTCCACGCTTCCCGAAGTGTGGCGCCGGCATGTCGTGGACAGTGCACAGGTTCATGCACTTCATCCCGGCCCGCGCATCTGGGTCGATCTCGGCAGCGGCGGCGGGTTTCCGGGGATCGTGACGGGGATTCTCCTTGCGGGCCTGGGCGATGGCTGGGTTCATCTGGTCGAAAGCAACAACAAGAAGGCCGCGTTCCTGCGTACTGCCATCCTCGAAACCGGCGCGCGCGCCTCCGTTCACGCGATCCGAATCGAAGACGCGCCCGAGGAGATCGAGCGATGCGACGCCATTTCCGCCCGTGCGCTGGCGGATATCGATCTGCTGATGGAATTCGGCCTGCCATGGGCCAAGCGTAACCCGGATCTCCGATTCTTTTTGCACAAAGGCCGGGATTACCAGCGCGAGCTCGATAAAGCGCTTGGTCGATGGAGATTCGATCTGGTAAAACATGCCAGCATCGTCGAGCCGGACTCCGTCGTGCTCGAAATTGCGAATCTTTCGCGAAAACCTCATTGATTGGCGGCGTCCATGATAGGCGAGAAGAACCGGATCATCACCATTGCGAACCAGAAGGGCGGCGTCGGCAAGACGACGACCGCGATCAATCTGGCAACTGCGCTTGCCGCTATTGGCGAGCGCGTGCTGATCGTCGACCTCGACCCACAGGGAAATGCCAGCACCGGACTTGGCATCGACCGGCGCAGCCGGGAACTGTCGTCCTATGACCTCCTGATCGGTAGCCACAGCGTTGCCGACACGGTTCTGGAAACGGCCGTGCCGAACCTGGCGATCATTCCCTCGACCATGGACCTGCTGGGTATCGAGATGGAGATCGCCCAGCAGAACGACCGGGTCTTCCGGCTGAAGCGCGCGCTTGCGGCGGCGGATGCGCTGGCTTACTCTTACGTGCTGGTCGATTGCCCGCCGTCGTTCAACCTCCTGACGATGAATGCGCTTGCTGCCGCGCACTCGGTGCTCGTCCCGCTGCAATGCGAGTTCTTCGCGCTGGAGGGTCTCAGCCAGTTGCTGGAGACCGTCGACCAGGTGCGCCGCACCGTCAATCCGCGGCTCGACATCCAGGGCATCGTGCTCACCATGTTCGATTCGCGCAACAATCTGGCACAGCAGGTCGTCAACGACGTGCGGACCCATCTCGGTGAGAAGGTCTATCACACGCTCATTCCGCGCAACGTGCGCGTTTCCGAAGCCCCTTCCTACGGCAAGCCGGCGATCCTCTACGATCTCAAATGTGCCGGAAGCCAGGCCTATCTTCAGCTCGCTTCCGAGGTGATCCAGCGCGAAAGGCAGCGGAAGGCTGCCTGACCCCGTATCCGTGAGTAGAACCGATGAATGAAGACAACTCCAAGCGGCGCCTTGGCCGCGGCCTTGCCGCCCTGATCGGTGAAATGGACCAGCTTCCGGCCGCCGATCTCGGCGAACGCCCGACGGTCAATCCGGACCGGCTGGTTCCGATCGAATTCGTCGGCCGCAACCCGCGAAATCCCCGGCGCTATTTCGACGAGTCCGAATTACAGGACCTGGCGTCATCGATCCGCCAGCACGGCATCGTCCAGCCGGTCGTCGTGCGCAGCACGGCCGACAGCCGCTATGAGATCATTGCCGGTGAACGCCGCTGGCGCGCGGCGCAACTTGCCGGGCTGATCGAGATTCCGGTGATCATCCGCGACGTGGACGACCGCACGGCGCTGGAAATCGCGATCGTGGAAAACGTCCAGCGCTCGGATCTCAATCCGCTCGAAGAGGCGATGGGCTACGAGCTGCTGATCGCGGATCACGGCTACACGCAGAACGACCTCGGCGAAATCATCGGCAAGAGCCGCAGCCATGTGGCCAACAGCCTCCGGCTGTTGAAGCTGCCCGAGCCGGTGCGCGAAATGCTTGCTTCCGGCTCGCTTTCCGCCGGTCATGCACGTGCGCTCATACCGACCTCCGATCCGGTCGCGTTGGCGAAGACGATCGTCGCCAAAGGCATGTCCGTTCGCGATGCCGAGCGTATCGCGCAGCACGACATCAAGGCGCAGGGCGACCCGAGCCATGGCCAAGTGCCGCGCAAGGATGAAAAGGACGCCGACACATTGGCGCTGGAGCGCACGCTGTCGGACGTGCTCGGCCTCGACGTAACCGTCAACCATAAGGGCAACGGCGGCCATCTTCGCATCGCCTACAAGACGCTCGAACAACTCGAGGAAATCTGCAGGCTTCTTGAGCGGCGGTAGACTATTTAGCCGGATTCAGCGCCGCGCGGACTGTAATACGGTAGCGAGCATCGTGTGCATGGCGATCGTGTCTTCCAGCGCTGGTCGCTGCCGACTTTGCAGGATGGCCGCTTGCAATCGCTGGGCTTCCCGGCGGATCGCAGGTGCGGTCCAGGTCTTCAGCGCATTCTCGACGATCGGCTTGCGGCGAAAGTGCAGGTGGCGTCCGAGCGTCGCGATGGCCTGCGCGGCGGGTGCGCGCTTTTCATCCATTTCGGCGCGCATCAGTTCCAGAAGCTGGAACTGGCGCAGGCAACCCTGCAGGACCAGAAACACCGGCGTCTTGGACGACACGATCTTCTGGATCGCATGCAGGAAGCCTTCACGGTCGCCCTTGAGGATGGCATCGATGGCATCGTCGGTGGAAATCGCGCTGGCATCGCCGACGATCTCTTCCACATCCTCCTCTTCCACCACTTCCTTGCCGCGGCAGTAAAGGGCAAGCTTGCGCAGCTCGTTGCGCGAGGCGAGCCGGTCGCCGCCGATCGTGTCGATGAGGCGCTGGCGAGCGGCGGGGGAGATGCGCAGGCCCTCGGCCGAGAGCTCTTGATCGATCAGGGCCTGCAGGGCGCGGCCGTCGTCCGCGTAGCAGGCGATGGCGACGGCCTGGGAAGCGGATTCGGCAGCCTTGCGAAGGGCGGCGCCCTTCTTGAGGTCGCCCGCTTCGATGATGAGGGTGGATGTGCCGGCCGGCATGGCGGCGAGGATGTCGAGCCCGTCTGCGATGCCCTTCTCGCTGCCGGCGTTGCGGATCCAGACGAGGCGATCACCGCCGAAAAGGCCTATGGCGTTCATCTCGTCCACCAGGCGGCCCGGCTGGCTGCCGACTTCGCCGGCATCCAGCCTGACGACGGAAAAGGGATCATCGAGATCGACGCCGCTCGCCGCCGCGAGCGCGGCCGCCCTTTCGGAAACGAGGCCGCGGTCCGGTCCGTAGACGAGGAAGAGCCGCACGGGCAAGGGCTTGCGTTTCACGAAAGCATCGAACTCGTGCGACTTGACCTCTGCCATGGCCGGTTCAGCGCCGGGCGAGGGCTGCTGCGACGTCCGCCCGGATCAGTTCTGCAAGCTCGCGGGCGCCGCGGTTCTCCGCATCCCGGATGGCTCGCAGCTTTGCGAATTCCTGCGTCGGAAAATCGACCATGGCGACGGCGGAGCGCTTGCCGGATGCCAATGTCTCGCCGGTGTCGGCCTTCGTCAGATTGTAGTCCGCCGAGACGGTGACGCGGCCGGCGCGTGCCCTGTCCTTCACGACGTCGGTGAGGACGCCGATGGTCCGCACGTTCACGTCCATCTCCAGATGATAGGCCGCGGACTGCGCTTCGCCGCCGCCGCCGGTGAAGAGAAAGACCAGGTCGTTGCGGACCTGCTGCTCCACCCGGTCGTCCGCCTCCGAAATGGAGACGGAGGCCAGCTTGGCCTCGGTGCCGGCGTCGGTGGAATAGAGCGGGCGCACCTGGCAGCCGGCCAGCACGCCGACAAGGGCAACGCCGGCAAGCGCCTTGGCGAGCCGCGAGAGGCCGGTTCCGTCAGACAACAACATTCACGATCCTCTGCGGTACGACGATGATCTTCTTGGGACGCTGGCCGCCGAGCGCGGCCTGGACCGCCTCGAGTGCGAGCACGGCCTCTTCGACCGCACTCTGGTCTGCGTCGCGGGCGATTGTCAAATCCGCGCGCTTCTTGCCGTTGATCTGCACCGGCAGCGTGACCTCGTTTTCCGCCACCAGCCGGTCGTCATAGGCCGGCCAGGCGGTGTCTGCGACGAGTCCCTCGCCGCCGATCTCGCGCCAGCATTCTTCCGAAAGGTGGGGCGTCATCGGGGCGACGATGCGGATCAGGATGCCGACGGCCTCGCGCAGCGCGGCGGCAAGGTCGGGCGACGCCTTGCCGGCGGCGGCCGTCGTGAGCGGGGCGGCGAGCGCATTGACGAATTCGTAGATGCGCGCGACGGCCTTGTTGAAGGCGAGCTTGTCATAGTCGCCCTGCACGGCCTTCAGCGTCCTGTGCGCGGCCTGCGAGACGGCGAGTGCTTCGCCTTCCGTGCCCGGGCGGGCTTCGGCTGCCTTGAGGGCGGGAGCGGCTTCGGCGATGAGGCGCCAGACGCGCTGGACGAAGCGGTGGGCGCCCTCGACGCCGGCTTCCGACCAGATGACGTCACGGTCCGGCGGGGAGTCGGAGAGGACGAAGAAGCGGGCGGTATCGGCGCCGTAGGAGGCGATGATATCGTCCGGGTCAACGACGTTCTTCTTCGACTTCGACATCTTCTCGATCGAGCCGATGGCGATTTCTTCGCCGGATTCGAGATGGGTCGCGCGGCGTTTGCCGTCGACTTCCTCGATGCGGATTTCCGCCGGCATTACCCATTCGCGCTTGCCGTCGACGGCGCGGCTATAGGTCTCGTGCACGACCATGCCCTGTGTGAAGAGGCCCTTGAAGGGTTCCTTCAGGTCGAGATGGCCGGCCACCTGCATGGCGCGGGTGAAGAAGCGGGAATAGAGGAGATGCAGGATCGCATGCTCGATGCCGCCGATATACTGGTCGACCGGCAGCCAGGCATTGGCGGCGGCGGGGTCCGTCGGATTGTCTTCCCACGGCGCGGTGAAGCGGGCGAAATACCACGAGGAATCGACGAAGGTGTCCATCGTGTCCGTCTCGCGGCGGGCGTCCTTGCCGCAATGCGGGCAGGCGACGTGGCGCCAGGTCGGATGGCGGTCGAGCGGGTTGCCCGGCTTGTCGAAAGTGACGTCGTCGGGCAGCTTCACCGGCAGGTCGGCCTTGGGAACCGGGACCACGCCGCAGTCGTCGCAATGAATGACCGGGATCGGGCAGCCCCAGTAGCGCTGGCGCGAAATGCCCCAGTCGCGCAGGCGGAAATTCACCTTGCGCTCGCCGACCGGCGCAGTGCCGAGCGTTGCGGCGGTGAGGCGCCGTGCGACCTCCTCGAAGGCTTCCTCCGTGCCGAGGCCGTCGAGGAAGCGCGAATTGATCATCACGCCGTCGCCGATATAGGCTTCGTCGGCAATCGCGAAAGTGGCGGCGTCGCCGTCCTTCGGCATGACGACGGGCACGACCGGCAGGTCGTATTTGCGGGCGAAATCGAGGTCGCGCTGGTCGCCGGAGGGGCAGCCGAAGATGGCGCCGGTGCCGTAGTCCATCAGCACGAAGTTCGCGATATAGACCGGCAGCTCCCAGGCGGGATCGAGGGGATGGCGGACGCGGATGCCCGTATCCATGCCCTTCTTCTCGGCGGTTTCGAGCGCGGCAAGCGATGTGCCGGCGCGGCGGCATTCCTCGCAGAAGGCCATGATCTCGGGGTTCTTCGCCGAGACTTCCTTCGCCAGCGGATGATCGGCGGAGATCGCCAGGAACGAGGCGCCGAACAGCGTGTCGGGGCGGGTCGTATAGACGGTGACGTCCTTCTCGGTCGTCAGGCCGGCGGCGTCGGCGACTTCCCAGCGCACCAGCATGCCTTCCGAACGGCCGATCCAGTTCTTCTGCATCAGCCGGACCTTTTCCGGCCACTGGTCGAGCGTTTCCAGCGAATCGAGCAGGTCCTGGCTGAAATCGGTGATGCGGAAGAACCACTGCGTCAGCTCGCGCTGCTCGACGAGCGCGCCCGAGCGCCAGCCGCGGCCGTCGATGACCTGCTCGTTGGCGAGAACCGTGTGGTCCACCGGATCCCAGTTCACCTTGGACTGCTTGCGGTAGACGAGGCCCTTTTCCAGGAAATCGAGGAAGAGGTGCTGCTGGCGATGATAGTATTCAACGTCGCAGGTGGCGAATTCGCGCGACCAGTCGAGCGACAGGCCCATGGACTTGAGCTGCTTGCGCATCGTCGCGATATTGTCGTAGGTCCAGCCCTTCGGGTGGACCTTGTTCTGCATGGCGGCGTTCTCGGCGGGCATGCCGAAGGCGTCCCAGCCCATCGGGTGCAGCACGTTGTAGCCGCGGGCGCGCTTGTAGCGGGCGACCACGTCGCCCATGGCGTAGTTGCGCACATGGCCCATATGGATGCGGCCCGAGGGATAGGGGAACATCTCGAGGACGTAGTACTTCTCGCGCGGGTCGTCGTTATTCGTCAGGAAGACGTTCTCGTCGTTCCATCTTGCCTGCCAGCGGGGCTCGGCATCGCGCGGATTGTAGCGTTCTGTGGCCATGTCTTTGATGTTTCCGGAAAGTCTTTTGGAGGTTTGGCGGGCGGTCCGCCCATGCGAATATGGTGCCGAGACCTTCATCATGAAACCGCCGGAGCGTCAAGTTTTCCGGGCTGCGCTTGGCAAGCGGCGCCGATTTCGCTAGGTCCGGGGCGTCATAGCCGATGGAGAGTGACCATGGACCTTCAGGATCGTCTCGAAGACGTTCGCAGCCGGATGCGCAAGGCCGCAAGCGAAGCGGGCCGCAAGCCGGAGGCGGTGACGCTGGTGGCCGTGTCGAAGACCTTCGACGCCGAGGCCATCCGCCCGGTAATCGCCGCGGGCCAGCGCGTCTTCGGCGAGAACCGCGTGCAGGAAGCGCAGGGCAAGTGGCCGGAACTTCGCGCCGAGACGGCCGGCATCGAGCTGCACCTGATCGGCCCGCTGCAATCCAACAAGACGGCCGAGGCGGTGGCGCTGTTCGACGTCATCGAGACGGTCGACCGGGAGAAGATCGCCCGCGCGATCGCGGAGGAGATGAAGCGGCAGGGACGTGTGCTGCGGCTCTATGTCCAGGTCAATACGGGGCTCGAACCGCAGAAGGCCGGCATCGCGCCCGATGATACGGTCGCCTTCGTCGCCTTCTGCCGCGATGAGCTCGGCCTTTCCATCGAGGGCCTGATGTGCATTCCGCCGGCGGACGAAAATCCCGGCCCCCATTTCGCCCTGCTCGCCAAGCTCGCCGGGCGATGCAACCTCGACGAGCTCTCGATGGGCATGTCCGGTGACTACGAGGTCGCCATCGGCTTCGGCGCGACTGGCGTGCGCGTCGGTTCGGCGATCTTCGGCACGCGCTGACGCTTCTTCCGATTGACGAAGGGCAAGCCGGCATCCGCCGGTCTCAGGCTTTCGTCTGGCTTTGCGGAAGCGCCGCCCTCTCCTATTGTTCTCCATGGAGGAACCGGCCGCCCGGCGGCCGGGCATGGAGGATGCGATGAACAAGACCTATGCCGAGATCTATGGTGCCTGGCGGGACGATCCCGCCGCCCACTGGACCGAGGTGGCGCGGGCGATCGAGTGGTTCACGGAGCCGACGGAAATCTTCGACGCCGCGCAGGGCGTCTACGGCCGCTGGTTTCCCGATGCCGTCGGCAATACCTGTCACAATTGCGTCGACCGGCATGTGGCGGGCGGACGCGGCGACCAGCCGGCGCTGATCTACGACAGCCCCGTCACCGGGCGCAAGGCGCGCTACAGCTACGGCGAGCTTCTGTTGCATGTGAATGCGATGGCGGCCGTGCTTGCCGATCATGGTGTCGTGAAGGGTGACCGCGTCATCCTCTACATGCCGATGATCCCGGAGGCGATTTTCGCCATGCTCGCCTGCGCTCGGATCGGGGCCATCCATTCCGTGGTCTTCGGCGGCTTCGCCGCGAGCGAACTGGCCACGCGCATCGACGATTGCGGGGCAAGGCTCATCGTTACGGCAAGCTGCGGCATCGAGCCCAACCGGG
Source organism: Shinella sp. NM-101 (assembly GCF_021401195.1). NCBI lineage: Bacteria > Pseudomonadati > Pseudomonadota > Alphaproteobacteria > Hyphomicrobiales > Rhizobiaceae > Shinella > Shinella sp. NM-101. The sequence continues at coordinate 271,545 of NZ_JACBFT010000005.1, read as the reverse complement.
TGGTCGCCTACAAGCCGCTGCTCGATACGGCGATCGCGCTTGCCCATCACAAGCCGGAGCGCTGCCTCGTGCTGCAGCGGCCGGAGCTGGCAGCCGCGCTCAAGGATGGCCGCGACGTGGATCTTGGGCCGGCGCTGCAGGCGGCAGCGGGGCGAACGGTGCCCTGCGCCCCGCTCGCGGCCACCGATCCGCTCTACATCCTCTATACATCGGGCACGACCGGCCAGCCGAAGGGCGTGATCCGCGACAATGGCGGGCACATGGTGGCGCTCGCCTGGACGATGCGGGCACTCTACGGCGTCGCGCCCGGCGAGGTCTATTGGGCGGCATCGGACATCGGCTGGGTGGTGGGCCATTCCTACATCGTCTATGCGCCGCTGTTGAACGGCAGCACGACGGTGCTCTACGAGGGCAAGCCGGTCGGCACGCCCGATGCCGGCGCCTTCTGGCGGGTCGTGGAAGAGTACAGGGTGTCCGTCCTCTTCACGGCCCCGACGGCCTTCCGCGCGATCCGGAAGGAAGATCCCGAGGGCGCGCTCGTGAAACGCCACGACATTTCCAGCCTGCGGGCGCTGTTCCTCGCCGGCGAGCGGGCCGATCCTGAGACGGTGCAATGGGCCGAGACGGTGCTGGGCGTGCCGGTCATTGATCACTGGTGGCAGACGGAGACGGGCTGGGCCATCGTCGGCAACCCGCTCGGCCTTGACCGGCTGCCCGTGAAACACGGATCGCCGAGCGTGCCGATGCCCGGCTACGAGCTGCATGTGCTCGACGATGCCGGCCATGAGGTGCCGCCCGGAACCCTCGGCAACATCGCGCTCAAGCTGCCCCTCCCCCCGGGCTGCCTGACGACCTTCTGGAATGCCGACGAACGGTTCCGCACCGCCTGCCTTTCGGAGTTTCCGGGCTACTACAAGACGGCGGATGCCGGGTATGTCGACGAGGAGGGCTATGTCTTCGTCATGGCGCGCACGGACGACATCATCAATGTCGCCGGCCACCGCCTTTCGACGGGCGCGATGGAGGAGGTCTGTGCCAGTCATCCGGATGTGGCGGAATGCGCGGTCATCGGCGTCGCCGACGCTCTGAAGGGCCAGCTACCCGCCGGCTTCCTCGTTCTGAAGAGCGGTGTTTCACGTGAATCATCGGTGGTCGAGCAGGAGGTGGTCGCGCTGGTGCGCGAGCGTATCGGCCCGGTCGCGGCCTTCAAGACGGCGATCTGCGTGAAACGCCTGCCGAAGACCCGGTCGGGGAAGATCCTACGCGGCACCATGCAGAAGATCGCCGACCGCGAGGAATGGAAGATGCCGGCGACCATCGACGATCCGACGATCCTCGAGGAGATCACGGCGGTGCTGTCGGAGCGGCGCATCGGCTGACCGTCTCCGCCCGGACGAAAAGACGCCAACAAAAAACCCGGCTGTGCGAACGGCCGGGTTTCGATTTTTCATGGTGCGGCGAGGCTCAGAAGCGGTCGTCCTCGTCGTCCTCGTCCGGCGTTGCCGACTTCAGCGACTTGAGCTTGGCGAAGACGGCATCGGCGTCGATCTCCTTCTCCTCTTCGCGGTCGGTGCTGTAGGGCAGCTTTTCCGTTTCCTGTGCCGATTCGAGCGTGGCGCCGAGTTCGGCGGCGGTCGGCAGCGGACGGCCCTTCGAGGCGCGTTCAACCTCGAGGTCGAGGTCGATCTGCGAGCAGAGGCCGAGCGTGACGGGATCCATCGGCGCAAGGTTCGCGGAATTCCAGTGGGTGCGCTCGCGGATCTGCTCGATCGTCGACTTGGTGGTGCCGACGAGACGCGAGATCTGCGCATCCTTGAGTTCGGGGTGGTTGCGCACGAGCCAGAGAATGGCATTCGGGCGGTCCTGGCGCTTGGAGACCGGCGTGTAGCGCGGGCCCTTGCGCTTGGATTCCGGCACGCGGACCTTCGGTTCGGAAAGCTTCAGCTTGTGATTCGGGTTCGCCTCGGCGCGGGCGATCTCCTCGCGCGAGAGCTGGCCGGTGGAGATGGGGTCGAGGCCCTTGATGCCCTGGGCCGATTCGCCGTCGGCGATGGCCTTCACTTCGAGCGGGTGCAGTTTGCAGAATGTGGCGATCTGGTCGAACGACAGCGCCGTGTTGTCGACCAGCCAGACCGCGGTCGCCTTTGGCATGAGCAGCTGTTGAGCCATGGATATAGTCCTTCTGTCCGTCCGCGCCGGTGTCGCGGGCCGTGGGTCGTAACCACTATGTTCCGGGAAATCGGCCCTCTATAACGCCACTGTCGCAGAAATGCAATTCTTCAAGCGCAAATGACCTTTTGTCTAATTGCCCGAAGATGTTGACCTGTTATGTATGCTGCCAGGAGCCGCGGGGTCGGAGGAGACCGGACCCCGTGCATGGCAGTCTAGGGAGGAAACCATGTCCGCAAAGACCTACCCGGTCCTGAAATCCGCGAAAAGCCGCGCGCTGATCGACAACGATACCTATCAGAACTGGTACCGCGAGAGCATCGAGAATCCGGATCGCTTCTGGGACAAGCACGGCATGCGGATCGACTGGTTCAAGCCCTATACCAAGGTGAAGAACACGTCCTTCAAGGGCAAGGTGCCGATCAAGTGGTTCGAGGACGGCATCACCAACGTCTCATACAACTGTATCGACCGTCACCTGAAAGCCCATGGCGACCAGGTCGCCATCATCTGGGAAGGCGACAACCCCTATATCGACAAGAAGATCACCTATAACGAGCTTTACGAGCACGTCTGCCGCATGGCGAACGTGATGAAGAAGCACGGGGTGAAGAAGGGTGACCGCGTCACCATCTACATGCCGATGATCCCGGAAGCGGCCTATGCGATGCTCGCCTGCGCACGCATCGGCGCGGTGCATTCGGTCGTCTTCGGCGGCTTCTCGCCGGATGCGCTGGCGGGCCGCATCGTCGACTGCGAATCCACCTTCGTCATCACCTGCGACGAGGGCGTGCGCGGCGGCAAGCCGATCCCGCTCAAGGAAAACACCGACATCGCCATCGACATCGCGGCCAAGCACTATGTCATCGTCAACAAGGTGCTGGTCGTGCGGCGTACCGGCGGCAAGACCGGCTGGGCGCCGGGCCGCGACCTCTGGTATCACCAGGAGGTGCATACCGTGCCGCGCGATTGCCCGCCGGCGAAGATGAAGGCGGAAGACCCGCTCTTCATCCTTTACACATCGGGTTCGACCGGCAAGCCGAAGGGCGTGCTGCACACGACGGCCGGCTATCTCGTCTATGCCTCGATGACGCACAAATACGTCTTCGACTACCAGGACAGCGAGGTCTACTGGTGCACCGCCGATGTGGGCTGGGTCACCGGCCATTCCTATATCGTCTACGGGCCGCTGGCGAACCGCGCGACCACGCTGATGTTCGAGGGCGTGCCGAACTTCCCGGATGCCGGCCGCTTCTGGGAGGTGATCGACAAGCACAAGGTCAACATTTTCTATACCGCGCCGACGGCGATCCGCGCGCTGATGGGGGCCGGCGACGAGTTCGTGAAGCGCTCCGATCGGTCCTCGCTGCGGCTGCTCGGTTCGGTCGGCGAGCCGATCAACCCCGAAGCCTGGGAATGGTACTACCATGTGATCGGCGAAGACCGCTGCCCGATCGTCGATACCTGGTGGCAGACGGAGACCGGCGGCATCATGATCACGCCGCTGCCGGGCGCGACGGACCTCAAGCCCGGTTCCGCCACGCGGCCGTTCTTCGGCATCAAGCCGCAGCTCGTCGACAACGAGGGCAACGAGCTGGAAGGCGCCGCCGACGGCAACCTGTGCATCGTCGATAGCTGGCCGGGGCAGATGCGCACCGTCTATGGCGACCACAAGCGCTTCGTAGAAACCTACTTCTCCACCTACAAGGGCAAGTATTTCACGGGCGACGGCTGCCGGCGCGACGAGGACGGCTACTACTGGATCACCGGCCGCGTCGACGACGTGCTCAACATTTCCGGCCACCGCCTCGGCACCGCCGAGATCGAATCGGCGCTCGTCTCCCACCATCTCGTCTCGGAAGCGGCCGTCGTCGGCTATCCGCACGGCCTCAAGGGCCAGGGCATCTACTGCTACGTCTCGCTGATGGCCGGCGAGGAAGGCACCGATGCGCTGCGCCAGGACCTCGTCAAGCATGTGCGCAAGGAGATCGGCCCGATCGCGACGCCGGACAAGATCCAGTTCTCGCCCGGCCTGCCGAAGACCCGCTCGGGCAAGATCATGCGCCGCATCCTGCGCAAGATCGCCGAGGACGATTTCGGCTCGCTCGGCGACACCTCGACGCTCGCCGATCCGGCCGTCGTGGACGACCTGATCGCCAACCGGCAGAACAAGGCGGCCGGTTGACTGCTTCCACATAAAAGCGAAACGGCGGCCAATGGCCGCCGTTTTCGTTTTAAGGGGTGATTCCCCTCCTTGAACGTCACCCGACCGCTTCAGAAGCAAAGTCGTGAGCCGGAGTCTCAGAAATCGATAGCCCGGCCCTTGATTTCCCAGTCGCCGAAGCGGGCCGGGTCCTCGCCGCCGCGGCCGCCGATTTCCGGCGCACGCTCGACGGGCGGGGCGGCCTTGCGCCGCTCCTCGGCCTCCTGGAGGGCGCGAAGGGCTGCGGGCGGAAGCACCTTCCGGCCGTCGGAATGATTGTCGTTGTCGCTTTGCATGAAATTCGGCATCCTTCCCGGGATATTGAAGAATTCCTCTTGGCTAACCATCATATAGGGGCGTGACGTCATTGTGGAAAGCGCTGATTCACGTGAAACACACCCTTGACATGGGGGTGTAGCAACCGGGTGAGAGACCCAAAGGAGCCGGAAACGCATGAACACCGTTCGCACAGCCATGCTGCTCGCCGTCATGACGGCGCTTTTCATGGGCGTGGGCCTGCTCATCGGCGGCAAGGGCGGGATGATGATCGCGCTTCTCGTCGCGATCGCCATGAACTTCTTCTCCTACTGGAACGCGGACCGGATGGTGCTGTCGATGTACGGCGCCAAGGAAGTCGACGAGCGTTCGGCGCCGGAATATTACGGCATCGTGCGCGACCTCGCCCGGCGCGCCGGCCTGCCGATGCCGCGCGTCTATGTCATCAACAGCGACCAGCCGAATGCCTTTGCGACCGGCCGCAATCCGCAGAACGCGGCCGTCGCGGCCTCGACCGGCCTCCTCCAGGCGCTCAGCTACGAGGAAGTGGCGGGCGTGATGGCGCACGAACTCGCCCACATCCAGAACCGCGACACGCTGACCATGACGCTGACGGCGACGATCGCCGGTGCGATTTCCATGCTCGCCAACTTTGCCATGTTCTTCGGCGGCGGGCACAATCGCGAGAACAACAATCCGCTCGGCTTCGTCGGCGTGCTGATCGCGATGATCGTCGCGCCATTCGCCGCCATGCTCGTGCAGATGGCGATCAGCCGCACGCGCGAGTATTCCGCCGACAGGCGCGGCGCGGAAATCTGCGGCAGTCCGCTCTCGCTCGCCTCGGCGCTGCGCAAGATCGCCATGGCCGCCGGGCGCATCCCCAACGAGGCCGCCGAGCACAATCCGGCGACAGCGCACATGTTCATCATCAATCCGCTGTCGGGCGAGCGCATGGACAACCTCTTCTCCACCCATCCGAATACCGAGAACCGCATCGCCGCCCTCGAGGAAATGGCCCGTGGCATGCAGGCGCGCTCGACGGAACCGGTCAGGGCTGATAATCCGACACGCAAATCGCGCTCCGTCCCGACGACCGGCTGGGGACGCGGTGGTTCCGAACCGCCCAAAGGTCCCTGGTCTTGAACGACGACAAGCGCAAAAACAAAGCCCACCTGAAACGACATGGCGCCGGCCGCCGGCAGAACCCCGGTGAAGACGCCGCGAACCTGCCGGAAAAGCCGGGCCTTCGCGCCCGGCAGGCGGCGGCCAAGATCCTTGCCGCCGTCGTGGACCGCAAGACGCCGCTCGACGGCATGCTGGATCTCGAAAACGGCAATCCCGCCTACCGCCAGCTGAACGATGCGGACCGCGCCCTTGTCCGGGCCATCCTCAATACGTCGCTGCGCCACCTCCCCCGCATCGAGGCCATCCTCGATACGCTGGTGGGCACGCCCCTGCCCGAGGGCGCGCGGGCGCTGCACCATGTGCTGACGGTCGCCGCGGCGCAGATCCTCTATCTCGACGTGCCGGATCATTCGGCCGTCGACCTTGCGGTGGAACAGGCCCAGCTCGATCCGCGCAACCGCCGCTTTGCCAGCCTTGCCAATGCCGTGCTGCGCCGGCTTTCGCGCGAAAAGGCCTCGCACCTCACCGCCACCCGCACGGTCTCCGTCATTCCGGCCTGGTTTCTTGAGCGGCTCGTCACGATCTATGGCCGGGAGCACGCGGCGCGTATCGGCGAATCGCTGCTGGAACCCTCCGCCATCGACCTCACCGTCAAATCCGATCCGGAAGGCTGGGCCGCGCGGCTCGGCGGCTCGGTCCTGCCCACCGGCTCGGTGCGCCTGCCGGCCGCCTCCGGCGCCATCCCGGCGCTGGACGGTTTCGAGGCGGGGGAATGGTGGGTGCAGGACGCGGCGGCCAGCCTGCCGGCAAAACTCTTCGGCGACCTTGCCGGAAAGCGTGTCGCCGATCTGTGCGCGGCGCCCGGCGGCAAGACGGCGCAGCTTGCACTGGCCGGCGCCGAGGTGACGGCGCTCGACCAGTCCGGCAACCGCCTGAAGCGGCTGGTCGGCAACCTCCAGCGGCTCGGCCTGTCGGCGACGGCCGTGGAGGCGAACATGGCGGAATACCGGCCCGAAATCCTGTTCGACGCCGTGCTGCTCGACGCGCCCTGCTCCTCCACCGGGACGATCCGCCGCCACCCCGATGTGCTCTGGACCAAGGGGCCGGACGATATCGCCAAGCTCGCGCGCCTGCAGGAACGGCTGCTTCGCCATGCGCTGACGCTGGTGAAGCCGGGCGGCGAGCTGGTCTTTTCCAATTGCTCTCTCGATCCGAGCGAGGGCGAGGACATGGTTTCCCAGGTGCTTGCGGACAATCCCGAATGGCGGATCGATCCCGTCGATCCTGCCGGCTGGCCTGGGCTTGAGGCGGCGGTCACGCCGCGCGGCGAATTCCGCACGACACCCGCCATGCTGCCGGCGACCGCAACGCATGCAGGCGGGGTGGACGGCTTTTACGCGGTGCGCCTGCGCCGGAACGGGTAGGCCATCATCGTCATCAACAGTCCATCAGTATCCGGTGAATTGACGCCGCTTGCCTCCTCAGCCTACCTATAGGTGAGGAGGCATTTGTTAACCATGCAGCTTTCCGACCGGCAGCGGCTTCTCTATCTGTATATGCGTGAGGGTTGGCGCCGGTTCTCGCGTCGGCTTGCGCTCGGTCGCATCAGTGCCATGCGATTTTCCGGCAGCACGCCGGACCGTTTGATCGTCGCGCCGACGGACCTTCACCCCGCCGATTCCTTTGCCGGCGAAGAAATCACGGCCGGGCGGTTTCCGCTGGCGGGCCGCGTTCTGGAATGCGACGGCGAATCGCCCTTCGCGCTGGAATTGCCGTCGGAGGAATTCGCCGTTCGCCTTCATTCCTTCGGCTGGCTTCGGCATATGCGGCTGGTCGATCCGGAAAAGGCGGCGCAGACCGCGCGCTTCATCGTCGACGACTGGCTGCAAAGCCACGGCCGCGTGATCGGCGGGCTGGCCTGGCGGCCGGATGTCACGGCCAAGCGCATCATCGCCTGGCTTTCGCATTCCCCGGTCGTTCTCAAGGATGCCGACTATCCATTCTACCGGCGTTTCCTGAAGAGCCTTGCCTTCCAGGTGCGCTATCTTCGCCATGTGGCCGAAACGACCCGCGACGGCGAGCCGCGGCTGCGCGTGCGCATCGCGCTCGCCATGGCGTCCATCGCCATGCCCGCTTCCGTCTCGAGGATGCGCAAGGCGGCCCAGCATCTCGATGCGGAGCTCGACCGGCAGATCCTGCCCGATGGCGGGCATTGCTCGCGCAATCCGCGCGCCGCGCTCGATCTCCTGCTCGACCTGCTGCCGCTGCGCCAGACCTATGTCAATCTCGGCCATGACATGCCGTCGCAGCTCATTCCCTGCATCGACCGCATCTTCCCGGCGCTGCGCTTCTTCCGCCACCAGGGCGGCGAACTCGCGCTCTTCAACGGCGCGACCTATACGCTGGCGAACGAGCTGATGTCGGCGTTGCGCTACGACGAGACCGGCGGCGCGCCCTTCAAGGCCCTGCCCTCCACCAGCTACCACCGGCTGGCCGTGAAGGAGACGGTGGTGCTGATGGATACGGGCCTGCCGAGATCCGTCGATCTTTCCGCGACCGCGGCAGCGGGCACGCTTTCCATCGAGATGTCCTCGGGGAAGAACCGCTTCATCGTCAATTCCGGGCGCCCGCTCTTTGCCGGCGAGGTCATGCGGCAGATGGCGCGCATGACGGCGGCCCACTCGGTGGCGACGCTGAACGACACGTCCTCTTCGCGCATCTCGACCTCGCGCTTCCTCGGGCCGATCATCGTGGGCGGCGTCGGCAAGGTGGATGTTTCGCGCGCCGAGCGCGTGTCTGGGGCGGACGGCGTGACCGCGACGCATGACGGCTACCTGGAGCGCTTCGGCCTTCTCTACGAGCGCGACATCTTCGTCGCGGTCTCGGGCAACGAGATCCGCGGGCGCGAGCGCTTCTTCAGGCCGGGCCACCCGGACGGGCCGGTCGAGGGCGTTGCGGTGGTGCGCTTCCATATTCATCCCGCCATCCAGCTCTATCCCGCCTCCGACAACGAGAAGCGGCTGGTGGCGCCCGATGGCGAGGCCTGGGCGCTCACCTGCCTCGATGTCGCGGTGGAGGAGGAAGACGACGTCTTCTTCGCCGACCCCTCGGGCGTGCGGCCGTCCCGCCAACTCACGCTTACCATGCCGCTCGGCGAGACGCCGGAGATTCAGTGGTCGCTGGTGCGCCGCCGCTAGGGCGATTGGCGAAATGCTCCGCGATTCCGGTCCTTTCGCGGTTTTCTCGGGGCGGCGCCTGTGATAACGGGGCGCATGACCATCCGGCCCCTCCTCCCGGGCCGTCAGAACGGAGCGCCCCCATGGCCGTCATTTCCAAGAAAATCCCCGCCCCCGATCGCGTCGCCGTCCGCACGGCGCTCTTGTCCGTGTCCGACAAGGCCGGCATCGTCGACCTCGCCCGGGCGCTTGCCGGAAAGGGCGTGCGGCTGCTTTCGACCGGCGGCACGCACAAGGCGCTGTCCGACGCGGGACTTGCGGTGACTGATGTCTCCGACGTCACCGGCTTTCCGGAAATCATGGACGGCCGCGTCAAGACGCTGCATCCTTCCGTGCATGGCGGCCTGCTCGCCATCCGCGACGATGCGGAGCATGTCGAGGCGATGAAGGCACACGGCATCGGCGCGATCGACCTTGCCGTCATCAATCTCTATCCGTTCGAGGACGTGCGCGCCAAGGGCGGCGACTATCCGACCACCGTCGAGAACATCGATATCGGCGGCCCGGCGATGATCCGCGCCTCGGCCAAGAACCACGCCTATGTGACCATCGTCACGGACCCGGCCGATTACCCGGCCCTTCTGGAAGAGCTTGCCGACGGTTCGACCACCTATGCCTTCCGCCAGCAGATGGCTGCCAAGGCCTATGCCCGCACGGCAGCCTATGACGCGGCGATCTCCAACTGGTTCGCCGAGGCGCTCGATATGTCCATGCCGCGCCACCGCGTCCTCGGCGGTGTCCTCAAGGAAGAGATGCGCTACGGCGAGAACCCGCACCAGAAGGCGGGCTTCTACGTCACCGGCGAGAACCGTCCCGGTGTTGCGACGGCGACGCTGCTGCAGGGCAAGCAGCTCTCCTACAACAATATCAACGACACGGACGCAGCCTTCGAGCTGGTCGCCGAGTTCCTGCCGGAAAACGGCCCGGCCTGCGCGATCATCAAGCACGCCAATCCCTGCGGCGTCGCCACCGGCAGGACGCTGAAGGAGGCCTATGCGCGGGCGCTCGCCTGCGACCCGGTCTCGGCCTTCGGCGGCATCATCGCGCTCAACTCGACCCTCGACGGCGAGACGGCGGAGGAGATCGTCAAGCTCTTCACCGAGGTCATCATCGCGCCGGACGCCGACGAGACGGCGCGCGCCATCATCGCCGGCAAGCCGAACCTGCGCCTCCTGGTGACGGGCGCCCTGCCCGATCCGCGCGTGCCGGGCCTTTCCGCCAAGACCGTTTCGGGCGGCCTCCTCGTCCAGAGCCGCGACAACGGTATGGTGGAGGACCTGGAACTGAAGGTCGTCACCAGGCGCGCGCCGACCGCGCAGGAACTGGAGGACATGAAGTTCGCCTTCAAGGTCGCCAAGCATGTGAAGTCGAATGCCGTCGTCTATGCCAAGGACGGCCAGACGGCGGGCATCGGCGCCGGCCAGATGAGCCGCGTCGATTCCGCCCGCATCGCCGGCCTCAAGGCCGAGGAAGCCGCGAAGGCCATGGGCCTTGCCGAGCCGCTGACGCGCGGTTCGGCGGTCGCCTCCGAGGCGTTCCTCCCCTTCGCCGACGGCCTGCTCTCGGCCATCGCCGCCGGCGCGACTGCGGTGATCCAGCCGGGCGGCTCGATGCGCGATGCGGAGGTCATCGCGGCTGCCGATGAAGCGGGCGTCGCGATGGTCTTCACGGGCATGCGGCATTTCCGGCATTGATTAAAGCGCATCAACGCCCTTTCGTCATGCTCGGGCCAGTCCCCGAGCATCTGCAACGTCTCGATCTTTCGATGCGTCGGTAGATCCTCGGCACAAGGCCGAGGATGACGGTAGCGAGGGAAGCATGATTTGCTCCCAGAAAATCGAAACGCCCCGTTCGCGGGGCGTCTTGCGTTTCAGCCCTCGACCTTCGCGGCCGGATAGGGTGTGCGCAGGAGGAGCAGGAAGCCGGCGACGAGGAAGACGATGAGCGCCATCATGCCGAGGCGCGCCGAGCCCGTGGCGGTGGTGAGGATGCCCACCGAGAGCGGCGCGAGGAAGGACGTCGCGCGGCCGGAAAGGGCATAGAGGCCGAAATAGCGGCCGGCCTCGTCCGGATGGACGCTTTGGGCGAGATAGGAGCGGGCGGACGCCTGTACCGGGCCGAAGGCGAGGCCGACGAGCAGGCCGTAGAGGATATAGGCCTTTTCCGCCGCGGTGCCGAAGAGGCCGCCGCTGTCGGCCGTCGGCAGCGGGATGAGGCCGAAGAGCGTGAAGCCGGGGCCGGTGGAGACGATGCCGACGGTCGCGACGGTGAGGCAGAGGAGGCTCATGACGACGACGGCCTTGGAGCCGAGGCGCCTGTCGAGGCGGCTGGCATAGAGGCAGCCGCCGATCGCCACGACATTGAGGATGATGCCGTAGATGCCGAGCTCGAAGGTCCGCCAGGCGAACATGCCGGCCGCGAAGGTGCCGCCGAGCGCGATCAGGCCGTTGACGCCGTCCTGGTAGATCATGCGGGCGATAAGGAAACGCAGGATGCCGGGCTTCTTCCTGAGATCACGAAGCGCGGTGGAAAGATCGGCAAAGCCGGTGCGGACGGCCGCGGCGATCGGCAGGCCGCGGCTCTGGTCCGGGGTGAAGAAGAACATCGGCAGGATGAAGACGAAGTACCACAGCGCCGAGATCGGGCCGGTGATGCGCGCGTCCTCGCCCGTAGCGGGGTCGATGCCGAAGAGCGGCGCGATGCCGATGGCGGTTTTCCCGGTCTCGGGATTGGCGGCGAGCAGCGCCACGACGGCGATCAGCACGATCATGCCGCCGAGATAGCCGAGGCCCCAGGCGATGTTGGAGATGCGGCCGGTGTCTTCCGGGCGCACGAGCCGCGGCATCATGGAATCGTTGAAGACGATGGAGAATTCCGCCGCGACGGTGGCGAGGACGACCATCGCCATGGCGAAGGCGAGGCTGCTGCCGGGAATAGCCAGCCAGAGGGCGGAAAGCGACAGGATCTTCACCACCGCAAAGGCGGCAATCCAGGGCTTTCGCGCGCCCGAGGCATCGGCGATGGAGCCCATGACGGGCGCGAGCAGCGCGATGGCTATGCCGGCGAGGGTGAGCGTGTAGCTCCAGGCCGCCTGGCCTGCGACGGGGTCTTCGGTCAGGCGCGAGACGAGATAGGGGCCGAAGATGAAGGTGGTGATGACGGTGAAGAAGGGCTGGGCCGCCCAGTCGAACAGCATCCAGCCGGCAATGCCGAGGCGGCCCGCCCGGGGCTTGCGGCTTTCCGTTGCGATCGTCATCGCCCCTCCTCGATTGCGGGGGCGACGACCGCGCCCGTCCTGAAGCCGGCTAACGGAATGCCTGATCCGTCAGCCGGCAGGGGACTGTCTCACTTCGCCCTTTCCTGCGCAAGGTCGCTGAGGACGCCCGCGGCAACGCTGACCTTGGCGAGGGTGGCTTCGCCCGATTCCGTCAGCGCCGAGAGGTTCGCCGTCACGCGCGCAAGCCGCTCCTTCTCGGCATTCTGCCAGGCGGCGAGCGGGGCCTTGTCGCCCTTGTGACGCGCCAGCACGGCGCTTGCGAGGTCGCGGCGGGCATTGGCGATGTCGGCGAGGCTGCGCTGCAGGGCGAGGGCCTCGTAGAGATCGCCGGTCGGAATGCGGCCGGCTGCCGAAAGCAGGCGGCCGATATTGAGGGCGCCGCTGATGCCGGCGAAGACCTGTGCCGTCTTGCCGAGCGAATCGCCTGTCGCGGCCGCGATCAGCATGACCTCCGGCACGAAGGTCAGCATCGACAGCGTGGCGATTTCCTCGGCGAGGTCCGACGGCACGCCCTCGTCCTCATAGGCATGGGCCTTGCGGCGGGCTTCTTCGGCGGCCGCCTCGGAAATCAGCGTCGCAAGGTTCGGGCGGAGCTGCCTGAGCGCCTGCTTCAGCCTGTGCACCGCCTGGTCCATCGGGCCGGAGACGGCGCCGGTCGTCAGAAGCAGGCCGGTCACGGACGCATAGATGCGGCCGATCTCCTCGTAGAGATCGTTCTGGACGGAGCCGGAGACCAGGGTGTCCAGCGCATCGACGCCGGCATAGAGCGCCGACAGGCCGTAGCCGTCGCGGGCGATGATGGCGGCCTTGACCGCATCGCCCGGGCCGAAGCCGGTGCCGTCGGTGAGCGTGTTGATGAAGGCCGGGCCGCCGCGGTTGATCACCTCGTTGGCGAGGATCGTCGCGATGATCTCGCGGCGTAGGCGATGCGAGCGGATATCGTCCGCATAGGCCTTCTGCATCCTGGCCGGGAAGTAGCCCGTCAGCATCGGTTCGAAATAGGGCTCGTCCGGCAGGCTGGTATGAACCAGCTCGTCGAACAGCACCAGCTTGGCATAGGAGAGCAGCACGCCGATCTCCGGCCGCGTCAGCGGCTTGCCGGCCTGGTAGCGCTCGGCGACGGTGCGGTCGTCGGGCAGCGTCTCGACCTTGCGGTTGAGCTGGCCGGCGGCCTCCAGGCGGTCCATCAGACGTGTCAGCGGCGCGCGGTTGGCAAGGCCCTGCCGTTCCGTCAGCGAGATCGCCAGCGACTGCAGGTAGTTGTTGCGCAGCACGAGATGGGCCACCTCGTCCGTCATCGAGGCGAGCAGCACGTTGCGCTTGGCGCGCGTCAGCCGCTCCTCGCGCATGGCCGAGGCGAGCGCGATCTTGATGTTGACCTCGACGTCGGACGAGTTCACGCCGGCCGAGTTGTCGATGGCATCCGAGTTGCAGCGGCCGCCCTTGAGGCCGAAGGCGATGCGGCCGCGCTGGGTGACGCCGAGATTGGCACCCTCGCCGATCACCTTGGCGCGCACGTCTTCGCCGACGATGCGGATCGGGTCGTTGGCGCGGTCGCCCACTTCCGCGTCCGTCTCGTTCTGGCCGCGGATATAAGTGCCGATGCCGCCGAACCACAGGAGGTCGACGGGGGCCTTCAGGATCGCCGTCATGATCTCGAAGGGTGTCGCCTTGGCCTTGTCGAGGCCGATCACGGCCTGGGCTTCCGGCGTCAGCGTCACGGATTTCTCTGTGCGGGGAATGATCATCGCGCCCTTGGAGAGCACTGCGCGGTCGTAGTCCTGCCAGCTGGAGCGCGGCAGGTTGAACATGCGGCGGCGCTCGGCAAAGGACGTGTCGGTATCCGGCGACGGATCGATGAAGATGTCGCGGTGGTCGAAGGCCGCGACGAGACGGATCTTGCGCGACAGCAGCATGCCGTTGCCGAAGACGTCGCCCGACATGTCGCCGACGCCGGCGACGGTGAAGGGCGTCTTCTGGATGTCGATGTTCATCTCGCGGAAGTGGCGCTTGACGGTTTCCCAGGCGCCGCGGGCGGTGATGCCCATCTTCTTGTGGTCGTAGCCGGCCGAGCCGCCCGAGGCGAAGGCATCGTCGAGCCAGAAGCCGGCTTCCTGGGCAAGCCCGTTCGCCGTGTCGGAGAAGGTCGCCGTGCCCTTGTCGGCGGCGACGACGAAATAGGGGTCGTCCCCGTCGATGCGGACCGTATCGGCCGGCGGCACGACGTCCTGGCCGACGATGTTGTCGGTGACGGAGAGCAGCGTGCGGATATAGGTCTTGTAGGCCTCGGTGCCGGCTTTGAAGACCGCGTCGCGGCTGCCGCCGGCGGGAAGCTGCTTGGGGTAGAAGCCGCCCTTGGCGCCGACCGGCACGATGACCGCGTTCTTCACCTGCTGCGCCTTGACGAGGCCGAGCACTTCCGTGCGGTAGTCCTGCGCGCGGTCGGACCAGCGCAGGCCGCCGCGGGCGACCTTGCCGAAGCGCAGGTGCACGCCCTCCACCTCCGCGCCGTAGACGAAGATCTCGCGGAAGGGACGCGGCTCCGGCAGGCCGTCGAGGGCCTTCGGGTCGAGCTTGATCGCCAGCGTCTTGCGCGGCCTGCCGTCGGCATCCTTCTGGAAATAGTTCGTGCGCAGCGTCGCCTCTATGGCGTTGACGTAGCGCCGCAGCATCCGGTCCTCGTCGAGGCTCGGGACGGCGGCGAGCGCTTCCTCGATCGTGGCGGCGACCTCCGCCGACTTCTTCTCGCGCTGGCGGTCCGAGAGCTTCGGATCGAGGCGGGTTTCGAACAGGCGGAAGAGATTGGCGGCGATAGCGGGATACTTGTTGAGCGTATCGGCGATATAGCCCTGCGAATAGGCGATGCCGGTCTGGCGCAGGTAGCGTGAATAGGTGCGCAGCGCCATGATCTCGCGGGCGGAAAGGCCGGCGGTGAGGATCAGGCGGTTCAGCGCGTCGTCGTCCACCTCGCCGTGCCAGGCCGCGAGGAAGGCGTCCTCCAGCATCGGGCTCAACCTGGCGAGATTGACCTCCTGCCCATCGCGCTGCCGAAGTTCCATGTCGTGCAGGATGACGCGGCGCTCGTCGCCGTCGAGGCCGGCGACGGTCAGGTCGTGCGTCTGCTCGCTGACCACGCCGAAGCCGAGGTTTTCAAGGAGCGGCACGCGCCTGGAGAGCGAAACCGGCTCGCCGGCATGGAAGATCTTCAGCTCGACGGAAGCGAGATCCGTGTTCCATGCCTTGCGGTAGAAGGCGATGCGGATCGGGTTTTCCGGCGTCGCCGTGGTGATCAGGGCAAGATCGGCATGGGCCTCGGCCGGGGTGAAATCCTCCTGGTAGCCGCGGTCGGTGACGAGGCGGACGCCTTCGGCGCCGGAAAGCGCCTCGAAGCGGTCGGTCCAGCGGGTCGCGATCTCGCGCACCGCCTGTTCGAGCTTGCCTTGCGGAATGCGCGGCGTCTTGCCGCCGGAGCGGCCGATGATGAAGTGGACGCGCGCGAGGCCGCCTTCCGGGAAGGCCGGGTAATAGGCGGAGACGCGGCCGTCATAGGCCGATTTCAGGTAGCTGCCGATCTTTTCGCGGACATCGGAATCGTATTGCTCGCGCGGCACGTAGACGATGACGGAGACGAAGCGGTCGAACCGGTCTATGCGCGGCAGGACGCGGATGCGCGGCCGGTCGGAAAGTTCGTTGATCTGCTCGCAGAAGGTGGCGAGCAGGCCGGTATCGATCTGGAAGAGATCGTCACGCGGATAGGATTCCAGCGTATTGATCAGCATCTTGCCGGAGTGGCTCTTCGGATCGTAGCCGAAGTTCTCGATCACCGCCTCCACCTTGGAGCGCAGCAACGGAATCTGGCCGGCGGCATGCGTATAGGCGGTGGAGGTGAAGAGGCCGACGATGCGGAGCTCGCCGATCACCCTGCCCTTCTCGTCGAAGCGCTTCAGGCCGACATAATCCATGTAGGCGCGGCGGTGCACGACGGATTTCACATTGGCCTTGGTGACGATCAGGAAATCCGGGCCCTCGAGGAATTCGAGGATTTCCGGCGTCGTCGTCACGGCGTCCTTGCCGAGGCGCAGTACCCGCACGTCGGGATCGGACAGGATGCCGAGGCCCTCGCCGCCGCGTTCGACCGTCGCCGCCTCGCCCTTGCCGGAATAGCTGTATTCCCGCATGCCGAGGAAGGTGAAGTTGTTGGCCCGCAGCCAGGTGAGGAAGGCCAGCGCCTCGTCCTTGCCGGGCTTGGCCTTGGCATAGCGCTCCATGTCCGCCATGGCGCTGTCGATCTTCTTCACCATGGCGGGCCAGTCGTCGACGGCGAGGTGAACCTGCGCCAGCACGCTTTTCACGCGCTCGGCGAGCGAGGCGGCTTCGCCGGGCGACAGTTCCGACAGGTGGATCTCGATGTGGCTGACGCGGTGCTGCGGATCGCTGTCCTCGTCGGGCGAGAAGAGCCTCGGCGCCTCGCCCGGCGTCACGACGAGGATCGGGTGGACCGCGAGATGAATGTCGCGATGCGTGCTCGTCACCTCGCCCATCACCGAATCGTAGAGGAAGGGCTGGTTGCGGTCGGTGACGGACAGCACGGAAACCGGCTCGCCCTGCGGATCGACCCCGGGGAGCGTGGTGACGGTGACGCGCGGTTCGGTGCCGTCGAAGGCCTCGATCTCGGCCATCGCATGGGCGGCGGCGGCGGCCAGCATCTCGCCCGTATAGTGCTCCAGGTCGTCCTTGCTGGCACGGCCGAAAAGAATGTCGGGCTGGAGCGTCTTTGCGCCGAGGGCGGCGGCTGCGGCCTTTGCGGCCTCGATGTGTTTTTCTCGTTTCACGTTGGTCCTGGCACCCATGGAATGCTCCCTCGAATCCGATGCCGGGACGTTAGCAGAAGAAAAAATACCTGCGACGAAATTTGTGGAATCGCGAGAAAATTCAATCGATTTTGTCCGGAACAGGTCAATATTGCTGTCGTTTCGTCATGAAAATCGGCTTTTCTCGTCGAAAAGCAGCCCGAAACCGTCCGGAGCCGCCCGATGCGGCCATCCGGCGCGGAAGGATTTTCGGTGCCGGCGTTGACAGGCATTGCCCCCCTTGCGATCACTCGCCGTCAGGAAAGGGAGCCGGCTATGAACGAGAGCGACAAGGGCACCGTCATCGTGATTTCGAGCCATGTGGTGCGGGGCACGGTCGGCAACCGGGCCGCCGTCTTCGCGCTCGAGACGCTCGGCCATCCGGTCTGGGCGCTGCCGACCGTCATCCTGCCCTGGCATCCCGGCCACGGCCGCGCCACGCGCGTCGCCATATCCGCGGAGGATTTCGACGCGATCATCTCCGACCTCATCCGCGCGCCTTGGCGCGGCGAGGTGAAGGCGGTGCTGTCGGGCTATCTCGGCAGCGCCGCGCAGGCCCGCTCCGTCGGGCGGCTTGTCGAAAGCCTGCGGGCGGACAATCCGGACCTTCTTTATATGTGCGATCCGGTCTGCGGCGACGATCGCGGCCTCTACGTGCCGGAAGAGACGGCGGTGGCGATCCGCGACTGCCTGATCCCGCTCGCCTCCGTCGCGACGCCGAACCGGTTCGAGCTTGCCTGGCTTGCCGGCGCGCCGCTCGAGACGAATGCGGCGATCATGGACGCGGCGCTCTCGCTCGGTCCCTCGCGCATGCTCGTCACCTCCTCGCTGGCGCTGATGGCCGGCAGCACGGGCAATCTCTATCTCTCCGGGCGCCACGCGCTCCTGGCCGAACACCGGCTCGTGCCCAACCCGCCGAACGGAACCGGAGACCTCCTGTCGGCGATCTTCCTGTCACGCCTGATGGAGGGCCTGCCGGAGGAGCGGGCCCTGATGACGGCGACGGCCAGCGTCTTCGAGATCGTCGCGCGCACGGCCAAGCGCGGTGCCGACGAGCTGACGCTGGAGCAGGACGCTTCCAGCATCGCGACGCCCATGGCCATGGTGCACATGCGCCGCCTCGTGCACCCGGCGCAGACCCGTCGTCCCTGAACATCCGGTCTTGCGCCGCATGCTTCGGAGTGGTTTATGCACATCCGGATGGGGCCTCATCCGGTAGATCGCTCGCACGGGGTATTCCGACACCATGAACCGCTTTCCCGATCGTCTTCTGAATGGCTACCGCAACTTCATGTCCGGGCGCTATGCCGAACAGTCGGCGCGCTACAGGGCGCTGGCCGAGACCGGGCAGAAACCCAAGACGCTCGTGATCGCCTGTTGTGACTCGCGGGCCGCGCCGGAGACGATCTTCGACAGCGGGCCGGGCGAGCTCTTCGTCGTGCGCAACGTGGCGAACCTCGTGCCGCCCTACGAGCCGGACGGCCAGTTCCACGCCACCTCCGCCGCGCTCGAATTCGCCGTGCAGTCGCTGAAGGTCAGCGACATCCTCGTGATGGGCCATGGCCGCTGCGGCGGCATTTCCGCCGCGCTCGACCCGGATGCCGAGCCGCTCTCGCCCGGCGATTTCATCGGCAAATGGATGGGCATGCTCAAGCCTGTCGCCGAGCAGATCCAGGGTGCCGAAATGCTGACCCAGGCCGAGCGCCAGCGCGCGCTGGAGCGCGTCTCGATCCGCAATTCGCTTGCCAATCTGCGGACGTTCCCCTGCGTTCGCATCCTCGAAGAGAAGGGGCGTCTCCAGCTCCACGGCGCCTGGTTCGACATCTCGACCGGCGAGCTCTGGATCATGGACGGCGCCACGGGCGACTTCAAACGACCGAGTGCATGACAGAAAGCCGGCGCGGTTTCCCGCGCCGGCTTTCGAATGCCGTGGATGCCGGCTCAGTTGCCGTCGATTTCCGCACCGATGATGGCGATGGCGCGCTGGTAGACGCTGGCAGCGTTCCAGCCCTGCAGGGCGCCGAAGTTCGACTGGCCGGGCTGGTAGCCCGCACCGGCGCTCCAGCCGTGGCCGCGCAGGAAGTTCGCCGTCGAGGCGAGCGCGTCGGCCTTCGAGCCGACGAGGTCGATGCGGCCGTTGCCGTCGCCGTCGACGCCGTATTTCAGCACGTTCGCCGGCAGGAACTGCGTCTGGCCGATTTCGCCATGCGCCGCGCCGCGCGCCGTCGTGCTCAGCGTGCCGTTCTGCACGAGTTGCAGGGCGGCATAGAGCTGGTTGGTGAAATATTCCGGGCGGCGGCAGTCATAGGCGAGCGTCGCGACGGCCGAGAGCGTGTGCTCCTTGCCGAGGAAGCCGCCGAAGCCGGTTTCCATGCCCCAGATCGCCAGCAGCGGGCCGGCCGGCACGCCATAGCGCGCCTCGATGCGGTTGAAGAGGGCGGCGTTCTGCTGCTTCAGGCTCTTGCCGCGGCGGATGATCGCCTGGCCGCCGCGCTTCTGCATGAACTGTTCGAGCGAGAGCTTGAAGCTCTTCTGGCCGCGGTCGGCGCGGATCGTGGCGCGGGCGTAGCCGACATTGGCGAAGGCCTTGTCCAGCGTCGCGCGGCTGATGCCGCGCGCGGCCGCCTCACCCTTGAAGGCCTCGACCCAGGCCGGGAAACCGCTCGCATCGTTGCCGCACCTGGCAGCCTCGGCCGCCGCCGGCAGCGCCGCCGTGGCGATCATTGCGGCCAGAACCCTGGCCACGCTCTTTGTCATGCCCATGAAAAACCCCGTGATCTCGTCAATTCCGCTGCGGGAGCATGGCATGCTCCCCTTTTGCTGTCACCGCACCTTGCCGTGAAATCGTCCAAAACGAAATCCCGATTGCCCTTGGACGGGACAACCGGGACTTTTATTTATAACCTGTTAACGGAACGTTGCCATTTTTACCGAAATGCAGTTTCCGGTCAGGCGGCCTGCTTCTTCGCCTTGATCAGGCCGCGGGCGACCAGCAGCTCCGCGATCTGGATGGCGTTGAGCGCCGCGCCCTTGCGCAGGTTGTCGGAGACGACCCATATGTTGAGGCCGTTCTCGACGGTGGCGTCCTCGCGGATGCGCGAGATGTAGGTGGCGTCCTCGCCGGCCGATTCGTACGGGGTGATGTAGCCGCCGTTCTCGTGCTTGTCGATGACCTGGCAACCCGGCGCCTCGCGCAGGATCTCGCGGGCCTCGTCGGCGGTGATTTCCTTCTCGAACTCGATGTTGACCGATTCGGAATGGCCGATGAAGACCGGGACGCGCACGGCCGTGCAGGTCACCTTGATCTTCGGGTCGAGCATCTTCTTGGTCTCGGCGAGAACCTTCCACTCTTCCTTCGTGTAGCCGTCTTCCATGAAGCTGTCGATGTGCGGGATGACGTTGAAGGCGATGCGCTTGGTGAACTTCTTCGATTCGATCGGGTCGGCGACGAAGACGGCGCGGGTCTGGTTGAAGAGCTCGTCCATGCCGTCCTTGCCGGCGCCAGAGACGGACTGGTAGGTCGAGACGACGACGCGCTTGATCGTGGCGCGGTCATGCAGCGGCTTCAGCGCGACGACGAGCTGGGCGGTCGAGCAATTCGGGTTGGCGATGATGTTCTTGCGGGTGAACTGGGTGATGGCGTCCGGGTTCACTTCCGGAACGATCAGCGGCACGTCGGCGTCGTAGCGCCAGGCCGAGGAGTTGTCGATGACCACGCAGCCCTGCGCGCCGATCTTCGGCGAATACTTCTGCGAGACGGTGCCGCCGGCCGACATCAGGCAGATGTCGGTGTCGGAGAAATCGTAGTTCTCGAGGTTCTGCACCTTCAGCGTCCTGTCGCCGAAGGAGACTTCGGTGCCCTGCGAGCGGGCGGAGGCGAGCGCCACGACCTCATCGGCCGGGAAGCCGCGCTCGGAAAGGATGTTCAGCATCTCGCGGCCGACATTGCCGGTCGCGCCGGCGACTGCGATCTTGAAACCCATGTCTAAAGCTCTCTTTCTCTGTCTCTCCGCGGGTCAGGAGGTAAAACCCGCCGGCCGTGACGCGGGTTTCGGTCCCCGGCCATACCGGGGAGAGAGCGGTGGGCCAGAGACGTCAGACGGTTTTCGTCGTCGTTTTGGCCGTTGTTTTGGAAATGGACACGCAATGGCGAACCCGTCCGGCGTTGAAGGCCGGAGCGATCATGCGGGCGATGGCGATCCCAAAGCGATACATGGCGGTTCCCTTGCGTGCGTGCTGAATACGCTCATCTGGCCAAGAGTCAAGCGTTCCGTGGCCGATCGGGCGTTTCACGGCCGCTGCCCCGCATTCGCGACTTAAGTCGTACACCGAAAGTCATAAGCCCAAAGCAGCGCTGATATGACAATTGGTTTTCTGCCATCCTTTCATCAGGCGCACCCTGCCCGGCGTTTTTAGGGAGAAACACCGGACCGCATACGGGCTGCCCCGATACGCCGTTTTTGTGGAGGACAAACAAATGGCCAATGTTTCGACCGTGGGCAACGCCAAGGCGGCGCCCATGACGGGCGAGCAGAAGAAGGTGATCTTCGCCTCTTCGCTCGGCACCGTCTTCGAGTGGTACGATTTCTATCTTTACGGTTCGCTGGCGATCTATATCGGCGCCACCTTCTTCAGCCAGTATCCGGAGACGACGCGCAACATCTTCGCGCTGCTCGCTTTCGCTGCGGGCTTCCTCGTGCGTCCGTTCGGCGCCCTGGTGTTCGGCCGTCTCGGCGACATCGTCGGCCGCAAGTACACCTTCCTCGTCACCATCCTGATCATGGGCTTCTCGACCTTCGTCGTGGGCCTCCTGCCCGGCGCCGCGACGATCGGCATCGCCGCGCCGATCATCCTGATCGCGCTGCGCATGCTGCAGGGCCTGGCGCTCGGCGGCGAATACGGCGGTGCTGCGACCTATGTCGCCGAGCACGCCCCGCACGGCAGGCGCGGCTACTTCACCTCGTGGATCCAGACGACGGCGACGCTCGGCCTGTTCCTGTCGCTGGTGGTCATCCTCGCGGTGCAGTTCATCGTCGGCAAGGAAGCTTTCGCCGCCTGGGGCTGGCGCATTCCGTTCCTGGTGTCCGTCGTCCTGCTCGGCGTTTCCGTCTGGATCCGCATGAAGATGAACGAATCGCCCGCCTTCGCGAAGATGAAGGAAGAGGGCAAGGGCTCCAAGGCACCGCTGACGGAAGCCTTCGGTCAGTGGCGCAACGCCAAGATCGCGCTGCTTGCGCTGTTCGGCGCCGTCGTCGGCCAGGCCGTCGTCTGGTATTCCGGCCAGTTCTACGCGCTGTTCTTCCTGACGGGCGTGCTCAAGGTCGACGGCCAGTCCGCCAATATCATGGTGGCGGTCGCGCTGCTCATCGGTTCCGGCTTCTTCGTCTTCTTCGGCTGGCTGTCCGACAAGGTCGGCCGCAAGCCGATCATCATGGCCGGCCTGCTGCTCGCCATGCTGACCTACTTCCCGCTGTTCAAGGCCATGACCTGGGCCGGCAACCCGGCACTGGCCCAGGCCCAGGCGACGATCCGCGCCACGGTCACCGCCGCCCCGGGCGACTGCAAGTTCCAGTTCAACCCGACCGGCACGGCGAAGTTCACGACCTCGTGCGACATCGCCACCTCGTTCCTGACGCAGAACTCCGTTCCCTACGACGTCGTCACCACGGCGCCGGCCGGGACGGCCGCCACGGTCAAGATCGGCGAAGAGACGATCACCAGCTACGACGCCGTCGCTTCCGGCGACGACGCCAAGGCGCACGAGGCGGCCTTCCGCAAGGGCATCAACATCGCGCTTCACGATGCCGGCTATCCGCTGGTTCGCGGCGCGGCGAAGGTCCCCGACTCCAAGCTGGACGCCTTCATCGCGGCCAACCCGGAACTCGGCCTCGATGCGGCTGCCGTTCGCGGCGGCGAGAAGGCCACCATGTCCTCGGCCGATCTCGTTGCCGGCAAGCTGCTGACGGCGGAAGAAGCCGCCGGGGCCGCCGACATGCCGGTCTATACGGTCGACAAGGGCGGCGCCTTCACCATGGTCGCCGATCCGGCGCAGGTGAACTGGATCATGACCATCGCCGTGCTGACCGTCCTCGTGATCTACGTCACGATGGTCTACGGCCCGATTGCCGCCCTGCTGGTCGAGCTCTTCCCGACCCGCATCCGCTATACCGGCATGTCGCTGCCCTACCATATCGGCAACGGCTGGTTCGGCGGCCTGCTGCCGGCAATGGCCTTCGCGATGAGCGCGGCCAAGGGCGATATCTACTACGGCCTCTGGTACCCGATCATCTTCGCGGGCATCACGCTGGTCATCGGCCTTCTCTTCCTGCCGGAAACGAAGGACCGCGACATCCACGCCATGGATTGATCACCCCCTTCCGATGAATTCATGGCGAGCCGGCCCGTGGCGACACGGGCCGGTTTTTCATTCGGCGGGCGGTGGCAGCAGGGACTTCGGCAGGGGCCAACCACGCGCATCCAGGCGGAAGAGCCACGCCTTGCGCGCGAAGACATAGGCGGTGGCAATCGCCGTCCACAGCCCCAGCAGCAGGCCGGCAGCGACGTCGCTCGGATAATGCGCGCCGACGATGACGCGCGAGACGCCGATCGCCAGCGCGCCGAGGAGGAAGAGCGGGCGCAGCCGCGGCACCAGCATGGAGAAGGCGCCGAAGAAGGCGCCGACGGCCGCCGAGTGGCCGGAGGGAAAGCTGGAATAGAGATCGTCATAGGCAAAGGGCGTGAGGCTGTAGGCGCCGTATTCGGCGAAAAGCTCCGGCCGCGCCCGCCCCACGATCAGCTTGACGAGATGGACGAGCGCGCTCGTCGCGCCGATCGTCAGAAAGAAGTAGAGCGACAGCCGCCCGCCGGTCCTCGCCCGTCCCGCCGTGCTCTCGTCGGCGCTTGCCCGGCTGACGACATAGGCGAGGATGACGAGGAAACCGGAGCCGTAGATCATCCAGCGGAAGGTGCCGAAATCGGTGATGCGCTCGTTGAAGGCGACCACGGCGCCCGGCAGTCCCCGGGCGCGCTCCGACAGCAGCGGATCGAAGGGGACGAGGGCCACGACCAGAACGGCGGTGGCGGCGAGGATCCAGAGCGAGGAGGTCGCGAGCGATCGGTTCATGGTCATCCCTTGATATGGCGTTGCTTCCATGTGCTGGCCGCTGCCGGCAATTCAAGGGACGCAAACGAAAAAGGCTCCCGGAGCACCTGCGCCGGGAACCTTTCAAGCGGATATCGGCCCCCTCATCCGCCTGCCGGCACCTCCTCCCCGAGGGGAGAAGGGGAACACGGCCGGGGCTGCATTTCTCCTTCTCCCCATTGGGGAGAAGGTGGCCCGAAGGGTCGGATGAGGGGGATTTTCTCAGGCGGAGAGCTTCCTGAAGGCGGCGAGGATGGCGTCGCCCATTTCGCCGGTGCCGACCTTGCGGCAGCCTTCGGCCATGATGTCGCCGGTGCGGGTGCCGCTGTCGAGGACTTCGGCGATGGCCTTTTCCAGGTTGTCGGCGTCCTCGACCATGTTGAACGAGTAGCGCAGGCACATGGCGAAGGAGGCTATCATGGCGATCGGGTTGGCGATGCCCTTGCCGGCGATATCGGGTGCGGAGCCGTGCACGGGCTCGTAGAGGGCCTTGCGCTTGCCGGTCTTGGCGTCCGGCGCGCCGAGCGAGGCCGACGGCAGCATGCCGAGCGAGCCGGTCAGCATGGCCGCGACGTCGGAGAGCATGTCGCCGAAGAGGTTGTCCGTGACGATGACGTCGAACTGCTTGGGGGCACGCACGAGCTGCATGCCGCCGGCATCGGCGAGCATGTGCTCGAGCTGCACGTCGGAATAGCTGCGCTTGTGGGTTTCCGTCACGACCTGGTTCCAGAGCACGCCGGACTTCATGACGTTGCGCTTTTCCATCGAGCAGACGCGGTTATTGCGCGTGCGGGCCAGCTCGAAGGCGACGCCTGAGATGCGCTCGATTTCGTAGGTGTCGTAGACCTGCGTGTCGATGCCGCGCTTCTGGCCGTTGCCGAGGTCGATGATCTCCTTCGGCTCGCCGAAATAGACGCCGCCGGTCAGCTCACGCACGATGAGGATGTCGAGGCCCTCGACGAGCTCCGGCTTCAGCGAGGACGCATTGGCGAGCGCCGGGTAGCAGATGGCCGGGCGCAGGTTGGCGAAGAGCTTCAGGTCCTTGCGCAGGCGCAGGAGGCCGGCTTCCGGGCGCACCTCGTAAGGAACGGCATTCCACTTCGGGCCGCCGACGGCACCGAACAGCACGGCGTCGGCCGCAAGCGCCTTCTCCATGTCGCCTTCCGAGATCGCCGCGCCATGGGCGTCATAGGCCGAGCCGCCGACGAGGCCTTCGTCGGTCTCGAAACCCGCGCCGCGCTCGGCGTTCATGTAGGCGATGATCTTGCGGACTTCCGCCATGGCTTCCGGGCCGATGCCGTCGCCTGGCAGAAGGAGGAGGGTACGCGCTGTCATGGGATTTTCCTTGATGTCACGGAAAGGGTCGCGCGCTTCTTAGCGCAACTTCCGTTCAAGGAAAATCGCCGAAAGGAAAGATTTTTGCGCGGGATGTTCAGCCTCGGCGCAGCGCCGTGACCTCGATCTCGATCCGCATTTCCGGGCGGATCAGATCGCAGACGATCATGGTGGCGGCGGGGCGGATGGCGCCGAACGTCTCGCCGAGGATCGGGAAGACGCGGTCGGCGAAGGCCGCCTCGGTCACGTAGTAATGGCAGCGCACCACATCGGCGAAGGAGAAGCCGGCGTCTTCGAGGACCCTGCCGATGGTGGAAAGGCAGTTGCGCGTCTGGTCCTCGACGCTTTCGGGCATGGTCATGGTGGCATAGTCGTAGCCGGTCGTGCCGGAAACGAAGCACCAGTCGCCCTGAACAACGGCGCGCGAATAGCCCGCCGTCGTTTCGAAGGGGGAGCCGGACGAGATCAGCCGGCGCACCGGATCAGGCCCAGGGGCGCGCGGACGCGTTCTGCTTCTCGAAGCTGTCGATGGCGGGCGCCTTCTCCAGCGTCAGGCCGATGTCGTCGAGGCCGTTCAGCAGGCAATGGCGGCGGAAGGCGTCGATCTCGAAGCCGATGCGGCCGCCGTCGGGGCCGGTGATTTCCTGAGCTTCCAGGTCGACCGTCAGGATGGCGTTGGAGCCGCGGCTGGCGTCGTCCATCAGCTTGTCCAGGTCTTCCTGGCTGACGACGATCGGCAGGATGCCGTTCTTGAAACAGTTGTTGTAGAAGATGTCGGCGAAGCTCGTGGAGATGACGCAGCGGATGCCGAAGTCAAGCAGCGCCCAGGGGGCGTGCTCGCGCGAGGAGCCGCAGCCGAAATTGTCGCCGGCGACCAGGATCGTCGCGTTCTGGTAGGCAGGCTTGTTCAGCACGAAGCTTTCGTTGACGCTGCCGTCCTCGTTGTAGCGCGCTTCGGCGAAAAGGCCCTTGCCGAGGCCGGTGCGCTTGATCGTCTTGAGGTAATCCTTCGGAATGATCATGTCCGTGTCGATATTGACGACGGGAAGCGGCGCGGCGACGCCGGTCAGCTTGACGAACTTGTCCATGCGGAAACCCTCGAAATGCGGTGATGTCGGTTGGCCAAGCGTTTAGATCAGTTTCCCCGGAATTTGAAGGAGAATCTTGATCGCCGGCCGCAAACGCAAAAGCCGGGCGTGCTTGACGCCCGGTATCCCTTCAGGGGAAAACCTCGTCAGAGGTCGATGATCGTGCCGCGGCCGTCGTTCCAGATGCGCGGCTCGCGCTGTCCGGGCGCCCTGCGGTCGTTGCGGGCGGCGGCGCGCACGGGGGCCGGCTGGAGCTTGTTCGCAAGCATGGAGCCGAGCATCAGCACGGCGACGATGCCGGCGATGGCAAGGCCGACGGAGGCGGCGAACAGGAACGTCGCGCCGGCGACCAGCATGGCGAAGACGGTGAAGACGATGGAGCGGATGCGCTGCATTTTGATTTGCCCTTTCTCTGTCAAGCAATGTGGGGGGCGATTTTGTCCATTGCAAGGCCGAATTTCGTAGCGCTTGCGACCTGCGGCAAAGCGCGTCACAAAGAACGGATGAACAGGACACCGCACCACCATCCGCTTCGCCTGCGCCGCTCGGTGCTGAGCGTTCCCGCCGTCAATCCGCGGGCGCTCGCCAAGTCCGCCGCGCTCGATTGCGACGCGATCATCTTCGACCTGGAGGATTCGGTGCTGCCGGAAAAGAAGGCGGAGGCGCGAGCCGCGCTCGCCGCGCATTTCTCGACGCTGGACCGGTCGTCCGGCTGCGAGCACGTCATCCGGATCAATCCGCTCGATGGTCCCGACGGGGCGCTCGACCTTGCAACCGTGCTCGACTGCATGCCGGACGCGGTTCTGCTGCCGAAGGTGTCCGAGCCGCAGGACGTGCTCACCGTCGCCGACTGGCTCTCCGAGGCGGGCGCCGACGACGGGCCGCGCCTGTGGGCGATGGTCGAGACGGCCGCCTGCATCCTCAACCTTGCCGCCATCGCCGAGACGGGGCGCACCCATGGCGGACGGCTCGACTGCTTCGTCGTCGGGCTCAACGACCTGCGCAAGGAAACCGGCATCGCCGACATTCCGGGCCGTCCTTTCCTCGTGCCGCTGCTGCTTCAGGCGGTGGTGGCCGCCCGCGCGTCGGGGCTCGACGTCCTCGACAGCGTCTTCAACGACTTTGCCGACGAGGAGGGGCTGCGGGCGGAATGCCGGCAGGGCCGCCAGATGGGCTTCGACGGCAAGATGCTGATCCATCCGACGCAGATCGCGATCGCCAACGATGCCTATGGCGTGACGGAGGCCGCGGCCGCGGAGGCGCTCGCCATCGTCGCGGCCTTCGCCGCGCCCGACAATGCCGGCAAGGCCGTCGTCAACATCGCCGGCCGCATGGTCGAGAAGCTCCATGCCGAGCAGGCGGAGCGCCTCCTCGCCAAGGCGGACCTCATCAACGAGAGAAAGAAAAACGCATGAAAGTCTACCGCTTCCTGACCGGCCCGGACGATGCCTCGTTCTGCCACAAGGTGACGCTGGCGCTGAACAGGGGCTGGGAGCTGCACGGCTCGCCGAGCTATGCCTACAATGCCGAGGCGAAGCTCATGCAATGCGGCCAGGCCGTCGTGAAGGACGTTCCGGGCAAGGAATATACGCCCGATATCAAGCTTTCGGAGCAGTAAGGGAGCGCTGCAGGGAGCCGGTCGGTATCGACTGGCAGCGTTTCAAACCCGCTCACCTCCCCGTCGTCATCCTCGGGCCTGACCCGACCATCCATCACCGTCACGGCAAGTGGATCCTCGGGTCAAGCCCGAGGATGACGACGGAGAGGTGAGCGGCTCGATGAATTCGGCCCTTACCCCGCCGCGATTTCCGTGCTCGCCTCGATGCGTTCCATGTCGTCGTCCGACAGGCCGAAATGGTGGCCGATCTCGTGGATGAGGACGTGGGTGACGATGTCGCCGAGGGTTTCCTCGTTCTCCGCCCAGTAATCGAGGATCGGGCGGCGGTAGAGGGTGATGCGGTTGGGCATCTCGCCGGTCTCGACGGTGAAGCGCTCGCTGATGCCGCGGCCCTCGAACAGGCCGAGCAGGTCGAAGGGCGTTTCCAGCGCCATGTCCTCGAAAACGTCGTCGCTCGGGAATTCGGAGATCTCGATGATGAGGTTGCCCGTCAGCGCCCGGAACTCCTCCGGCAGGTGGCCATAGGCCTCCAGCGCCAGGGATTCGAACGTGCTGATCGTCGGGGCATGGCGGTTGCGCCAATCCTCGGTCTGGTCAATGCGGGCCATGGGCTCTCCTTTGCCCGTCATATAGACGATTTCCAGCGTTTTTCGAGGGTCGAATTTGCATGCCGGGACCATGGGATACGCGCAGGCGCGCACCTGCCCGGGGCGATTCGATCTTTTCCTGTCCGCTCCCGGACGGGCGGGATGGGCAACGGGCCGTCCGGGAGCGCGTTTTGCAA
Organism: Shinella sp. NM-101; assembly: GCF_021401195.1. Taxonomy (NCBI): domain Bacteria; kingdom Pseudomonadati; phylum Pseudomonadota; class Alphaproteobacteria; order Hyphomicrobiales; family Rhizobiaceae; genus Shinella; species Shinella sp. NM-101. The sequence goes on along the minus strand of NZ_JACBFT010000005.1, from coordinate 242,443 downwards.
CAAAATGTGATCGGTCAGTTTGCCGCAGGTCTCGCCGCGGTTTTGGCCATGGCGTCACCGATAACTGCATGAAAAGACGATATTTTTATTCAAGTTTAGAACGAGTCTAAATTCATGAGTCAGGAGGGCTGACCTGTTTATTCTTGACACCCGGTGTCCTCTTTTGCTTAATCCCGGAAACTCAGTGCTTTGCGTATGACGGGCAAGACGAAATGCTGGTTTGCAGCTGCAATTTCATCACCGAAAAGGAAATCGTCGACACGATCAACGGCCTCCTCGACGAGGACTGTTGGCAGCTCATCGTGCCCGCAAAAGTCTATCATGCGATGCAGAAGCGCGGCCGCTGCTGCGGCTGTTTCCCGAATGTCGCCGACATCATCATCCGCACCACGGAGCAGTATCACGCCCGCCGCGACTCGACGGACGCCGAGATATTTGATTTCATGATCCGCCTCAAACAATTCCATGAAGAAAACAGGAGAGCGGACCTTGAAAGGCGACAAAAAAGTCATCGAGCAGCTTAACGAAGCGCTCTATCTCGAGCTGGGTGCTGTCAACCAGTACTGGCTCCACTACCGCCTTCTGGAGGACTGGGGTTACACGCTTCTCGCCAAGAAGGAGCGGGCCGAATCCATCGAGGAAATGCAGCACGCCGACAAGCTCGTCGCCCGCATCATCTTCCTGGAAGGCCACCCGAACCTCCAGACCGTCGCACCGCTGCGCATCGGCCAGACCGTCAAGGAAGTGCTGGAAGCCGATCTTGCGGGCGAATACGACGCCCGCACGGCTTACAAGAATTCGCGCGACATCTGTCACGCGGCCGGCGACTATGTCAGCATGAAACTGTTCGAAGAACTGCTGAAGGACGAGGAAGGCCATATCGACTTCCTCGAGACGCAGCTCGAATTGCTCGGCAAGCTCGGCGAGGAAAAGTACGGCCAGCTCAACGCCGCGCCGGCAAACGAAGCCGAATAAGCTTTCAGCGCCTGCCGATATGGAAAACCCCGGCTTTGCCGGGGTTTTTTATTTGTCGGGGCATGTCGCCTCGCCTCCGTCATGGTCGGGCTCGCCCCGACCATCCATGCCACGGGTGCCGCATGGATCCCCGGCTCAAGGCTAAGGATGACCCGTTGAGGGTTTGAGGGGCGTACTGTCGGTGTCGAAGTGCCGGCCTGCCCCGGACCCGGTCACGGTGCCAGGTGCGCGAAGGTCGCGACGACCTCCTCGTAGACCTTGCGCTTGAAGGGCACGATCAGCTCCGGCAGGTCGCGCATCGCCTTCCATTCCCAGGCGTCGAATTCCGGCTCGTGGCCGCCGGGCGGCGGGTTGATGGCGATCTCGCTCTCCTTGCCGGTGAAGCGGAAGGCGAACCAGCGTTGCGTCTGGCCGCGATACCTGCCCTTGAGGCCGATGCCGATCAGGTGGGCCGGCAGGTCGTAGTTGATCCAGCGACCGGCATCGGCGATCAGCGACACGTTCCGGATGCCGGTTTCCTCGTAAAGCTCGCGGTAGGCCGCCTCCAGCGGATCCTCGCCCTTGTCGATGCCGCCCTGGGGCATCTGCCAGAGCTGCGGCGAGCCGTCATATTCGGAATTGCCGACGGCGAGCCGCCGGCCGGCCCAGACCCGGTTGTCCGCATTCAGCACCATGATGCCGACGCAGGGGCGGTACGGCAGGTCTTCGGCCCTCACCACCTTGTCCTTTTCCTTGCCCATCGAAAGGTCCTATTTCTTGGCGGGAACGGCTGCGAGCGAGGCGACGCCGACGATCTCGATGCCGCGGGTTTGCGCTTCCTCGCACCATTTGGCGATCGCGTCCACACTTTCGTCGAAGGCCGAGGCGATGCCGATCGCCGTGCCGTTGCGCCTGGCGATGCGTTCCAGCTCGTCGAGCTTCTTCAGCACCGCCTCGCGCGACAGGTCGGCATCGAGCTGGAGATCGGCAAAGGCATGCGGCGCCTCGACGGCGCCGGCGATCGTGCCGGACAGCGACTGTGCCGTGCTGCCGTCGTCGAGGAACACGAGGCCGCGGCTGGCGACGTCGCGGATCACGGGCTCCAGGGCATCGGCATCGGAAAGGAAGCGCCCGCCCATGAAGTTCACGATGCCGGTATAGTTGGTGATTCGCGCCATGGCGCGATGCAGTTCGGCGAGGTTCTTTGTCTGGCTGAAATCGGTGCGCAGCGTATAGGCGCCGGGATCGTTCTGCGGATAGTCGAAGGGTTCCAGCGGCACCTGCAGCAGGATCTCGTGGCCGCCCCGGCGCGCCTCCTGCATCCAGCGCGGCAGGCTGTTGCCGCTGGCCGCGAAGGCGAGCGTCACTTCGGCCGGCAGGTCGCGGATGGCGCGCTGCGTGCCCGTCTGGCTGAGGCCGAGGCCGCCGACGACGATGGCGACGCGCGTGCCGCGGGCGCCCGACCAGGGACGGGCGTACTGGTCCAGAGGTCGCGTGCCATCCAGGCCGATGACGGGGATCTTGCCGTCAGGGGTGTCTTCCAGCAGGTCTTCGTTGGGGAAGGCGGCGGTGCGCGGGTCCTGGCCGACGCGGTTCGCCTCGATGAGCAGCGGGCCTGTGCCGTCGCGCGTGCCGGGCGAGTATTTCCGCACGACATCGCCGTTGCCGGTCTGCGTTTCCTCGACGCGGGCGCCGGAAAGGCCGTTGGCGCGGCGCACGCCGTCCCTTGCCTCGGCGGTTTTCCGGTCGGCTTCCGGTCCGCTCGCCCTTTCGGCGGCCTCCTCCGCCGGAGGCGCGAAGGGCGTGGTGGCAAGCCCGCTCGGCGCCAGGGCGGTCCAGCCGGAAAAACCGAGGAGACCGGCGACGACGAGGGCAGACATAACGGTGCCGGCGGAGAACCGCGAGGGTCCCGCCGGTCCGGGCCTTGCCTTGCGGTCCTGGCCGAGAGGTGCGTGAATGTCTGTGCCCAAGGTCGGTCCGTGCTGGCCGAAAGGTCCGGTGGAGAACAGGGCCCGCCGGGTGACGGGCCCTGTGCGGGCGTCTTAGTTCTTCAGCTCGGCCTTTTCCGGATTGGCTGGGAAGGACGGGTCGGTCTTCTGGCCGCGCAGGAGTTCCAGCGCGTATTGAAGCTGCAGGTCGTCCTTCGGCTCCGGCGGGACATAGGCGGACGAACCGGAACCCGTTTCCGTCTCGCTCTGGCCCTGGATGTGGCCGCGCAGGCTCGATTCGCTGGCGTTCTCGACCTTGCCCTGCAGTTCGGCCGGCAGCGGCTGCTCGACGGTGATGTCGGGCGTGATGCCGGTGCCCTGGATCGATTTGCCGGACGGCGTGTAGTAGAGCGCCGTCGTCAGGCGCAGCGCGCCGGCGTCGCCCATCGGGATGATGGTCTGGACGGAGCCCTTGCCGAAGGAACGCGTGCCGAGCACGGTGGCACGGCGCAGGTCCTGCAGCGCGCCGGCGACGATTTCCGAGGCCGAGGCCGAGCCGCCGTTGATCATGACGACGACCGGCTTGCCGTCGGTGAGGTCGCCGGGCGTCGCGTTGAAGCGGCGGGTATCCGCCTCGTCGCGGCCGCGCGTCGAAACGACCTCGCCGCGCTCGAGGAAGGTGTCGGAGACGTTGATCGCCTGGTCGAGCAGGCCGCCCGGATTGAGGCGCAGGTCGAGGACATAGCCCTTCAGCTTGTCGGCCGGGACGTCTTCCTTGATCTTGGCGATGGCGCTTTCGAGGTCGTCGGTGGTCTTGTCGGTGAAGGAGATGACGCGCAGGTAGCCGACATCGTTCTCCACGCGGAACTTCACGGCCTTCACGGCGATGATGTCGCGCATGATGGTCAGCTCGATCGGCTTGTCGGCGCCCTTGCGGAGCAGCGTCAGCTTGATCGGCGTGTTGACGGCGCCGCGCATCTTCTCGACCGCTTCTTCCAGCTTCAGGCCGCGAACGTCCTGGCCGTCGATCTTGGAGATGAAGTCGCCGGCAAGGACGCCGGCGCGGGCGGCGGGCGTGTCGTCGATCGGCGTGATGACCTTGACGAGCTCGTCCTCCATCGTGACCTCGATGCCGAGGCCGCCGAATTCGCCGCGCGTCTGCGTGCGCATGTCCTCGGCGTCCTTCGAATTCATGTAGGATGAATGCGGGTCGAGCGAGGTGAGCATGCCGTTGATGGCATTCTCGATGAGCTGGTCTTCCTTCGGCGGCGTCACATATTGCGCGCGCACGCGTTCGAACACGTCGCCGAAGATGGAAAGCTCGCGATAGGTCGACGAGCCGGCGGCTTCGGCGGGCAGCGTTACCGTGTTGATGACGCTCATGGCCGTGGCACCCATGAGTGCACCGACAATAACAAGTGAAGCCCTACGAATCATTGCGTGCCTTTCCAGAATATTTTGCGGACCACCACGGCCGGGAATCAACCGGTTTTCCGTTCTTTCGGAATTCAATGTAAAGTGTCGGCTTGTCAGTTTCCAGCGTCAAAGCGTTGACACTCGCGACCCTTTTTTCACCCATCACCGCAAGCGGTTCCCCCGCCACGACGAATTGCCCTTCCCGCACGCTCACCTTGTCCATGCCGGAAAGGACGAGATGGTAGCCTTCCCCCGCATTGAGAATGATCATGCGTCCATAACTGCGAAACGTTCCGGCAAAGACGATCCATCCGTCCGAGGGGGCCGTGACCAGCGCGCCCGGATTGGCCGCGAGCGTCAGCCCCTGTGAATCGTGGCCGGTGCCATCCGCCTCGCCGAACCGGCGCAGGACGTCTCCCGCCACGGGATAGTCGAGTTTTGCCTGCAACTGTGAAAATTCGTATGCCGGAGCAATACGGTTTTTGTCGGGCACGCTGTCGCGGGCAAGCGCCCTTGCCTTCTCGCGCTCGGCCTCCGTCTGGCCCCTGCGTTCCTCTTCCTTGGTGCGGGCGAGCGCGGCGGCGTCGCGCACCGAGCCGATCTCCCGCTCCAGGCTGCCGATCAGGCCCTCGAGGCTCGTGGCGCGGGCGGCGAGCTCCTCGGCTCTGCGCCGCTCGGCGGCGAGCGTGCGGCTGTTGGTTTCCGCCCGTGCCTCGTTCTGGGCGATCAGCAGCTCGGAGCGTTTTTCCTCCTCGATGCGCACCTGCATGGCGTCCGTCAGCTCGGTCTTTTCCCGGTCGATGTTGCTCTTGATGTCCATGAGGGCGGCAAGGTCGGCGACGAGCGTGTCCGTTTCCTTGCGGATGCCGGGCACGACGGCGCCGAGCAGGATGGCGCTGCGCACGGAGGAGAGCGCGTCCTCCGGCGTCACCAGCAGGGCGGGGGGCGGGTTGCGGCCCATGCGCTGGAGGGCCGCAAGCACTTCGGCAAGCAAGCCGCGCCGTTCGTGCAGCGAGGCGCGCACGCCGGCCTCCTGCTCGCGCATGCCCTCCAGCCGCTTCTCGCCGTCGAGGATCTTCTCCTCCATTGCCTTGCGCCTGGCCGCCGACTGGACGATCGCCTCGCGCAGGCTCTGGCGCGACGTGTCGAGATCGGCGATCTCGGCTTCGAGCTGGCGGGTCTTTTCGGCGGAGACGGTGATGGACTGGGAAAGGGCGTCGAGCTCGCGGCGCGTGCTGTCGCGGCGAAGGGCGAGCGCTGCGGCGGGATCGGGTTCGGCCTTCGGCAGGGCGCCGGTCTTTTCCAGAACGGCGGGCGCATCGTTCGGCTCGGCGGCGAGCGGCGGGGGAAGGAGGGCCAGCGACAGGGCGATCGACAGCAAGGCCGGCCGCAACAGGCGGCTGGCATCCCGACCCGGATTGGCTGTGCCGGTTTTCCTCATCGCGTCCCGAACGTTCCCTGGATCTGCTCTATGCTGATTTGCCGGTTTCGCCAACAAACGGCGCGAAAATACGGCTTTCGCCATCCTGGACGGCGAGGCTTGCGCGGCCGTGACGTCGCCGTCAGCTCCGATGATAGGGATGGCCGGAAAGAATGGTGACGGCGCGGTAGAGCTGTTCGGCCAGCAGGATGCGCACGAGCTGGTGCGGCCAGGTCATCCTGCCGAGGCAGAGCGTGGCATTGGCACGCTCGTAAAGGGCGGGGTCGAGCCCGTCGGCGCCACCGACGGCGATCATCAGGTCGCGCTTTCCGCCATCACGGAAGCCGCCGAGAAGATCGGCGAAGGCGGGGGAATCGAGCGACTTTCCGCGCTCGTCGAGCAGGATCAGCACGGCGCCGTCGGGCAGCGCCTTTTCCAGCATGGCCGCTTCCTCGCGCTTGCGCGTCTCGGCATTGCCGGCCCGGCTTTCGCCGACCTCGGCCAGCCTGCCGAGTTCCAGGCCGACAGCGGGGCCGGCCTTCGCGAAACGATCGAGATAGCGGGCCGCAAGTTCCTTCTCAGGGCCGGCCTTCAGCCGTCCAACCGAAAAAAGTCCAATCCGCATCGCCCGTGCCCTGTCCGTTCGGGCGGCGCTCGAAACGACGCCGCCGTTCTGCCTCGCCGGACAGGCGCCCGGCGTCTTGTCAGGTCTTTATCGCATTCCAGCAAAATCGCGTCGCGCTTTCGCCGGAATTGCTAGTGTACCGTGCCGTCCTCGATCTCGGGAGCCGCCCACATCCGTTCGATGTTGTAGAACTCCCGGATTTCCGGCCGGAACACATGGATGATGATGTCGCCCGTGTCGATCAGCACCCAGTCGCCCGCCTCAAGGCCCTCGACGCGGGCATTGCCCAGGCCTTCGTCCTTGAGATCGGAAATGAGGTGATCGGCAATCGCCATGACGTGACGGTTCGAGCGTCCGGACACGACCACCATGTAGTCGCCCAGCGCCGATTTCCCGGCAATGTTGATGGTGACGATATCTTCTGCCTTGGAGTCCTCGAGGCTGGCGAGGACCAGTTGAAGGGCCCGGTCGGCGGCATCGTCGCTGCGTCCCGCGGTCCTGGAGAAAACGCCGACGACGTTTCCCTTTGCGTGCACTGTTGTCAGGTTCGTTCCTTTCCGAATGCAAAACAGCACGTCCATACCGGCAAAAAGCCGCCGATACCTACCAAATGTAGGCATCAATATGTGCCGGTTTCAAGACGTCACTTCTGATGGATGGTTTTCTCTAGGGTTCTAAACGGCCCCGCCCGGTGCCGTCTGGCCGCGCAGGGCGGTGGAGCTGAGCGCCGAACGCGGCCCGTGGATGAAGGTCCAGGCCGGTGCCCGGCGGCCGGGAAGGGACATCGCGTCCTCCTCATCGACGCGGGCATAGTCGAAGGTTTTCGCCATGCGCGAGGAGAGATAGGAGAGCGTCGAGCCCGGCCGGTCGATGACGGCTATGGGGAAGGTGCAGGCGATCTTCCGCCAGTTCTGCCAGCGATGGAAGGTGCCGAGATTGTCGGCGCCCATGATCCAGACGAAGTTCACGCCGCGGTTCAGCGCCTGCACGCGCTCGAGCGTCTTCGCCGTATAACTCTGGCCGAGCCGCTTCTCGAAGGCGGTCACCTTCACGCGCGGGCCGGGCGCGATCGCCTCGCTGAGGCGGATGCGCTCGGCGAGCGGCGCCAGTTGCCGATGGTCCTTCAGCGGGTTGCCGGGCGTGACCATCCACCAGAGCTGGTCGAGGCCGAGGCGGCGAAGGGCGATCTCGGCAACGAGCGCATGGCCCTGGTGCGGGGGATTGAAGGAGCCGCCGAAGAGGCCCACCGCCATGCCTTTCTCGACATGGGGCATCCTGAGGTAGCGCTTTGCGACCGTGTCCGCCGTCACCTCAGGGCCGCACCTGTCCGGTGCCGCGCACGCGGTATTTGAAGGAGGTGAGCTGCTCGACGCCGACGGGGCCGCGCGCATGCATCTTGCCGGTCGCGATGCCGATCTCGCCGCCCATGCCGAATTCGCCGCCGTCGGCGAACTGGGTCGAGGCATTGTGCAGGAGGATGGCCGAGTCGATCTCGGTGAAGAAGCGCGCGACGACATCAGGGTCCTCGGCGATGACGGCTTCCGTATGGGCGGAGGACCAGCGGTTGATATGCTCGATCGCACCCGAGATGCCGTCGACCAGCGCGACGGAGAGGATGGCGTCGAGATATTCCGTCGACCAGTCCGTCTCGGTCGCTGCGGCGAGGCCGGGGATGCGGGCGCGGATCTCCTCCGTCGCGCGCACTTCGCAGCCGGCGGCCACAAGGCCCTCGACGAGCGGCGCGAGATGCGTATCGGTGACGGCGCGGTCGACCAGCAGTGTTTCCATTGCGCCGCAGATGCCGGTGCGGCGCATCTTGGCGTTGACGACGATCCTCTTCGCCATGTCGAGGTCGGCCGACTTGTCCACGTAGATATGGCAGAGGCCTTCGAGATGGGCGAAGACCGGCACGCGCGCCTCGCCCTGCACGCGGGCAACGAGGCTCTTGCCGCCGCGCGGCACGATGACGTCGATGGCGCCGCCAAGGCCCGACAGCATGGCGCCGACGGCGGCGCGGTCCGTCACCGGCACATACTGGATCGCGTGTTCGGGAAGGCCGGCGGCCTTCAGGCCGGCGACGAGGCAGGAATGGATCGCCTGCGATGAATTCACGCTGTCCGAGCCGCCGCGGAGAATCACGGCATTGCCGGCCTTCAGGCACAGCGCGCCGGCATCCGCCGTCACGTTCGGCCGGCTTTCGTAGATGACGCCGATGACGCCGAGCGGCGTGCGCACGCGCTCGATGTGAAGGCCGTTCGGCCGGTCCCATTCGGCGATGACGTCGCCGACAGGGTCCTTGAGGGCAGCGATGTCGCGGATCGCGGCGGCGATGCCATCGATGCGCTCGGGCGTCAGGGTCAGCCGGTCAATGAAGGACGTGGCGACGCCGCTTTGCCTCGCATTGGCGAGGTCGATGGCGTTGGCGGCGAGGATCGCGTCGCGGTTCGAAAGGATTTCCGCCGCCATGGCGTCGAGCGCGCGGTTCTTCGCTTCAGCCGTTGCGATGGCGAGCGGGCGGGCGGCGGCGCGGGCATTGCGGCCGATCCCGGCCATCAGGCCGTCGATGTCGGTCTTCGCCTGGTCAAGCATGGCTCAAATCCCTTCCCGCCTGGGTGGTCGGCGCCGAAAGCCCGGTCACCACGAGGTCGTCCCTGTGCACCATCGCGGCGCGTCCGGCATAGCCGAGGACGGCGGCGATCTCCGCCGATTTCCTGCCGACGATCAGCCGCGCCTCGTCCGCGTCATAGCCGGCAAGGCCGCGGGCGATCTCGCGGCCGTTCGTGCCATAGATCGAGACGGTGTCGCCGCGCGAGAAGGAACCCCAGACGCCGCGCACGCCGGCAGGCAGCAGGCTCTTGCCGGCCGAAAGCGCCGTCTCCGCGCCGGCATCGATCTCCAGCCGGCCGGCCGGCTGCAACTGCCCGGCGATCCACGTCTTTCGCGCCGTCACCGGCGAGCCGGAGGGGGCGAACCAGGAGGAGCGGGCGCCCTCCTCGATGGCGCGCAGCGGATGGTCGACCTTGCCGGAAGCGATGATCATGGCGCAGCCCGCGCCCGTCGCGATCTTGCCGGCATCGATCTTGGTGCGCATGCCGCCGCGCGAGAGTTCCGACGCGGCGCCGCCGGCCATCGCCTCGATCTCCGGCGTGATGGCGTCGATGGTTTCGAGGAAGCGCGCGTCGGGATCGAGATGCGGCGGGGCGGTATAGAGGCCGTCGATATCGGAAAGCAGCACAAGCAGGTCGGCACCTGTCATGGTGGCGACGCGGGCGGCGAGGCGGTCGTTGTCGCCGTAGCGGATTTCCGTGGTGGCGACCGTGTCGTTCTCGTTGATGATCGGCACGGCGCCGAGCTTGAGGAGCTGGTTGATCGTCGCGCGGGCGTTGAGGTAGCGGCGGCGCTCCTCCGTATCGCCCAGCGTCAGCAGGATCTGGCCGGCGACGATGCCGTCTCCCGAAAGGCTCTCCGACCAGGCGCGGGCAAGCGCGATCTGGCCGACGGCGGCCGCGGCCTGGCTTTCCTCCAGCTTCAGCGCCCCGGCCGGCACCTTCAGCACCGAACGGCCGAGCGCAATGGCGCCGGAGGAGACGACGAGCACGTCCGTGCCGCCCGCCCGGAGCGCCGCGATGTCCCGGCACATGGCGTCGAGCCAGGCCTTCCTGAGGCCCGTCGCCCGGTCGACGAGCAGGGCCGAGCCGATCTTGATCACAATCCGGCGGTGTTTCCCGAGCGGTTTGCGGTTCTTCGTCATCTCACTCGCCGGATTCCTGGGCTTCAACGATGATGTCGCGGAGCGCCCGCAGCGTGCCCGTCATGCCGACGCCGGCAACGGCGGAAAGCTGCAGCGGCGTCTTCCCGCAGGCCTTCGCGAGCGCCTTGGACTTCTTCTTCAATTCCTCCTCGTCGAGCACGTCGATCTGCGACAGCGCGACGATCTCCGGCTTGTCGGTGATGCCGCCGCCATAGGCTTCCAGCTCGTGCTTGACGGTCCGGTACGCCTTGGCGACATCCTCCTCCTGCGCGGAGACGAGGTGCAGCAGCACGCGCGTGCGCTCGACATGGCCGAGGAAGCGGTCACCGAGCCCGATCCCGTCATGCGCGCCTTCGATGAGGCCCGGAATGTCGGCGAGGATGAATTCGCGTCCGTCGACCGTGGCGACGCCGAGGTTCGGATGCAGCGTCGTGAAGGGATAGTTGGCGATCTTCGGCCGGGCGCGCGTGCAGGTTGCAAGAAACGTCGACTTGCCGGCATTCGGCAGGCCGACGAGGCCGGCATCGGCGATCAGCTTCAGCCGCAGCCAGATCGTCTTTTCGTCGCCCGCAAGGCCCGGATTGGCCCAGTTCGGCGCCTGGTTGGTGGCGGACTTGAAATGGGCGTTGCCGAAGCCGCCATTGCCGCCGGCGGCGAGCTTGAAGCGCTGGCCTTCCGTGACGAGGTCGACGATCAGCGTCTCGTTGTCTTCCTCGAAGATCTGCGTGCCGACCGGCACCTTCAGCGTCACGCCGGCGCCATTGGCGCCGGTGCGGTTGCGGCCCATGCCGTGCGTGCCGGTCGCGGCCTTGAAATGCTGCTGGTAGCGGAAGTCGATCAGCGTGTTGAGGCCGTTGACGGCCTCCACCCATACGTCGCCGCCGCGCCCGCCGTCGCCGCCGTCCGGACCGCCGAATTCCACGAATTTTTCACGGCGGAACGAGACAGCCCCTGCCCCGCCGTCGCCGGAGCGGATATAGACTTTTGCTTCGTCCAGGAACTTCATCGGCTCGCCGTTCGCTTTACTCTAATCGTCAGGGTCATTTTGCCGTCTTCGATATAGACGCTTCCCGCAGAGGTCAAAGACTATCGTGAAATTCGTCAGCTACAACGTCCAGTACGGCATCGGCCTCGATGATCGCCTCGACCTGCCGCGCATCGTCTCCAGCATCCACGGCGCCGACATCATCGCGCTGCAGGAAGTCACCCGCAATTTCCACCGCAACGGCCATGTCGACATGGTGGCGGAGCTGCGCACGCTGCTCGCCAATCACTATTCCGTCTACTGGCCGGCCAGCGACCTCGATGCGGGCTCGGCGATCGAGAAGGGGCGCGTGGTCAACCGCCGCTTCCAGTTCGGCAACATGGTGTTCTCGCGCTGGCCGATCCTGTCGACCCGCCTGATCCCGCTGCCGCGCACGCGCACCCTCGACAAGCTGAACCTGCAGCGCGGCGCCACCGAGGCGGTGATCGCGACGCCCGGCGGTCCGGTCCGCGTCTATTCCGTCCATCTCGACCATGTCCATCGCGACGAGCGCATCGCGCAGATCCGCTACCTCAAGGACCGCGCCCGGCTCTATGGCGTGGAGGGCGGCGCCATTTCCGGCGCGCATGAATTCGGCCTTGCCGAGCCGCCGGTGCCAGAGGACTACGTGCTGATGGGCGACTTCAACATGGTGCCGGAATCGCCGGAATATTGCGAAATGGCCGGCGGCGTCGATCCGCTCTACGGACGGCAGATCCGCGCCACCAACCCGGTCGATGCGCTGGCCGGCCTCGGCAAGCGCCATGCGGCGAGCTTCAGCTGGATCAATCCCAGGGACCATGCCGACCGTCTCTTCCTCGATTACTGTTTCCTCAGCCACGGCCTCGTCGAGCGTCTCAAGGACGCCTGGGTCGATGAAACCGCCTTCGGCTCCGACCACATGCCGGTGTGGTTCGAGCTCTCCTGATGCGCAAGCGGGGCGGATTGTTCCGCCCCGCCCGTCCTTACCGCCGCGGCATCGCCGGCCGGAAGTCGCCCGGCTCCAGCCGCGTCTTGATGTGCGGGACCATCGTTCCGCGGGCGACGCAGTAGAGGTCGCTGCATCCGGTGATGCAAAAGCCCGTCTTCTCCTGCACCCTCAGCGAGGCGGGATTGTCGGCGAAGACGCCGGACTGGATGTCCGTGCCGGGCATTCGCATCAGGAACCGCGCCGTTGCCGCATGAACGGCCTCGCTCATGTAGCCCCGCCGCCAGTAGAAGCGGTTCAGCCAGTAGCCGAGTTCCCATGTGTCGCCGTGCCGCTCGAAGGCGACGCAGCCGATATGCACGTCGTCGCCGGTGGTGATGGCGAAGGCCCAGCCGTCGTCGAGACCGGCGGTCGCGATTGCCAGCCATTCGGCCGCGTCCTGCCGGTCATAGGGGGCGGGGGCCCGCGCCAGCATGCGCGTGACCTCGAAATCGCCGAGAGACTGGGCGATGGCGTCCGCGTCGGACATGCGGTGCGGGCGCAGGGTGAGGCGCGCCGTCCGGATGGTCGGGCAGGGGCCGGGCCCGGTGACGCGCTCGCATTCCCTTTGGGGCTGCATGGCGTTCATCGCATGCCTCCCCAGCTCTTCAGCGAAACCCAGGTCTTGCGGTCCAGCCGGTACCATTCGACGGGCACCATGCCGCCGACGGCGAGGCTCTGCACCATGCCGGTCGCCTGGAACTGGAAGCCGCACTTCTGGATGACCCGGCGCGAGGGGATGTTTATGACCCGGCAGCGCGCATCGATCTGCTCGATGTCGCGGGTGCGGAAGACCATGTCGACCAGCGTGTGCGCCGCCTCGGTGGCATAGCCCTGGTTCCAGAAGGGCTCGCCCAGCCAGTAGCCGAGCTCGACCGTGCGCCCGTCCTCGTGCGGCTCGATCCCGCAGCAGCCGAGGAAGGCGCCGTTGTCGGCTTTCGTAATGGCATAGACGCACTTGCCAATCGCGCCGGCGCGTGTGCGTCGCACGAAATCGGCGGCATCCGCGACCGTGTAGGGGTGCGGCATGCGGGCGACCATGGTGGCGATGTTGGCGTTGTTGGCGAGATGGGCAAGGGCGTCGATGTCGTCTTCGTGCGGGGCTCTCATGACGAGCCTTTGCGACAGCAAGATCGGGCAATCGGTCCTCGACCGGTCGGGCCTCAGCCTTTCCTGGGGAGACCGCGATTGGTCTTCCCGCAACAGTTCGGTTTGCATGGCTCGTTCCTCCAGAGCAAAAAGGGGAGATAAGGTCTTGCCTCATCTCCCCTTTTTTCCTGCAGGTCCGAAACCTGTAGCATCAGCCGGGTCGATGAGACGCCGGCTGTTTTAGAGCGCTACCGGCTTATTCCGCTGCTTCCGCTTTCGGCATTACAGACACGTAGACGCGACCGTTGGCCTTCGTACGGAAATTCACATTGCCAGCCGTAAGGGCGAAGATCGTGTGATCCTTGCCGAGGCCGACATTGGCGCCGGGATGCCACTGCGTGCCGCGCTGGCGCACGATAATGTTGCCTGCGAGGACGGCTTCGCCGCCGAACTTCTTCACGCCGAGACGCTTGGACTGGGAATCGCGACCGTTGCGCGAGGAACCGCCAGCTTTCTTGTGTGCCATGGGAGTTCTCCTTTACCTGTCCGGATTATTCGGCTGCTGCAACGGCTTCGGCTTCAGACTTCTTGGAAGCCTTCTTTGCCTTGCCGCCGGCTGCCGCGATATCGACGATGCGGACAGTCGTGTTGTGCTGGCGATGGCCGCGCGAGCGCTTGGAGTTCTGGCGGCGGCGCTTCTTGAAGGCGATGACCTTCTTGCCACGGCCATGCTCGACGACTTCGGCGGTCACGACGGCGCCTTCGACGAAGGGCGCACCGATCGTGGCATCGGCGCCGACGCCGACCATCAGCACTTCGGTGAATTCGATCTTCGCACCAGCTTCGCCGGACAGCTTTTCAATTGTCAGGACGTCGTTGGCGGCCACGCGGTACTGCTTACCGCCGGTCTTGATGACTGCGAACATTTTATATCCTTTCATGTTCGTGCCGGCTCTTTGCCCTCAAGGGCACGGCCGTCTTTTTGTCAGTCGCTACGGATGGCGGGGCATTGGCGCGCCGCCGGTTCTATCGGTCCCCGCGGCCCGATCCCGCAATGCGGGTAAAGTGCGGCACGAGAACCATCGTCGCGGCACGGATAAGACCCATGCCACTGCACCTTGCGCAATAGGTGAGTGGATGAAAACTGTCAAGGAGATTTCCGTCACCGTTGCATTTAGATGCATTCTGCCCCCTTGCAACCCCGCCCGACACCCGCTATGTACCGCCCCGCGCTCCCAGGGCGCCGACCGGCATCCGGAGAGGTGGCAGAGTGGTCGAATGCACCGCACTCGAAATGCGGCATACCTGCAAGGGTATCGTGGGTTCGAATCCCACCCTCTCCGCCATTCTGCTTCCCGCAGCCGATTTCCCCCTCATGTCGATATAGGCACGACCGGCGAGACGATGATTGGTGGGTCGGCGTTGACGAGGCCGGCGAGGCCGGAGCGTGGGATTTGATGGCGTAAAAAGGATGATTGCGTTGGCATGGCGAATGCCGGCCTGGCGCGAGAATGGCGGGTTCAGCGCCATTGGCCGGAGTCTCCCGGATGCCTGTTCCTATTGCAAGCCGAGGCTTTCTGCTGTCCGCGTGTTCTCTCGGAAGCGTTTTCCGCTTGGGCGGTAGCGGGCCGTCTTGCGGTCTGGTGCAATCGCGGTTGGCGTGGCGAGCATCGCTCCTGGCGCAATCCTTGGGATGGCGACTACTTCTTCGGCGGCCTGCAAGGGCTGATGGCGGCGTTCGTTGTCGTTCTGGAGCGACCGTCGAGCGGTTGTGCCGATCGTGGCCGTGTCCATGATCGGCTATGTCGCGTTGCGAATTCTGTCGTCCTGTATCCTGGGCGGTCACGAGCCTTCATGGCGGCTGTGATCCGCATGCCTGCCAGGTGATGCAGGAGTGCCAAGGCGACCGACTTGGACTGCTGTCCCGAAGCGTTTCGCCGGGCAGAAACGGGTGCGGCGGCCCGGGGGGAGCCGCCGCTTTATCATCTGCCGCTCGCTTGGGTGGATGCGGGAGATGAACTTTCCGGGCTGCGGTCAGAACTTGACCGACAGCCGGACATTTCCGCCGATGGTGGCGACCTTTTCGGCAAAGTCGCTATAGACGGAAGCGTCGAGGTCGACCTTCCCGGCCAGCCTGCTCCTGACCCCGGCGGCAACCGAGCCGAAGAGGGCATCGGTCTTGCCGCTGGCTTCCGTGCCGAAGGCGGAGAGGCTGCGTTCGGCATGCGCCCACTTAACGCCGGTGCCCACGAAGCCCTGCATCGCCTCGCTGAGGTCGTGGATGTACCTCGCGGTCAGGCCAAGGGTCGCGATCCTGTTGTCCGACCCGTCGACGACGATGCCGGTGCTGTCGGTAAATCCATTGCCGTCGACGGTGCCGTAAGAGGCGAAGCTGCGCAGATCGAGATAGCCGTCGGCACCGGCGGGCATGACATAGCCGGCGGCGGCGGTGCCGGCGAAGGCGAGGGAGGATTGGTCGGCGGTGGAGGCGAAGATGGAGTTCGTCAGGTTTGCCTTCGCCCAGGATACGGCGCCGAGTGCGGTGGCGTAGAAGCCGGTGTCCGACGAATAGCGGACGTAGCCGCCGGCGAAATAGTTGTGCATCGAGGAGCTGCCCGTCGCCCAGTCGATGCCGGCATGGCCGATCCCGCCGAAGAGGCCCGCGGCGAACTGCCCGCAAGCTGCCCCGGAAACATCCGACAGGTCACGCTCGATGCCGAATGAAGCAGAGGCGCTCTGGCCGCTCGAGCCGCGGCCCGTCAGCAGGTTGCCATCGGTCTGCGTCCAGGCATTCAGCGCGTGTTGGCCATCGCAGCTCCGGTCTTCCGAGGTGCCGAAGCGGTTGGTGTTGAAGGCCGCCCGGTCGCCGATCGCGCCGGTCGCCCCGCCGCCGTTCAGGCCGCCCATTCCACCGATGCCGCCGATGCCGGAGAAGGCCGAAGCGGCGAAGGCGATCGCGCTGCCCGGCGAGACCGGATCCGACAGATCACCGCCGGCGAATGCGCCGAGGGTCGCACCGGTGAGGTTCGGCAGCCATTGCAGATAGACGCCGCCCATGCCGTCATCGACGAGGTGATAGGCCGTCGCGGCGCTGACGAGATCGCTTGTGCCGAAGATATAGTAGCTGGAGTCCGTGACGTGCCCGCCGGGAACGGGCGTCGCCACGCTGCCGCCGTTTGCCGCGATGAGGGCGACCGAACCCCACTTGCCGGTGGCATCGCCGTTCAGCGCGTTGATGTTGACGATCGTGCCGGCCGTCGGCGTTGCGATGCCCGAAACGACGATCGTGTCTGCCGTTCCCATCCCGTCCTCGGAAATGTCGGAACCGGCGGCGGCGTTGTTGGCCGCCGCCGCGTCGAAGTCGAAGGTGAACTGCGCCCCGGCCTCGGTCGCGAGGTTGACGACGGTCAGCGTGTCCAGCGCGCTCCTGGCATAGGACGGGCTCGCCAGACCAATGGCCGGGTTGCTGTAGCTCATGGTGACCAGGCCCGTCGCCGTGTTGAGGAAGCTTTCAAGGCCGTTGAAGGCGGTGTTGCCGCTGCGGATATAGATGGTGCCGGAATTGTTCAATGCGTCGTCGACATTGTTGAAGTCGTTGCCGCCGCTGCCCGCATACCACGAGCCCGAATTGTTGAAGGTCAACTGGCCGCCGTCCGCATCCACCTGGCCGATGATCGTGCCGGTGTTGTTGAGTACCGTGGCGCCGTTGTCGCTGAAGAAGGCGACCTCGTCCGTCGTGTAATCCGGCGCGCCGGTATCGGGCAGGTTGCGGATCGTGCCGGCGTTGTTGACGGTCGAGCCCCCGGTTCCCGAGAAGACGACCATGCCGAAATCGTCGCCGGCGACGGTTGCGGCCGAGCCGACGTCGATCTTCACCGTGCCGCTTCCGGCTGCCGTCGCCACGATGCCGCGGGTATCGGTTCCCGTGACGTCGTGGTCGACGGCGATCGTCACGGAACCGGTTCCGGTCGTGTAGGCTTCGATGCCGTCGTCCTTGCCGGAGATCGCGCCGAGGCTGGCCGTATCGCCGATGTTGATGTCGCCGTTTGCATCGGCATTGGCGTAGATGCCGTCGCCGGTGCTGGAGGTGATCCCCCCGCCGATGCCCTGGATGGAGATGTTGCCGAAGTCCGCATCGGCATAGATCGCCGTGGCGACGCCGCTGACGGTCGCCCCGCCCGTGCCGGCGATGCTGATGGCTCCGGTGTTTTCCGTATGCGCGTAGATGCCGTTGCCGGACGTGCCGGTGAAGGTGGCGTCGTGGAGGTCCATGACGATCCCTCCCTGTTGCGCGAAGGCTCCGATGGCCCGCTCGCCCGTCACGTCGGCCGCCTGGTCGATCGTCGTCACGCCGGTACCGTAGGAGGAGGCGACGATACCGTAGCCCGAGCTGACGTCGATCGCGCCATTGCCGCGGATCGTCACGCTGCCGTTTCCGGTCTCGGCGCTGGCGTAGATGCCGGCCTCGTCGACCGCCGTGATCGGGCCGTTGTCCAGGATGGACAGATCGCCGCCATTGCTCAGGGCGTAGATGCCCCAGCCGCGGCCGTCGATGGTGTCGAAGCCGGAGATTTCCACATCCCCGCCGTCGCTCTCCGCGCGGATGCCGACATCGTCGCCGACGACGGCCGAACCGGCGATGCCCGCAACGGCGATGCGGCCGGTCGTCGTATAGGCGTCGATGGCGTTCGTGTTGGTGGCCTCGACGGTGCCGCCGTCCACGGTAATGTTCATCGCGCCCTGTTCGCCGCGCGCATAGATGCCCATGTCGCGGGCCGTCACCCTGCCGGCCTTGATCGTCGTCGTACCCGTGCCGTTCGTGTAGGTCTCGATGCCGTCGTCGCCGCCGGTGACGGCGCCGATCGCGGTCGTCCCGCCGATATTTATATTGCCGCCGTCCTTGGCGTCGACATAGATGCCGTCGTCGGCCGAGCTTGCGTCGCCGACCTGCCCGATGCCCTGGATCGAGACATTGCCGTTGTTGCTGTCGATGTAGATCGAGCGGTTGTTGCCGACGATGGAGGAGAAGTTCGTGATCGAAACGTCGGGGCTTCCGCCGAAAATGGAGATGCCGTAATCGGCACCGTCGATCGTTCCGCTGCCCCCGCCGTCGATATTGACCGCGCCGTTCACGTCGATGATCTGGACTGCCGTGGCGCCGGTCGAGACATTGGCGCCTGTCGCCGTGACGTTCACGTCCGACGGGGCGGCCGTGTTGTCGTTGCTGTCGATCCCGATCGCCCAGCCCGTCGCGTTGATGTCGGCGGACGAATTGACGTCGATCGACCTGGTCGACGTAGCGTAGACCCCGTTGCCAGAGGCCGGCGTCGCCGGCGTTCCGATGGCGGTGTCGACGGTGATATCGATCGCTCCCGAATCATTGGCGACCGACACCTGCCCCGTGGTCGGACTGACGTAAGAGGCGCTCACGTCCGTTCCGCCGACCGTCACCGAATTGCCCGCCCAGGAGGGTGCGCCGGGCGAAATCGCGATCACGGCCAGCGCTACCGATGAAAGCCAGAACCTTCTGCGACGATTTGCTCCGAGGTCGCTATGCGCCAGCCGCCGAGTATTGGAAGTTCTCATTCTGAAGCCCCCTTGGACAACAAGTTCGTGCAAATCGTAGTTAAGGACTTGCAAATCAATAATGAGCTTTTAGTAACAATCAATGATTAATGGAAGTATAATATTACAAGTAACGTCTAATTTTTACATGTTAATGTTTCGGATATAGGAATTTTATATATCTAATCTGCGAACTTATTATGTAATGTCCTTGTTTTTATCTTTAAGTACTTCAATATTTAATATTACAGGACAGGAAAAGCAAAGTTTCAACATCTTGCGCACCTTGCGTTTCTGGGGCATTTGACAGTGCATGATCTCCAACGGAAGCTACATACGCGCCTGCGCGCTGATCGGCTTTGTCGAGCTTGCGAGGAAGCTCGGCGGTGATCCCGATTCGCTGCTTCTCGAGGCCGGCCTTTCCCCGTCCATCCTCAAGGACGTGGACATGCTGGTCTCGTTCCGGCGTTGCGCCATCCTGCTCGAGCTTTCCGCCCAGCGCCTCGGCAGGCCGTCCTTCGGGCTGGAATGGGCGATCGCGTCACAGCCGCATTTCCAGAACCTCGGCCCGCTCACCCTGCTCGAATTCGTGACGGCCGATTTTCGCGAATGGCTGGATCTCGGCCTTAGATCGCTCACCTACCACACCAATGCCTATGTGCTGCGGCAGGTCGAGCCGGACCGGCCGGGGGAGGTATGTTTCCGCTATACGTGCGATTCCTTCGCGCTGACATCGCGCCAGCAGACCGAGCATATATTCGCGCTCATCGTGATGCTCGCGCGCAAGGCCTGTAACAGGCCGGACGAACGTCCCTCGCTCATCCGTTTCAGCCACAAGAAGCCGGCCGATCTTTCCCTGCACGAGAACATCTTCCGCTGCCCGATCGAGTTCGACGCCGCCCATGACGAGTTCGTCTTCCCCGACGCGCTCCTCCAGCTCAGGACGAGCGGCAATTTCCGCCTGTTCCAGCCGCTGGTGAACCGCTTCATCCGTTACCGGATCGATCAACTGCCGGTCTACGACCAGTCGGCCACCGTAACCGTGGAGCTGACGATCCCGAGCGTCATCGGCACCGGCAACTGCAATATCGAGCTGGTTGCCGAAGCCCTGGGCACCAACGTCAAGCGGTTGCAGCGAACGCTGGCGAGCGAAAACACCAGCTTTTCCGAAATACTGGAAAAGGTGCGGCAGAACATGGCCCTGCGGCTGCTGACGGAATCCGATGCTCCGATCGAGCGGATCGCCGGACTGCTCGACTATTCGTCGACGCCGCCCTTCACGCTCGCCTTCAAGCGCTGGAAGGGGATGTCGCCGCTGCAGTATCGCAAGAAGGTGCGGTCGGGGCACAATGCGGCCAGCGCCGCCCTTGCGCGGACCTGAGGCAGGATATCCCCGCCGGGGTCGGCCGGCATTCGCATCGATCGCTCAGGAGACGGTGCGGTCAGGCGCTGGCCGCCTCCGGCTTCCACTCCCGGCGCAGAACGGCATATTGCATGGTGTTCTCATAGATCGGATTGCCGGCATCGTCGCTGGTGAACGAGACGAATTCCACGAACAGCCCTTCCTTGCGCATTCCCAGCCTTTCGCAGAGGCGTTGCGAGGGCGCGTTGTGGTCCTCGACATAGGCGTAGAGGCGGCGCGCGCCGCCTTTCTCGAAAAGATGGCGGAACAGGGCCCTTGCAGCTTCGAGCGCATAGCCGTGTCCGCCGAAATCGGGATTGAAATTCCAGCCGACCGAGAAAGTGTCGCTTTCGGCCACGGCGAAGAGGTCGCCGATGAGGCGGCCCGTGGCTTTCAGGCAGACGGCGATATGCTCGCCGTCCGCGCTTCTCTTCTCGGCCTCGGCTTCAGCTTCCTCCATGTCCGCCAGCCTGAGCGACAGGAAGCAACTGGCGCCGGGTTCACGCAGATAGGCAAGGAGGTCGGCGGCGTCATCCCTGCGGAAGGCCCTGAGAACGAGGCGATCGGTTTCGATGGGTTCCATTTTTCAGCACCTCGCAAGGAAAGGCCTTCCGGGGCGGCCGATCCTCGGCGCGCCCGTTTGCGATGGAATATCAGGGCGGAGAGGTTTGCAAGGGCGGCCGCCGCGAACGGGCGAGCACAGTTGCAGGTCGGCTCGCGTCGGTTTTTCCGCGAGCATTCCCCCTCTCGAAGACAATGCGGCCGGCGAAGCCGGTGGACTTCCTGCGGCGCGTCATGGCATAGGGCGCCGGACACGACGAGGCCTCCTTCCATGATCCGCATCGAGAATATCAGCAAGTCCAACAGCCACCGCATCCTCTTTATCGAGGCCTCCGCCGCGCTGAACCGCGGGGAGAAGATCGGGCTGGTCGGCCCGAACGGGGCGGGCAAGACGACGCTCTTCCGCATGATCACCGGGCGGGAGCTGCCGGACGAGGGGCAGGTTTCCGTCGAGAAGCACGTCTCCATCGGCTATTTCAGCCAGGATGTTGGCGAGATGGCGGGGCGCAGCGCGGTCACCGAGGTGATGGACGGGGCGGGGCCGGTGAGCTCCGTCGCGGCGGAGTTGCGCGAACTCGAGGCGGCAATGGTCGATCCCGACCGGCTGGACGAGATGGACGCGATCATCGAGCGCTACGGCGAGGTGCAGGCGCGCTACGAGGAGCTCGACGGCTACGGGCTGGAGAGCCGGGCGCGCGAGGTGCTGGCGGGCCTCAGCTTCAGCCAGGATATGATGGACGGCGATGTCGGCAAGCTCTCGGGCGGCTGGAAGATGCGCGTCGCGCTCGCCCGCATCCTGCTCATGCGGCCGGATGTCATGCTGCTCGACGAGCCGAGCAACCATCTCGACCTCGAAAGCCTGATCTGGCTGGAGCAGTTCCTCAAGGGCTATGACGGGGCGCTGCTGATGACCTCGCACGACCGCGAGTTCATGAACCGCATCGTCAACAAGATCATCGAGATCGATGCCGGCTCGCTGACCACCTATTCCGGCGACTACGGCTTCTACGAGCAGCAGCGCGCACAGAACGAGAAGCAGCAGCAGGCGCAGTTCGAGCGCCAGCAGGCGATGCTCGCCAAGGAGATCAAGTTCATCGAGCGCTTCAAGGCGCGCGCCTCGCATGCCGCGCAGGTGCAGAGCCGGGTGAAGAAGCTCGACAAGATCGAGCGCGTCGAGCCGCCGCGTCGGCGCCAGACGGTGATGTTCGAGTTCCAGCCGGCGCCGCGCTCGGGCGAAGACGTGGTCAGCCTCAAGAATGTCGGCAAGGCCTATGGCAGCCGGGCGATCTATCGGGATTTCACCTTCCTGGTCCGCCGCCGGGAACGCTGGTGCGTGATGGGCATCAACGGCGCGGGCAAGTCGACGCTGCTGAAGCTCGTCGCCGGTGCCGCGGCGCCCGATGCCGGCAGCGTGACGATCGGGGCGAGCGTCAAGGTCGGCTATTTCGCACAGCATGCGATGGATCTGCTCGACGGCGACCTGACCGTGTTCGAATGGCTGGAGGCGGAGTTTCCGCGGGCGGGGCAGGGGCCGCTTCGCACGCTGGCCGG
Source organism: Shinella sp. NM-101 (assembly GCF_021401195.1). Classification (NCBI taxonomy): domain Bacteria; kingdom Pseudomonadati; phylum Pseudomonadota; class Alphaproteobacteria; order Hyphomicrobiales; family Rhizobiaceae; genus Shinella; species Shinella sp. NM-101. The sequence goes on along the minus strand of NZ_JACBFT010000005.1, from coordinate 220,190 downwards.
CTGCTTCGGCTTTTCCGGCGACGACGTGGAGAAGAAGTGCCGGGTGCTGTCCGGCGGCGAGAAGGCGCGGCTCGTCATGGCGGCGATGCTGTTCGATCCGCCGAACTTCCTCATCCTCGACGAGCCGACCAACCATCTCGATCTCGACACCAAGGAGATGCTGATCAAGGCGCTGTCGGAATACGAGGGCACCATGCTCTTCGTCTCGCACGACCGCCATTTCCTCGGCGCGCTGTCGAACCGGGTGCTGGAGCTCAACGGCGACGATATCCACCAGTATCCGGGCGGCTATACCGAATATGTCGCCCAGACCGGGCACGAGGCGCCGGGCCTTTCCGGCTGAGGCACCTTCATCCGCGGGCTTGGGCTAGCCTTTGCCGAGATACTGTTCGTCCGTCACCGGTTCCAGCCAGGTCACCGGCGTGCCGTCCTGCGATTCGGCGATGGCCACATGGGTCATGGCGGTCCGGTCGGTGGCGCCGTGCCAGTGCTTTTCGCCCGGCGGGAACCAGACGACGTCGCCCGGGCGGATCTCCTCGACGGGTCCGCCCTCGCGCTGTGCCCAGCCGAGACCGGACGTGACGATGACGGTCTGGCCGAGCGGATGGGTGTGCCATGCGGTGCGGGCGCCCGGCTCGAAGGTGACGATCGCGCCGCCGGCACGGCCGGGCGCTTCGGCCTTGAAAGGCGTGTCGAGCCGCACGGTACCGGTGAAATAGGCGGCCGGGCCTGCCGTCGAGGGGCTGGTGCCGTTGCGCGTGATCTCCATGTCCGTCTCCTTGCTGTCTCGAACGAGCATACACCGGCTGGCGGAGCCGGCGGAGACGATTTATGAGGGCAGGGAAGGTTTTCAACGCGCGGGAACGAGATGGCAGGGCGGATCGGGATCGTCGGCGGCGGGCCGGCCGGGCTGATGGCGGCAGAGATGCTGTCCGCGCGGGGCCATGCCGTGACGGTGCTGGAGGCGATGCCGACGGTCGGGCGAAAGTTCCTGCTGGCCGGCAAGTCGGGCCTCAACATCACCCATTCCGAACCCTATGAGCGCTTCGCCATCCGTTTCGGCGCGGCGAACGGGCATCTGCGCGCGGCGCTCGATGCCTTCCCGCCGGACGATCTGCGGGATTGGGCATCCGGGCTCGGTACGCAGACCTTCGTCGGATCGTCCGGCCGGGTGTTTCCGACCGTGATGAAGGCCTCGCCCTTGCTGCGCGCCTGGCGGGCGCGGCTGGAAGGGCAGGGGGTCGATATCCGCGTGCGCCATCGCTGGACGGGCTTCGCGCCGGAAGGGCTGGCGGTCGGGACGCCCGGCGGCGCGGTGACGATGGCCTTCGATGCTGTCCTCCTGGCGCTCGGCGGGGCGAGCTGGCCGCGGCTCGGCTCGGATGCCGCCTGGGTCGGTGCGCTTGCGGAAAGGGGCGTCGATATCGCGCCCTTCCGGCCGGCCAATTGCGGTTTCGATGTCGATTGGCCCGCGTTCTTCGTGGAGAAATTCGCGGGCGCTCCGGTCAAGGGCGTCACGGCGCGCTCGGCGGCCGGGACGATCCCCGGCGAATTCGTCATCTCGGCCTCGGGCGTCGAGGGCAGCCTGATCTATGCCCATGCGGCAGCGCTGCGCGATGCGCTGGACGGGGCCGGGACGGCGATCCTGGCGCTCGATCTCGCGCCGGGCCGCACGGCGGAACGGCTGGCTGCGGATCTCGCGCGGCAGGGCGGCAAGGCGAGCTTTTCCACCCGGCTGCGCAAGGGCGCCGGGCTCGACGGGGTCAAGGCGGCGCTGCTGCGGGCCTGCGTTTCCGATGCGGCCGGGCTGGCTCCCGCAGCTCTGGCGGCGGCGATCAAGGCGGTGCCGCTCCGTCCCGTGCGCCCGCGGCCGATTGCCGAGGCGATCTCGTCGGCGGGCGGCGTGAGGTTCGACGCCATCGACGAGGGCTACATGCTCAAGGTGCTGCCCGGCGTCTTCGTCGCCGGCGAGATGATCGACTGGGAGGCGCCGACCGGCGGCTACCTGCTGACGGCGTGTCTTGCCACCGGCCGTGCGGCCGCGCTCGGGATGGATCGCTGGCTATCCAACCGGGACGGATAGGCGGGTCAGGCGCGTTTTGCCCGTGCCGGAACGTGGCTGAGGCCGGCGGCGGCGTCTCTCAGGCAGGCGAGGTAGCGGTCGCGATTGGCAAGGCCGTCGGCGCGCGGGGCGACGAGGCAGAGCGTCGCGGCGGCATGGCCTTCCTCGTCCATGACGGGCACGGCGAAGCAGTGGGTGAAACTGTCGACGATGCTGTTGAAGGTGAAGAAGCCTTCGGCCGCCGATTGCCGAACCTCCGCCAGGAACGCCTGCGGATCGAGCCATTCGCCACCCGGCAGGCGAAAATCCTCCGGGGGGATGAAGGCGAGGATCTCCGCATCCGTCATATGGGCGACCAGAAGCCGGCCCGAGGCGGTCCACGGGATCGGCACCGACTGGCCGATGTCCGTGGAGATGCGGAAGGGTCGTGCGCCCTCGCGCATGCGCACGACCGTGTATTTGTTGCCGTCCAGCATGCAGAACTGCGCGGTTTCGCGCGTCTCGTCGGCGAGCCGGTCGAGTGTTGCCTCGCATTCGCGGGTGAAGTCGAAATGGTTCTCGTAGGCCGCGCCGAGGAAATAGAGCTTGCGGCCGAGATAGACGCGGCCCTCGCCGCCGGTGAATTCCAGGATGCCGTTGCGCAAGAGGAGGTTCACCAGCTCGTAGACCGATGAGCGCGGCGCGCCGATCTGCGCGGCGATCTCGTTCGGCTTCAGCGGCTGGCGCTTCTGGCGCAGGAAATCGAGGATCTCGAAGGCCCGGTCGAGCCCCCGGGCGCGCTTGCCGCCTGCATCGTCCGCAATTGCATCCATTCGCGTGGGTCCCCGCTGTTCGTCGCGCCAGCTTGTCACGCCGGCCGCGACATCTGTCAATCCGCTCGTTTTCCGTCCCCGGCAGGGAAATTTTCATGCCCCTCTTGCGAGGCAGGAAAATGGGCATAAGATCGCGCCGTCCGGTATAAAGATCATATGTACATTATATTGGACATATACGGATGGCAAGCCCGTTCCTGCTGCCGCACAAAAGGGGATCGACATGAACATTTCCAAGCACCGCCCGTCCGCCTCGCTGCGCAGCCGCCTTCTCGCGGGTGCCGCTGCCGCCGCGGCTCTCCTCGTCTTTGGCGCCGGCACGGCGTCGGCCGCCGCCAACTGCATCAAGGGCGATCGCAAGGCGCCCTACACGATCGGCTGGGCCAACATCTATTCGGTGCCGACCTGGATGAAGCAGACCGAAGGCACGATTGCCGCCGAGGTCGAGACGCTGAAGAAGGACGGCCTCGTCAAGGACCTGATGATCACGGACGCGCAGGGCAACGCCCAGACGCAGATCCAGCACATCCAGTCGATGATCGACGCCAATGTCGACGCCATCGTCGTCATCGCCGGCTCGTCCAACGCGCTCGACCGCGTCATCTCGGATGCCTGCGACAAGGGCATCGCCGTCGTGAACTTCGACAGCCTCGTCAACACCGACAAGGTGACGGCGAAGATCAACACCGATTCCAACGAATGGGGCGCGGGCGCCGCCAAGTGGCTTGCCGACCAGCTCGGCGGCAAGGGCAGGATCATCGTCATGAACGGCCCGGCCGGCATCTCGGTCAGCGACGACCGCCGCAAGGGCGCCCAGCCGGTGCTCGACGCCAATCCGGGCCTCGAGATCATCACCGAGACGAACACCGAATATAACGTCGCCCCGGCGCAGGAAGCGATGACGAGCCTGCTCTTCGCCAATCCGGAGATCGACGGCGTGCTCTCGCTCGGCGGCGCGCTTTCGGCCGGTTCCGTCATGGCCTTCGACCGCCAGGGCCGCGAGCAGGTCCCGATCACCGGCGAGAATGCCCGCCAGTTCCTGGAACTGTGGAAGGAAAAGGGCCTGAAGGGCTGGGCGACGATGCAGCCGAACTGGCTCGGCGCGCTTTCCGTCTACACGGCCGTGCAGGCGCTGGAAGGCAAGGACGTTCCCGCCTTCATCAAGGTGCCGCTGCCGGTCATCGACGACAGCTCGATCGACAGCTACCTCGCCCGCGCCGACCAGTTCCCGGCCGACGGCTACATCTATTCGGATTACGACCAGGCGCTGTTCGACAAGCTGATCGCGCAGTAAAGCCGAAGAGGACGCCGTCATGACGGAATCAAGGCCCCTGCTGGAAGCCCGGCAGGTGTTCAAGGGATTTTTCGGCAATCCGGTTCTCAAGGGCGTCGATATCGCCCTTCTGCCGGGCAGGGTTCATGCCCTGCTCGGCGAGAACGGCGCGGGAAAATCCACGCTGATCAATCTGCTGTCCGGCGCTCTCCAGCCGGACAGCGGCACGATTTCCGTCGACGGCAAGCCGGTCGGGCGCTTCAGCCCGGCCGCCGCCCGCGCGGCCGGCATCGCCGTGGTGCAGCAGGAGCTGAGCCTGACGGCCGACCTGTCGATCGCCGAGAATATCGGCCTCGGCGCCTTCCCGCGCCGCTTCGGCCTCATCGATTATGCCGCGCTCCACCGCGGCGTGCGGGAGGTCTGCGACATGGTGGGTCTCACCGAGCCGCTCGACATGCCGGTCGCCGACCTCGCGCTCGGCCGCCGCCAGATGGTGGAGATCGCCAAGGCGCTCTTCCGCAAGCCCCGCGTGCTCATCCTCGACGAGCCGACCTCCTCGCTCTCCGCCCATGAGGCCGGCATCCTCGCCCGCCTCATCGAGACGCTGCGCGACCGCGGCACGGCGCTGCTCTATATCTCCCATCGCCTCAACGAGGTGCAGGCGCTCTGCTCCCACGTCACCGTGCTGAAGGATGGCGGCGTCACGGCCGACCAGTCGCTCGCCGGCATCGACGGGGAGGGGCTGGTGCGCCTCATGGTCGGCCGCGAGACGGGCGATCTCTTCCCGCCGCGCCGTGATCCCGCTCCCGGCGCGCTGCGCATCGGCGTCGAGGGCTTTTCCGCCGGCCTCGTGCGCGACATCGGCTTTTCCGCCCATGCGGGCGAGATCGTCGGCATCGGCGGCCTTGTCGGGCAGGGGCAGGAAGACCTGCTGCTCGGCCTCTATGGCGCGATCCCCGCAAGGGCCGACATGGCCGAGGTCTCGGGCAGGAACGGCCTGCCCATCCATGTCGAGGCGGCCAATGCGGCCGGCATCGTCTATGTGCCGGCCGACCGCAAGCACGAGGGGCTGGTGCTGCCGCATTCCATCGCCTCCAATCTCATCCTGCCCTCCCTCGGCCGGCTTGCGCGCGGGGGCCTGCGCGACAGGGCCGCGGAAACCGGGCTGATCGCCGATCTCGCCCGCCGGCTCACCATCAAGGGCGACGTCGCCCGTCCGGTGCAGGCGCTTTCGGGCGGCAACCAGCAGAAGGTGGCGCTCGCCAAGTGGCTGCCGCTCGACCCGTCCGTGCTGCTGCTCAACGATCCGACGCGCGGCGTCGACATCGAGACCAAGCGCGAGATCTACCTCATGCTGCGCGCCTTCGCCGCCGAGGGCCGGCTCGTCATCCTCGCAAGCTCCGATACGCCCGAGCTCGTGCATTTGTGCGACCGCGTCGTAGTGCTGCGCGAGGGCCGCGTCGCGGCGACGCTGTCGGGCGACGCCATCAGTGAAGAGGCCATCGTCGGCGCGGCCATGGGCATCGACAGAAAGGGAGCGGCCGCATGAGCGCTGTTTCATCCTCCGGCTGGCTCTACGGCGCCGTCCAGCGCCGCCGCAACCGCGGCCTCGGCGGTCTCTACCTCGTCGTCGCCGCCTTTCTCATTCTTTATGCCGTGCTCTTTCCGGGCATCCTTTCCGTCGGCGGCTTCTCCAAGTTCACGCAGAACTGGTTCCCGCTGGCGCTCGTCACCATGGCGCAGGCGCTCCTGATGCTGAACGGCGGCATCACGCTCGCCATCGGCCCGCTCGTCAGCCTCGGCGCGGTGATCGCCGCGACCACCATGGAGGGCGTCCTCGGCGTGCCGGGCGGCTTCCTCGCCGTCGCCTTCACCGGCCTTGCCATCGGCGCCGTCACCGGGGCCATCGTCGCGCATCTGCGCCTGCCGGCGATCATCGTGACGCTGGCCGGCTCCTTCATCATCACCGGCGTCGCGCTGATCCTCCTGCCGCGCCCGGGCGGCTTCATCCCGGACTGGCTCTCGACGACGCTCGCCGGCCACACGCCGGTCGCCTTCCTGCTGCTCGTCGCCGTCCTCGTGCTCTGGAAGGCGTTTCTGGCAACGCCGCTCGGCCTCGGCATCTATGCGGCGGGCGACAATCCCGTCGGCGCCTTCCGCTCCGGCGTTCCGGTCGAGCGGGTGAAGATCGTCTCCTTCGCGCTTTCCGGCCTGCTGGCGGCGCTGGCCGGCCTCTTCGTCGCGGCGCAGACCGGCTCGGGCGACCCGGTCATCGGCACGCCCTTCACGCTGAACTCGATTGCCGCGGCCGTGCTCGGCGGCGTCGGTTTCCTCGGCGGCAAGGGCACGATGCGCGGGGCGATCTGCGGCAGCCTGCTGCTCTCGGTCATGATCAACGTGATGTTCTTCCTCGGCTTCCCGCCCGTCGCGCAATATGTCGCGCAGGGCCTGATCATCGTCGGCGCCGTCGCGGTGCCGGAACTTCTCGGCGTCTGGAGGGCAAGGCGATGAATGCAGTGCGATCCCTGTTCCGCAACCCGCCGCTCCTGACCTTCGTGCTGGTGGCGCTCGTCTGGCTCGTCGCCGGCCTCACGCTGCGCGGCTTCGGCGCCTACGGGCACCTGCGCTACCTTCTGGAGCTTGCGGCCGTCATCGGCATCGCGGCGGCCGGCCAGACGCTCGTCATCCTGATGGGCGGCATCGACCTTTCGGTTGGCGCGGTCATCACCGTCACGGCGATCCTCCTGCCGTTGATCTCGCCCGCCTCAGACCCGACGGGCCTCGTCGGCATCGTCCTGGCGCTGGCGATTGCCGCCGGCATCGGCTTCCTCAACGGCGCGGGGGCGGCCTATCTCCGCGTGCCGCCGATCATCATGACGCTCGCCATGGCGACCTTCCTGCAAGGCCTGCTCGTCATCGTCGCCGGCGGCAGCGCGGTCACGGTCAGCAATCCGGCCGTCATCCTCCTCGGGCAGGCCCGGCCGCTCGGCGTTCCCGCCGGCGTGATCCTCTGGGTCGTCGTCTCGGCCGGCGTGCTGCTGCTCATCCACCGCATGCCCATCGGCGCGCGCTTCCTCGCCCTCGGGGCCAATCCGCTGGCGACGCGGCTTTCCGGCGTCAGCGTCACGCGCAACACGCTGATCCTTTATGCTCTCTCGGGCTTCTTCGCGGGCCTTGCCGGCATCCTGGTGCTCGGCATGAACCGGCAGGGCTATGTCGGCATCGGCGATCCCTATCTCCTGACGTCGATCGCGGCCGTCGTGCTCGGCGGCACTTCCATCCTCGGCGGGCGCGGCACCTATGCCGGCACCATTCCCGGCGCGATCCTGCTCGTCACCACGACGGCGCTGATCACGGTGGTCAATGCCTCGCCCGGCTGGCGCTCGATCATGTTCGGCACGCTGATCCTCGCGCTGCTGCTCATTTCCGGCCGCGAGGCGCGGCGATGAACATGCGCTACGGCGGGCCGGTCATCGACCCGCACCACCATCTCTGGGACCTGTCGCTCGGGCGTCATCCCTGGCTGGAAAGGGCGCGGGCGACCGGCGGCGAGATGGTCTATGGCAGCCTCGCGCCGATCCTGAAGGACTATGGCATCGCCGAATATCGCGCCGATGCCGCGCGGCAGGACATCGTCGCCACGGTGCATGTCGAGGCCGGCTGGTCGGACGCGCATCCGCTGGAGGAAAGCCGCTGGCTGGACGGGCTCGACCGCTCCTGCGGCACTGCGCGGCGCTATGTCGCCCGCGTTCCCCTCGACAGTCCCGATGTCCTTCGCCTGCTCGAAACGGAGGCGGCCAATCCGAACGTCGTCGGCATCCGCGATATCGTGAGCTGGCACCCGGAGCCGGCGAAAAGTTTTGCGCCTCGTCCGCATCGCATGGCCGACCCCGCCTGGCGCCGCGGCCTTGCCCATCTTGCCCGCCTCGGCCTTGTCTTCGACCTGATGCTCTATCCCTGGCAGATGGACGAGGCGGTCGATCTCGTGCGCGCCTTTCCCGACACGCTCTTCGTGCTCAACCATGCCGGCAGCCCGGCGGACCGGAGCGAGGCGGGCATGGCGTTCTGGAGGAGTGGCCTGCGGGCGCTCGGCCGCGAGCCGAACGTGCGGCTGAAGATCTCCGACCTCGTCGCCTATGACAACGACTGGACGCTCGAAAGCCTGCGGCCGGTCATCGAGCACGGGCTCGACTGCTTCGGGCCGGCGCGCGCGATGTTCGCCAGCGATTTCCCCGTGGCCGGCTTGCATGCCTCCTTCGACGAGGTCTACGCGGTCTTCCGCACCGTCGCCGCGCCTCTTTCGCTCGACGAGCAGCGCGCCCTTTTCTTCACGACCGCCAACGAGACCTACCGCCTCGGGATTAGAGAACACCATGTCTGACCTTCATGCCGCCACCGACAATCCGCTGGTCGACGACCGCATCCGCGGCTTTCCGCCGGGCCATGCGCCGCTTGCGCTCGATGCCCTTGGCAGGCAGGGCTGGAAGCCCTTCGACGGCAATATGGCGCTGCCGCTGATCTCGCTCGACCGGCAGGCCTTCGCCGCCAATGTCGACCTGATGATGGCCTATGTGAAAGGCCAGGGCGTCGAGATCGCCCCGCATGCCAAGACGCCGATGTCGACGGCGATTTCCGGCGCGCTGCTCGCCGCGGGCGCGTGGGGCACGACCGTCGCCGATATCCGCCAGGCCGCCGTGCTGCTCAAGGCCGGCCAGCGCCGGCTGCTGCTTGCCAACGAGATCGGCGGCCTTGCCGCCGCCCGCCGCCTCGCCGCGCTGCTCGCCGGCTATCCGACGGCCGAGGTGCATATTTTTGTCGATTCGCTCCCGCTGGCCGAGGCGCTGCGCACGGCCTGGCAGGAACGCGGCGACCTGCCGCCGCTCGGCCTCCTCGTCGAGTTCGGCGCCGGCCGTGCCGGTGCGCGCAGCGCCGAGGCCGTCGGGGCGATCCTCGACGCGATCCTTGCGGCGGAAACGCCAAACTTCCGGCTGACCGGCATCGCCGCCTATGAGGGCGCCGCCGCGACCGCCGATGCCAACGAGACGCTCAGCCGGATCGACGGCCTGATGCGGCTCACGGCGGATTTCCTGCCGAAGGTGCGCGCCGGTATCGGCAACGAACGGCCGCTCTTGGTGACGGCGGGCGGTTCGGTCTTCTTCGACCGGGTCGTCGCCGGGCTTTCCGCCGCCGTCAGGGCCGATCCCGATTGCCTGATGGTGCTGCGCTGCGGGGCGATCTTCTTCCACGACCACGGCATCTACGAGCGCGGCCTTGCCGGCCTCGATGCGCGCGGCGGCTTCCGTATCGGCGAGGAGACCGCGTCGGCCTCCGCCGGCTTCCAGCCGGCGCTCAGGGTCTGGGCGGAGGTGCTGTCGCGCCCCGAGCCGGGCCTTGCGATCTGCGGCATGGGCCTTCGCGACGTCGCCATCGACCAGGGCCTGCCGCGGCCGCTGGCGCTTTACCGGAACGGCGTGCGGCTTGGCGATTTCACCGGCGCCGAGGTGCTGCGCCTCAACGACCAGCACGCCTTCGTCGCCCTGCCGGGGGCAGGCGACGTTGCCGTCGGCGACGTTGTCGAGTTCGGCATCTCGCATCCCTGCACCTGCCTCGACCGGCACGCCATCCTCTACGGCCTCGACCCGGACCATACGGTGACGGCCGCCTATCTCACCAGCTTCGGCTGATCCTCCCCAAGCAAGCATAAAGAAAAGGAAAACACGCGATGATCCAGCGTTACCAGAAGGGTTCGCGCATGAGCCAGGCCGTCAGCTATGGCGGTCTCGTCTACATTGCCGGCCAGGTCGCCGAAGACCGCAAGGCCGGCATCGAAGCCCAGACGCAGGACGTGCTCGGCAAGATCGACGCCCTTCTGAAGGAAGCCGGCACGGATCGCTCGAAGCTCCTGGCCGTCAACGTCTTCCTGCCGGCGATCGTGGATTTCGATGCGATGAACGGCGTCTATGATGCGTGGATCGATCCGGTCAACCCGCCGGCCCGCGCCTGCGTCGAGGCCCGCCTTGCCGATCCCGACCTTCGCGTCGAGATGACCGCCGTCGCCGCCCTCTGAGGGCGGCCCCTGCCCGGACTGGAGACCCCCATGCACAGCGGACTTGTCAACCCGATCGATTTCGCGCTGGACGGCCGGCAGGCCGGGCATCTCGCCATTCCCTATTCGGTCGACCGCTCGCCCTATTACCAGATCCGCATCCCGATCCTGCGCCTGAAGAACGGCGCGGGACCGGGCCTTCTGCTGATGGCGGGCAATCACGGCGACGAATATGAGGGCGAGCTTCAGCTCGGGCGGCTGATGCGGCTTCTCGATGCCGCGAAGATCCGCGGCGCCGTCACCATCCTGCCGATGGCGAACCTGCCGGCGGTGATGGCGGCGAAGCGCTGCTCGCCCTTCGACGGCGGCAATCTCAACCGCGCCTTTCCGGGCGATCCCGCCGGCATGCCGACGGCGCGGCTGGCGCATTTCCTCGAGCACACGCTGTTCCCGCAACACGACGCGGTGCTCGACCTGCATTCCGGCGGCACCTCCATGGCGCATCTGGCCTGCACGCTCATCGAGCGGCAGGCCGATGCCGCGCGCTTCGAGCGCTCGCTCGACCTGATGCGGGCGATGGGCGCGGCCCATGCCTTCATCGCCGACAACGGACCGGCGGCGCCGACCTCGATGGGTGCGGCCGGCCGGGCCGGCACGATCGGCCTTTCCGGCGAATTCGGCGGCGGCGGAACGGTAACGCCGGACAGCATGGCCTTCACGGCGGCCGCCATCGACCGGCTGCTCCTGGCGCTCGGCATCGTCGAGAAGCCCGTCCTGTCGCGGCAGGCCCTGCCCGCGCCGCCCGCGCTTCAGCTTCTCTCGCTGTCGCGGCACAGCCAGGGCATCTATGCCAGCCGGCGCGGCTGGTTCGAGCCGGCCGTCGCGCTCGGCGCGCATGTCGCCGCCGGCGACCTTGCCGGCTGGTATCACGACCTGGAGCGGCTGGACGACGGCGAGGAGACGCTGCGCTTTGCCGAGGGCGGCATCGTCATCTCCCACCGGCTGCACACGGACAGTGAGGCCGGCGACTGCCTGATCCAGGTGGCCGAGCCGATCAGCGGCTGATCGCCGCCACCGCCTCGCCCACCCAGTCGAGGCGCCTGGCCGGAATGAGCCCGTAATTATAGAAATTGACGCCGTCGACGCCCGCTTCGACGGCGTTTTTCACGCGCGCCGTCAGGATGTCCGGGCCATCGACCTCGGGATAGAAGACGCGAAGGCCGAGCCCGAGGAACTTGTCCGGCCCGAGCAGCGCCCGGCCGGTGCGGATGACCTCGCCGACGGCCTCGGGCGTCATGTCGTAGCAGCAGAGGATCGCCCCGTCGCAGAGCCTGCCGACGGCGGCAAGATCGACGCCGCCGAGCCAGCCGTCCTTGAGGTCGATCAGCACGATGCGCGTCGCCGGGTCGGCGGCGGCCCTGATCTCGCCGATCAGGCTCGTCACCGGCTCGCTGCGCCAGGCAAGGAAGGCGTGAAGCTCGGGATGGGCGCGGAAGGCGTCGATGCCGGCCTCAGGGAAATCGGGGAACTGCCGCTCCGGCACGGCGCGTTCGCAAAGCTCGGCGATGAAGTGGGCGACAGTCTTGCGCGCGCCCTCCACCGGCACGCCGGCCTTTTCGGCCCGCGCGGTGCAATGGTCGCAGAAGCAGAGCGAGAGCAGGAAGTCGTCCTCGGCATTGAGGCCGACGCCGTCCTTCTCGTGGTGGTATTCATGGGCAAAGCCCATGAAGTTCGGGCTCTCCAGCTCCAGCATGTCGGGCTTGTGGTTCGTCGTGATGTCGCGGACGAGGGTCACGACATAGTCGCGCGCGGCGGGACTGGAGGGGCAGAGATTGTAGTAGTTGGCATTGCCGAAGGCGTTGCGGGTGACATGCCCGGGATGCAGCATGCCGAGGCGGCTGTTGTGCAGGCAGACCGTCCAGCAGGAGACCTTGAGGCCGGTCTGCGCCCGTGCCTTTGTCAGCGCTTCCAGCATGTCGCCGCGCTCGGCGACGTTCTGCGCCATGAGGGGGCGGATCGTCTTGTCCTGCCAGAGGCTTTCGTCCGGCCGGAAATAGACCGTGCCGTCCTCCGGGAAATAGGCCTTCTGCCGCGGGCTGCGCGGCTGCAGGAAGCGGCCGGCATGGTAGGAGGTGGCCATGCTGACCATGTTCAGCCCGGCGCGGCCGGCAAGGTCGGCGGCGAGCGCCTCCAGTCCCTGGTCCTGGATGTCCCAGGGATAGGTCCACATGGAAAGATGCATGGCGTGCTCCCGTCGAATCTGTCCATTTTATAGAACATGTGTCCATAATAGTGTCCAGATGGATTCTTGTCGGTGTCCCGGCCGTCTCGCATTTCTGAAAGAAAACGCCGGCTGCCTCCCTCAGGCGGGATCACCACAGGCCGGACGGCAGGGGCGAACGGGCGTCCGCAGCGGGCCGCTTGGCATTTTCGACGCATTGGATGTCGCGAACCGGAGGGATTCCTTGCAAGGGTCGGCGTAGCTTCTCGCCATTGCAGGGGCTTGCGCAGCCGCAGGCGGCCTGAAATATGCGTCGAGCCGCGAATGCGGCCGCATCAAAAGGGGATCGCCGTTGCCTGCCCGCAGCACCGGCCGAACGCGAGATTGAAACCGATGAAAAGCCACGTCCTGACCGTATCCTGCCAATCGACCCGCGGCATCGTCGCTGCGATCACCGGCTACCTCGCCGAGAAGGGGTGTTACATCTCCGATTCCTCGCAGTTCGACGACCTGGAAACGGGCCTGTTCTTCATGCGCCTGACCTTCCTGTCCCAGGAGGGCGTGTCGGAGGACGAGATCAAGTCGGGCTTCGCCCCGGTCGCCAAGAAATTCGCCATGACCTGGCGCTTCAACGACAGCGACGAGCGCATGAAGGTGCTGCTGATGGTCTCGCGCTTCGGCCATTGCCTCAACGACCTGCTCTACCGCTGGAAGATCGGCGCCCTGCCGATCGACATCGTCGGCGTCGTCTCCAACCACTTCGACTACCAGAAGGTCATCGTCAACCACGACATCCCCTTCCACCACATCAAGGTGACGAAGGACAACAAGCCGCAGGCCGAGGCGCGGCTGATGGAGGTGGTCGAGCAGTCCGGCGCGGAACTCATCGTGCTGGCCCGCTACATGCAGGTGCTGTCGGATGCCGTCTGCAAGAAGATGTCGGGGCGGATCATCAACATCCACCACTCGTTCCTGCCGTCCTTCAAGGGGGCGAACCCCTACAAGCAGGCCTTCGAGCGCGGCGTGAAGCTGATCGGCGCGACGGCGCACTACGTCACCGAGGACCTCGACGAGGGCCCGATCATCGAGCAGGACGTCGCGCGCATCACGCATGCGCAATCGGCCGAGGACTATGTCTCGATCGGCCGGGACGTCGAGAGTCAGGTGCTCGCCCGCGCGGTGCACGCCCACATCCATCACCGCGTCTTCATGAACGGCAACAAGACCATCGTCTTCCCGCCGAGCCCGGGAAGCTACGCTTCCGAGCGCATGGGCTGACAGGGCGCAAATGACAAAGGCCGGCGGAAACGCCGGCCTTTCTGTTCATGCGGAGCGGGGAGCGCTTAGAGCATTTCCGCTTTTCTTCGAATCGCGAAAATGCTCTATCCTTTTGTTTCTATGCAATTCCGGACGCAAAACCGCTGCGCACTTTTGCTGGAATTGCTCTAGAGGCGCGCGCCGGCGAAGTGGGCGATCTGGGCGCCGAGTTCGTAATAGCCTTCGCGCATCGAGCGGAAGGACTGGGCCTCGGGATCGGTGACCGGCAGGGGCAGGTCCATTTCGGCGATCTCGCCGGAGACGAGCTGGGCGAGGGTGCGGCCGAAGACGGTGCCGGGCGCGATGCCGCGGCCGTTATAGCCGGAAAAGCCGATGACGTTCTCGCCGAGGCGGTGGAAGCGCGGCAGGTTGTCCGCGGTCATGCCGATCTTGCCGTACCATTCGGCCTCGAAGGCGACGTCGCCGATGGCGGGGAACAGTTTCTTCAGGGCGCGGCGCGCCCACTCCTTGTGGATGACCGCGCCGGTGCCGCGCAGCGCCCCGACGCTGCCGAAGACCAGCCGGCCGCGCTTGTCGAAACGGAAGGAGGAAAGCACTTCCTTCGTGTCCCAGGCGCCCTGCCGTTCCGGCAGGATCTTCGCCTGCATCTCCGCCGACAGCGGCACGGTGGCGAAGTTGAAATAGGGAAGGTGCACGAGTTCGGCGCGCACCTCGCTCCACGGGGCGACCGTATAGGCATTGGTGGCGACCACCACCCAGTCCGCCGTCACGGAGCCGCGCGGGGTGTTGACCGTCCAGCGCTTTCCGGTCCGCTCGGCGCCCGTCACGGGGCTGCCGGTGAAGACATGAGCGCCGGCGGCGATGGCGGCGCGGGCAAGGCCGCGCGCATAGGCGAGCGGCTGGATCGTGCCGGCGCGCATGTCGAGCAGCGAGCCCGCATAGGCCTCGGTGCCGACCTTCGCGGCCGTTTCGGCAGCGTCGAGCAGGCGCACCGGCGCGCCGCGGCGCGCCCATTGCTCGGCGCGCTGCTTGAGTTCGTCGAAGCCGGACTGGCCGACGGCGCAATGCAGCGTGCCGGCCGGGTTGATCTCGCAGTCGATGGCGTGTTTCCCGACGAGGTCGAAGACGAGGCGCGGCGCATTGCCGAGAAGCTCCAGCAGGCGGCTGCCATAGAGGTCGCCGAGCACGCCGGGCAGTTCGTCGGGCATGACCCACATGCCGGCATTGACGAGACCGACATTGCGGCCCGAGCCGCCATAGCCGATTTCCGCGCCTTCCAGCAGGATCACCCGCGTGCCGCGCTCGGCAAGGTGCAGCGCGGTGGAAAAGCCGGTATAGCCGCCACCGACGATCACCACATCCGCCTCCGCCTTGCCGGAGAAAGCGGTGGTTTCGGGGGCCGGCGGAGCGGTCATCTCCCAGAGGCCATGGGAGCGCGGGTCGTTGAGCATGGTGGTCTGTCTTTTCGGAAGGAGGATGATCGTCGCACCATCGACGATGCGGTGTCATCACTAAAGCAAAAAATCAGAACCGGGTCATGCCTTGCCCGCATGAAGCGGATGAATTTGTTCCGGGCTGCGCGACGCCGGGCCGGCAGGTATCCTTGCCGGGCAGGTCAGGGCACCTGCCCGGCGATCCAGGCGCGAAAGGCCTGGCTCAGCGGGTTTTCCAGCTTTCCCTCCGGCACGACGAGATAATAGCTGTTCTCCGTCTCCATCGGCCGGTCGAAGACGACGGCGAGGCGGCCGTTCGCAAGCTCCTGCTCGATGAGGTATTTGGGCAGCAGCGCGAAGCCGAGGCCCGCGACGGCCGATTCGATCACCATGGAGAACTGGTCGAAACGGTGGCCGCGGTAGGCCGTGTCGGCGGATGCGCCGTTCAGCTCGAACCATTGCGCCCAGAGCTTGGGGCGCGTGGCAAGGTGCAGCAGCGGCGCCTGCTCCAGGTCCTTCGGCTCGCAGAGGTTCCAGGACTTCAGAAGCGCGGGGTTCGCGGCGGGAAGAATCTCCTCGCTGCACAGATAGGAGCAGGCCGCGCGCGCCCAGACGGGCTGGCCGTAATGGATCGCGAGGTCGAAATTCTCCTCGTCGAAATCGAACGGCGCCGAGCGGGAGGCGATGTTGATGATGGTGCCGGGATGTTCGGCGAGGAAGCCGGGAATGCGCGGGGTGAGCCATCGGCTGCCGAAGGTCGGCAGCGTGGCGATGGCGAGGCTGTGCTCGGAGGAGGCAGACGCCATGGCGCGCAGCATGGTCTCTTCCGTCTGGTGCAGCAGCTTGCGCACTTCCGGCAGGAAGCGCCGGCCGTCGTCGGACAGCACCACGCGCTGGCGCACGCGCTCGAAGAGCAGCACGCCGAGCTGCTCTTCGAGGTCCTTGATCTGTCGGCTGACGGCGCTCTGGGTGAGGTTCAACTCGTGCGCGGCCTGCGTGAAGCTGCCGTGGCGGGCAGCACATTCGAACGCCTGCAGCGTGGTGACGTCCGGGATCAGCCTGCGACTAAGCTTCATTCTTTCCTCGCATCAACATAGTCAGAACGGTCGCGATCGCGTTGAGAAACGATCCGGTATTATCCGTTTTGAGAATGAACAGGGCCTCCCACCCTTGTAAGATGAGACCGCTTCCCATGAAAGCAAATTCGTACATTTGCGCCGACGAGATCCGCTCGGATTTTTCCTCGGCCATGTCCGCCATGTATCGCGACGAGGTTCCAGCCTATGGCACGCTGATGTCGCTGGTCGCGGATGTGAACGAAGACACGCTCGCCGCCGACCCGCACCTGAAGGCGCGTCTCGACGCGACGGATTCGCTGGAGCGCATTTCCGAGGAGCGCCACGGCGCCATCCGCCTCGGCACGCCGGCAGAGCTTTCCATGATGCGCCGCGTCTTCGCCGTCATGGGCATGTTCCCGGTCGGCTACTACGATCTCTCCACGGCCGGCGTGCCGGTCCATTCCACCGCCTTCCGCCCGGTCGGCGCGGAAAGCCTCAGCCGTAACCCGTTCCGCGTCTTCACCTCGCTGCTGCGCCTCGACCTCGTCGCCGATGCCGCGCTGCGCGAAGAGGCGGCCGCTGTTCTGGCCGCGCGAAAGATCTTCACCGATGAGGCGGTCGCGCTGGTCGAAAAGGCCGAGCGTGACGGCGGTCTCGATGCGGCCGATGCCGCCCGCTTCGTCGCGCAAGTGCTGGAAACCTTCCGCTGGCACGACCACGCCATCGTCAGCGCCGACATGTACAGGCGCCTGCATGACGCACACCGCCTGGTCGCCGACGTCGTCTCCTTCAAGGGGCCGCACATCAACCATCTGACGCCGCGCACGCTCGACATCGACAAGGTGCAGGCGCGCATGCCGGAAGAGGGCATCGCCCCGAAGGCCGTCGTCGAGGGACCGCCGACCCGCAAATGCCCGATCCTCCTGCGCCAGACCTCGTTCAAGGCGCTGGAAGAGGCCGTCTCCTTCATCGGCGAGGACGGACGCTGGCAGGAGGGTTCGCACACCGCCCGCTTCGGCGAGACCGAGCAGCGCGGCGTGGCGCTGACGCCGAAGGGCCGCGCGCTCTACGACCGCCTGCTGAACGAGACGCGCGCCCGCGTGCGCCCGGCCGCCGACGGCTCCAATGCCGGCGAATACGAAGCGGCGCTCGCCGCCGTCTTCAAGGCCTTCCCGGACGACTGGGACGGCATCCGCAAGGCGGGCCTCGGCTATTTCCGCTATTCGCTGACGGAAAAGGGCAAGTCTGTCTCCGGCCGCAACGCCGATCTGGAAACCGCCATCGAAGCCGGCCTCATCCAGTTCGACCCGATCGTCTACGAGGACTTCCTGCCGGTCAGCGCCGCGGGCATCTTCCAGTCGAACCTCGGCGACGATGCGACGCAGGACTTCGTCGCCAGCCCCAACCAGGTGATGTTCGAGCGCGATCTCGGCGGCGCGGTGCTCGATGAATTCGCGCATTATGCCGGCATCCAGCGCGCCTCGCTTGAAATGTGCCTCGGCATCGTCAACATGGCGGCCGCCGCGGAATAATGGACGCCAGCATGATCGAGGCAGGGCATATCGAAGCGCTGAAAAGCCTCGTCGGTGAGAAGGGTCTTCTCACCGGGCCCGCCGACATGGCCGCATACGAGACCGGCGCGCGCTACGACAAGGGCCGCGCCGCCTTCGTCGCCCGCCCGGCGACGACCGCCGAGGTCTCCGCCGTCGTTTGCTACTGCGTGCGGAACGCCATCGCCCTCGTGCCGCAATCCGGCAATACCGGCCTCGTTTCCGGCTCGACGCCTGATGGCAGCGGCCGGCAGGGCATCCTCAGCCTCGACCGGCTGACTGCGCCCTTCGAACTGGACCGCGTCAACCGCACGGTGAAGGCAGGCGCGGGCCTGCGCCTTTCCGATCTCAACGGCAGGCTGGAGGAAACCGGCCTCTTCTTCCCCATCGACCTTGGCGCCGATCCGCGCCTCGGCGGCATGATCGCGACGAATACCGGTGGCTCGCGCTTCCTGCGCTACGGCGATGTTCGCCGCAACACGCTCGGCCTCACCGTCGTTCTCGCCGACGAGGCGGGCACTGTGCTCGACCTCTCGTCCGGCTTGCGCAAGAACAATACCGGCGTCGACTGGAAGCAGCTCTTCATCGGCACCTCCGGCGCCTTCGGCATCGTCACCGAATGCGTCTTGAACCTGGAGCCCGCACCGAAACAGTCGGCGACGGCGCTCCTCGTGCCGGCCTCGGAAGAACAGGTCGCGACCCTGCTGGTCGCCATGGAAGATGCGCTCGGCAGCTATCTTTCGGCCTTCGAGGGCATGTCCGGCAATGCCGTCCGCGCTGCGCTCGATCATGTGCCCTCGCTGCGCAATCCCTTCCAGGGTGGCATCGTGCCGGATTTCGTGATCCTTGCGGAAATCTCCCGCTCCACCCCGCCGCGCGAGGGCGAGCAGCCGCTCGACGCGGTGCTGGAAGAGGTGCTGGCCGCGATCTGGGAACGGGAGGACGCGCCGCTGGCCGACGCCTTCGTCGGCCCGCCGCACGAGATCTGGGCATTGCGCCATGCGCTGTCCGAGGGCGTGAAGCATAGCGGGCGATTGATCGCCTTCGATCTTGCCTTCCGCCGGGGTGACATCATGCCCTTCCTCGCCCATATGAAGGCGGAGATGCCTGATCACTTCGAGGATGTGACGATCTGCGACTTCGGCCATATCGGCGATGGCGGCGTGCACTTCAACCTCGTCGTCGCGAAGGACGATCCGCGGCTTGCCGATCCCGATTTCGAGGCGGACCTGCGCGAATGGGTCTTCACGGTCGCGGTCGAGCAGTTCGAGGGAAGCTTTTCCGCGGAGCATGCCATCGGCCGCAAGAACCAGGCCTTCTACGACAGATACACCCCGGACGAGATCCGCAGGCTTGCGGCCGGGTTGAAAACCATCACTTCGCCGGGCCCGCTCGGCACCATCACCTTCTGAGAGACAACAGGGAGATACCCGATGACGAAAGTCGACGTGAAAACCGAAACCGCAGCCCTTCTCGACAAGCTCGGCGTTGCTCGCGCCGCCTGGCAGGGCGGCGACATGGCCTCCTTCAGCCCCGTCAGCGGCGAGGAGATCGGCAAGCTGAAGACCGTTTCGGCCACTGACACCGACAAGGCCATCGACGCCGCCCATGAAGCCTTCAAGGCCTGGCGCCTCGTTCCGGCGCCCAAGCGCGGCGAGCTGGTCCGCCTGCTCGGCGAGGAGCTGCGCGCCGCCAAGGCCGATCTCGGCCGCCTCGTTTCCATCGAAGCCGGCAAGATCACCTCCGAGGGCCTCGGCGAAGTGCAGGAAATGATCGACATCTGCGATTTCGCCGTCGGTCTTTCCCGCCAGCTCTACGGCCTCACCATCGCCACCGAGCGCCCCGGCCACCGCATGATGGAAACCTGGCATCCGCTCGGCGTCGTCGGCATCATCTCGGCCTTCAACTTCCCGGTCGCCGTCTGGTCGTGGAACGCCGCTCTGGCGCTCGTCGCCGGCAACGCCATCGTCTGGAAGCCCTCGGAAAAGACCCCGCTGACGGCGCTAGCCTCGCAGGCCATCTTCGAGCGCGCGCTCGCCCGCTTCGGCGATGCGCCGGCGAACCTGTCGCAGGTCCTCATCGGCGACCGCGCCATCGGCGAAGCCCTCGTCGACAACCACAAGGTCGCGCTCGTCTCGGCCACCGGCTCCACCCGCATGGGCAAGGAAGTCGGCCCGCGCCTCGCCAAGCGCTTCGCCCGCTCGATCCTCGAGCTCGGCGGCAACAATGCCGGCATCGTCTGCCCGTCCGCCGACCTCGACATGGCGCTGCGCGCCATCGCCTTCGGCGCCATGGGCACCGCCGGCCAGCGCTGCACGACGCTGCGCCGCCTCTTCGTGCATGACAGCGTCTACGACCAGCTCGTTCCGCGCCTGAAGAAGGCCTATACCAGCGTTTCCGTCGGCAACCCGCTGGAGACCTCCGCCCTCGTCGGCCCGCTGGTCGACAAGCAGGCCTTCGACGGCATGCAGAAGGCGCTGGAAGCCGCCAAGGCCGAGGGCGGCATCGTCACCGGCGGCGAGCGCGTCACCGAAGCCGGCAAGGAAACGGCCTACTACGTCAAGCCCGCCATCGTCGAAATGCCGAAGCAGGCCGGCCCGGTCCTCGAAGAGACCTTCGCGCCGATCCTCTATGTCATGAAGTATTCCGACTTCGACAAGGCACTGGAAGACCATAACGCCGTTTCGGCCGGTCTCTCCTCGTCGATCTTCACGCTCAACGTCCAGGAAGCCGAGCGCTTCCTGTCGGCCGACGGTTCGGACTGCGGCATCGCCAATGTCAATATCGGCACCTCGGGCGCCGAGATCGGCGGCGCGTTCGGCGGCGAGAAGGAAACCGGTGGCGGCCGCGAATCCGGCTCCGACGCCTGGAAGGCCTATATGCGCCGCGCCACCAACACGGTGAACTATTCGAAGGCGCTGCCGCTCGCCCAGGGCGTCTCCTTCGATATCGAGTAAGCGGCCATGAACGACCAGACCAAGATCGAGGAGGCGGGCTTCACGCCCGCCTCGCGCATCGCCGCCATCGGTGTTTCGAAAATCCTGCAGATCGGCGCCCGCGCGAGCGCCATGAAGAAGGAAGGCCTGCCGGTCATCATCCTCGGTGCCGGCGAGCCCGACTTCGACACGCCCGACAACGTCAAGGCCGCCGCCAAGGCCGCCATCGACCGGGGCGATACCAAGTACACCGCGCTCGACGGCACGCCGGAGCTGAAGAAGGCGATCTGCGAAAAATTCCGCCGCGAGAACGGCGTCGATTACGCGATCGACGAAGTCACCGTCGCGACGGGCGCCAAGCAGATCCTCTTCAACGCCTTCATGGCGACGGTCGATCCGGGCGACGAGGTGATCATCCCGACGCCTTACTGGACGTCCTATTCCGATATCGTGGAGATCTGCGGCGGCGTGCCGGTTCTGATCCCCTGCGACGCGGAAGCCGGCTTCCGCCTGAAGGCCGAGCAGCTCGAAAAGGCGATCACGCCGAAGACCCGCTGGGTGCTCTTCAACTCGCCGTCCAACCCGTCTGGCGCCGCCTATAGCGAAGCCGACTACGGCCCGCTGCTCGACGTGCTGCTGCGCCATCCGCATGTCTGGCTGATGGTCGACGACATGTACGAGCACATCGTCTATGACGGCTTCAAATTCGTGACCCCGGTCGCCATCGAGCCGCGCCTGAAAAGCCGCGCGCTGACGATCAACGGCGTCTCGAAGGCCTATGCGATGACCGGCTGGCGCATCGGCTATGCCGGCGGCCCCAAGGCGCTGATCAAGGCCATGGCCGTGATCCAGAGCCAGGCGACCTCCTGCCCGTCGTCGGTCAGCCAGGCCGCCTCGGTCGAGGCGCTGAACGGTCCGCAGGACTTTTTGAAGGACCGCCAGGCGAGCTTCAAGCATCGCCGCGACCTCGTCGTCTCCGCGCTGAACGCCATTCCCGGCCTTGCCTGCCGAACGCCGGAGGGCGCGTTCTACACCTTCTCCGGCTGTGCCGGCGTGATCGGCAAGGTGACGCCGAAGGGCAAGTGCATCGAGGCGGACAGCGACTTCACGGACTACCTCCTCGAAGACGCCCACGTCGCCGTCGTCCCGGGCTCGGCCTTCGGCCTCTCGCCCTATTTCCGCATCTCCTACGCCACGTCGGAAGCGGAACTGACGGAAGCGCTGAAGCGGATCGCGGACGCCTGCGCGCGGCTTTCCTGATCTGCGCCATCAGTACGGTAAAAGAAAAGGGGCCTCGCAAGAGGCCCCATTTTTATCGTCCGCGCCTTTTGGCGTTCTCTCTTCCCCGCGGCCAGGCCACAGATGCGACAACGCCCCGGTTCCTGCCGGGGCGCTGAAAGGGGACAGGATCAGGCGGCGCGGGCGCCGTGGTGTTCCTGGGCGTAGTAATGGCCGAAGCGGTTGGCGAGGAAGGCGTCGAGGGCGATTTCTTCCTGGCGGACGAAGCCTTCGGCACGCAGCGAGCCATCGGCCAGCATGTCGAGCACGGCGCAGATCGAGCCGGCCGTCGTGATCTGGATGGCGGAATGCAGCACGCCGGCGACCGGGGCGCTGTAGACCTTGTTGGCGTAGGTTTCCTGGATCAGGCGGCCGCCCTTGCGGCCGGAAACGGTCACGAAGATGATGACGACGTCCTGCGTGGTGGTCGGCAGGGCGTTTTCGAAGATGTCCTTCAGGACTTCGCGACGGTGGCGCAGACCCAGGTCGTTCAGCAGCGCCTTCATGATGGCGGCGTGGCCCGGATAGCGGATCGTCTTGTAGTTCAGGGTGCGGACCTTGCCCTTCAGCGATTCGCAGAGCGTGCCGAGGCCGCCCGAGGTGTTGAAGGCCTCGTAGGTCACGCCGTCGAGCGAGAACTCCTCGCGCTCTTCAAGCGCCGGCACCTCGATCAGCGCGCCTTCGACGATGGCTTCGCAGGGCTCGATATATTCGTTGATGACGCCGTCCGTGCTCCAGGTCAGGTTGTAGTTGAGGGCGTTGGACGGGTACTGCGGCAGCGCGCCGACACGCATGCGCACGCTTTCGAGCGTGTCGAAGCGGCTGGCGAGGTCGTTGGCGACGATGGAGATGAAGCCCGGGGCGAGGCCGCACTGCGGGATGAAGGCCGTCTTGGCGTTGGCGGCGATGCGCTTGACCTGGCGGGTGGATTCGACGTCTTCCGTAAGGTCGAGATAGTGCACGCCGGCAGCGGCAGCGGCCTCGGCGATGGCGACGGTGAGGTGGTAGGGCGCGGCGGAGAGAACGGCGAACTTGCCGGTAAGCAGCGCCTTCATGGCGCCGGCGTCGGCGATGTCGACGACGGCGGTCGAAACGGCGGCGTGGCGCTCGATGGCGGCGAGCTGCTCGTCCGAGCGGTCGGCGACGGTGACGCGGTAGTCCCCGCTATGGGCCAGCATGCGCGCGATGGTCGAGCCGATCTTGCCTGCGCCGATGACGACGATGTCCTTCATGTTGATTTCCCTCCGGCATGAATTGATGCGTCTATTTTGAGGGCAGGACCTGTCGATTTAAAGCGCCGTATCTGGCATAATGCGTTATCGGTATCGGCAGAATGACGGTAAAAATGAGCATTTCGACGCTAGCCCTCAAGGATCGCGAGCTTCTCTCCATCCTCAGCGAGAACGCCCGCGAGCAGACCGCGACCATTGCCCGCAAGCTGGGCCTGTCGCGCACGACCGTGCAGGCGAAGATCGACCGGCTGGAGCGCGACGGGGTGATCGCCGGCTACGGCGTGAAGCTCTCCGACGCCTATGAGAGCGGCATGGTGAAGGCGCATGTGCTGATCACCATCGCGCCGAAGACGCTCGCGCGCATCACGACGGAGCTGCACGCCATCTCCGCCGTGCGCACGCTGCACTCGGTCAGCGGCAGTTTCGACCTCATCGCCGTGGTCGAGGCCGCGTCGATTGCGGAGCTGGACCACCTGATCGACCGCATCGGTGTCATCGACGGCGTGGAGCGCACGCTGTCCTCGATCATCCTGTCGACGCGGATCAGGCGGTAGGCGAGGGGTGTGGAGCGGATGACGGGGGGAGCGCTATCAAGAGGCTGTCATCGCTCAGCCGTCTCAGCCTACGATTTTCTGCATCCCCCTCTCCGTCGTCATCCTCGGGCTTGACCCGAGGATCCACCCACGCGGCAGGTGAGAGTTCGGGGTATGATCCTCGGGTCAAGCCCGAGGATGACGACGGTGGGTGCTGCCGGCGTCACCGTATCCAGGGGATACTCACTTCAAGCGATGAACCGCTCCGGCCGGTACGGCCCGATATTGATCGTCGTCCGCTCGCCGAGCATCTTCTCCGCCAGGACGCGGCCGGTGACGGGGCCGAGGGTCATGCCGTGGTGGGCGTGGCCGAAGGCGAACCAGAGGCCGGCGTGGCGCGGGGCCTTGCCGATGACCGGCATCATGTCCGGCGTGCAGGGGCGGGCGCCCATCCAGGGTTCCTCGTCGCGGCGTTCGGCGAGCGGGAAGAATTCGCGCGCCACCTTTTCGGCGCGGCGGAGCTGCACCGGCGTCTTGCGCGCGTCGCGCTTGGCAAATTCCGCGCCGGTGGTGAGGCGGATGCCGCGCAGCATGGGCGCGAGGAAATAGCCGCGCTCGGCGTCGAGCACCCAGTTGTTGAGCGTCGCGCCTTCCGCCGCGCCGTAGTGCATGTGATAGCCGCGCTTGACGGCGAGGGGGAAATGGTAGCCGAGCTTGCGCGTCACCGTATCGGCCCAGGGGCCGAGCGCCACGACGACGTCCTTCGCCTCCAGCGGGCCTTCGGGCGTCGCGATGCGCCAGCCCTCGCCTTCCAGCACATGCTCGATGGTTGCCGCATCGCCCGATTTCAGCGCACCGCCGAGCGACTGGAAATAGGCGAGATAGCGCTTCAGCAGGCTCTGCGGGTCGCGGATCGACCACGGGTCGGTCCAGCGCAGCCCGCCGGTCAGGTCTGCGCGGATATGCGGCTCGGCGGCGGCGACCTCGGCGGTCGTCAGCTTCTGGTGGTTGACGCCGAAATTGGCCGAGAGCTTTTCCGCCTCCGCATAGGCCGCGTCGCGCGTCTTCTCCGTGCGAAAGACCTTCATCCAGCCGTCCTTGCGGATGAGGTCGTCGGCGCCGGAGGCGGCGATCAGGTCGGCGTGCTCGCTGATCGAATGCTCGATGAGCGGGGCATAGAGATGGGCGATGCTCTGGTGCTGGCGGAAGCCGGAATGCCACCAGTAGCGGGCGAGGAAGGGGATGATGCCGGGGATCGCCGAGGGGTGGTAATGCGCGTCGATCGTGTTGTTCAGCGCGTAGCGGAAGAGCGCGCCGAAATCGTGCGGGAAGCCGTAGGGATAGACGCCCTCGCGCTGGATGAGGCCGGCATTGCCGTAGGAGGTCTCCTCGGCAACGCCCCGGCGGTCGACCAGCACCACCGACTTGCCGCGCCGCGCCAGATGGATCGCCGCCGAAATGCCGACAACGCCCGCGCCGAGAACAATGACATCCGTCTTCATCTTAATGCCCCAAGGGAGAATCTGCCGTGCCCATCAATGCATGGGCGTTTTGCGCAAGGCAACACCCCGCACGCGGCTACTGGCCGGCGAGCCGCAGCAGGTTCTCGATGGCCGCGCGCTCGAAGCCGCCGATGCCCTCAGAGATGTCGGCGCGGATCGCGGCGGCCACGGCGTCCTCGTCGCGCTTGCGCAGGGCCGCGATCGCCTCCTGGTGTCGGTCGACGACATAGAGCTGGGCGACGTGCTCCATGGCGATGCCGAGGAACGGGCCGAGCTGAAGCCAGACGCTCTCGACCATCGGCATGATCACCTGCTCGGGATTGGCGGTGTATAGCGTGCGATGGAATTCCTGGTTCAGCAGCAGCGCGGTCGCGTCGTCCTTGCGCGAGATCGCCTCGTCCTGCGCCTTGTCGATCTCGGCGAGACGGTCGATGCGGCGTTCGGTAATGTGCGGGACGGCGCGGCGGGCGGCGTGCTGCTCGAGGACGGCACGCAGCGAGATGAGCTCGCTGAACCGGTCCGCCGTCATGCGCGGCACCATGATGCGGCGGTTGTCGAGCACGCGCAGCGCGCCCTCGGAGGAAAGCCGCCGCAAGGCCTCGCGCACCGGCGTGGGGCTGCTCTCCATCGCCTCGGCGATGCCGCGGATGGTCAGCGCCTCGCCCGGCCGGATCGAGCCCACCATGATCGCCTGGCGCAGGCGCCGATGCGCATATTCATGCGTCGTCATGCCTTCCGGCCGCTCCAGCGGCTCAAGCGCCAAGTTGCCCAATCCATCCCTCCTGTGACAGGCTGTCGATTGCCATCCTATGCCTTGTGACAGGTTCTAGCAGCTTGACCCATGACAAAAAAGTGTGCATATCTTGAAAATGTGATCACAAAAATAATTATGTGATATGGAATGAGGGGATCATGACGCCGAACGACGATTCCGACTGGCTCATCAATGCCGACGGCGTGGAAAGCATCCAGGCCGTCGTCTGCGACCTCAACGGCATCCTGCGGGGCAAGCGCGTGCCCGTCGGGCAGGCGCAGAAGGTGCTGAAGGGCGGCATCCGCATGCCGCTTTCCATCGTCGGCGTCGACGTGTGGGGCGAGGACATCGTCGGCTCCAGCCACGTCTTCGCCTCGGGCGACATGGACGGCATCTGCGCGGCGACCGGCCGCGGCGCGCTGCCCGTGAGCTGGACGCTGAAGCCCTCCGCCGTCGTGCCGCTGTGGCTGTTCAAGGAGAGCGGCGAACCCTTCCTTGCCGATCCGCGCCAGGCGCTCGCCCATATCGTGCGGCAGTACAACGAACTCGGCCTTCGTCCCGTCGTCGCCTCGGAGATGGAATTCTACCTGATCGACGCCGAGCCCGACCATGCCGAGCCGCCGATCTCGCCCTATACCGGCAAGCGCCTCGATTCCGACGCGATCCTCTCCATCGACGAGCTCGACGACTTCGGCCAGTTCTTCTCCGACGTCTATGCGGAATGCGAGCGGCAGAACGTGCCGGCGGATTCGGCGGTGGCGGAAAACGGCATCGGCCAGTTCGAGATCAACCTCGTCCATTCCGACGATCCGCTGAAGGCGGCGGACGACGCGCTGTTCTTCAAGCGCATCATCAAGGGCGTCGCGCGCAAGCATGGCTTTGCCGCCACCTTCATGGCCAAGCCCTACGGCATGCGCTCGGGCAGCGGCATGCACATGCATTTCTCGGTGATCGACGAGGACGGCAACAACGTCTTCGACGACGGCACGCCCGAGGGGTCGGCGATCATGAAGCATGCCGTGGCGGGCCTGACGCGCGGAATGGCGGAATCGACCCTGCTCTTCGCCCCGCACTACAATTCCTACCGGCGCCTCCGCCCCGATACCCACGCCCCGACCTCGATCTCCTGGGGCTACGAGAACCGCACCGCGGCGATCCGCATCCCCGGAGGCGACAACAAGGCGCGGCGCATCGAGCACCGCGTCGCCGGCGCCGATGCCAACCCCTATCTGGTCATGGCCGGCATCCTCGGGGCCGCCCTTGTCGGCATCCGCAACAAATGGGAGCCGCCGAAGCCCGTTTCGGGCCGGGCCTATCTCTCGCAACTGCCGCGCATCCCCAGCGAATGGGGCTCGGCCGTGACCGCCTTCGAGAACGGCTCGATCATCTCGGAAATCTTCGACCAGGACCTCCGCTCCATGATGATCGCCTGCAAGCGGCAGGAAATCGCCGGTTTTGCCGAACAGGTCACCGACTTCGAATTCAGCGCCTATCTGGAAATCGTCTGATGGCCAACAAAGCTTCCTATGCCGGCAACGGCGCCTATCCCGACAGCTACTACGCCGCTTCCCGCAACATCATCCGCACGCCGAAGGTGCTGGAGGGCGCGGTCACGGCCGACGTCGCCGTGCTCGGCGCCGGCTATTCCGGTCTTTCCACCGCCATCCACCTCGCCGAAAAGGGCTACAAGGTCGTGATGGTGGAAGGCGCGGGCATCGGCTGGGGCGCCTCCGGGCGCAATGGCGGCCAGGTCGTCAACGGCCTCAATGCCAGCCTCGACACGATCAAGCGCCGCTACGGCGACCAGGCCGGCGCCTTCGTCGGCAGCCTGGTGCAGGAAGGCGGCAGGATCATCCGCCGTCTCGTCTCGCAATACGAGATCGACTGCGACCTGAAGAACGGCAGCATCTACGCCGCCTACACGCCCGCCCACATGAAGGAGCTGGAGCACAAGAAGGCGCTGTGGAAGAGCTACGGCATGGACGACCACCAGATGCTGGACAAGGCAGCCATGCGAAAGCTGGTGGACACCGACGCCTATATCGGCGGCATGCTGGACACGACCGGCGGCCACTTGCATCCGCTCAACCTCACCCTCGGCGAGGCGAAGGCACTGGAGACGCTCGGCGGCGTGATCTACGAGCAGTCGCCCGTCATCCGCGTCGAGCACGAGGCGGAAAAGCCCGTCATCCATACGGAAAAGGGGAGCGTCACGGCTAATGTCGCCGTGCTCTGCGGCAATGCCTATCTCGGCCACGTCGTGCCGAAGCTCGTCTCGCGCGTCATGCCGGTCTCGACGCAGATGATCGCCACCGAACCGCTCGGCGCGCGCGCCGACGCGCTGATCCCGAGCGACATGTGCGTGGAGGACGTGCGCTACATCCTCGATTATTTCCGTCTTTCGGCCGACAAGCGCATGATCTTCGGCGGCGGCACCGTCTATGGCGGCACCGATCCGGCGGATGTGCGCGCCAAGATCCGGCCGAACATGGAAAAGGTCTTCCCGTCGCTCAAGGGCGTGAAGATCGACTATGCCTGGAGCGGCAATTTCGCGCTTTCCTTCTCGCGCGTGCCGCAGATGGGCAAGATCGGCAAAAACACCTATTTCGCCCATGGCTACAGCGGCCACGGCGTCACCGGCTCGCATCTCTTCGGCAGGATCCTCAGCGAGGCGATCGACGGCGACCTGTCGCGCTTCAGCCAGTTCGAGAAGCTGCCGTGGATCCCCTTCCCCGGCGGGCGCATGTTCCGCGCGCAATATTCCACCATCGGCTCCTGGTGGTATCAGTTCAAGGACGCCTTCGGGCTCTGACAACGCCGCCCGAAACGAAAACGCCCGGCTCTCGCCGGGCGTTTGCTTTTGAGGTGGGGGGTTTCAGTGCTTTGCCGGCAGGCGCGGCAGGAAGATGGTGAGGATGCCGAGGAGCGGCATGTAGGAGCAGATCTTGTAGACGAACTCGATGCCGTGGCTGTCGGCGACGCCGCCGAGCAGGGCCGCGCCGAGGCCGCCCGCGCCGAAGGCGAAGCCGAAGAAGATGCCGGCGATCATGCCGACGCGGCCCGGTATCAGTTCCTGCGCGAAGACGACGATGGCGGAGAAGGCCGACGAGAAGATCAGGCCGATCAGCACCGTCAGCACACCCGTCCAGAAGAGGTTCGCATAGGGCAGCATCAGCGCGAACGGGATGACGCCGAGGATCGAGAACCAGATGACGAAGCGCGTGCCGAGCCGGTCGCCGATCGGGCCGCCCATGAAGACGCCGAGCGCGGAAGCGCCGAGGAAGAGGAACAGCATGAGCTGCGCCTGCTGCACGTCGAGGCCGAAGCGGTCGATCGTATAGAAGGTGAAGTAGCTGGAAATGCTGGCGAGATAGGCGTTCTTCGTCGTCGTCAGGAGGACGAGGACGGCCAGCGCCCAGGCGACCCTGCCGCGCGGCAGCGGCAGCGCGCGGCTGGCGGCCGGGCGGCCGGCCGCAAGGCGGCGCTCGCCGGCATACCAGTTGCCGACCCAGGTGAGGATGACCATGCCGAGAAGGGCGACCGCCGAGAACCAGGCGACGCTCGACTGGCCGAAGGGCAGCACGATGAAGGCGGCCAGCAGCGGGCCGAGCGCCGTGCCGGCATTGCCGCCGACCTGGAACATCGACTGTGCCAGGCCGTGCCGCCCGCCGGAGGCGAGGCGCGCGACGCGCGACGATTCCGGGTGGAAGATCGCCGAGCCGAGGCCGATCAGGCAGGCACCGAGGACGAGCACCGGGAAGGAATGCGCATAGGCGAGCATGATCAGCCCGACGAAGGTGCTGCCCATGCCGACCGGCAGCGAGAAGGGCATCGGCCAGCGGTCCGTCACGATGCCGACGGCCGGCTGCAGCAGCGAGGCCGTCACCTGGAAGGCCATGGTCAAAAGGCCGATCTGCACGAAGTCGAGCGCATAGTTCTCCTTGAGGAGCGGATAGAGCGACGTCAGCAGCGACTGCATGATGTCGTTCAGCATGTGGCACGCGCTGACGGCGACGATGATGGAATAGGTGGCAGTGGCAGCGCCGCGCGGCGCCGCGGGAACGACAGTCGACATATGGGCCTCGAAATGAACCGCCAGCTTGGCGTTTTTGCTGAAATACAAGTATTGCCGGCGGCCTGCTTTTGTGGTGAGGTCCATTTCTTACGCGATTGGGCCAAAGATGGAAAAACTCAACGCCGCACGGCTGAAAGCGCTGGATGCCGACCACATCAGCAACCTCGCCCGCATGGAGCAGTCGAACGAGGACATTCTCGTCCACAGCTCGGAGATTCCGGGTGGCTATATCGTGCCGCGGCACCGTCATCGCCGCACGCAGTTCCTCTGCGTCTTCTCGGGCGTCGTGCTGGTGGCGACCGATCGCGGCCGCTGGATGATCCCGCCCGGCCATGCCCTGCTCATTCCCCGCGGGCTGGAGCATTCCGTCGAGATGTACAGCGATGTCAGCATGCGTTCGGTCTATATCTATTCGCCGGTCGGAAGGGCGGCCTCGCTGGAGCCGACCGTCCTGGAGGTGACGGACCTCGCGCGCCAGCTCATCGCCGAGGCCGTGCGCAAGGGCGCGCTGGCGGAGGAGCATGCGCGGGCGGAGCTGATCATGGCGCTCCTCATCGACGAGATCGGCCGCCTGCCGGAGCGCCGGCTGGGCCTGCCCTTTCCGGTGAGCGGCCGGCTTGCCGGCCTCTGCCGGGACTTCGTCGACCAGCCATCGCCCACGGCGAAGATCGACGACTGGGCAAGGCGGCTCAACATGAGCCGGCGCACCTTCACGCGCTTCTTCCGGCAGGAAATGGGCATCAGCTTCGTCACCTGGCGCCAGCAGGCCTGCCTCTTCGCCTGCCTGCCGCGCCTTGCCGCCGGAGAACCGGTGACGCGCGTCGCCCTCGATGCCGGCTATGAGAGCGTGCCGGCCTTCACCACCATGTTCAAGCGCATGTTGGGCGCCTCGCCGCGCGCCTACCTGACGAGCCGCAAGGCCGCGTGAGCCCGCGTCTCAAAAAGACCGGCAAAGGACGCGATCCGGGGACTGTTTTCCGCCGGCATTTGGGATTAGGAAAGGGTGCGGGACCCAAGTCGGGCCGCGAACCGGGAGCGCCAGCCGCACGGGAGACGGACGTTGAGAAAGATACTGGTCATCGGGATCGGCGCGGGCAATCCCGAGCACATGACCGTTCAGGCCATCAAGGCGCTGAACCGGGCGGATGTGCTGCTCATCCCGACCAAGGGCACGGAAAAGGCCTACCTTGCCGAGGTGCGCCGCGAGATCTGCGACCGTTTCCTCGAAAACCCCGCCTGCCGCATCCTCGACTATGCCGTGCCGGTGCGCCGCGCCGACGGGTCCTACGAGGACGGCGTCCACGACTGGCACCGCGCCATCGCCGGCATCTACGAGCGCACGCTGCTTGACGAGCTCGGCGAGGACCAGGCGCTCGGTCTCCTCGTCTGGGGCGATCCGATGCTCTACGACAGCACGCTGCGGATCGTCGGGCATGTGCGCACCGCCGGCCGCGTCGCCTTCGAGACGGAGGTCATTCCCGGCATCACCAGCGTGCAGGCGCTGTGCGCGGGTCACGGCATCGCACTCAACCGCATCGGCCTGCCCGTCGAGATCACCACCGGCCGCCGCCTTGCCGAGGGCTGGCCGCAATCTTCCCGCGATGCGCTCGTCATGCTCGACGGCGTGCAGGCCTTCCGCACGGTAACGGACCCTGAAGCGGAGATCTGGTGGGGCGCCTATCTCGGCACGCCGCACGAAATCCTCCTCTCCGGCCGGCTCGCCGACATGGCCGAGACCATCACGCAAACCCGGGCCAAGGCGCGCGCGGAGCACGGCTGGATCATGGACACCTACCTGATCCGCCGCCCGGCCGGCGAGGAGGACGCGGCATGACGGCCTTCACACCGGACACCCTGCGCCGCGGCGCCTGCCCGTCGCTTTCCGCGCCGATGCAGACCGGCGACGGCCTGCTCGTGCGCCTGCGCCCGGCCGCTGCGGCGTTGACGGGCGAAGACCTGCTCGCGCTTGCCGGCCTCGCCCGCGAACACGGCAACGGCCTCATCGAGATCACCGCCCGCGGCAATCTCCAGCTTCGCGGCCTGACGGAGGCCTCGGTGCCGCGCCTTGCCGCCGGGCTTTCCGCCGCCGGCATCGTGCCGCAGACGGGTGTCGCCATCGAGATCCCGCCGCTGTCCGGCATCGATCCCTCCGAGACCGCCGATGCGACGCCTGTCGCCAATGATCTGCGCAAGGCCATCGCGGCGGCATCGCTCGCGCTTGCGCCAAAGCTTGCTATCGTCGTCGATGGCGGCGGCGTGCTTTCCCTTGCCGACATGGTCGCCGATATTCGGCTCGATGCGCTGGCCGATGGTTCGGCATGGCGGCTTTCGGTCGGCGGCGACCGGCAGACGGCGCGGCCGGTCGCGGTGCTTGCGGCGGATCGCGTCATCGATGGCGCGATGGCCGTTGTTTCTGCCCTTGCCGCGCTCGGCTCGGCCGCCCGGGGGCGCGATCTCGACGCTGCGGCGCTTGCCGCACGGTTCGGCACTGTTTCGCAACCCGCCGCCGAGGATGCTGTTTCGCACCATCCGCTCGGCATTCACCGCATCTTCGGGGAAAGCCTGCTCGGCGTTGCGCCCGCCTATGGCCAGGTGCATGCCGACAGGCTTGCCGCCCTCGTCAAGGGCCTTGCCGCCTGCGGCGCTTTCGAATTCCGCCTCGCACCGCACCGGACGCTTCTGGTGCGCGGCCTTTCCGAAGACGCGCTTGTGGCTGCGCAGGCCTGTGCGGTCCGCGAAGGCTTCTGGTGCACGCAGACCGCCCCCGGCCGGGCCGTTTCGATCTGCGCCGGTGCCGCCGGATGCGCCTCGGCGCGCTTCGATACCCATGCGGCGGCCGACGCCGTGGTGGCGGCGGCGGGAGGCCTGCTGGACGGCTCGATCGACGTGCACATTTCCGGCTGCCCGAAGGGCTGCGCCCATCCGGCGCGCGCCGCCGTCACACTATGCGGCACGGCCGCCGGCGTCGGTCTCGTCCTTGGGGGACGGGCAAGCGACGCCCCTGCCGCCACGCTGCCTGCCGGCGACCTCAAGCCGGCGATCCAGCGCCTCGGCACCCTCCTCAGCGCGCGCCGCATGGAGGGCGAGACGGCGAGGAACCTTCTCGACCGCACGGCGCCCGCTACACTCGTTTCCGCATATCAAGGCCAGCAATGACACAGTACGACTACATCAAGGATGGTACGGCCATCTATGAGAAATCCTTCGCGATCATCCGCGCCGAGGCGGATCTTTCGCGCTTCTCCGAGGCGGAAGCCGATGTCGCCGTGCGGATGATCCATGCCGCCGGCCTCGTCGAGGCGGCGGCGCATTTCGTCTTCTCGCCGGACTTCGTGGGCGCGGCCCGCGCCGCGCTTCAGGCCGGCGCGCCGATCTTCTGCGATGCCGAAATGGTCGCCCGCGGCGTCACCGCCGCCCGCCTGCCGGCGGAGAACGACGTGATCTGCACGCTGCGCGATCCGCGCACGCCAGACATCGCCAGGGAGATCGGCAACAGCCGCTCGGCCGCCGCCATTCGCCTCTGGCTGGAGCGCATGGCCGGCTCGGTCGTCGCCATCGGCAATGCGCCGACGGCCCTCTTCTACCTGCTCGAACTCCTGCGCGACGGCGCGCCGAAGCCGGCGGCGATCCTCGGCATGCCGGTCGGATTCGTCGGCGCGGCGGAATCGAAGGACGCGCTGGCGGAGAATGCCTACGGCGTGCCCTTTGCCATCGTCCGCGGCCGCCTCGGCGGCAGCGCCATGACGGCCGCCGCCCTCAATTCGCTGGCAAGGCCGGGAGTATGACCATGACGGGACGACTTTACGGCGTGGGCACCGGCCCGGGCGACCCGGAACTCCTGACGCTGAAGGCCGTGCGCGCCATCGGCGAGGCCGATGTGCTTGCCTACTTCGCCAAGGCCGGCCGGCCGGGCAACGGGCGCACCATCGTCGAGGGCCTGCTCAAGCCGGGCATGGTCGAGCTTCCGCTCTACTATCCCGTCACGGTCGAGATCGAGAAGGAGCACGACGACTACAAGAGCCAGATCACGGCCTTCTATGACGCCTCCGCCGCGGCGGTCGCCGAGCATCTTGGCGCCGGCCGCACGGTCGCGATCCTGTCCGAAGGCGACCCGATGTTCTACGGCTCCTACATGCACCTGCATGTGCGCCTTGCCGGCCGCTTCCCGACGGAGGTCATTCCCGGCATCACCGCCATGTCCGGCTGCTGGTCGCTCTCCGGCCTGCCGATCGTGCAGGGCGACGACGTGCTCTCCGTCCTGCCGGGCACGATGGGCGAGGAGCAATTGTCGCGCCGGCTGGTGGATACCCAGGCGGCCGTGATCATGAAGGTCGGCCGCAACCTGCCGAAGATCCGCCGGGCGCTTTCCAGTGCCGGCCGGCTCGGCGAAGCGGTCTATGTCGAGCGCGGCACCACGCCGGCCGGCAAGTCCATGCGTCTCTCGGAAAAGCTCGACGATACCGCGCCCTATTTCTCGCTGGTGCTCGTGCCCGGCTGGAGTGGCCGTTCATGACCGGCCGGCTGTATGTGATCGGCACCGGCCCCGGCAATCCGGACCAGATGACGCCCGAGGCGCGTCGCGCGGTCGAGGCCTCGGCCGAGTTCTTTGGCTATTTTCCCTATATCGACCGGCTGAATCTCCGGCCGGACCAGGTCAAGGTCGCCTCGGACAACCGCGAGGAGCTGAACCGCGCCGAGGCGGCGCTGGCGCGGGCCGCGGCGGGCGTGACTGTCTGCGTCGTCTCGGGCGGCGATCCCGGCGTCTTCGCCATGGCCGCGGCGGTCTGCGAGGCCATCGATGCCGGGCCGGAGGAGTGGAAGTCCGTCGATCTCGTCGTGGTGCCCGGCGTCACCGCCATGCTGGCGGTTGCCGCCCGCATCGGCGCGCCGCTCGGCCACGATTTCTGCGCCATCTCGCTCTCCGACAACCTGAAGCCCTGGGAAATCATCGAGAAGCGGCTGAGCATGGTCGCAGAGGCCGGCCTCGTCATCGCGCTCTACAACCCGATCAGCAAGGCGCGGCCGTGGCAGCTCGGCAAGGCCTTCGAGATATTGAGGGAAGTCCTGCCGGCGCAAACGCCGGTCATCTTCGGCCGTGCCGCGGGCCGGCCGGACGAGCGCATGCTGGTGATGCCGCTCGGCGGAGCCGAGGCCGAGCGCGCCGACATGGCGACCTGCGTCGTCATCGGCTCGCCGGAGACCCGCGTCATCGCGCGCCCGGGCCTGCCGGACCTCGTCTACACGCCCCGCTTCCTGAAGGCGCCGAGCAGATGATCGGCGAGCCGCAACGCCTCCCCGACCGTCCCGGCGCGGTGGCCATCGTCCGCTGCCGCCCGTTCGACCAGAACGACCGGCAGGCCGAGGATGCGCGCGGCGACGATCTTTCCCTGCGTGGCCTCGCCGCCGGAATTCTTGCTGACGATGACCTCGATGCGGCGGTCCTGCAGCAATTCCACCTCCGCCTCGACGGCGAAGGGGCCGCGCGCGAGCAGGTATTCCACATCGGGCGCATCCAGCGGCGGGGTGACCGGATCGACGCTGCGCACGAGATAGCGATGCTGCGGGGCGGCGTCGAAGGCCTTTGCCTCCTGCCGGCCGATGGCGAGGAAGACGCGGCGCGGCTCTTCGCCCAGCGCCGCGACGGCCCCGGCGATCGAGGCGACGCGCGTCCAGCGGTCGCCCTGCGTCTCCTCCCAGCCGAGGCGTTCCAGCCGCAGCAGGGGAATGCCGGCGGCGTGGCTCGCAGCGCGGGCATTGGCGGAAATCTGCCTTGCGAAGGGGTGGGTCGCGTCGATGAGGAGATCGACGGCCTCCTCGTGGAGATAGGCGGCAAGTCCTTCGACGCCGCCGAAGCCGCCGCTGCGCACCGGGACGGGCTGCGGCGCGGGGTCGAGCGTGCGGCCGGCGAGCGACAGCGTGACGTCGAGATCGGCCCGTCCGGCAAGCCGGGCCGCAAGGTCGCGGGCCTCCGTCGTTCCGCCCAGTATGAGGATGCGTCCCTTGTCCACGCCTGATCCAGCTCCCTTGCCCGCCCCGTGGCTCACCATCGTCGGTATCGGCGAGGACGGTCTAGCCGGTCTCGGCGACGAGGCCAAGTCTGCCATCGCCGCAGCCGAACTCATCTTCGGCGGCGCGCGGCATCTGGAGCTTGCCGATGCGGCGATCCGCGGCGAACGGCACGCCTGGCTCAGCCCCTTCGAGCGCTCCGTCGAGGCGGTGCTGGCGGCGCGGGGGCGTCCCGTCGTGGTGCTCGCCTCGGGCGATCCCTTCTTCTACGGCGTCGGCGTCACGCTCTCGCGCCGTATCGCGCGGGTGGAAATGCGCGTCTTCCCCGCGCCCTCCTCCTTCAGCCTCGCCGCCTCGCGCATGGGCTGGGCGCTGCAGGATACGGCCTGCGTCTCCCTGCACGGCCGCCCCATCGACCTCATCCGCCCGCATCTCCATCCCGGCAGCCGTATCCTCGCGCTCACCTCGGACAGTGGCGGCCCGGCCGCGCTCGCGGCCTTGCTGGCCGAAAGCGGATTCGGCGCATCGCAGCTTACCGTGCTGGAGGCGCTTGGCGGTGGGCGGGAGCGGGTGAGCAGCCATCGGGCCGACCGTCTTGCGCTTGCGCTTGCGGATGCGGACATGCTGAATGTCTGCGCCGTGGAGGTCGCGGCCGGCGAGGGGGCGCGCATCCTCGCCTATACGCCGGGGCTCGATGACAGTCTTTTCGAGCATGACGGCCAGATCACCAAGCGCGAGGTTCGCGCGCTGACGCTCTCGGCGCTCGCGCCCCGGCGCGGCGAGCTTTTGTGGGACATCGGCGCGGGCTCCGGCTCCATCGGCATCGAGTGGATGCTGGCCGATCCCTCGCTGCGCGCCGTCGCCGTCGAGGGAACCCCGGAGCGTGCCGCCCGCATTCGCCGGAATGCGCGAGGCTTCGGCGTGCCGGGGCTTTCCGTCGTGGAGGGCACCGCGCCTGGCGCGCTGGCCGGGCTTGCCGCTCCCGACGCCGTCTTCATCGGCGGCGGCGGCAGCGAGGCGGGCGTGATGGCCGCGGCGCTTGCGGGGCTCAAGCCCGGCGGACGGCTCGTCGCCAATGCGGTGACGACGGAAATGGAAGCGGTGCTTCTCGCCCATCACGCCCGGCTCGGCGGGTCGCTCATCCGCATCGACATCGCGCGGGCTTCGCCCGTGGGGCGGATGACCGGCTGGCGGCCGGCCATGCCGGTGACGCAATGGAGCTGGGTGAAGCCGGCTAAACATATCGAGGAATGACAATGACCGTTCACTTCATCGGCGCCGGCCCGGGTGCCGCCGACCTCATCACCGTCCGCGGCCGCGACCTCATCGGCAGGTGCCCGGTCTGCCTCTATGCCGGTTCCATCGTCTCGCCGGAACTGCTGCAATATTGCCCGCCCGGCGCGCGCATCGTCGATACGGCGCCGATGTCGCTGGACGAGATCGAGGCGGAGTATGTCCGCGCCGCCACGGCCGGCGAGGACGTGGCGCGGCTGCATTCCGGCGACCTCTCGGTCTGGAGTGCCGTCGCCGAACAGATCCGCCGGCTGGAGACGCACGGCATCGCCTATACGATGACGCCGGGCGTGCCCTCCTTCGCCGCCGCCGCCGCCGCGCTCGGCCGCGAGCTGACCATCCCGGCCGTCGCGCAGAGCCTCGTGCTCACCCGCGTTTCCGGCCGGGCCTCGCCCATGCCGAACCGCGAGACGCTGGAAGGGTTCGGCGCGACGGGGGCGACGCTCGCCATCCATCTCGCCATCCACGCCCTCGACAAGGTGGTCGAGGACCTGACGCCGCTCTATGGAGCCGACTGCCCGGTCGCCATCGTGGTCAAGGCCTCCTGGCCGGACGAGCGGATCGTGCGCGGCACGCTCGCCGACATTGCCGCAAGGGTCGCGCAAGAGCCCATCGAGCGAACCGCGCTGATCTTCGTCGGCCGCACGCTTTCCGCGGCGGATTTTCGCGAGAGCTCGCTCTACGATCCCGCCTACCAGCGCCGCTTCCGCGGCCGCGGCGACTAGGGCCGGCCGGCATCCGGCCTTGCCGTTCGGTCCCCAAGCAATGCCTCGAAGGCGAGCGCGGCCCTGGAGCGGTAGCGCTCCTTGTGCCGCACTAGGCGGAAGGCGCGCTCGGGCAGCTCGAATGCAACGGGCACGAGCCGGCCCGCCGCCAGATCGTCCCGCACCACATATTCCGAAACGGCCGTCAGCGCGTCGCCCGCCAGCACGGCGCTGCGCACCGCCTCGTTGGAAGGCAGCGACAGGGCTATCTCCAGTGCCGTTTCGTCCAGCACCGAGGTTAGCGCGCTGCGCGTGCCGGAGCCGGGTTCGCGCAGCACCCAGCGGGCGCCCGTCATCTCCTGCGGCGTGACCGGCCGGCCGGCGAGCGGGTGGCCGGCCGGCGCGACGACGAGTACCCGGTCGCGGGCGACGATGCGCTGCGACAGGGCCGGGTGGTTCACGTCACCCTCGACGATCCCCAGCTCCGCCCGTCCCTCCAGAACGGCCTCGGCCGCCTGCTCGGTATTGCCGCCCGTCATGCGGATTCCGATGGCCGGGTAGGCTTCATGGAAGCGCATCAGGAACGGCGGCAGCCAGTAGCCGCCGACCGTCTGGCTCGCGGCGATGGCGAGCATGCCGCGCCTGAGGCCGCCGATCTCGGTGAGGAAAAGGTCCGCGCTCGTCGCGCGCGCCAGCGTCGCCTTGGCCTCCGGCAGGAAGGCAAGGCCTGCCTCCGTCAGCTCGATCCGCCGGCCCGTGCGGTGGAAGAGGGCGATGCCGTAGCGCTCCTCCAGCACGCGGATCGCCGAACTTGTGGCCGACGGCGTGAGGTGCAGCGCCTCGGCGGCGCGGGTGAGGTGCTCGCGCTCCGCCACGGCGACGAAGATGCGGAGCTGCTCCAGCGTCATCATTGTTCGATCCAATCGAATGAAATGTCAGATATTTGCCGATGGATCGAATATTTTTTCAAGCGCATTGATCTTCGCATGGAAAAAATAACCAGGAAACATCCGATCCGTGGAATTCGCGCACTGGTGCCGGGCGTCGTCCTCTCGGTGCTGGTCTCCGGCCTCGCCGTCGTCGCGGAGTGGCTGGAAGTGCGGCTGACGGGCGGTGCGTGGATCGAGGCGCTGGTGCTGGCGATCCTCGTCGGCGCCGTCGTCCGCCTCTTGCTTCGCCGCTCGGAGCGCTTCGATCCGGGCATCGCCTTTTCGGCGAAGTACTTCCTGGAGATCGCCATCGTGCTGCTCGGCGCGAGCGTCAGCGCGGCGGCGATCAGGGGCATGGGCCTGCCGCTGGTCGGGGCCATCGCGGTGGTGGTGGCCGCGGTCCTGACCGCCAGCTACGGGATCGGCCGGGGGCTCGGGCTGTCGCGCCGCGTCGCGCTGCTGGTTGCCTGCGGCAATTCCATCTGCGGCAATTCCGCGATCGCCGCCACGGCGCCGGTGATCCGCGCGGATGCGGAGGATGTCGCCTCCTCCATCGCCTTCACCGCCGTCCTCGGCATGGTGACGGTGCTGCTCCTGCCGGCGCTCGTGCCGCTGCTCGGCCTGTCGGCGACGGGCTATGGCGTGATGGCGGGCATGACGGTCTATGCGGTGCCGCAGGTCTTGGCCGCCACCGCCCCGGTCTCCGCCCTCAGCATCCAGATCGGCACCTTCGTCAAGCTGGTGCGCGTGCTGATGCTCGGGCCGGTCGTCTTCGTGCTGTCGCTTGTCTCCGGCACGGCGGGCGGCCGCCGGCCGGCGCTGCACCTGATGGTGCCGTGGTTCATCCTCGGCTTCCTCGCCCTGCTTGGCGCGCGCAGCTTCGGCCTCATCGAGGCGGGACTGGCGGAGACGATGGGCAAGGCCGCCACCGTGCTGACCATCCTCTCCATGGCCGCGCTCGGCCTCGGCATCGACGTCAGGCGCGTCCTGCGCGCCGGGCCGCGGGTGACAGTGGCGGTCGTGCTCTCGCTCGGCCTGCTGGTCGCCGCCAGCTACGCCATGGTGCTGCTGCTCAACCTCGCGACGGCCTGAGGCCTCAGGCCGCGTTTTCCCGCACGGTGGTCGGCACGTAGTTGAGCACGGGGCCGAGCCAGCGCTCCACCTCCGGGACCGCCATGTCCTTGCGACGCGCATAGTCCTCCACCTGGTCGCGCTCCACCTTGGCGACGCCGAAATAGTAGCTTTCGGGCGAGGCGATGTAGAGGCCGGAGACGGAGGAGCCGGGCCACATGGCATAGCTTTCCGTCAGGGTCACGCCGATTTCCCTTTCCGCGTCGAGCAGGCGGAAAAGCGTCGTCTTTTCCGTGTGGTCCGGCTGGGCGGGATAGCCCGGCGCGGGGCGGATGCCGGCATAGGGCTCGCCGATCAGCTCGCCGGGCGAGAAGGTCTCGTCGGCCGCATAGCCCCACAATTCCTTGCGGACAACTTCGTGCATGCGCTCGGCGAAGGCTTCGGCGAAGCGGTCGGCCAGCGCCTTGACGAGGATC
The DNA here is from genome assembly GCF_021401195.1 of Shinella sp. NM-101. Lineage (NCBI taxonomy): Bacteria > Pseudomonadati > Pseudomonadota > Alphaproteobacteria > Hyphomicrobiales > Rhizobiaceae > Shinella > Shinella sp. NM-101. The sequence goes on along the minus strand of NZ_JACBFT010000005.1, from coordinate 179,668 downwards.
GAGTTGTAGTCGTCGTTCGCCCGCTCGAAGCGCTCGGCGATGGCGATCTCACCGATGCCGGCCGTCACGACGAAGCCGCCGAGATAATCCTTCCGGCCGCTGTCGACGGGCGCGACGAAGTCGGAGAGCGCCACGTTCGGCCGGCCGTCGCGCTTGGAGAGCTGCTGGCGGAGCGTGAAGAAGGTGGCGAGCTCCTTGCCCCGCGCCTCGTCGGTGAAGAGGCGGATGTCGTCGCCGACGGTGCCGGCCGGCCAGAAGCCGACGACGGCCTTCGGCGTGAACCACTTTTCCGCGATGATCTTCTCCAGCATCGCCTGCGCGTCGGCGAAGAGCTGGCGGGCGGCGACGCCCTGCTTCTCGTCGTCGAGGATCTTCGGATAGACGCCCTTCAGTTCCCAGGTCTGGAAGAAGGGCGTCCAGTCGATGTAGCGGGCAAGCTCGGCAAGGTCCCAATCCTGGAAGACGCGGGTGCCGAGGAAGGACGGTGTCTTCGGTTCATAGGCCGACCAGTCGGCCCGGAAGGCATTTTCCCGGGCCCGGGCGAGGGGAAGGCGCTGCTTTTCCGCTTCGCTGCGCGCATGGGCATCGGCCACCTTGCGGTATTCCGCCTTCAGCGTCTCGACATAGCCGGGCTTCATCTCCGCCGACAGCAGGCTGCCGACGACGCCGACGGCGCGGCTCGCGTCCGTGACGTAGACGGTCTGGCCACGCTCGTAGCGCGGGTGGATCTTCACCGCCGTATGCACGCGGCTCGTCGTCGCCCCGCCGATGAGGAGGGGGATGTCGAAACCCTCGCGCTCCATCTCGGCGGCGACATGCACCATCTCGTCGAGCGAGGGGGTGATGAGGCCGGAAAGGCCGATGATGTCGACCTTCTCCGCCTTTGCCGTCTCGAGGATCTTCGTCGCCGGCACCATCACGCCGAGGTCGATGATCTCGTAATTGTTGCAGGCGAGCACGACGCCGACGATGTTCTTGCCGATGTCGTGCACGTCGCCCTTGACGGTCGCCATCAGGATCTTGCCGGCGCTCTCGCGTTCCCCGCTGCCGCCGTTGGCGCGCTTTTCCGCCTCCATGTAGGGCAGCAGCACGGCGACGGCCTGCTTCATCACGCGGGCCGATTTCACGACCTGCGGGAGGAACATCTTGCCCGCGCCGAAGAGGTCGCCGACGACGTTCATGCCGGCCATCAGCGGGCCTTCGATGACGTGCAGCGGGCGCTCGGCATTCTGCCGCGCCTCCTCCGTGTCGATCTCCACGAATTCGGTGATGCCGTTGACGAGCGCGTGTTCCAGCCGCTTCTCCACCGGCCAGTCGCGCCAGGCAAGGTCCCGTTCCTTCGCTTCCTTGCCGGCCGCGCCCTTGAAGCGCTCGGCGATGTCAAGCATGCGCTCGGTGGCGGTGCCGCCGGCTTTCGGCGCGCGGTTCAGCACCACGTCCTCACAGGCCTCGCGCAGCTCGGGCTCGATCGTATCGTAGACGGCGAGCTGGCCGGCGTTCACGATGCCCATGTCCATGCCCGCCTGGATGGCGTGGTAGAGGAACACGGCGTGCATCGCCTCACGCACCGGCTCGTTGCCGCGGAAGGAGAAGGAGAGGTTGGAGACGCCGCCGGAGATGTGGACGTGGGGCAGGCTCGCGGTGATCTCGGCAGTCGCCTCGATGAAGTCGACGCCGTAATTGTCGTGCTCCTCGATGCCGGTGGCGACGGCGAAGATATTGGGGTCGAAGACGATGTCCTCGGGGGCAAGGCCGGCGACCTCGGTCAGGAGCTTGTAGGCGCGGGTGCAGATCTCCACCTTGCGCACCTTCGTATCGGCCTGGCCTTTCTCGTCGAAGGCCATGACGACGACGGCGGCGCCATAGGCGCGCACGAGCTTCGCGTGGTGCAGGAAGGCCTCCTCGCCCTCCTTCAGCGAGATCGAGTTGACCAGCGGCTTGCCCTGCACGCATTTCAGGCCCGCCTCTATCACCTCCCATTTCGACGAATCGATCATGACGGGCACGCGGGCAATGTCGGGCTCGGCGGCAATGAGGTTGAGATATTCCGTCATCGCCTTGGCGGAATCGATGAGGCCCTCGTCCATGTTGATGTCGATGATCTGCGCGCCGTTCGCTACCTGGTCGCGCGCGACGTCGAGCGCGGCCGCGTAGTCGCCGGCCGTGATCAGCTTGCGGAATTTCGCCGAGCCGGTGACGTTGGTGCGCTCGCCGACGTTCACGAAGGGGATGGCCTCGGTCAGCGTGAAGGGTTCGAGGCCGGAAAGGCGCATGTGGCGGGGAATGTCGGGGATTTCGCGCGGCCTGTGGCGGGCTGCGGCCCCGGCGATGGCGCGGATGTGGTCCGGCGTCGAGCCGCAGCAGCCGCCAACCACGTTGACGAGGCCGTCGCGCATGAAGCCCTCGATCTGCGCGGCCATCTCCTCGGGGCTCTCGTCATACTGGCCGAAGGCGTTCGGCAGGCCGGCATTCGGGTAGGCGCAGACGAAGGTCTGCGCGACGGAGGCGATTTCGGCGAGATGGGCGCGCATCGCATTGGCGCCGAGCGCGCAGTTGAGGCCGATGGAGAAGGGGGCGGCATGGCGCACCGAGTTCCAGAAGGCCTCGGGCGTCTGGCCGGAGAGCGTGCGGCCGGACAGGTCGGTGATCGTGCCCGAGATCATGATCGGCAGCTCGATGCCCTTTTCCTCGAACACTTCGCGCGTGGCGAAGATCGCGGCCTTGGCGTTCAGCGTGTCGAAGATCGTCTCGATGAGGATGATGTCGGCGCCGCCGTCGACGAGGCCGCGCACCTGATCGGCATAGGCGAGCCTCAGGTCGTCGAAGGTGACGGCACGGTAGCCGGGATTGTTGACGTCGGGCGAGATGGAGGCGGTGCGGTTGGTCGGGCCGAGCGCGCCGGCGACGAAGCGGCGCCTGCCGTCCTTCTCCTGCGCCCTCAGGCCGGCGCGGCGGGCAAGGCGCGCGCCGTCGCGGTTCAGCTCATAGACCATGTCCTCCATGCCGTAGTCGGCCTGGGCGATCGACGTGGAGGAGAAGGTGTTGGTCTCGAGGATGTCGGCGCCGGCGAGCGCATAGCGGTAGTGGATGTCCTCGATCGCGCCCGGCTGGGTCAGCGTCAGCAGGTCGTTGTTGCCCTGCTGGTGGCAGGCGCAGTCGCCGAAGCGTGTTCCCCGGAAATCCTCCTCCACCAGCTTCAGCGTCTGGATTTCCGTGCCCATCGCGCCGTCGAGCACGAGGATACGCTGGCGGGCGGCGGCTTCGAGGGCGGCGCGGATCTCGCTTCCGTCCCGTTTCGGCAGTTCGGGGCCGAACAGGGTATCCAGGTGAGAATTGGCCATGGCGAAGCCCTCCGGTGCGCAACATATCACGCCGGAATTCACATAAACGTATCTTTATGTCAATATGTCTTTATGCGATTGACCTAGTGCAGCGGCCCGTTCGCGCCGGCGAGCGAGGCGAACAGGGCCTTGAGCCGTGCGATGTCCGGATCGGGGTTTTCATAGCGGGAAAGCTTCTGCACCTCCTTCAGCGCCTCGACCGCGAGGTCCGCGCCGCGCGGCTGCCAGAGCAGCCAGGAGATGAAGACGGATTCCGGCTTCCCGTTGCCGGAAGGCTGGTTTTCGATGAATAGAGACATTTCTTCCCCAATCGGAATTGGGGGATGGCCGGACGCACGCTGCTGGAATTCGCCGACGGCGAGCAAGCGCACCCTTGGGACACCCCGCCCATGGACGTTACGAACTGTCGGGGCAGGTCTCCTGGCTTGCGGGTCGTCGCTTCTGCCGCGCCTTCCCGGTGCTTTCGCGCCAGTGGCATCGATCGACAGCAGCTCGCCGTTCACAGTTGCGGGGGCAGCGCCGGCCTTGGCGCTCCTTTCGGAGCATCGCACCGGCTTCCCTCTTAGCCTCCGGCCGTTTTCGACTCGGAAGACCCTGACGCCGGCAGACTGGCGCCACGGGCCGGCCAAGTCAATGGCGTGCCTTATCGAGAGAGGCCGGGAACTTTTGTTGTCCCCGCGCATTTCCGCTTCCGCCTGCATCCTGTTCAGGCTCGCCCCGTCGGGGAGGGGCGATTCACCAAAACCGCAGATGAGGGCTTCATGCTGCGCCGTCCGGTCCTGTTGACATGTTGCAAGTCTCTGTCCTTACGGCTAAAAAATGCCGTTTTCATGCACCACGCGGCCAGGATGCCCATCAGCGTGTCGCTTGAGCCATATCGATCCGTGAGGCGCCATGAGGGCGCGGTCCGGTGTCATGGCTGACCGCGGCGCCGAGAAGAAGCCTGTCCGCGAAAAACCCTCCGGCGCCAAGGCCGCCGCCGGATGGCTCAACATGGCCGGATCCAGAATCAGAAACATGCCCCTTCAAAATACGCCGCAAGCCCCGCGCGATGCCGACGCAAAGCAGATCGACTACAACGATTCGATCCGCGCCACCTATCTGACGCTGGAGGAGCTCGCCGCATGCGGCGAGGCGCTCGCGCACGACAGGACCGTGTCCCTGCCGGGCTACCAGCCCTTCGAGTTCCGCCCCCGGCACAAGGAGAACGAGAAGGAGATCTTCCGCGTCTACCAGGCGACGGCCAAGGACGTGGAGGCCGGCGCGCAGATCACCCCCGCCGCCGAATGGCTGCTCGACAACTACTACGTCATCGAGGAGGCGATCCAGGAGGTCCGGCGCGACTTCCCCCGGCGCTTCCTGCGCCAGCTTCCGACCATGGAGGTCGACGGACAGGCGATCCCGCGCACCTTGGCGCTCGCCTGGCTCTATGTCGCCCATACGCACAGCAGCATCTCCGAGGAGAGCCTGACGGCCTTCGTCCAGGGCTTCCAGAAGGTCGACGCGCTGAAGATCGGCGAATTGTGGGCGCTGCCCTCCTTCGTCCGCTTCGTGCTGCTGGAAAACCTCCGGCGCATTTCCAGCCGCGTCGAGCGCTCGCGCAAGATGCGCTTCAAGGCGAACGAGGTGGCCGACGAGCTGATCCGCCTCAACGATCCGGAGAAGGGCATCGCGTATCTGCGCTCGATGGAGAGCTTCGTCGAGGACAACACCTTCGTCATCCAGCTCCTCTACCGCCTGCGCGACGGCCTGCAGGCCTCCGGCGCGGTGCTCCAGTGGCTGGAGCGCAAGATCGAGAGCCGCGGCAGCGACCTGGAAGAGCTGATCGTGGCGGAGAACAACCGCCTTTCCTCGGGCAATGTCACGATGAGCTCGCTCATCAAGAGCCTGCGCACGGTGGACGACACGGAATGGCCTGTCTGGTTCGAGAGCGTCAGCCGCCTCGACGAGGCGCTGCGCCAGCGTTCGGACTACAGCGACCTCGATTTCGGCTCGCGCAACAAGTACCGCAACACGATCGAGCGCTTCGCACGCCGGTCCGGCAAGACCGAGCTCGAGGTCACCGAGACGGCGCTTGCCATGACGGCGGAAGACGCCGCCGCCCATGCCGACGACCCGGACTACGAGGCCAATGTCGGCGCCTTCCTCGTCGGCAAGAAGCGCAAGCTCCTCGAAAGGCGCATCGGCTACCGCCCCTCGCTCGTCCAGCGCATCGTGCGCCTCACCCGCAAGCTGGACTGGTTCGCCATTGCCGGCCCGAACATCGCCCTGACGCTGCTTGCGATGGTCGCGGTCTATTATTTCCTCGACCAGCTCGACATTCCGAACGGCGCATGGCTGATCATGCTCGTCCTCTTCGCGCTGCCGGCCTCGGAAGGTGCGACGGGCCTCTTCAACACGCTGGTGACGTTCTTCGTCACGCCGTCCCGGCTCGTCGGCTATGAATTCAAGGACGGCATTCCCGAGGATGCGCGCACGCTTCTCGTGGTGCCCTGTCTCATTTCCAAGCGCGACCATGTCGACGAGCTCGTGCGCAACCTCGAGGTCCATTACCTCGCCAATCCGCGCGGCGAGATCTATTTCGCCCTCATCAGCGACTGGGCCGACAGCCCGTCCGAGGAGACGCCCGCCGACCTCGAGGTCCTCGACTATGCCAAGCGCGAGATCGCCGCGCTTTCCGCCCGCTATGCCTATGACGGGCGCATGCGCTTCTACCTCCTGCACCGCCGCCGCCTCTACAATCCGTCGGAAGGCGTGTGGATGGGCTGGGAGCGCAAGCGCGGCAAGCTGCACGAGCTGAACCTGCTCCTGCGCGGCGACGGCGACACGACCTTCCTGCCGGGCGCCAATGTCGTGCCGGCGGGCGTCAAATACGTCATGACGCTCGATTCCGACACGCGCCTGATGCGCGACGCGGTGACCAAGCTCGTCGGCAAGATGCACCATCCGATCAACCGCCCCGTCATCGACGAGGCGACGGGCGAGGTCGTCGCCGGCTACGCCATCCTCCAGCCGCGCGTCACGCCGTCGCTGACGACGGGCAAGGAGGCGTCCACCTTCCAGCGCATCTTCTCCGCCGACCGCGGCATCGATCCCTATGTCTTCACGGTTTCCGACGTCTACCAGGACCTCGTGGGCGAGGGCACCTTCACCGGCAAGGGCCTCTACCATGTCGACGCCTTCGAGGCGGCGGTGAAGGGGCGGATCGGCGAGAACGCGGTGCTCAGCCACGACCTGCTCGAAGGCTCGCTCGCCCGCTGCGCGCTGGTGACGGACCTCGAACTCGTCGAGGACTTCCCGACCCGCTACGGCGTCGAGACGTCGCGCCAGCATCGCTGGGCACGCGGCGACTGGCAGCTCCTGCCCTATCTCTTCAGCCCGTCGAGCGGCATTTCCATGCTCGGCCGCTGGAAGATGTACGACAACCTGCGCCGCAGCCTCATCCCGATCGGCTGGCTCGTCGCCTCCGTCATGGGCTGGTACTACATGGAGCCGCGCCAGGCGCTCGTCTGGCAGCTCGTGCTGATCTTCCTGCTCTTCGTCGCCCCGACGCTGTCGCTGATCTCCGGCATCATGCCGCGCCGCAACGACATCGTGGCGCGCGCCCATGTCCACCGCGTCTTCTCCGACATCCGCGCGGCCAATGCGCAGGTGGCCCTGCGCATCGCCTTCATCGCCCATTCGGCGGCGCTGATGGCCGATGCGATCGTGCGCTCGCTCTACCGCACCTTCGTCAGCCGCCGGCTGATGCTGGAATGGCGCACGGCCGCGCAGGCCGACAGCGCGGCGCGCGGCGGCATCCTCGCCCATTACAAGTCGATGTGGCAGGCCCCGGCGCTGGCCGTTCTCTCCGTGGCGCTCGCCATGGTCTCGAAGACGGGCCTGCCCTTCATCGGCGTTCCCTTCGCCCTCGTCTGGATGCTTTCGCCCGTCATCGCCTGGTATGTCAGCCAGACGGCCGAGACCGAGGACCAGCTCGTCGTGTCCGACCACGTCTCGGCCGAGCTGCGCAAGTTCGCCCGGCGCACATGGCGCTACTTCGAGGAGTTCGTCACCGCCGAGCAGCATTTCCTGCCGCCGGACAATTTCCAGGAAACGCCGCAGCCGGTGCTCGCAGAGCGGACTTCGCCCACCAATATCGGCGTCTACCTGCTCTCGGTCATCTCGGCGCGCGATTTCGGCTGGGTCAGCTTCGAGGAAACGGTCCGCCGCCTCGAGCAGACCATCTCAACCGTCGACGGCATGCCGAAATACCGCGGCCACCTCTTCAACTGGTATCGCACCAACACACTGGAAACGCTCGGCCCGCGCTATGTCTCGGCGGTCGACAGCGGCAACCTCGCCGGCCACCTTATCGCCGTCTCCTCCATGTGCCGCGAATGGGCCGAAGCCCCCTCGGCACATCTCCAGGGCAGCCTCGACGGCATCGGCGACGTCGCCTCGATCCTCTCGGAGACGCTGAAGCAGCTTCCGGACGACCGCAAGACCGTGCGTCCGCTGCGCCGTCTCATCAAGGAGCGCATCGACGGCTTCCACAACGCGCTCGCCGCCGTCAAGCGCGAGCACGAATTCGCCTCCATCCGCGTCATCAACCTTGCGGTGCTGGCGCGCGACGTCAACAAGCTCATCGTCAACCTCGACCACGAGATCAAGTCGGCGCAGAGCGGAGAGGTCGTGCACTGGGCGGGCGCGCTGGTCTCGACCTGCGAGGCGCATATCGCCGACAGCGTCTTCGACCTCGGCAGCATCGAGGCGCTGCGCGACCGGCTCGTCGTGCTGCGCGACCGGGCGCGCGACATCGCCTTCTCGATGGATTTCGGCTTCCTGTTCCGCCCGGAGAGGCGCCTCCTGTCCATCGGCTACCGCGTCGAGACGAACGAGCTGGACGAAGCCTGCTACGACCTGCTCGCCTCCGAAGCCCGCCTTACCAGCCTTTTTGCCATCGCCAAGGGGGATTTGCCCACCGAGCACTGGTACAAGCTCGGCCGGCCGGTCGTTCCGGTCGGCTCGCGCGGGGCGCTCATCTCCTGGTCGGGCTCGATGTTCGAATACCTCATGCCCCCGCTCGTCATGCAGGAGCGCCAGGGCGGCATCCTCAACCAGACCAACAACCTGGTGGTTGTCGAGCAGATGAACCACGGCCGCCGCCTCGGCACGCCCTGGGGCATCTCGGAGGCGGCCTTCAACGCCCGCGACCACGAGCTGACCTACCAGTACACCAATTTCGGCGTGCCGACGCTCGGCCTCAAGCGCGGCCTCGGGCAGAACGCCGTCATCGCGCCCTATGCCTCGCTGCTCGCCACGCAATATGCCCCGAAGGCGGCGCTGGAGAACCTCGAGCGGCTGCGCAAGCTCGGCGCGCTCGGCGTCTACGGCTTCCACGACGCCGTCGACTTCACGCCGACCCGCGTGCCGGAGGGCAAGACCTGCGCCGTCGTGCGCAACTACATGGCGCACCACCACGGCATGTCGATCGCCGCCGTCGCCAATGTCGTCTTCAACGGCGCGCTGCGCGAACGTTTCCATTCGGATCCCGTGATCGAGGCGGCCGAGCTGCTGCTGCAGGAAAAGGCGCCGCGCGACATTCCGGTCATCAACGCCAAGCGCGAGCCGGAGACCGTCGGCAGCACGCAGGCCGACCTGCTGCGCCCGGAAATCCGCATCTTCAAGGATCCGGTCGCGCGCGAGCGCGAGGCCGTGTTCCTGTCGAACGGGCACTATTCCGTGATGCTGACGGCGACGGGCGCGGGCTATTCGCGCTGGAACGGCCAGGCCGTCACCCGCTGGAAGCCCGATCCGACGGAAGACCGCTGGGGCTCCTTCCTCTTCCTGCGCGACACGGCGACGAACGAATGGTGGTCCGCCACCGCCGAGCCGAAGCGCATCGAGGGCGAGGAGACGAAGACGCAGTTCGGCGACGACAAGGCGGAATTCCTCAAGACCGTCGGCACGCTGACGAGCGAGGTCGAGTGCATCGTCGCCACCGAGCACGATGCCGAAGGCCGCCGCCTGACGCTGCTCAACACGGGCACCGAGGACCGCTTCATCGAGGTGACCTCCTACATGGAGCCGGTCATCTCGACCGACGATGCCGACAGCGCCCACCCGCTCTTCTCGAAGATGTTCATCCGCACCGAGATCGGCAAGCGCGGCGACGTCGTGCGCGCGGAGCGGCGCAAGCGCCACCCGAACGAACCGGACATGGCGATCGCCCATCTCATCGTCGACAATGCCGGTCCCTCGCGCCGCACCGAGATCGAGACGGACCGCCGCCGCTTCATCGGCCGCGGCCGCTCGCTGGCGACGGCCGCCGCCTTCGACCCCGGCGCGCAGCTCTCCGGCACGGACGGCTTCACGCTCGATCCGGTCATCGCGCTGCGCCGCGTCGTGCGCGTTCCGGCCGGCAAGAAGGTCAAGGTGATCTTCTGGACCATCGCGGCGCCGAGCCGGGCCGAAGTTGACGCGGCCGTCGACCGCTACCGCCACCCGGACAGCTTCAACCACGAGATGATCCATGCCTGGACGCGCTCGCAGGTGCATATGCGCCATGTCGGCGTGACCTCGCAGGAGGCGGCGAGCTTCCAGACGCTCGGCCGCTACCTTACCTATCCCGACATGCACCTGCGTGCCGATGCCGGCACGATCCAGGCGGGGCTCGCCCCGCAGTCCTCGCTCTGGCCGCTGGCCATTTCCGGCGACTTCCCGATCTTCGTCGTGCGCATCAACGACGAGATCGACCTCGACGTCGCCCGCGAGGCGCTGCGCGCGCAGGAATATCTGCGCCACCGCGGCGTGACGGCAGACCTCGTGATCCTCAACGAGCGCGCCACCTCCTATGCGCAGGACATGCAGCACACGCTCGACCAGATGTGCGAGAACCTGCGCATGCGCGGCCAGTCCGACGGCGTGCGCCAGCATGTCTTCACGGTGCGCCGCGACCTGATGGAGGTTTCCACCTGGCAGGCGTTGCTGGCGACCGCCCGCGCCGTCTTCCACGCGCGCAACGGCTCGCTTGCCGACCAGATCGCCCGCACCGTCTCGCTCTTCGCACCGCCGCGCGGCGAGGAGGAGGGGAAGGCGGAAACGCCGCTGCCGAAGCTTGCCGCGCCGGACGGTGCGCCTGTCGCGATCGACGGCGATGGCCTGTCCTTCTGGAACGGCTTCGGCGGCTTCAACGAGGACCGCCGCGAATATGCCGTGCGGCTGCGCGGCGGCGAAGCCACGCCCCAGCCGTGGATCAACGTAATCGCCAACCGCGAGTTCGGCTTCCATGTCTCGGCGGAGGGCGCCGGCTTCACCTGGAGCCGCAATTCGCGCGACTTCCAGTTGACGCCCTGGACCAACGATCCCGTCGTCAACCGCCCCGGCGAAGCCTTCTACGTGCGGGACCGCGACCGCGGCACGGTGATGACGCCCTTTGCCGCTCTTTCGCGCAAGTCCTCGGTCAAGTTCGAGACCTGGCACGGCCTCGGCTACACCGCCTTCAGAAGCTGGGAGGACGGCATCGAGCTCGACCTCGTGCAGACGGTCGATCCCGAGGATCCGGTCAAGTATTCGCGCCTCGTCGTGAAGAATACCGGCGACACGGCGCGCAGCCTCTCGGTCTACGGCTATGTCGAATGGGTGCTGGGCAACAATCCCGCCCGGACCGCGCCCTTCGTGCTGACCAGCCACGACGAGGAGAGTGGCGCACTGCTCGCCACCAATCCCTACAGCCTCGATTTCGCCGGCCGGACCAGCTTCTTCGCCGTCGATGCGCCGCTTGCGGGCTTCACCGCGCGCCGGCGCGACTTCATCGGCCGCACCGGCGACGTCGGGCTGCCGGCAGCGCTTGCGACGGGGCAGGCGCTTTCCGGCAATACCGACGGCATCGGCGACCCCTGCGCGGCGCTTGCCGTCGACATCACGCTGAAGCCCGGTGAAAAGCGCGCGCTCGTCTTCGTGCTCGGCGACACGGCCGATGCCGACAGCGCCCGGGCGCTCGCCGACAAGAGCCGCGCGGCGGATTTCGATACCGTCATGGCGTCGGTCCGCACCTTCTGGGAGGGCTTCACCGGCACGTTGCAGGTCAAGACGCCGGATGCGGCGCTCGACCGGATGGTCAACGACTGGCTGCCCTACCAGGCGCTCGGCTGCCGCATCATGGCGCGCTCGGCCTTCTACCAGGCGAGCGGGGCCTATGGTTTCCGCGACCAGTTGCAGGATACGCTCGCCTTCGTGCTGCATCGCCCGGAGCTTGCCCGCGGGCAGATCCTCAATGCGGCCCGGCGCCAGTTCGTCGAGGGCGACGTGCAGCACTGGTGGCTGCCGGATACCGGTGCCGGCGTGCGCACGACGATCTCGGACGACGTCGTCTGGCTCGCCCATGCGGTGGAATACTATTGCCGGGCCACCGGCGACCATGGCGTGCTCGACGAGACGCTCGCCTTCATCGAGGGCCCGCCGCTCGCCGAAGGGCAGCACGATTCCTTCTTCAGGCCGGGCCGCTCGCCCGAGGAGGCGTCGCTCTACGACCATTGCGCCCGCGCACTCGACCTTGCGCTCCGGCGCACCGGCGAGAACGGCCTGCCGCTCATCCTGGGCGGTGACTGGAACGACGGCATGAACCGCGTCGGCGAGGCCGGCCGCGGCACCAGCGTCTGGCTCGGCTGGCTCCTTGCCGGCACGTTGCGGGGCTTCGTACCGATCGCCCGCGCGCGCGGCGACCACGGCCGCGCCGATGCCTGGGAAGGCCATCTCGGCCGCCTCGGGCAAGCGCTGGAAACCGCCGGCTGGGACGGCGGCTATTATCGCCGCGGCTACTACGACGACGGCACGCCGCTCGGCTCCTCGGAAAGCGCGGAATGCCGCATCGATTCCATCGCACAGAGCTGGAGCGTGCTGTCCGGCGAGGGGGATGAGGCGCGGTCGCGCCGGGCGATGGATGCCGTCCTTGCCGAACTCGTCGACCGGGAAAACGGCATCATCCGCCTGTTCACCCCGCCGCTCGCCGAGACCCCGCAGGATCCCGGCTACATCAAGGCCTATCCGCCCGGCGTGCGCGAGAACGGCGGCCAGTATACCCATGCGGCGACCTGGGTCGTGCTGGCGCTCGCGCGCCAGGGCCGGGGCGACGACGCCTATGCCTGCTTCGACCTCCTCAATCCGATCCGGCACGCGCTCGATCGGGACGGCGCAGAGCGCTACCGCGTCGAGCCCTATGTCGTGGCGGCCGACGTCTACGGGGTGGGCGAGCGCACCGGGCAGGGCGGCTGGAGCTGGTATACGGGCTCGGCCGGCTGGCTCTACCGCGCGGCCGTCGAGGGCATCCTCGGCATCCGCAAGGAGAACGGCCGCCTCTTCGTCGAGCCGGCCCTGCCGGCCGCGTGGAGCGGCTACACCGCGACGCTCGTGCTCGACGGGAAGAAGCTCTCCATCCGCGTCGACCGCGCGGATGACGGCGGATGGCAGGCGACCGTGAACGGCATCGTCATCAAATCTTCAAACGAGGGCTATTTGCTCTGATCCACCTATGTGAATCAGAGCGTATCATGACAGACAAGACCAGACCGGCAGGCGCCGTGCCGCGCGAACGCGACACGCGCCTCGACGTCTTCCGCGCCCTCGCGCTCCTGACGATCTTCGTCAACCACGTCCCGGGCCAGTACCTGGAGCACCTGACGCACAAGAATTTCGGCTTTTCCGATTCGGCCGAGGCCTTCGTGCTGATCTCCGGCATGTCCGTCGGGCTCGCCTACGGGTCGCGTTTCGCCGTCGGCGAGCGGCTGGCCGTGACGCTGCGCATCCTGCGCCGGGCGCTGACGCTCTATGTCGCCCATATCATGACGAGCATCATCACCTTCGCCATCTTCGCGGGCGGGGCGCTGTGGTTCGCCCGGCCGGACCTGCTGTCGGAAATCAACCTGCGCGCGGTCGTCGACCGCACCGACGAGGGCGTCGTCAGCATGGTGCTGCTCGGCCACCAGTTCGGCTACAACAACATCCTGTCCATGTATGCCGCGCTCTTCCTGATGCTTCCGGGCTTCCTCTGGCTCTACCGGCGAAGCGCCCGCCTGCTCCTTGCCGTCTCCGGCACGATCTGGCTCTGTGCCGGCATCTGGCGGATCGCGCCGTCGAATTTCCTCGACGACGGCTACTGGTTCCTCAACCCGCTCTCATGGCAGTTCCTGTTCGTCATCGGCTTCGTCGGCGTGCTGCGGGCAAGGACGAAGGGTTTTCCGCGCAGCCCTGTTCTGCTTGCGCTTTCGGCGGCCTATCTCGTCGTCTCGATGTTCTGGGTGGTGTTCTCCTGGTGGAGCATCGACTTGTCCTACGGATTGCCCGCCGTCCTGACCGGCTTCGACAAGACGTTCCTGTCGGCCACCCGGCTCCTGCATGTGCTGGCCGGCGCCTATCTCGTGGCGACGATCCCGGCCCTGTCGACCTGGGCGGCGCTGCCCCTGTCGCATCCGCTGGTGGCCGTCGGCCGGCATTCGCTGGCCGTCTTCATCTTCGGCACGATCCTCGCCATGGCCGGGCAGGTGCTGATGTTCGTCACCGGGAAGAACCCGGTGCTCGGCACGCTCTACGTGATCCTCGGCATCGCGCTGCACTTTGCCTATGCGCGCTATCTCGACTGGCAGGCAACCGTCATCGCGAATGCAAAACGGCAGGGCCTGCAGGCCCTGCCGGTCAAAGGCGGCGATCCGCGCAAGCGGTGACGTCGCTCAGGCAGCCGTGTGGCTCTTGCGCACGTCGTCATCCGTCAGGATGCCGCTCGCTCTCAGGAGCGCGGCGAAGCGACCGTTGCTCTGGCTGAGGTCGTTGAACGTGCCCAGCTCGGCGACCTGGCCGTGATCCATGAAGACGACGAGGTCGGCCTCGCGCACCGTCGACAGGCGGTGGGCGATGATGAAGGTCGTGCGGTTGCGGCGCAGCGAATCGATCGCCGCCTTGACGCGCGCCTCCGTCTCCACGTCCAGCGCGCTGGTCGCCTCGTCGAGCACGAGGATGGGCGCGTTCTTCAGGATGGCGCGGGCAATGGCGATGCGCTGGCGCTCGCCGCCGGAAAGCCGGTTGCCGCGCTCGCCGACATGCGTGTCGTAGCCGCTCTGGCGCGAGGCGATGAAGTCGTTCGCCGCCGCCGCCTCCGCCGCCGCGACGATCTCCTCGTGCGTCGCGCCCTCGCGGCCGAGACGGATATTGTCGGAGATCGAGCGGTTGAGCAGGCCCGCATCCTGGAAGACGGTTGCGATCGAGCGGCGCAGCGACTTGCGCGTCACCGTGGAGATGTCGATGCCGTCGATGAGGATCTGGCCGGATTGCGGCTCGTAGACCCGCTGGAGCAGATTGACGAGCGTTGTCTTGCCGGCGCCCGTCGGGCCGACGATGGCGACGGTCTGGCCCGCCTCCACCGTGAAGGAGACGTCGCGCACGCCCTGCGTGGCATTGGCGAAGTCGAAGCCGACATTGCGGAACTCGACCTTGCCCTTCACCTCGCCGAGCTCGCCGGCACCGACTGGTTCCTCGCGTTCCTTCACGGCGTCTTCGAGCGTGAAGAAGTCTTCCAGCTTGGCGCGCGCCTCGAAGATCTGCGTGGCGAAGGCCTTCATCTGGTCGAGGCGCCCGATCAGCAGGCCGGCAAAGCCGATGAAGGCGATGACGTCGCCGACCCGGATCTCGCCGCGCTGCACCAGAACCGTGCCGATGACGAGGATCGTCATCATGGAGATCGTGGACGCGATGCGGTTGAGGGCGCTTGCGAGCGCCCACCAGTCGAGCACCGGGAACTGCGCATTGATCAGCCGTTCGGCAAAGCGCTTCAATTCGCGCGTCTCGGCCTCGATACGGTTGTAGCTGTGCACGACGGAGACGTTGCTGATCGAGTCCGAGACGTGGGAGAAGACCGTGTGATAGTGGTTCTCCACCGAGGCCTGGCCTTCGCGGGTGCGGTTCATCACCACCTTGCCGATGACGACGTAGAGCGCGCCAAGGACGACGAGTACCAGCGACAGGCGATAGTCCATCGCAAAGGCCGTCGGGATCAGCAGGACGAGCGCGACGGCGGTGGCAAGGTGCGTGCGCATGAATTCCAGCCAGAGGCCGAACAGCGTCTCGCAGGCGCGCAGCAGCGTGTGCAGCGCGTTCGAGGTGCCGCGCTGGCTGTGCCAGGACAGCGGCATGGAGATGATGCGTCCGAAGGCCTCCGTCAGGAGGCTCGCGCGGCGGCCATGGGCCAGCCGGTCCGCCTCGCGCGCGACGAGCACGTAGGCGATGGTGTTGAACAGGCCGAAGCCTGCCCACATCAGGAGCATCGGCGTGACGTCGCCCTTGCTGGAGATGGCGTCGATGATGCGGCCGAACAGGATCGGTTCGGCGATGGTGATCACCGCAAGAACGATATTGGCGGCCACCACCAGGCCGACGCGAAGCTTGTAAGTACCGAGATAGCTGAGGGCTCGTGCATAGACCTGAAACAAAGACACGGCAATGGGGCCTTTCCGGCGATACCTGTTGTGCGGTGCAGCGAGTGCACCTTCAGTCCCTTCGCTGCGGGTATTAATCAGCGGAAGAGGCAAAAGTTCTTCCGGGTCAAGCAAATTTCGTGACCGGGTTGAAATCTTGCGTGATTTTGTGAACTCAACCCGCTCACGCATGCAAAACGATTGATTTCCAACATGCGATCCTGCCAATTGTAAGGCAGGGAATGCGAGTGGAGCGCTTGGGCCGGTTGTCGGTCGGGTTCAGCTTTATCAGTTGGTTAAACGAAGCCAGACAAGCGCGGGGCACATGAAGATCAACTTGCTGGTGCAATTCCTTGCACTGATCGACGAGTTGCGCGGCCGGGACGAGACGACGGCCGAGTTCGAGCGCCTGCTGGCGCTTTACGGTTTCGATTATTACGGGCTCATCAAGGCGCTGCGGCCCGTGGAGGGGCCCGAGAACCTGCTCCTTGCCGGCCACTGGCCGGTGGGCTGGCCGGAAACCTATCTGCGCAAGCGCTACATGCACGTCGATCCGACCGTGCGCTATCTCGGCTATGCGCAGGCGGGGTTTCGCTGGCGCGACACGCTCGGCGCCTTCCGTGCGAGCCCGCACCGCAAGCGCATGGAGCGCATGATGGTGGATGCGCGTCACAACGGGCTGGAGGACGGCTACATGTTTCCCGTCCACGGCCGGCGCGGGCTCATCGGCAGCCTCAGCCTCGGCGGCAGGCCGGTCGACCTGGAAGGCGTCGAGGTGGCGCTTTTCGAGGGCATCGCCCGGCGGCTCTACTGGAAGCTCGTCCAGGCGGCCGATCCGGACACGGCCGCACGCCTTTCGGCCGTCGTCGATGTCGAGCTGACGCGCCGGGAGATGGAGGCGCTGAGCCTGCTGGCCGAGGGCATGACCTCGCACGACATCGGCCGCGTCCTCGGCATCTCCAGCCACACCGTCGACTGGTACATGAACGGCATCCAGGAGAAGCTCGGCGCGCGCAACCGGCACCACGCGATCGCCATCGCTTTCAGGCTCGGCCTGGTTTCCTGACGGCGCAAATCTTTCGCCCGATGACGAAAGCAAAATTGAACTTTGGAAATTACCCGCTAATAATCCCTTCGCGGGTGCAGCATTTCCCGCGTCCAAGTCATTGAGGAGCTCGACTTGCCCATTTCCAAGATCCTTGTCGCCAACCGTTCAGAAATCGCCATCCGCGTGTTCCGCGCGGCCAATGAACTGGGGCTGAAAACGGTCGCGATATGGGCGGAGGAGGACAAACTGGCGCTGCACCGCTTCAAGGCGGACGAAAGCTACCAGATCGGCCGCGGCTCCCATCTTGCGCGCGACCTCGGCCCGATCGAGAGCTATCTTTCCATCGACGAGGTGATCCGTGTCGCCAAGCTCTCGGGCGCCGACGCGATCCATCCCGGCTACGGCCTTCTGTCTGAAAGCCCCGAATTCGTCGATGCTTGCGATGCCGCCGGCATCACCTTCATCGGCCCGCGGCCGGATACGATGCGCCAGCTCGGCAACAAGGTCGCCGCGCGCAACCTCGCCATTTCCGTCGGCGTGCCGGTCGTGCCCGCCACCGATCCGCTGCCGGACGACGAGACGGAAATCCACCGGCTTGCCGCCGAGATCGGCTATCCCGTCATGCTCAAGGCATCCTGGGGCGGCGGCGGACGCGGCATGCGCGCCATCCGCGACCCGAAGGACCTGATCCGCGAGGTGACGGAAGCCAAGCGCGAGGCCAAGGCCGCCTTCGGCAAGGACGAGGTCTATCTGGAAAAGCTCGTCGAGCGCGCCCGCCACGTCGAAAGCCAGGTCCTCGGCGACACCCACGGCAATGTCGTGCATCTCTTCGAGCGTGACTGTTCGGTCCAGCGCCGCAACCAGAAGGTCGTCGAACGCGCGCCGGCTCCGTATCTCAGCGAGGCCCAGCGCCAGGAACTGGCCGCCTATTCCATCAAGATCGCCAAGGCGACGAACTATGTCGGCGCCGGTACGGTCGAATACCTGATGGATATGGACTCGGGCAAGTTCTACTTCATCGAGGTGAACCCGCGCATCCAGGTCGAGCATACCGTCACCGAGGTCGTGACCGGCATCGACATCGTGAAAGCCCAGATCCACATCCTCGACGGCCATGCCATCGGCACACCGGAATCGGGCGTGCCCGCGCAGGCGGACATCCGCCTCAACGGCCACGCGCTCCAGTGCCGCATCACCACGGAAGATCCCGAGCAGAACTTCATCCCGGACTACGGCCGCATCACCGGCTATCGCTCGGCCTCGGGCTTCGGCATCCGCCTCGACGGCGGCACGGCCTATCCGGGGGCGGTAATCACCCGCTTCTACGATCCGCTGCTCGTCAAGGTCACCGCCTGGGCGCCGAGCCCGCTGGAGGCGATCAACCGCATGGACCGGGCGCTGCGCGAGTTCCGCATCCGCGGCGTCGCGACCAACCTCACCTTCCTCGAGGCGATCATCAGCCACGAGAAGTTCCGCGACAATTCCTACACCACACGCTTCATCGACACCACGCCGGAGCTCTTCCAGCAGGTCAAGCGCCAGGACCGCGCCACCAAGCTGCTCACCTATCTCGCCGACGTCACCGTCAACGGCCATCCGGAGGCCAAGGGCCGGCCGAAGCCGCCGGCCGACGTCGCCCGGCCCGTCGTGCCCTTCATCGAGGGCGAGATCGCCCCCGGTACCAAGCAGAAGCTGGACGAACTCGGGCCGAAGAAGTTCGCCGAATGGGTGCGCGGCGAGAACCAGGTCTTCCTGACGGACACGACCATGCGCGACGCGCACCAGTCGCTACTCGCCACCCGGATGCGCACGCATGACATCGCGCGTGTCGCCGGCACCTATGCCCGCGCCCTGCCGCAGCTCTTCTCGCTGGAATGCTGGGGCGGCGCCACCTTCGACGTCTCCATGCGCTTCCTGACGGAAGACCCATGGGACCGCCTTGCCCGCATTCGCGAGGACGCGCCGAACCTGCTGCTGCAGATGCTGCTGCGCGGGGCGAACGGCGTCGGCTACAAGAACTATCCCGACAATGTCGTGAAGTATTTCGTGCGCCAGGCGGCCAAAGGCGGCATCGACGTCTTCCGCGTTTTCGACTGCCTCAACTGGGTCGACAACATGCGCGTCTCGATGGACGCCGTCGCCGAGGAGAACAAGATCTGCGAGGCGGCGATCTGCTATACCGGCGACCTCCTGAATTCGGCCCGCCCGAAATACGACCTCAAGTACTACACCGCCCTTGCGGGCGAACTGGAAAAGGCCGGCGCGCACATGATCGCGGTGAAGGACATGGCGGGCCTGCTGAAGCCCGCCGCCGCACGCGTGCTCTTCAGGGCGCTGCGCGAGGCGACGGACCTGCCGATCCATTTCCACACCCACGACACCTCGGGCATTGCCGCCGCCACGGTGCTCGCCGCCGTCGAATCCGGCGTCGACGTGGTCGATGCGGCGATGGATGCGCTCTCCGGCAACACGTCGCAGCCGTGCCTCGGCTCGATCGTCGAGGCACTGAAGGGCTCGGAACGCGATCCCGGCCTCGATCCCGAATGGATCCGCCGCATCTCCTTCTACTGGGAGGCGGTGCGCTTCCAGTATGCCGCCTTCGAAAGCGACCTCAAGGGGCCGGCTTCCGAAGTCTATCTGCATGAAATGCCGGGCGGCCAGTTCACCAACCTCAAGGAACAGGCCCGCTCGCTCGGCCTGGAAACCAAGTGGCACCGCGTCGCGCAGGCCTATGCCGACGCCAACCAGATGTTCGGCGACATCGTCAAGGTGACGCCGTCCTCCAAGGTGGTGGGCGACATGGCGCTGATGATGGTCAGCCAGGACCTCACGGTCGCCGATGTCGAGAATCCGGGCAAGGACATCGCCTTCCCTGAATCGGTCGTCTCGATGCTGAAGGGCGATCTCGGCCAGCCCCCGGGCGGCTGGCCGGCCGGCCTGCAGAAGAAGGCGCTGAAGGGCGAGCAGCCCTATACCGCGGTGCCGGGCTCGCTGCTGCCGCCGGCCGATCTTAATGCCGAGCGGAAGGCCATCGAGGACAAGCTGGAGCGCAAGGTCGACGACTTCGAGTTCGCCTCCTACCTCATGTATCCCAAGGTCTTCACCGACTATGCGCTCGCCGCCGACCTGTACGGCCCGGTCAGCGTGCTGCCGACGCCGGCCTATTTCTACGGCCTGGCGCCCGGCGAGGAGCTGCAGCCGGAGCTGGAAAAGGGCGTTTCCCTCGTCATCCTGCACCAGGCGAAAAGCGAGCCGGATGCGCAGGGCATGGTCAAGGTGTTCTTCGAGCTCAACGGCCAGCCGCGCCTCATCAAGGTGCCGGATCGCAACCGCGCCGCCACCTCGGCCGTGCGCCGCAAGGCCGATGCCGGAAACGCCGCCCATCTCGGCGCGCCGATGCCGGGCGTCATCTCCACGGTCTCGGTCTCGGCCGGCCAGGCGGTCAAGGCCGGCGACGTACTGCTGTCCATCGAGGCGATGAAGATGGAGACGGCGCTGCATGCGGAGAAGGACGGCATGATCTCGGAAGTCCTCGTCAAGGCCGGCGACCAGATCGACGCGAAGGACCTTCTCATCGTCTACGGCGCCTGACCGGACCGACGGCGGAAAGCATGGCAGGGGATGGGGGATGGCCCCGTCCCCTCTTTATGCTTGCCTTTCGGGCGATTCCGGCCGCAAAACGCTGCGCATCCCGTCGCAACCGTTCCTGCAGGCATCCATGAGCTTCGTCATCCGCACCGCCGTGCCCGGCGACATCGCCGCCTTTACCGAAATCTACCGGGAATCCGTGCTGAACGGCGTGGCGAGCTACGAGATCGACCCGCCGTCGCTCGACGAGATGGCGGCACGGTTCGAGGCTATCGCTGGCAAGGGCTATCCCTATATCGTGGCCGTCGAGCAGACCGGCCTCATCCTCGGCTATGCCTATGCCTCCGCCTTCCGCACGCGCCCGGCCTATCGCTGGCTGGTGGAGGACTCGGTCTATCTCGCGCCGGACGCACGCGGCAAGGGCGTCGGCAAGGCGCTGCTGGCGGAGCTCATCCGCCGCTGCACGACTCTCGGCTTCCGCCAGATGGTCGCCGTCATCGGCGGCGCGCACCCGGCCTCCATCGCCGTGCACGCCGCCGCCGGCTTCGAACACAGCGGCCGCATGACCGCAACCGGCTTCAAGCACGGACGCTGGCTCGACACCGTCTTCATGCAGCGCCCGCTTGGCGAGGGCGCCCAAACCGAGCCGCCGGCGACGGATTATCCGGCGACGATGGCGTAGGCCGGGAAGGCGGGCCGGGGTTCGCACAGGCGGGCTCGGCGCGGAAATCCACGGAAGCATCCCGCCTTCGAACGAGAGGCGGCCGGAATCACTCGGCGATGATCTTGAACTTCTCGCCGGGCTTGACCGTGCTCGTCGCGGTCATGGCATTGATCAGCCGGAAGAGGTCGAGCTTGCGGTCGGTGCCCATCATGCGGCCGGCAAGCGAGGCGACGGTGTCGCCCGGGCGGGCCGTGACGACGCGCACGCGCAGCGGTTTCAGCGAGGCCGTTTCCGCTGCCGTCAGCTTGCGGAACGAGCCCTTGAGGATCGCCGCCGTCGGCTCCAGCGCCTTGGATCCTGCCGGCACGGCGGTCAGGAAGCGGTAGATCTGGCTGTCGATGCGCACCACGGTGACGTCGAATTCCCAGCGGTCGGCGGCGGCCCGGGCGGTGGCGCCCGGCAGGCCGTTGATCGTGATGGGCCGGATGGTCTCGGGCTTGAGGCCCGTCACCCAGCCGCTCGAGATGTAGTTGACGAGGTCCTGGCCGCGGCTGTCGGCGACGCCGTCGAAGCGGATGGCGACGTCGCCGGGACCGGTCGCCAGGACCGCATCGGCCTTGTTGTCGATCTGGAAGCCTTCCGGCACGTCGAAGCGGATGCCGAGCTTGCCGTGCAGGAAGGTCTCGCCGCGCACATAGCCCTCTTCCGGCGCATCGCCGTAGAGCAGGCCGTCGATGCCGGCGAGGTAGTAGTCGCGGCCGCGGTCGCCGATCGTGCCCTCCGCCCCGAAGGCGCGGGCGTGCAGGCGCGCAAGCTCGACGCGCTGCGGCGCGTTCGGGTGGCTCGACAGGAAGTCGAGGCTCTGGTCGGCGTCGGGATCGACCGCGGTGAAGCGGGCATAGGCGGCCATGGAATCGAGGAAGCGCGCCGCGGCATAGGGATCGTAGCCCGCCTCGCCCAGCATGCGCACGCCGATGACGTCGGCCTGGAGCTCCTGGTTGCGCGAGAAGGCGGCAAGGCGCAGCTTGCCGCGCGCCAGCGCCTGCTTGCCGGCGATGTTGCTGGACAGCACCTCGGCGACGACGCGGCTCGCGATGACCTCGGCCTCTTCCTTCTTCTGCCGCTCGATGCCGTGGTTGGCGGTGACGTGCGCCATTTCATGCGACAGCACGGCGGCCACTTCCGAGGCGTCGTTGGCGAGCGCCAGCAGGCCGCGCGTCACATAGAGATAGCCGCCCGGCAGCGCGAAGGCGTTGATGGCCGGGGAATTCAGGATGGTGATGCGGTAGGACTGGTTCGGGTTTTCCGAAACGGCCGTCAGCGCGCCGGTGATGCGGGCGACGAGCCGCTCCGTCTTGGCGTCCTTGTATTCGCCGCCGTAGCTCGCCACGATGCGCGGATGCTCGCGGGCGCCCATCTGGGCGCGCGGATCGTTCTTCTGCACCTCTTCGACGATCTGCGGGTTGGAAGAGGGCGAGACCGTCGGCTCATAGCTCTGCTCGATGAGGGACTGGCAGCCGGCCAGCAGCGTGCCGGCAAACAGCAGGGCCGCGACGGGCCTTGCGACCCCGCGTCCGGATACCGTTGCAGCTTCCTGCGTTGCCTTCGCCATGTCTCTTGCCCAAGCCCCTTGATGGGTCCGCGCCCGTGCCACAGCCCTCGGCTGCGGTGCGAACGCGCATCGTCGCGCCTTCGAACGGATGAGATAGACGCGCCATACCCGGCCGGCAACTCCCGATTCGACAAACGGTTTTCCTGTGGCTCCGGTGACACAGGGGGGCGACCAAATTGTGGCGCCCCGCCCCGCCAAATCGCCCCTCCCCTCGCTAAATGCCGGAACGGCCGAGGAATTTTGCAACGGCAGGTGGATCGTTGCGTGCAAGGAAATCCGCCGCCGGTACATCGAGGAGGATCGAGCCGGCCTCCAGGAACAGCACCCGCTCGGCAAGGCGGCTGATGTCCTCGGGCTGGTGGGTGATGAAGAGGAGCGTGCTCTTCGTCTCGGCATGAAGCTCCGCGATGAGCCGCGCCATGTCCGCCCGCATGGCCGGATCGAGCGCGGCGAAGGGCTCGTCGAGCAGCAGGATCGGCCGGCGGCGCACCAGCGCGCGGGCGAGCGCCACGCGCTGCCGCTCGCCGCCGGAAAGCGAGCCCGGCAGGCGCTTTTCGTAGCCGGCAAGGCCGACGCGGGCGAGCGCGGCGCCGATCGCCTCACGGCCCGCCGCATCCAGCCTCAGGCCCGGATCGATGCCGAGGCCGATATTGTCGGCGGCGGAAAGGTGGGCGAAGAGGTTGTTGTCCTGGAAGACGACGGAGACCGGCCGCTCCGCCGGATCGCGGCCGGCCATGTCCTTGCCGAACAGCGCGACGCTGCCGCTTGCCGGCCTCTCGAAGCCGGCGATGACGTTGAAGAGCGTCGACTTGCCGGCGCCCGAGGGGCCGGCGACGGCGACGGCGGCCCCTGCCGGAATGGCGCAGTCGAAGGCGAGGCGCTTTTGCGCGAAGCGCACGGTGACGTCGGCAAGGGAAATGGCGGGATCAGGCATCGGAGCCGGGTCTTTCGGTTTGGCGATCAGTGGCGGTCGAGGGCAGCGTCAGCAGCAGGCACAGCACGCCGAGGATCAGCGCGATGCCCGCGGCATCGGCCGTGCGGTAGCTCGCCATGCGGGAATAGAGCAGCCAGGGCAGCGTGACGAAGCCCTCCGCGCCGAAGATGGCGACGGCGCCGAGATCGCCGAGCGACAGCGCCATGGCGAAGGCGAAGGCGGTGAGGAAGGGTTTCTTCAGCGCCGGCCAGTCGATGCGCAGGAAGCGCCGCCAGCCGGTGACGCCGAGGCTGAGCGCGAGGCGCGCGGTGCGGGAAAGATGCGTGCGATAGGCGGGCTCCAGCACGCGGATGACGAAGGGCAGCGCCATCAGCGCGTTGAGCACGGTGACGACGAAGGGCGCGAAGCGGCCCGTCTCGCCGAAGGTGCGCAGCATCAGGAACCAGCCGGTGGCAACGACGACCGGCGGCACCAGCAGGATCAGCGAGCCGACCGCCGGCAGCGCGCGGCCCATCAGCCGCGTCGCCGCCCCGCCGTCGCCGCTTTCGGCAAGGCGCGGCACCAGCACGACGGGAAGGGCGACGGCAAGGCTGAGGGCGGCGGAGGCGAGCGAGATGGCAAGGCTGGTGGCGAGCGCGCGGTGGAGCTGCGCATCGGCCGCCAGCCGGCCGAAATCGGCGGCAAGGCCGGAGACGAGGGTGGCGGCGAGCGGGGCGGCGGTGAAGAGCGTGAAGAGGAGGATGACGAGGCCATCCGGAACGCGCCGCCGGCGGCCGTCGAAGCGGCGGATGGCGCGGCCGGCGGTCATGCCTTCCTCCGGCGGGCGGCCGAAGAGCGAGATGAGCCAGAGCAGCGCCGCCGTCACGGCGATCTGCAGGAAGGCGAGCAGCACGGCGCGCTGGGGATCGAAATCGAAGCGCAGCGCCTGGTAGATCGCGACCTCGATGGTGGTAGCCGCCGGCCCGCCGCCGAGGGTGAGCACGATGGTGAAGCTCGTCGCGCAGAGCATGAAGACGAGGCCGGCGATGCCGGGCAGCACGCGGCGGATGACCGGCCATTCGATGAGCCGGAAGACCGCGCCGGAACCCATGCCGAGATTGGCCGAGGACAGCCAGTATTCCGGCGGGATGCGGTCGAGCGCGGCGAGCAGGAAGCGCGCGGCGAGCGGCAGGTTGAAGAAGACATGGGCGATGAGGATGCCGGCAAGCCCGTAGACACTAACCGGGCTTTCGAGGCCGGCAAGGCGCAGGAGATCGTTGACGACGCCCTGCCGCCCCCAGATTCCGACGACGCCGAGCGCGGCGACCAGCGCCGGCAGGCCGAGCGGCACGACGGAGAGGCGGACGATCCAGACGCGGCCGGGAAAAGTTCGTTGCCGGGCAAGCGCCCGGGCGACAGGGATGGCGAGCAGGATGGAAAGCAGCGTCGAAAGCGCCGCCTGCACCAGCGTGAACCGCGCGACGCGGCCGATATAGGCATCGAGGAGCGGCGCGCCACTGCCGCCGCCCGCATGGGCGAGCAGCAGGGCGGTCGCCGCGCCGACAAAGAGCAGCACGCCGCCGAGGGCAAGGCCCCCGGCGATGTCCAGCGTCCGTCGTTCGGCGCGGGCGAAGATCATGCTACTTGGCACTCATCGCGCCGAGCCATTCGTCGATCCAGGCCTTGCGGTTCGCCGCGACCTCGTCCGACGACATCAGGAAGGTCTTTTCCGGCTTCACCAGCGCGTCGAAGGCGGCCGGCAGCGGATCGCGGGTCCTGGCGGCCGGCATCATCCAGTTGGTTTCCGGGATGATCGACTGGAAATCCGGCCCCGTCATGAAGGTGAGGAACTGCCGGGCGAGGTCCTTGTCATGGGAGGTGCGTGTCAGGCCGGCGACCTCGATCTGGATGTAATGGCCCTCGGAGAAGGCGGCGGCCTTGTAGCGCTCGGTATTCTCGGCGATCACATGATAGGCCGGCGAGGTCGTGTAGGAGAGCACCATCGGCGCCTCGCCCTTGGTGAAGAGGCCATAGGCTTCCGACCAGCCGGGGGTGACGGTCAGCACGCGGTCCTTGAGCTTGGCCCAGGCTTCCGCCGACTTGTCGCCATAGACGGACTTCACCCAGAGCAGCAGGCCGAGGCCGGGCGTCGAGGTGCGCGGGTCCTCGATGACGATCTTCTCCGACGGGTCGCCCTCGACCAGCTCCTTGAGGCTTGCCGGCGGGGTCTTCAGCGCCTCCGTGTCGTAGACGACGGCGAAGTGGCCGTAGTCGTAAGGCAGGAACGTATCGTCGGAGAAGCCGCCGGGAACTGTGAGGCCTTCCGGCTTCAGGCCGTGCGGTTCGAAGAGGCCGGTCGCCTTGGCTTCCGAGATCAGGTTGGTGTCGAGGCCGAGCACCACATCGGCCTTCGTGCCCTCGCCTTCCAGCTTGAGGCGGGTCAGCAGTTCCACGCCGTCGGCGACGCCGACCCATTCGACCTTGCAGCCGCAGGTCTTCTCGAAGATCTCCTTGACCTTCGGCCCCGGGCCCCATTCGGCAACGAAGCTCTCATAGGTGTAGACGGTCAGCGTCTTTTCCTGTGCGAAGGCAGGAAAGGCCAACGATACGGCGAGCGCCGTGATGGAAGAAAGAAATGCCGTGCGCATCAGCGCCTCCTTGTCTGGTCACAAACGGGAATAGGGCGCTGGATTGAGCCGTCTAATCCCTCCGCCGGTACGAGCCGGATCAGGTTCTTCGGGTTGGCGAACGCCTCTCAGCCGGCAGGTCGGAACCTGCGGGGCACCCCGTTAGAGCGGAAGAAGGCATAATCCCGTGCGCTTCGGCGCGCAAGGGGTGGCGGCGGAAACCGTGCGGCATCTTGCGCGGCGGCGGTCGTGCAGCGGGGCTGCCCGTCACCTTGAGCCTTTCCCCGCAAGCGGGGAGGGGACTTGCCCAGCGCATCGTTGCGGGTTCAGGAAAACGGCGCGGCATATCCCCTTCGCCGCGCAGCCAAGGAGCAAGTGGCCGGCAGGCCGGATGAGGGGCGAACGCTTCCGCGATTGCCCTAGGTCATGGAGATCAGCCGCCCGCAGCGGGCGTCCCGAGCGCCTTCTCGATCGCCGGATAGAGCCCATCTTTCAAACTCTTGTCATCGAACGGACCGACCCGCTTGTAGAGGATCGTGCCATCAGGCCCGACGAGGTAGGATTCCGGGATGCCGTAGACGCCCCAGTCGATCGCCATCTTGCCGACGGGATCGAGGCCGATGGCCGAGAAAGGATTGCCGAGCTCGCCGAGGAAGCGCAGCGCATTCTCGCTGCCGTCCTTGTAGTTGACGCCGACGACCGTGATGCGCGGGTCCTTCGACAGCGCCAGGATGACCGGGTGTTCCTGCCGGCAGGGCACGCACCAGGAGGCCCAGAAATTGACGAGCGTCAGCTTGCCCGCGGCCGTTTGCGCCGTCAGCGCCGGCACAGGCGTGCCGTCCTTCGTGGCGCCGGCGAGCGGTTCGAGGTCGCGGAAGGGCGCCTTGGTGCCGATCAGCGCGGAGGGGATTTCCGAGATGTCGCGGCCGGAATTGAGCTGCGTCCAGAAGATCAGTGCAAGGCCGAGGAAGATCGCGAGCGGCAGCGCGGCAAGGATCAGGCGCGTGCGCTTGCCCGCGTCCCCGGCATTGCCCTCGTTCTCGCTCATCGTGCGTCCTCGCTGCGCGCGGAGCGGCGGCGGATGCCGGCGGCTTCGAGCTGCTCCAGCTCGCGGCGTCGGCCGCGGTGGTCGATGAAGACCCAGAGCACGAGGCCGAGCGTGACGGCGAAGGCCGAGACATAGGATGCGGTGACGTAGAAGGCGTGGCTCATGCGGCGCCTCCCGCGCGGCCGGCGGCACGGGCGGCGTGTCGCCGCAGCACCGCGATGCGCCGGCGCAGGATCTCGTTGCGCATGGCAAGGATGTGCAGCGTGAAGAACAGCATGGTGAAGGCGACGGCCATGACGAGCAGCGGCCAGAGGAATTCCGGGTCGATGGTCGGGCCGTCCATGCGGATGACGCTCGCCGGCTGGTGCAGCGTGTTCCACCACTCGACCGAGAACTTGATGATCGGGATGTTGACGAAGCCGACGAGGATCAGCACCGCGCTGACCTTGGCGGCGCGCGTCGGGTCGTCCATGGCGCGGCCGAGGGCGATCAGGCCGAGATACATCAGGAACAGCACGAAGACGGAGGTCAGCCGCGCATCCCATACCCACCATGTGCCCCACATCGGCTTGCCCCAGAGCGAGCCGGTGATGAGCGCGACGAGCGTGAAGCAGGCGCCGATGGGGGCGGCCGCCTTGGCCGAGACGTCGGCGAGCGGATGGCGCCAGACGAGCGTGCCGAGCGCGGAGAGCGCCATGACCGAATAGCACATCATCGAGAGCCAGGCCGTCGGCACATGCACATACATGATGCGCACCGTCTCGCCCTGCTGGTAGTCACCCGTCGTCGCGAAGGAGAGGTAGAGCCCGACCGCAAAGAGACAGAGCGTCAGCCCGGCAAGCCACGGCCAGACGATGGCGACCAGCGCCAGGAACCGCGTGGGGTTGGCGAGGTCGGTGAATTTGCGGATGGCAAGGCTCGGTTCGCTCATGATGGTTCTTTAACGCGGAAGCACCCGGTCTTCAATTGATCTGCCGCAATCGCCTTCTGTCAATTTGACGCGTCAGTCGCTGGAAAGGCGAAGGGCCGCGGCCGCCGCGACCGGGCCGATGACGGCAAAGAACAGGTTGAGTGCGACAAGAATGAGGAAGGGCGGCAGGAAGGGGGCGGGATCCTGGATCGCCGCATAGACCGCGCTCACCCCGAAGATCAGCACGGGAATGGCGAGCGGCAGCACGAGGATGGAGACGAGCAGGCCGCCGCGCGGCAGCGCCACGGCCACCGCCGCGCCCGCCGCGCCGATGAAGGTGATGGCGGGCGTGCCGGCCAGAAGGGTCAGCGTCGTCGCGCCGATGGCCGTCTCGTCCATGTTCATGAAGAGGCCGAGCAGCGGCGAGGCGAGGACGAGCGGCAGGCCGGTCGCGATCCAGTGGGCGAGGCACTTGACGAAGACCGTCAGCACCAGCGGCGTCTCCTGCATGAGGAGAAGATCGAGCGAGCCGTCCTCGCGCTCGGCCTGGAACAGCCTGTCGAGGCCGAGGAGGGAGGCGAGCAGCGCGCCGATCCACAGGATGGCGGGGCCGATGCGGGCGAGGAGATTGAGATCCGGCCCCACGCCGAAGGGAATGACGGCGACGACCGTCATGAAGAAGAGGACGCCGACCAGTGCGCCGCCGCCGGCGCGCACGGAGAGTTTCACGTCGCGGAGGAGGAGGGAGATCATGCCCACTCTCCCGCATAGGAGGCAGGCTCGAAGCCCTTCATGTGCAGTTCCTTCACGTCCTCCAGCCCGAGCGGCTGGTGCGTTGCGGCAAGCGCGATGCCGCCGCGGGAAAGGTGGGCGTTGACGAGGCCGGCGAACATGGTCTCGGCGGCGGCGTCGAGGGCCGCGGTCGGCTCGTCGAGGATCCAGACCGGGCGCCAGGAAACGAGGAGCTTGGCCATGGCCATGCGGCGCTGCTGGCCGGCCGAGAGATAGCCGAAGGGAAGGTGGGCGATGCTGCCGAGGCCGACCGCCTCGACCGCTTCGTTGACCGAAACGCCCGTGCCGCCGGCAAGGTCGCCGAAGAAGGTTTTCCAGAAGGAAAGGTTCTCCTCGACGGTGAGTTCCCGCTTCATCGCGTTGCGGTGGCCGAGATAGTGCGCGGCCTCGCCGAGCCGCCCGACCGGTTGCGCTGCAGCAAGGAGTTCCGCGGTCCCCGAATGGGCCGGCAGGAGGCCCGCCAGGACACGCAGCAGCGTGGACTTGCCGGAGCCGTTCGGCCCCTTGACGACAAGCGCTTCACCGCCATCGATTTCAAAGGAAATATCTTGGAAAATCAGGTCCTCGCCGCGTCTGGCGCTCAATGCTTCGGCGACGAGCCGCATGTCACTTCACTTTCCCTTTACGACCTTGGTCGCAATGCAAAAAAATTGTCCCGATTTACCGCCGGGCAGTCTGGATCGTTTCTTAGAAATTATCTATAACGCCCGCAACACGCCAGCGGTCGGCGTGAATTTCATCCAAGCGCCGAACACGGGAATGATTTCCGCGTACGGACAGCGGAAATGACCGCACCCGCATCCCATACGCGCTAAACGCGCACGGGCGTTCGTACGTCAGCTTTCTGGCGCCAGACGAGACGGGGTAAAAGATGTCCAAGTCCCTGGATAGTTTCAATTGTCGTTCGGTCCTTACGGTCAACGGCACCGACTATGTGTATTACAGCCTTCCGAAGGCCGAAGCGAACGGCCTTGCCGGCGTCTCGAAGCTGCCCTACTCGATGAAGGTGCTTCTTGAGAACCTGCTGCGCTTCGAGGACGGCCGCTCGGTCACCAAGGAGCACATCCTTTCCGTCGCCGAATGGCTGACGAACAAGGGCACGGTCGAAAACGAGATCGCCTATCGCCCGGCGCGCGTTCTGATGCAGGACTTCACCGGCGTTCCCGCCGTGGTCGACCTTGCGGCGATGCGCGACGCGATGGTCTCTCTTGGCGGCGACCCGGAGAAGATCAACCCGCTCGTGCCCGTCGATCTCGTCATCGACCACTCGGTCATCGTCGACGAATTCGGCACGCCGACCGCCTTTGCCCGCAACGTCGAGCTGGAATACCAGCGCAACGGCGAGCGCTACCGCTTCCTCAAGTGGGGACAGCAGGCGTTCAAGAACTTCCGCGTCGTTCCCCCGGGCACCGGCATCTGTCACCAGGTCAATCTGGAATATCTGGGCCAGACGGTTTGGACCAAGGAAGAAGACGGCGAGATCGTCGCCTACCCGGATACCTGTGTCGGCACGGACAGCCACACGACCATGATCAACGGCCTCGGCGTTCTCGGCTGGGGCGTGGGCGGCATCGAGGCGGAAGCCGCCATGCTCGGCCAGCCGGTCTCCATGCTTCTGCCCGAGGTCATCGGCTTCAAGCTGACCGGCAAGCTCAAGGAAGGCGTCACGGCGACCGACCTCGTGCTGATGGTCGTACAGATGCTGCGCAAGAAGGGCGTCGTCTCCAAGTTCGTCGAATTCTTCGGCCCCGGCCTCGACAACATGACGCTCGCCGACCGCGCGACGATCGGCAACATGGGCCCGGAATACGGCGCGACCTGCGGCTTCTTCCCGGTCGACGGCGAGACCGTCAACTACCTCACCATGTCCGGCCGCGAAGAGCAGCGCATCGCCCTCGTCGAAGCCTATTCGAAGGCTCAAGGGATGTGGCGTGACGGCGACGGCTCCGACCTCGTCTTCACCGACACGCTCGAACTCGACCTCGGCGACGTGGTTCCGGCCATGGCCGGCCCGAAGCGCCCGGAAGGCCGCATCCCGCTCGAAAACATCGCCTCCGGCTTCGCCGCGTCGATGGACAACGACTACAAGAAGCCCGGCCAGCTTGCGAACCGCTACGCGGTCGAGGGCACGGACTACGACCTTGGCCATGGCGACGTCGCCATCGCCGCCATCACGTCGTGCACCAACACGTCCAACCCGTCGGTCCTCATCGCCGCCGGCCTTCTCGCCCGCAACGCGGTCGCCAGGGGCCTGAAGACGAAGCCCTGGGTCAAGACGTCGCTGGCGCCGGGATCGCAGGTCGTCGGCGAATATCTCGCCAAGTCGGGCCTGCAGGCCGACCTCGACAAGCTCGGCTTCAACCTCGTCGGCTTCGGCTGCACGACCTGCATCGGCAATTCCGGCCCGCTGCCGGCGCCGATCTCCAAGACGATCAACGACAAGGGCCTGATCGCCGCCGGCGTCCTCTCGGGCAACCGCAACTTCGAAGGCCGCATCTCGCCGGACGTGCAGGCGAACTACCTCGCCTCCCCGCCGCTCGTCGTCGCCTATGCGCTCGCAGGTTCGGTCCAGAAGAATCTCACCAGCGAGCCGCTCGGCGAGGACCAGGACGGCAATCCGGTCTACCTCAAGGACATCTGGCCGACCTCGCAGGAAATTCAGGAGTTCATCCTGAAATACGTCACCCGCGCGCTCTATGCCGCCAAATATGCCGACGTCTTCAAGGGCGACGAGAACTGGCAGGCCGTGCAGGTGCCGGCGGGACAGACCTACGCCTGGGACGACCAGTCGACCTATGTGCAGAACCCGCCCTACTTCGTCGGCATGGGCAAGACCGGCTCGGGCCTCAAGAACATCGAGGGCGCGCGCGTCCTCGGCCTCTTCGGCGACAAGATCACCACCGACCACATCTCGCCTGCCGGCTCGATCAAGGCGGCCTCGCCGGCCGGCGCGTATCTTACGGGTCACGGCGTCGCGGTGGCGGACTTCAACCAGTACGGCACGCGCCGCGGCAACCATGAAGTCATGATGCGCGGCACCTTCGCCAATATCCGCATCCGCAACCACATGCTCGGCCCGAACGGCAAGGAAGGCGGCTACACGATCCACTATCCGACCAAGGAAGAGATGTCGATCTACGACGCGGCCATGAAGTACAAGGCCGAGGGCGTTCCGCTCGTCATCTTCGCCGGCGTCGAATACGGCAACGGCTCCTCGCGCGACTGGGCGGCCAAGGGCACCAACCTTCTCGGCGTCAAGGCCGTGATCGCACAGTCCTTCGAGCGCATCCACCGCTCCAACCTCGTCGGCATGGGCGTCGTGCCCTTCGTCTTCGAGGACGGCACGACCTGGGCCTCGCTGGACCTCAAGGGCGACGAGATCGTCACGATCGAGGGCCTGGAAGGCGACATCAAGCCGCGCGAGAAGAAGATCGCCAGGATCACCTATTCCGACGGCACGGTGAAGGAGGTTCCGCTCCTCTGCCGCATCGATACGCTGGACGAGGTCACCTACATGAACAACGGCGGCATCCTGCAGACCGTTCTGCGCGACCTCGCAGCCTGAGCGGGTTCAGCCCGAGAAACGAAGTGCCGGGGCCGAAAGCCCCGGCATCTTTCGTTTTCGGCCGGAAAAATCTCACTCCATCGTGACTTCCTGTTGAAGCGGCAAGGGCGTAAGACGGGCCCGAAAGGCTGGCCATGGCCGGCGCTCCATTGGGAATGACCATGCCGAGACCGCACATACCGGAATGTCTGGCGATCCTGCTGGCGCTCGGGGCCGGCGCCGCCCATGCGCAGGACGCGGGCGCGCCGAAGGGCGTCGTCGAGCTTTTCACCAGCCAGGGCTGCTCCTCGTGCCCGCCCGCCGACAAGGCGCTCGAAACGCTGGCGCGCGAAGGCAAGGTCGTCGCCCTTTCCTATCACGTCGACTACTGGAACTATCTCGGCTGGACGGACACGCTCGCCTCGAAGGACAATACCGATCGGCAATATGCCTATGCCCGCATGTTCGGCCGCAACGGCGTCTACACGCCGCAGGCCGTGCTGAACGGCCGCGAGCACATCAACGGCGCCGACATAACAGGCATCCGCGCGCGCATCGCCTCCATGCCGGATGAGGGCAAGGGGCTGAAGGTGCCGGTCGACGTGGAGGTGAAGAACGA
Source organism: Shinella sp. NM-101 (assembly GCF_021401195.1). Classification (NCBI taxonomy): domain Bacteria; kingdom Pseudomonadati; phylum Pseudomonadota; class Alphaproteobacteria; order Hyphomicrobiales; family Rhizobiaceae; genus Shinella; species Shinella sp. NM-101. Next base: position 146,519 of record NZ_JACBFT010000005.1, on the reverse strand, counting down.
CGAGCTGCGCATCCGCGTGGGCCCGGGCGAGGGCAAGGCCAACATCGTCATCGCCTATTTCGAGCAGGAACGCACGATCGACATCGACAAGGGCGAGAACCGCGGCAAGACGGTGAACTACTGGCACTCCGTGACGGACATGGAAACGATCGGCATGTGGGAAGGCAAGGAGACCAACCTGGTGCTTCCCGCCGACATGCTGAAGAAGAAAAAGAAGGCCGGCGGCTGCGCCGTGCTGATCCAGCGCATGAAGAGCGCCGACACGCCCGGCGCCATCCTCGGCGCGAGGGTGCTGACGGGCGAGCGCGCTTCCCGCTGAGCAAACCTCCCCGATGGGGAGGTCCGGTCCGGCTTCTTCGAGGGGCTGGGGCTTGAGGGTTCGAAGAAACACGAACCGGACCGGGACGAAGCTGCCGGCAACGGAATACAGGGCAGCCTCGACAGACGCTTGCCATACCAGACCGGCTTCCCGCACAGGCAGCCGGCCGGCATGGCGGCGACGGGCGAACTCTCTCCTTTAATTCGGGCTTCTGTTTGTCTGAAATGCGGCGATACGGATTTTTGCGAAAACGCATGCCCTGCCCCCTCCGCCTTGCATTTCGGCGCCGGTCAGGCACACTGTCACCGTGCCGTCACAGACGAGGTGCGGAGATTCGATGACCGATCAGCCGGATTTGCAGGCGCCCAACGTGGTGGTCGACCTCAGGGAATACCGGGACAGCAGGGACCCGCTGCCGGTGACCTTCCATCGCCGGGAACTCGATGCGATCCTCTGGGTCTACGGTCGCATGGTCGGCGAGGGTGAGTGGCGCGACTACGCCATCGACCACCTGCGCGACAGGGCGGTCTTCTCCGTCTTCAAGCGCTCCGGCGAAATGCCGCTCTACCGCATCGAGAAGAACCCGAAGCTCGCCGCCAAGCAGGGTGCCTACAGCGTCATCAACCAGCACGGCACCATCCTCAAGCGGGGCCACGAGCTGAAGCAGGTGCTGAAGGTCTTCGACAAGGTGCTCCGTCTCGTCGAGACGTAAGGCTTCCGTCTCGCGATCCCCGCCCGCCGCCGCTGTCCCGGGGTTAACCCGAGGATCCGCCGCCCGGCACACCCTTGCTTTCCTAGGGAGCATCCGGCATTTGCCCGAGCGGGAGCCGCGCGCGGACGAATGCGCCATGTGCCGTCCGCCGGTTCCGGCCGCCAAAATCTTTCCCTTTCCCGGAAACATGCGCTAAGGGCATCAGCCATGACCATGCCGGCAACCACAGACCAGACCTTCGTCGTCCTCCTCGGCGGCGCGCTCACCGTGACGCCGCGTCTTCGCGCGGACATGGCCGGCGCGCGCGTCGTGGCGGCGGATGGCGGCATGCGGCACGCGGCCTGCCTCGGTGTCACGCCGGAACTGTGGGTCGGCGATTTCGATTCCACCCCGCCCGAACTCATCGCTGCCTGGCCGGATGTCGAGCGGCAGCCCTGGCCGGCCGCCAAGAACGAGACGGACGGTGCCATCGCGGTCTCCGCCGCCGCCGAACGGGGTGCGCGCAGGATCGTCCTTGCCGGCGCGCTCGGCGGCGAGCGCAGCGATCACGCCATGATGCACCTCGTCCATGCCGTCTTCCTGGAGGAGGAGGGCTTTTCCATCAAGCTCACCTCGGGCGAGGAGGAGGCGTGGCCGCTGCTGCCGGGCACGCGCGAGATCGACCTGCCGAAGCACAGCCTCTTCTCCGTCCTCGGCCTTTCGCCGCTCTCCGGCCTCTTCATCGACAACGTGCGCTATCCTCTCGCCGATTTCTCGCTGCCCTTCGGCTCGTCCCGCACCATCTCCAATGTCGCGGAAGGCCCGATCCGCCTTTCGCTCGCCTCCGGCCGCGCGCTCCTCATCGCCCGGCCCTATGACTTTTCAGGAGCCTGACCCTTGGCACCGCCCATTCTCAAACTCGACGACATCTTCCTCAGCTTCGGCGGCACGCCGCTGCTGTCAGGCGCGAGCCTGCAGGTGGAGCCGGGCGAGCGCATCTGCCTCGTCGGCCGCAACGGTTCCGGCAAGTCGACGCTGATGAAGATCGCCGCCGGGCTTGCCGAGGCGCAGTCGGGCGAGGTCTTCCGCCATCCCTCCGCGACGATCCGCTACCTGCACCAAGCCCCCGATTTCGACGGCTACGACACCGTCGCCGCCTATGCCGAGGCGGGCCTCGGCCCGAGCGACGACCCTTACCGCGTCACCTATCTCCTCGAACATCTCGGCCTTTCCGGCAACGAGGACCCGAAGTCGCTTTCGGGCGGCGAGGCGCGCCGGGCGGCGCTCGCCCGCGTCATGGCGCCGGAGCCGGACATCCTGCTCCTCGACGAGCCGACCAACCATCTCGACCTTCCCACCATCGAATGGCTGGAAGGCGAGCTGCAATCGACCCGCTCGGCCCTCGTCGTCATCTCGCACGACCGCCGCTTCCTGGAAAAAGTCTCCAACGCCACCGTCTGGCTCGACCGCGGCCAGTCGCGCCGTCTCAATCGCGGCTTTGCCCATTTTGAGGCCTGGCGCGACGAGGTGCTGGAGGCCGAGGAGCTGGAACAGCACAAGCTCGGCAAGGCCATTGAGCGCGAGGAGCACTGGCTGCGCTACGGCGTGACGGCCCGGCGCAAGCGCAACATGCGCCGCCTCGGCGCGCTGCACGACCTGCGCGCCCGCTACCGCGGCCACAAGGGCCCGCAGGGCAGCGTGCAGGCGAGCGCCTCCGACGCGCAGGAATCCGGCAAGCTGGTCATCGAGGCGGAGAAGATCACCAAGAGCTACGGCGAGCGCACCATCGTCGCGCCCTTCTCGATCCGTGTCCACCGCGGCGACTGCATCGGCCTCGTCGGCCCCAACGGCGCCGGCAAGACGACGCTGCTGAAGATGCTGACCGGTGAACTCGCGCCCGACAGCGGCTCGGTCAAGCTCGGCACGAACCTGGAAATCGCCACGCTCGACCAGCGCCGCGAGGACCTGAACCTCGACGACACGCTCGCCCACTACCTCACGGACGGGCGCGGCGAGACGCTCCTGGTCAATGGCGAGCAGCGTCATGTCACCGGCTACATGAAGGAATTCCTGTTCCAGCCGGAACAGGCCCGCACTCCCATCCGCAACCTGTCGGGCGGCGAGCGTGCCCGGCTGATGCTGGCCCGCATCCTCTCGCGCCCGACGAACCTGCTCATCCTCGACGAGCCGACCAACGACCTCGACATCGAGACGCTGGACCTCTTGCAGGAACTCGTCACGGGCTTTGCCGGCACGGTCCTCCTCGTCAGCCACGACCGCGACTTCCTCGACCGCACCGTCACCTCCACCATCGCGCCGGCCGATCCGGAAAACCCGGATGGACGCTGGATCGAATATGCCGGCGGCTACACGGACATGATGGCCCAGCGCCGCGGCGCGATCGAGGAGAAGCGCAAGGCGGAAAAGGCCGAGAAGGCGAAGGTTGCCGATACGCCCTCCGCCGGTCCCACGGACGGCAGGGGCAAGGCAAAACTCTCCTACAAGCAGAAATTCACCCTCGAAAACCTGCCGAAGGAGATGGAGAAGGCGGAGAAGGAGATCGCCGCCCGCGAGGCGAAGATGGCCGATCCGAACCTCTTCGCCAAGGACCCCGCCACCTTCAATCGGCTCGCCGCCGAGATGGAGACGCTGCGCGACGGCCTGACGAAGATGGAAGAGGAATGGCTGGAGCTGGAAATGCTGCGCGAGGAGCTGGAGGGCTGAGGAGCCTCGTCCCGCCCGCCGCCGGCAGAAAGCTGCCGGATTGATTCGCGCGCGCAGGAGCGTTATCTAGGAACCTCGTGGTGATTTGGCCGGCCGGCTTGCAGCCACGTTAAACAAGTCGCTAAAGGGCCGCGCGAGGAAGAGCCTTACGTGGACCGGTTGCGACATCGTTGCGGCCGGTTTTGTTTTGGATCGAGTTGAAACATGCCCATCAAGATTCCTGATACGCTCCCTGCCTTCCAGACCCTCGTCGACGAGGGTGTGCGGGTGATGACCGAAACGGTGGCGATCCGGCAGGACATCCGCCCGCTGCAGATCGGGCTGCTCAACCTCATGCCGAACAAGATCAAGACGGAAGTGCAGATGGCGCGCCTCGTCGGCGCCTCGCCGCTGCAGGTCGAGCTGTCGCTGGTGCGCGTCGGCGGCCACCGCGCCAAGAATACGTCGGAAGACCATCTGCTCGCCTTCTACGATACGTGGGAGGAGGTGAAGCACCGCAAGTTCGACGGCTTCATCATCACCGGCGCGCCGGTGGAGACCCTCGACTACGAGGACGTCACCTACTGGGACGAGATGAAGCAGATCCTCGACTGGACGAAGACCAATGTCCATTCGACGCTCAATGTCTGCTGGGGCGCCATGGCGGCGATCTATCATTTCCACGGCGTGCCCAAGCGCACGCTGGAGGAGAAGGCCTTCGGCGTCTACCGCCACCACAACCGGAAGCCCTCGTCGGTCTATCTCAACGGCTTCTCGGACAATTTCGAGGTTCCCGTCTCGCGCTGGACGGAAATCCGCATCGAGGACATCCGCGCGGTGCCGGAACTCGACATCCTGCTCGATTCCGACGAGACGGGCGTCTGCCTCGTGCAGGAGAAGGCGGGCAACCGGCTCTACATCTTCAACCACGTCGAATATGATTCGACCTCGCTCGCCGAGGAATATTTCCGCGACGTCTCGGCCGGCGTGCCGATCAAGCTGCCGAAGAACTATTTCCCGCACAACGATCCGTCGCTGCCGCCGCAGAACCGCTGGCGCGGCCACGCGCACCTGCTGTTCGGCAACTGGATCAACGAGATCTACCAGACCACGCCCTACGACCTTGAAGAAATCGGAACGGGAGCCTGACCCATGAGCCGCATCGTCATTCGCCCCCTGCATGAAGACGATGAAGGCGAATGGCGGCGCCTGTGGACCGCCTATCTCGCCTTCTACGAGACGGTGCTGCCGGATGAAATCTTCGCCAGCACCTTCGCCCGGCTGACCGGCGTGGCGGCGGAAGGCGAATATCGCGGCCTCCTCGCCACGCTCGACGGCAGGCCCGTCGGCCTTGCGCATTACCTCTTCCACCGTTCCTGCTGGACCATCGGCAACATCTGCTACCTGCAGGATCTCTATGCCGACCCCGAGGTGCGCGGCAGCGGCATCGGCCGGGCGCTGATCGAGGGCGTCTATGCCAAGGCGAAGGAAGCAGGCGCGCCGGAGGTCTACTGGATGACGCAGGAATTCAACGCCACCGCCCGCCGTCTCTACGATCGCATCGCCGACAAGACGCCCTTCATCGTCTATCAGAAGACCTTCTGAAGGCGGCTAAAAAGTATGATTTTTTAGTTGCGGGCCTGCGGGAATCGCAGCAGGCTGGCAGCGCAAGTTCGCTGGCGAGGAGACAGAGGCGTGGATGCAGGAAATGAAATCTTCGGGCGCCTCGAAAAGGGCGGGGCGGTCGAGCGCATCGCGATCTCCGGTGGCGGGCTGACGGCGCATGTGCTGACCTTCGGCGCCATCATCCAGGACCTCAGGCTTGCGGGGCACGATGCTCCGCTCGTGCTGGGTTTCGAGGATCTCGCCTCCTATCTCGACCATTCCCCCTATTTCGGCGCGACGCCGGGCCGCTGCGCCAACCGCATCGGCGGCGGCCGGTTCTCCATCGACGGCATTGCCTACCAACTCGAATGCAACGAGCGCGGCGTGACGCACCTGCACGGCGGCAGCGACGGAACCGGCCGGCAGACCTGGCAGGTCGCGCAGCAGGGCGCGGATTTCGTCACCCTGACGCTGACCGATCCGGCCGGCCGCGCCGGCTATCCCGGCAATTGCGCCATCGCCTGCACCTACCGGCTACCCGGCGACGGCGTGTTCTCCGTGACCTACGAGGCGACGACGGATGCGCCGACGCCCGTCAACCTCTGCCAGCACAGCTATTTCATCCTCGACGGCAGCGCCGACGCGCTCGGCCACGACATCCGCCTTGCCGCCGATCACTACCTGCCCGTCGACGAGAACCTCATCCCGACCGGCGAGATCCGCCCGGTCGCCGGCACGCCTTTCGACCTCACAGGCTGGACGCCGATGCGCCGCCAGGTCGAGCCGGGCGGCGTCGCCTTCGACCACAATTTCTGCCTCTCGCGGGAGCGGCAGGCAAAGCGGCCGGTGGGTGCGGTGCGCAGCCCCCTCTCCGGCATCTCGCTCGAGGTCCTGACCACCGAACCCGGCGTGCAGCTCTATACGGGCGCGAAGGTGAACCCACCCGCCCCCGGCCTCGGCGGCCGCCGCTACGGCCCCTTCGCCGGCTTCTGCCTGGAAACCCAGGTCTGGCCGGACGCCGTCAACCACGAGAACTTTCCGCCCGCGGTGCTGCGGCCGGGCGAGACCTTGCGGCAGGAAACGGACTACATCTTCCGCCGCGCATGAGCGTGCTCGGCCCGCGTAGTCAGGACAAGGCTGGCCCCCACCATCCTCGCGGATGACCATGCCGGTACTTCAAGGTGGTCGGAAGATCGCGAGCCCACTGCGCGAGCGGCAGCCGCATTGCGATCGAGAAGCTCGGAAAAAGATGCTCGCGACTGAGATGGAGGGTGAGCATCCCACCGGCCTCGCCGCCATCCGCTTCCTGCTGACCGGCTCCTGTACGGGGGCTTGGATTGAAACGTGCCCGGCTGGCCGAGGATGCGGGTGCGATCCGCATTCCCGACCCCAGCGATGTGCGACCCGTATTATCATCGGGTTGGCGGCCGAGTTGCTTCTGGCCAAGTCCAGCCGATGATCAAGCGTGGCCCGTGCTCTCGGAGAATTTAAGAGGGTGAACTGCTCGTCCGTCAGGCGCGGAGGACCTGTCCTGCTCGGCTTGACGTCCTCCGGGCCTTCGCGTCGGAGCTTTTGCCGATGCTACATCCATGGCGGCCTCATCTTCGCTGCGGCGACTTGCGAACCAGCCGGTGGCAGGATCGCGTGACATAAGAACCGCTTCCGCTGCTTCGAGGGTCTCACTGCGCTGACCGCCGGATAGTTCGACCGCGTCACCATGAAGGACGATGCGCCACTTCCGGCTCCTGCATGCGTCGGGCTTTTCCGGTGGATTTTCAGGCCATGCAGGACCGCGAAAACGACATCGGAATGTAATTATCAATTATTGACACACTAATTACAAATGCTAACGTCGGGATGGCTCGCACGGCCGAGGCCGTGATCGCAGCAGCCACCGCACGCCATCAAAAAGGGGAATACGCACATGGCAAGCAATGGACTCCTTCGTCTCGCAGCCGGCACGATCCTGGTCGCCTGGTCCGGCCAGGCTCTCGCTCAGGGCACGGATCTGGAACTGAACAATCCCGGCACGCTGTCCGTCTGCGTTACCGATGCGAATGCGCCGATGTCGTCGGTCATCGATGGCGAAATGCAGGGTTACGAAGTGTCCTTCACGAAGGACATCGCCCGGCGGCTGGACCTGAAGGCGGAATACCGCATCTCCGTCTTCGAGGGCATCTTCGCGGCGGTCGCCAACCATGTCTGCGATATCTCGGCCGGCTCGCACTCCATCACGATCCCGCGCAAGGAGATCATCAATTTCTCCAGCCCGCATTTCGTCGGTTCCTACACGATCCTGACGCCCTCGGATTCGGGCATCAAGGACGAGGCAGGCCTTGCCGGCAAGCGTCTCGGCGTCATCGCCGCGAGCATCCAGGAAACCTATGCCAACGAGACCTACAAGGATACGCAGATCGTTCCGTTCCCGGATTCAGCCGCGCTCCTCATCTCGCTGCAGTCCGGCCAGGTCGACACGGCCTTCTTCGACGGCGGGCTGGCGGCGACCTATGTCGCGTCCTCGCAGCGTCCGCTCTCGGTCGTGGTCTCCATCCCCAACGACGACCAGCCGGCCGGCATCGGCGTGGCCAAGGATCGCCCGAACCTGCTGGCCGCCGTCAACAAGGCGATCGCCGACATGATCGAGGACGGCACCTACGCGAAGATCTACAAGGAATGGGTCGGGGAAAGCGTTCCCACGCTGCCCGGCCCGGACTTCATGCCGACCCGCTGATCCTCGCATTACGACGGCCACGCCCGCGCGGGGCCGTCGTACGATACGATGCCCGTTCCCGCAGGAGACCACATGTCAGGGATTCTCGATACATTCTTCAATCTCTCCTACATGTTGCAGGTGGTCCCCGATATCCTGCGCGTCGGCTACTACAACACCCTCACCATCTCCCTCTATTCGACGATCATCGGCATCATCATCGGCGCGCCCCTGTCGCTGATGGCGATCTCGCAGGTGACGGTCGTGCGCGTCGCCGCCAAGGTCTATATCGATATCTTCCGCGGCCTGCCTGCCATCGTCACGATCTTCATCGTCGGGCAGGGCCTGCCCTTCGCCGGTTTCCGGCCCTTCGGGCAGAATCCCTATCCCTACGGCATCATCGCGATCAGCATCGTCGCCAGCGCCTATATCGCGGAAATATTGCGCGCCGGCATCCAGAGCGTCGACAGGGGCCAGACGGAAGCGGCCCGCTCGCTCGGGCTCGACAAGCACCGCACGATGTACCGCGTGATCTTCCCGCAGGGCATCCGCCGGGTCATTCCCGCGCTGACCAACCAGTTCATCAACATCATCAAGGATTCGAGCCTGATCTTCGTGCTCGGCCTGATGGTGAGCGAGCGCGAGCTCTATCGCATCGGCCAAGACATTTCCCAGCGCACCGGCAACCTGTCGCCGCTGGTCGCCGTCGGTATCGCCTATCTCGTCATCACCGTCCCGATGACGCATCTGGTGAACTATCTTGACAAGGAAATGCGCAACGGCCGGCCCGTCCTGCCCGCGGCATTGCGCGCGTTCTTCGCCCGCAGGCGGCAGGCGGAGGCCGCCGCCCCCGCCGTCGAAAGCGCGGAAACGCCGGCTCTACCGGTATCACAGGCGGCGCGCCGGACTGCCGCTGCCGGCGAGGTGCTGGTGGAGGCGAAGGACCTGACGGTCGATTTCGGCCATTTCCGCGCCCTCGACCATGTCAGCTTCGAGATCAGGACCGGCGAGGTCGTGTGCGTGATCGGACCGTCCGGCTCGGGCAAGTCCACGCTGCTGCGCTGCATCAACGGGCTCCAGCCGGTGGATGGGGGCACGCTTGACATCTTCGGCCAGCCCTTCCCGACCAGGGAGGGACCGCTGAATGCCCTGCGCGCCGATGTCGGCATGGTGTTCCAGAGCTTCAACCTGTTCCCGCACATGTCGGCCCTCAGCAACGTCATGTTCGCACTGGAGCAGGTCCGCCATATCGACCACGAGCAGGCCCGGCAGATCGCCATCCGCGCGCTCCGCAGCGTGGGTCTCGGGGAGAAGCTGGATTCGCTGCCCGCCCGCCTGTCGGGCGGCCAGCAGCAGCGTGTCGCCATCGCCCGGTCGCTCGCCATGAGCCCGAGGATCATGCTCTTCGACGAGGCGACATCCGCGCTCGACCCGGAACTGGTCAAGGGCGTGCTGGAGATCATGGAAAGCCTCGCCCGCCGCCCCTCCGCGGATGGCAGCCCCATGACCATGGCGGTCGTCACGCACGAGATGGGCTTTGCCCGCCGCGTCGCCGACCGCGTCGTCTTCATGGACCAGGGCCGCATCATCGAGCAGGGCACGCCGTCGGAGATTTTCGACAATCCGAAGTCCGATCGCCTGAAACTGTTCCTCGATCAGATCCTCTGATCGCTCCCGCCGGAAAGAGAAAATGTCATCCAAACAACTGAAGCGTGTTGATGTCGCAATCGTCGGCGGAGGCATCATCGGATGCGCCATCGCCTGGTATCTGAGCGGCAGGGGCCTTTCCGTCGGCGTCTACGAGAAGGGGCGGATCGCGGGCGAGCAATCGGGCAAGAATTCCGGCTTCGTGCGCAAGCAGGGCCGCGACCGCCGCGAAATGCCGCTCATCAAGCGCAGCCTCGATCTGTGGAACCGCATCGACGCGGAGATCGGCGACGTCACCGGCTTCCGCGCCAGCGGCATCATCGCGCTCGCCTCCGACGAGGACAAGCTCGGCCGGATGCGCGACTGGCTGGAGATCGCGCGCGAATTCGACGTGGACAGCACGCTTGTCGCCTCGTCCGGCATCCGGTCCATCAATCCCGGCCTGCAGGCGTCGTTCCTCGGCGGCCTCTACACGCCGAGCGACGCCCGGGCCGAGCCCAGCCTCGCCGCCCCAGCCATCGCGCGGGCGCTGGCCCGCAAGGGCGCCGATGTCAGGGAAAACTGCCTGGTCGAGGGGCTGCTCATGCAGGCCGGCAAGGTGGCGGGGATCGTCACCGAGCAGGGCGAGGTGCGCGCGGAAACGGTCGTCGTCGCTGCGGGGCTATGGAGTGGTGTCTTCCTGCGCCGCTACGGAATTTCCGTTCCGCAGGTGGACCTGCGCGTTTCGGTGGGCCGCACCGCGCCGTTCGATCATGGAATCGCCCTGCCGACCATTTTCGACAAGGCGCTCGTGCGGCCGCGCCACGACGGAGGCCTCACCATCGCGCCCGGCCTGCAGGGGCCGCTCGATTATGACGCGGCGTTCCGCAGCCTGCGCTACGCGCCGCGCTATGTCCGCACGCTGTTTGCAAGCCGCGAGGGCACGCGCGTCAATATCGGCCGCCATTTCTGGGACGACGGCAGGATGGTGAGCGCCTATCTCTCCGGCGCGCCCGACCGCTACGAGGCCCTGCGCGTCCCGCAGGTTCCGGCCAATGACGGCGTGCTCGAAAGCAGCCGCGCGGCCGCGAAGGCCGCCTTCGGCATCACCGAGGACATGGCGCTTGTCGAGACATGGGCCTGTCGTATCGACATCACGCCGGATGGCGTGCCGGTTCTCGACCAGGTGAGTGATCGCGGCAATCTGGTGATCGCGACCGGCATGAGCGGCCACGGCTTCGGCATATCGCTGGGCGTGGGCGATACGCTCGCGGAGCTGATCGACACCGGCGCGACGACGATCCCGCTCGAGCCCTTCCGCCTGCAGCGGTTCCGCGAGCGCTTCTTCGCCGCCCCGCAAAACGTCCTGTGACGCTACCGATCTGGAGAAAGACATGAAACTTGACCATTTCGCCTGGTCCGCTCCCTCGCTTGACGATGCCGTCGACGCTGTGGAAGCCTGGAGCGGCGTCCGCGCCGCGCCCGGCGGCTCGCATCCGGGCATGGGAACGCGCAACGCGCTGCTGTCGCTGGCCGATGGCCTCTATCTCGCCATCGACGCGCCCGATCCCGACCAGCCGTTGATCGGCAACGGGGCACGCATGGCCGCCCAGCCCGGCTATCACCTGGACCTGTTCGTCGTGTCGACGGACGACATCCATGCGGCGAAGGCTGTTCTGGAGAACTTCGGCCTGTCCGCCGAAATCCGCGCCGGCAGCCGCCGGACGCTGCGCGGCGAGATGCTGGAATGGCGTTATCTCGCCGTCGAGCCGACGCGCTTCGGCATCGCATTGCCGCTCGTCTCGCAATGGGATACGCCCAATCACCCCTCCGCCGAAGCGCCGAAAGGGTGCAGCCTGGAGCGTTTCGTGGTCGCTCATCCGCTATGCGACGAGATCCGGCCCCTTTACGAGGCCCTCGGTCTCGATATTCCGGTCGTCCTGGCCGAGCGGTCGGAGCTGCGGGTGACGCTGCGCGGGCGGCACGGTGCTTTCGACCTGCCCTCTCACTCCGTCTGACGGGCACGCCCGGATTTCGATCAACCGCCGGAAAGATGAAAGCGCCTCGATGCCCGGACCCTATGTCGTGCCTGTCCACGGAGATGCCGAACTGCCGAGGGAGGTGGACGTCGTCGTGATCGGCGGCGGGATCATCGGTACGTCGACGGCGCTGGAGCTCGCGGATATGGGTCTGCGCGTGGCGCTCTGCGAGAAGGGCGCCATCGGGCACGAGCAGTCCAGCCGGAACTGGGGATGGGTGCGCATCTCGATGCGCGACCCGCGCGAGGTGCCGCTGATGGCCGAGGCGCTGCGGATCTGGGAGACGCTGGGCCAGCGCACCGGCCGGGACCTTGGATATCGCCGCGCCGGCATCGTCTTCACCTGCGCGAGCGAGGCGGAATGCGCAGCGAACGAGCGCTGGAGCCGCAATCTCGACGGCTATCCGTTCCGGTCCCGCCTGCTGAGCGCCGCCGGGCTGCGCGAGATGTTTCCCGGCTGGAACATGGCTCTCAAGGGCGGTCTTCATACAGCCATCGACGGAAGGGCGGAGCCGCAGAGAGCAGCGCCCGCCATCGCCGAAGCCGCGCGTGCAAGAGGCGCGGCGGTACTGAGCGAATGCGCCGTGCGCGGCATCGAAACCGCCGCCGGCGCCGTCAGCGGCGTCGTCACCGAGCGCGGGCCCATCGCCTGCAAGGCCGTGGTGCTGGCCGGCGGGGCGTGGTCGAACCTGTTTGCCGGCACGCTCGGCCTCCACCTGCCGCAGTTGAAGGTCCTCAATTCGGTGCTGCGCACCGAGCCGCTGGAGGGCGGGCCGGGGCCGGCGGTCTGGGGCGACGATTTCGCGCTACGCCGGCGCGAGGACGGCGGCTACACGGTCGCCTCCGGCCATGGCAACATCGTCGATATCGTGCCGAAGGCCTTTCGCTATGCGCTCGATTTCCTGCCCGCCTATCGCAAGGAGTGGCGCGCGCTGGCCTTCCGCTTCGGATGGCGCTTCCTCGACGAGGCGCGCATCCCCAATCGCTGGGCGCTGGACGAGCCGAGCCCCTTCGAATATTGCCGCGTGCTCGATCCGAAACCGTCCGTCAGGATGGTGGACACCGCGCTTGCCAGGCTGAAGGCGGCCTATCCGGTGTTCGAAAAGGCGAAGGTCGCGCAGCGCTGGGCGGGCTATATCGATGTCACGCCGGATGCTATCCCCGTCATATCCAGGGTCGACAGCCTTCCCGGCTTTCACATCGCCACGGGCTTTTCGGGCCACGGCTTCGGCATCGGGCCGGGCGCCGGCAGGCTGATGGCCGATATCGTCACCGGCCGCACGCCGATCGTCGATCCGCACGAGTTCCGCCTGTCCCGCTTCACGGACGGCTCGAAGATCGAATTGCTGACCGGGTTCTAGCCCTGCAGCGCCGGTTTCAGCGACCGGGCGCGGAAATGGGCGACATGCGCGCGGTTGCCGCAGGTCTTCACGTCGCAATAGGCCTTGGAGGAATTGCGCGTCGTATCGACGAAGACCTTGCTGCAGGTGATGGCCTTGCAGGTCTTGAGGCGGGCGGCTTCCTCATGCACGATCAGCGACATGATGGACATGGCGGCATTCGAGCGGGTGCGCCCGCCGAACGAGAAGTCCTCGTCGAAATAATGGATGTGCCAGCCGAAGCCGCCGTGGTTCTTGATGCGGGGCGAGAAGCGGATCTTTTCGAGAACCCTGTTGGAGAAATCCGCGAGGTCATCCGCCTGCATGGAAAAGATGATGCGGAACTCGTCGGCCAGCCGCAACAGGTCGTCGCGGTCGGTATCAGTGATCGCCGGCTTGTAGGTGATGCCGTAGCGGTCGATCAGGTCGCCTATCCAGGATTTGCTGAGTTTTTCCGGGGTTTCCCCCATATTGACGATCTCGGCGATCAGGGAAAGATCACGCACAACCTCGGCAGGGACCATCTTCCAGACTTTCAACATGCCTACGCGGATGAGAACCGACGTCACGGACATCGATCCGTAAACGGCGCCGACGCCGCGATTCGACCATAACAGATCGTCGTCCGAACATTAAGGGCATAAATATCCGGCCGCAAGACACGAGGTAAACGCCCGCCTCTTGCGTTCGATGCCGGCCGGGGGCCGGTTTTCCGTCGGCGGGCGCCCCGCCTATGGCTCTCCGTGCCGCGATGCCAGCCGGGAGAGAAGATCCGTATCGCCGAAGCCGCCGGACTTCGACAAGATGGTGACGCCATCCCAGCGTCCGCCCCGGATGCGCGAGACCGGAACACCGGTCGCCGCCTCGCCGATGCAGTCCAGAACCTCCGCCCCCGTTGCCTCAAGGACGACCGAAAGCGTATCGCCGCCGGTGACGAGGAGCGACGCTGCGTCCGCGGCGCCGAGATCGACGTCCGGCAGGTGCCGGCGTACCAGGGCATGCGTCTCGGCGGCGCTGGCGGCGGTGAAGGCCGGCGCGAGCAGCCGGGCGAGACCTTCGCCGCCCGGTCCTTCGGCAACCGTGCTGTCCGCGATTGCGCGCTCGACCTGCGTGCGCGTCACGGGATGGCGGGTGCCGACGATCACGCAGCGCAGCGGGGGGAACGGGGCCGGCACGCGTGCGCCCGCAAGGGCCGCGGCAAGCCCGCCCGTGCCGACCCACAACGTCCGCTCCGCCGCGGGTGCCAGCCGCAGGCGGGCCACATGCGCGCGCAACGTTTCCTGCCGCTCGGCGTCGATGATGGTGAGGACGGGGCCGAGTGGGCCAAGGGCCTGCCGGAAATCCGGCCCGACGGATACGGGCGCGCCCGCGCCGTCGACCCTGTATTGCCGGCCATCGCGGGTGATGCGTCCCATTTCGGGATAGGCGGGAGCGAAGACGCAGGCGGAAAAGCCGCCCGCTTCGAGCGCCGCCAGGGTTTCGGCGAAGGGATGGCCGCGCATCACGCTGTCGATCTTCTTGAACCAGAGGGTATCCGGGCTCTCCGCGCCGAAGGCGTGCACTGCGGCCGCGACGGCCGCCACCGCCTGCGCTTCCTCCATGTCGCGTGATTCCGTGCTGACGGCGACCCGCTCTCCCGCTGGCAGCGGCTGGCCGGGAACGGCGATCCGCACCGGGGCGTCCGCGTCCGCGAAGGCGCAGCCGCTGTCGAGCGCGCCGGTGAGATCATCGGCAATGAGCCGCAGTCGGCTCACGCCACGCCCCTCAGACCGGCCGGCGCGCTTTCGACGGTCTCGACCGGAACGCCGAGCGCGCGGATGACGGCGGCATGCTCGGGCGGCAGCTTGTCGTCGGTTATGACGAGATGGACGTCGACCAGCCGGCCGAAGGTGCAGAACGAGGTGCTGAAGAACTTGCCGCTGTCGGCGAGCAGCACGATGCGGTCGGCGGCGCGCAGGATAGTGCTCTTGATCTCCGCCAGCTCGATCGACGTGTCGGAAAGAGTCTCGCCGGTCAGCGCATGCGTGCCGATGAAGGCGATGTCGGCGCGCAGCCGCGACAGCGTCTGCATCGCGCCGGCCCCGAGCAGCGTCGAGGAGCCGGGCCGCACATAACCGCCCGTGACGGTCGTATGGATGGCGGCGTTGCCGGACAGCATCGAGCCGATGGCGAGATCGTTTGTGACGGCGGTGAAGGGTACGTTGCGCTCGCGCGCAGATGCGGCGGCGGCTGCCGTCGTGGTGCCGCTGTCGAAGATCACCGTCTGGCCGGGCTGGATCATGGCGGCGGCGCGGCGGCCGATGGCCTGCTTCTCGGCGCTGGCGATGGCCGAGGCGATCTCCGGCGAAGGCTCCAGCATCTTCAGAGCGGCGGGCTCCAGCAGCGCGCCGCCGTGCGTGCGCTGCAAGAGGCCGGTCTCGCACAGATATTCGACGTCGCGGCGCAGGGTGGAAAGCGAGATGGTGAGCGTCTCGGCCATGTCGCGCAGCGACGCCGCATGCTCGGTGCGCAGCAGCTCGATGATACGGGCACGTCGTTTGGCGGGCAGCATGCGGCGGGAATCCTCCTTGTTGCCGCGAGGGTAGGGAGTGATGCCCCGCTTCGTCAAGATATTCCAAAAAATTCCAGAAAGAATCCAAAAGATGTCAAATAGAGCTTGCCGGACTGAAAAAACTTGATAGCTTTTGGGTGCATATTGAGGGCGGAAGGGCATGATGCCGGTATCGGCGCACGCCAGATTCCGTCAGGGAGATCAAGGTGGAGGAGAGAGAATGAGATCGTTTCTCAAGTCGATGGCGGCTGGCCTGATGCTGGCGGCCGCAGCCATCGTCGCGCCGGCCCAGGCCGCGGACGAGCCGACAATCGGCGTGGTCGTGCCGACGCTGGACGCGCAGTTCTGGAATTCCTATGTCGACTTCATGAAGAAGGGTGCGGGCGAACTTGGCGTCGACCTCGTCGTGCTCAATGCCGACAACAAGCCCGACCAGATGATCAAGAGCCTGGAAGACCTGGTGGCGCAGGGCGTTGACGGCATCATCTTCACGCCCTACTGGGCGACGGCCGTGCCCGGCCTGACGCTCGCCGCGCAGAGCAACATCCCGGTCATCCTGACCGATACCTATGCCGATTTCGCGCCGCAGTCGGAGCAGTTCCCGAACTATATCGCCTTCATCGGCCCGAGCGACCGCGATGCCGGCAAGCAGATGGCCGAGGCGCTCTTCGCCGCGCTTGAGCCGGCTTCCGACGGCAAGAAATATATCGCCGTCGTCAACGGCACCGCCGGCACCTCGGTCGCCATCGATCGCCGGGCCGGCCTGCAGGATGCGCTCGATGCCCATCCGGAGGTCACGGTTGTCGGCGAGGTCGACGGCAATTTCGTGCGCGACACCTCGCAGACGGTGTTCGAAAGCCTCTGGCAGGGCAATCCCAACGTCCAGGGCGTCTGGGCCGCGAACGGCGGCACGGCGACGGGCGTCATGGCGGCCATCACCGGCGCGGGCAAGGTGCCCGGCAAGGACATCATCGTCGTCGGCATGGACCTCAACCCCGAGAATATCGATGCGGTGGAGGCTGGCCAGCTTCTCTTCGATATCGGCGGCCATTGGCTTCAGGGCGGCTTCGCGCTGGTGACGATGTACGACTTCCTGAACGATCACAAGGTTCCGGCCGATAAGGCGAACATCAAGCTCGAACTCCTGCCGCTGACGCAGGACCGCGTGGCACAGTTCAAGGCCGATTTCCCGGGCGGCGTTCCCGTCTACGACTTCAAGGCGCACTCGCAGACCTATAACAAGGATGCCGAGAGCGCCGTCTTCGAAATGAAGTACAGCAAGTAAAGCCTGCCGGGGAGGAGGGCGCCCGCCGCTCTCCTCCCGCTTCGGCCGGCCGGGAGGCTTCATGCTATCCGCCCGCGACATTTCCAAGAATTTCGGTGCTTCCAGGGCCCTGTCGGGCGTCTCCGTCGATTTCAGCCGCGGCGAGGTGGTCTCGCTCGTCGGCGAGAACGGTGCGGGAAAGTCGACCCTGCTCAAGGCGCTCGCCGCCGTCTTTCCCTGGGATACGGGAACCGTCACGCTGGAGGGCGCGCCCTATGCGCCCAGGAGCCTTGCCGAGGCGGAAGCCCGGGGCGTGGCGCTGGTCTTCCAGGAACTCAACGTCAACCGTTCGCTCACCGTCGCCGAGAATGTCATGCTCGGCCGGCTTCGCACCTACCGCCGCTTCGGCCTCGTCGACTGGAAACGCCTGAAAGCGGATGCGCAGGCGATCCTCGACCGGCTGGACTCCGGCATTTCCGTCTCGGCCGACATCGACAGCCTCGATCTCGGCCAGTTGAAGATAATCGAGGTGGCGCGCGCGCTCGCCGCGAATCCGCGCTTCGTCTTCTTCGACGAATCGACGGCCTTCCTCAACAACCGCGAGGCGCACCGGCTGCTGGCGGTAATCCGCAACCTGCGGGAACAGGACCACGGCGTCGCCTTCGTCTCCCATCACCTCAACGAGGTCTTCGACATTTCCGACCGGCTGGTGGTGCTGAAGGACGGCGCGCTCGTCGGCAGCTTCGATGCGGCCGGCATGGGCGAGGGCCGCCTGCACGAACTGATGGTCGGGCGCGAATTCGACGGCGGCATCTTCCCGCCCGCCTCCGCGCCGGCGCAAGGGGAGGTTCCCGCCGAGCTCGCCTTCGAGGAGGTCGTCACGCGCTCCGGCCTTGGCCCGGTCTCGCTTGCGGTGCCGGCCGGGCGGATCGTCGGCATCGGCGGCCTCAAGGGTTCGGGCGGCGATGCCATGCTGGCGGCGGTCATGGGCGCCGAGCCGGTCCTGTCGGGGACCATGCGCTTCGGCGGGCAGCCGTTCCGCCCGGGCGATCCGCGCGACGCCTGGCGGCAGGGCATCGCCTATGTGCCGGGCGACCGCACCGGCGAGGGCCTGATCCCGGAATTCCCCATCGAGGAGAACCTGACGATGGCGGTGCGCCCAAGGACGGCGGGCGGGCTTGTCGACCGGACCGCGGGACGCCGCGTGGCCGACGAGATGATCGCGCGGCTGCGCATCAAGACGGCGGCCCGCGATGCGGCGACCTCGTCGCTTTCCGGCGGCAACATGCAGAAGGTGGTGCTCGGCAAGTGCCTCGCCACCCGGCCGCGCATGCTGCTGCTCAACAATCCCACGCGCGGCGTGGATGTCGGCGCCAAGGCGGAGATCTACCGCCTCATGCGCGAGCTTACCGGCGAGGGCATGACGATCCTCATGGTGACGGAAGACCTCGCCGAGCTGATCGGCGTGGCCGACGAGATCGTTGTCACGCGCCGGGGGGCGATCTCGCATCGCTTCGCGCCCGGCGCAAGGCCCTCTGAGGAGGAGGTTGTAAAGTGGATGATGTAGCAAAAAACCCGGTCGTGGCATCCGCGGGCGCAAGGCGCCTGCCCGGCATCCGGGACCTGTTTCCCGTCCTGCTGCTTGCCGCGCTCTGCGTCATCTTCGCCCTCCTGTCCGACCGTTTCCTCACCGTCGGCAATGGCCTCATCGTGCTGCAGCAGAGCACGGTGCTGCTGGTGGCGGCGCTGGCGATGACCTTCGTCATCGTCAACGGCTCCATCGACCTGTCGGTCGGTTCCACCGTCGCGCTGAGCGCCCTTGCGGCTGCCGCCGCCTCGGGCAGCATGGGGGCCTTCGCCATCGTGCCGGCGGTGCTGGTGGGCTTTGCCTGCGGGCTCCTCAACGGCGCGCTCTTCGCCTATGGCAAGATCCCCTCCTTCATCGTCACGCTCGGAACGCTGGTGATCTATCGCGGCGTCGTGCTGCTCTATACGCGCGGCGCTCCGGTCTCGATCTCCGATCCCGGCTTCCTGCAGGTCTATGCGTCGCGCAGCTTCGGCCTTCCCCATTCCGTGCTGATCGCGCTTGCCGCGCTCGCCGTGGTGGCGGTCGTCTTCAACCATACGGTCTTCGGCCGCGAGGTGCGTGCCGTCGGCGGCGGCGAGCGGGTGGCGCTCCTGAGCGGCATTCCCGTCAACCGGGTGAAGCTCGGCGTCTTCGTCCTGTGCGGTACCCTTTGCGGCCTTGCCGGCCTGTTGCAGGCCGCGCGCACCATGGCCGCGACGGCGCAGCTCGCCCAGGGCCTGGAGCTCGACGTGATCGCGGCGGTGGTCGTCGGCGGCACGCCGCTCACCGGCGGCATCGGCCGTATCCGCGGCACGGTGCTGGGCGTGATGATCATCGCGATCCTGTCCAACGGCATGAACATGATCGGCATGGACCCCTACCTGCAGAACATCATCAAGGGCGCGGTGCTGATCGCCGCCGTCTTCCTGACGATCGACCGCTCGAAGATCCTGATAATCAAGTGAGAGACACAATGGACAGAAGAACCATAGCCGTCACGGTCGGTGACCCCGCCGGCATCGGCCCGGAGATATGCATCAAGGCGCTGGATGCCTTCGCCGGACGGCTGGAGCAGGGCGATCTGCGGTTGCTGCTGGTGGGCGACGCGGGCACGCTGCAGGAGACCGCCCGCCGCCTCGGCGCGACCGCGCCGCCGGTCATCTCCGTGGACGGGATCGCGGATGCCCCGCCGGCGGCGATCCTGCCCACGACGCCGCTTTCCCATCCCGTCGAGATCGGCCGCGTCAGCGCCGCCTGCGGCCAGCAGGCCTATGAGGCGGTGCGCATCGCCGTCGAGCAGGCGCTTGCCGGCACCGTCACCGCCATCGTCACCGCCCCGCTCAGCAAGGAGGCGCTGCATCTCGCCGGCCACGACTATGCCGGCCATACCGAGCTTCTCGCCGACCTCACCGGCGTCCGCGACAGCGTGATGATGCTGGCGCACGGCAATTTCCGGGTGACCCATGTCTCCACCCATTGCGCATTGGAGGACGTGCCGAAGAAGGCGACGCCGCAGCGCATCGGCCGGGTCATCGATCTCACGCATCAAACGTTGCGGGCGCTCGGCATCGCCGAGCCGCGCATCGCCGTTGCCGCGCTCAATCCCCATGCCGGCGAGGGCGGCATCTTCGGACGGCACGACATCGATATCACCGCGCCGCTGGTGGAGGAGTACCGGGCGCGTGGCCTGAAGGTGGAGGGGCCGGTGCCGGGCGACACGGTCTTCGTCAAGCTGCGCGCCGGCCAGTACGACGCCGTCGTCGCCATGTATCACGACCAGGGGCATATCCCGGTCAAGCTGCTCGGCTTCGGCGTCGACACGGCGACCGGCCAGTGGACGGCGCTGAGCGGCGTCAACGTCACGCTCGGCCTTCCGATCATCCGCACCTCGGTCGACCACGGCACGGCCTTCGACATCGCCGGCACGGGCAAGGCGCAGGCGAGCAGCCTGCTGGAGGCGATCGACTACGCGCTCGACCTTGCCCGCCCGGCCGCCCACCAAGCCGTCGCATGAGCGACACCAGTTCCAGGGAGAATGCAATGAGCGACAATCCGAAGACGATGCTGATCGACGGGCGCCGGGTCGAGGGCCGCGGCGATTCCCGCGAGGTCTTCAACCCGACCAACGGCAAGGTGCTCGCCGTGGTCGGCGAAGCGAGCCGGGAGCAGGCCCATGAGGCGCTGGCCGCCGCGCGCAAGGCCCAGCCCGCCTGGGCGGCGATGGCCCCGCTCGAAAGGGCGGCGATCATGCAGCGCATCGCCGCGCTGATCACCGAGAATGCCGAGGAACTGGCGCGCATCGTCGTCCAGGAGCAGGGCAAGCCCATCCTGGAGGCGCGCGGCGAGATCGGCGGCGCGGCCGGCTTCTTCTCCTACTATGCGGAATTCGCCCGCCGCATCCAGGGCGAGATCCTGCCCTCGGATGCGCGCGGCGAGCAAATCTGGATCCAGCGCGTGCCGGTCGGCGTCGTCGCGGCGATCATCCCGTGGAACTATCCGGCCGCGCTTGTCAGCCGCAAGGTCGCCCCGTCGATGATCGCGGGCAACACCATCGTCCTGAAGCCGCATGAGGAGACGCCGCTCTCGGCGCTCTATATGGCGGGCCTGTTCGAGAAGGCCGGCGTGCCGGCGGGCGTCGTCAACATCGTCACGGGCAGCGGCGCGGAGATCGGCGAGGCGCTGACCTCGCATCCCGATGTCAACCTCATCACCATGACCGGCAGCGTGCCGACCGGCAAGCGCATCATGGCGACGGCCTCGGCCAATCTCGTGCCCGTGTCGCTGGAACTCGGCGGCAAGGCTCCCTTCATCGTCATGGACGATGCCGATATCGACCTTGCCGTCCGCTCCGCCGTCACCTCGCGCTACATGAATTGCGGCCAGGTCTGCATCTGCAACGAGCGCACGCTGGTGCATCAACGCGTCTACGACCAGTTCGTGGAGAAGTTCGTCGCCGCGAGCCGCTCGCTGCGCCTCGGCGATCCGCTATCCGAGCAGACGGATCTCGGCCCGAAGGTTTCCGCGCGGGAGCTGGAGAAGGTCGAGCGCATCGTGGAAGAGGCGATCGGCGCGGGCGCCGAGGCCGTGCTGAAGGGTGGCCGCCCGGACACGCCGCCCGTTGCCGGCGGCTACTGGCTGACGCCGACGGTGCTGACCGGCGTGGAGCCGGCCATGCCGATCATGCGCGACGAGATCTTCGGCCCGGTCGTGCCGATCATGAAGGTCGCCGATTTCGAAGAGGCGCTGGCCGTCGCCAACGACAGCCGCTACGGCCTGTCGGCCTATCTCTTCACCAACGATTTCAGCAGGATCATGCGCGCCGTCAACGACGTGAATTTCGGCGAGGTCTATATCAACCGCGTCGGTCCGGAATCGCTGCAGGGCTTCCACAATGGCTACCGCAACAGCGGGCTGGGCGGCGACGACGGCGTCCACGGCCTCGAAGCCTTCCTGCGCAAGAAGACCGTCTACGCCAACTATTCCGGCACATCGCCCGTCGGCCTCATGCCGTATGGCGGGTAGTGTCAGGAGGGGTCCGCCGTCGGAAGGTTTCCTCCGCCTGGCAATTCACGGCGAACCCGGCCACGCTCGCTTCGTTTTGCGGGTCGATCAACATGAAGGCGATCCGCGCAAGGTCTCGGGTTTCGCCATGGATTCGGCATTGCAGCCCGAGGACGCGGGCCATGTCCGTTGCGACGACGCCGGGCAGATCACCGATGAAGGATGCCGTGGGTCTCCCTCATCGGCGATCTGATGTCTTCAATCCCGATTACCGTCTTCGGGATTTGGATGTCGGCATGCACAGATGTTCGTCAACCAGGTGAAGAATCTGGCGAGCCTGACGATCTCCTCACTCCGCCCTATCCCGTAGCCGTTCTGAAGATACAGGCGCTTTCCAAAGCAGGTGCGGAATATCGCCTGTGACATGAAGCAGATCGATCAGGCCTTCAGCCAGAAATACACCAAAGTCCCCATGTCCGCGTTGAACGGGTAAGTCTTGGTGTGCGTGCGATCGTACTATCAGAACATGGTTGACGGTTTGCAGGACGTCATGCGTGTCCATGCCACCGCGGTCGGCAATATCGATACTAACCGACCGAGATGTCGCGGCTTGTAGGCGCAAGCAGAGGGCTCAGACGACACAGACCAGCAATCGGACCCTCGCGCTTCAGGGCCAGCCGCTCGTCGTTGTTGCCGCCAATGGCAGCATGCAGACGACACTCGCGGCCGAAGAGGGCCGCGAGTGTCCCGAGCAAGTAGATCCATACCCTCGTCTATGTCGAAGCCGTAAATTGGTAACCCGTGTGTAACCGCGACCTTTCCAGCCGCTCTCGCTCCTCGTGATTTCAACCACGCCGGAAAACACAAAAGCCCCGGCGAACCGAGGCTTCGAAAACTTTGGAGAGAATGGAGCGGGTGAAGCGATTCGAACGCTCGACCCCAACCTTGGCAAGGTTGTGCTCTACCCCTGAGCTACACCCGCTCATCGTCGACGGCCTGGGGTAGTCGGTGGCCGAAGGTCGCTACGTTGCGGCGACGGGCGCTATATGGCCCAAGCCATTTTCAAATGCAACAGGGAAATGTCGGATTTTGCCGAAAAAATTGCGGCGTCTTCCAAAGCGCCGGTTTCTCAGGAGGTTGCGCCGGGGCGGGCGAAGCCCTATCAGCGGACGGTGCAATTCTTGGTGGGAACGCGACATGACCGATATGCAGCCGAAGACGGACAAGGACCTCTTTCAGTTTCTCGACGGACTGGGCATCGCCCATGCGACGAAGGAGCATGCGCCCGTCTTCACCGTCGCCGAATCGGTGGCGCTGCGCGACGAGATTCCGGGCGGCCACACGAAGAACCTCTTCGTCAAGGACAAGAAGGACAACTACTTCCTGATGACGGTCGAGGAACATGCGACGGTGGACCTGAAGACCGTTCATTCCGTGATCGGCGCGGCAAGCCGCGTGTCCTTCGGCAGGCCGGAAAAGCTGATGGAATATCTCGGCGTCATCCCCGGCGCCGTCACGGCCTTCGGCGTGTTCAACGACACGGGGAAGAACGTGAAGATCATCATCGACGAAGACCTGATGGCCTACGATACGCTCAACTGCCATCCGCTGCGCAACGATGCGACGACCTCCATCGGCTCGAAGGACCTGCTGCGCTTCATCGAGGCGACGGGACACGAGCCGCTTGTCTTGAAAGTCACGGCCTGACATACGATTTTGTGCGCAGACAGACGTTGACGGCGCTTTGCGCCACAGGAGAGACCCATGAGTGCAAGCGACAACCCCTATGCATCGTCCTATGGCGGACAGATGAACGTTTCGGCGAGCTATGGCGGGGCGGCACCGGCGGATGACCTGGTCAAGGACACGACCACGGCGAATTTCTCGCGCGACGTGCTCGAGGCCTCGCGTCAGCAGCCGGTCCTCGTCGATTTCTGGGCGCCGTGGTGCGGCCCCTGCAAGCAGCTCCAGCCGATCATCGAGAAGGTCGTGCGCGAGGGGGCGGGTCGCGTCAAGCTGGTCAAGCTGAACATCGACGACCATCCCTCCATTCCCGGCCAGCTCGGCATCCAGTCCATTCCCGCCGTCATCGCCTTCGTCGCCGGCCGGCCGGTGGACGGCTTCATGGGGGCCGTGCCGGAAAGCCAGGTCCGCGCGTTCATCGACAAGGTCGCCGGCCCCGCCGACGTGGATGAGAAGGCCGAGATGGAGGCGCTGCTTTCCGAGGCGAGGACGCGGTTCGACGCGGGCGATCTTGCCGGCGCCGCCGATCTCTACGGCGCCCTGCTGCAGGCCGATCCGGAGAACGCCGCGGCGCTTGCCGGCATCGCCGAATGCATGATCGCCGTCGGACAGCCGGAAAACGCCCGGCAGGCGCTCGCCAACCTGCCGGAAGCCGTCGCTGCCGATCCGGCCATCGCCGCGGTCGCCAAAAAGCTCGACCAGATCGAGGAGGCGCGCAAGCTCGGCGATCCCTCTGCGCTGGAACACACGCTGGCGCTCAATCCGGACGACCACGCCGCGCGGCTGAACCTTGCGAAGATCCGCAACGTGGAGGGCGACCGCCAGGCGGCGGCCGACCATCTTCTCCATATCATGAAGCACGACCGCGCCTTCGAGAACGACGGCGCGCGCCGCGAGCTGCTGCAGTTCTTCGAGGTCTGGGGCCCCAAGGATCCGGCGACGATCGCCGCCCGCCGCAAGCTGTCGTCGATCCTGTTTTCCTGAGCTTTTTTCCGGCCGGCGAAGCGGTGTCCCTTGAGAAACGCCGCGCCTACCCCACATTCGGGGAAGGCGCGATGGTGAGGGGCAAAGGATGTTGCGCGGCGCCGCGAAATGGGAAGGCAATGCCATGCAGGTGGGAAATGCGCGTTATCTGAAGCCGGCGGACCTGCCCGAGGCCATCCCCGTCTTTCCGCTGACGGGTGCATTGCTCCTGCCCGGCGGCCAGCTCCCGCTCAACATCTTCGAGCCGCGCTATCTCGCCATGTTCGACGACGCGCTCGCCTCGCACCGGCTGATCGGCATGGTGCAGCCCGTCTTCGGCGAGCACCGCGTGGACGAGACGGCAGGCGACACGCCGTCGCTCTGCCAGGTCGGCTGCCTCGGCCGTATCACCTCCTTCGCCGAGACCGGCGACGGGCGCTACATCGTCTCGCTCACCGGCATCTGCCGCTACCGGCTGCTGGAGGAGGTGCGCGGCGGCAAGTCCTATCGCAGCTTCCGCATCGCGCCCTTCATCACGGACCTCTCGGTCAGCGACGACGAGCAGAGCGTTGACCGCGAGGCGCTGCTCGCCGCCTTCCGGGCCTATCTGGAGGCCAACAAGCTGGAAGCGGACTGGGAGAGTGTCGAGCGCGCCAGCAACATGACGCTCGTCAATTCCATGGCGATGATTTCGCCCTACGGGCCGGCGGAAAAGCAGGCGCTGCTGGAGGCGCCCGATCTCAAGACGCGGGCGGAAACGCTGATCGCGATCACCGAAATCGTGCTGGCGCGCAGTTACGGCGATGTCGACACGCGGCTGCAATAGGACCTGCCAATGGATGCCAGCACCAGCCGCGTCGATCCGAAGCTGCTCGAACTCCTCGTCTGCCCGCTGACCAAGGGGCGGCTGACCTATGACGCGAAGGCCGGCGAACTGGTGTCCGAGAAGGCGAAGCTCGCCTACCCGATCCGCGACGGGATTCCGATCATGCTGATCTCGGAGGCGCGGGAGATCAAGGACTGAGGCGAGGGACACTCTCGCCATACACTCACAAACCTCTCCTTCGTCATGGTCGGGCTTGACCCGACCATCCACTCTCCGAGTGCCGCGTGGCTGTCCGCGGATCGAGGATATCGACCGCTTCCTTGCCGATGTCGCAGCCGACGAAGGTCTGGTGTATCGTCATGGGGCCTGCTCCTGTGTGCGAGGCCTGTGGCGACAGCCTCATGCAACTGTTCAGGTTGATGTGCGAAGCGGGAAGGGACCAGGCCACGCTGCGGCCTTCCGTCACCAACGGCGGCCGGGATCCTCTCGGCCGCGTCCCGCAACCATCCGACAACAGAGCGAACACATAGGATGATCCTCGGGTCGAGCCCGAGGATGACGTCGGTGGGTGGGGCGCCGGTGCGGGCACGGCGCAAGACCGGGCGCGCCGTCCTTTTTAGAGGGCAGGCCTCCTGCGGCTGGCGCCTCTCAGATCGGCTGGCCCACCAGCATGCGCGGATGGCCGCCGCCGGAGGTGCCCTCGGCCTGGCGGATGAAGAAGGATTTGAGGCCCGGCAGGCGGTCGACGACGCCGAGGCCGAGGTCGCGCAGCACGCGCAGCGGCGTGACGTCGTTGGAGAAGAGGCGGTTCAGCACGTCGGTGGTCATGCCCATCCGCACCGTGTCGAAGCGGCGCCAGGTCTCGTAGCGCTCCAGCACCGAGACGGCGCCGATGTCGAGGCCGAGGCGGTCTGCTTCCACGATGGTTTCGGCCAGCGCCGCGACGTCCTTGAAGCCGAGATTGAGGCCCTGGCCGGAAATCGGATGGATGCCGTGCGCGGCATCGCCCGCAAGGGCAAAGCGCGGGGCGACGAAGGCGCGGGCGAGCGTCAGGCCGAGCGGGAAGGCGCGGCGACCGTCGACCACCTTCAGCGCGCCCAGCTTGTGGCCGAAGCGGCGTTCCAGCTCCTCCTCGAAGACGAGGTCGTCGCTCGCAACGAGGCGGCGGGCGTCTTCCGTGCGCTCGGTCCAGACCAGCGAGGAGCGGTTGCCGGTGAGCGGCAGCGTGGCGAAGGGGCCGGCGGGCAGGAAGTGCTCCTCCGCCGTGCCCTCGTGCGGGCGCTCGTGCTGGACGGTGGTGACGATGCCGGACTGGCCGTAGTCGAAGCGCACCGTCTTGATGCCGGCCATGTCGCGCAGCTTCGAGCGGACGCCGTCGCAGGCGACAAGGAGGCGCGTGTGGCGCTCCGTGCCGTCGGAAAGGCTGACGGCGGTGGAATGCTGGCCGGTGGCGAAGCCTTCCACGGCGGTCGACCAGCGGATCGTCACGCCAAGGGCTTCCGCCTGCTGGAGGAGGGCGCCGGTGATGGCGCGGTTCGGCACCATATGGGCGAAGGGCTGGCCGTCGTCGCCGGAGCCCGCGCCCTCGAAGGTGAGGAAGACGGGGCGGACGGGATCGGCCGTGCGCGAATCGGTGATGACCATGCGGCGGATCGGCTCGGCCTCGGGCTCGATCCCGTCCCAGATGCCGAGCACGTCGAGGAGGTTGCGCGCGGCGGCGACGATGGCGAAGGCGCGCTCGTCCTTGCGCCAGGCATGATCCGGCGCGCCGTCCACCACCTGGACGGCGAGGTGCGGCGCGGCCTTCTTGACGGCGACGGCCAGCGACAGGCCGACATAGCCGCCGCCGGCGACGAGCACATCGAGCATCTGGGCTTCGGTCATGGGGCCTCCTCGGCGCTTGAGGTCTTCGTTCCCCCTATATAGAGGAGGAGGAACCGCTTTCCTACCTCGGGTCCAGCTTGGGAGCCACGTCCAAATGTCGCGCCAGAATCCCGCCATGCATAGCCTTCTCGAAACGCTCGACCTCGAGCGGCTGGAAATGCGCCTGTTCCGCGGCAAGAGCCCGCAGGTCGGCTGGCAGCGGGTGTTCGGCGGCCAGGTGGTCGGCCAGGCGCTCGTCGCCGCCACGCGCACGGTGGAGGAGGAGAACCGCTTCGTGCATTCGCTGCATGCCTATTTCGTGCGGCCGGGCGATCCTTCGGTGCCCATCATCTACGAGGTGGAGAACATCCGCGACGGCGGCTCCTTCGCCACGCGCCGCGTCGTCGCCATCCAGCACGACAAGCCGATCTACCTGATGACGGCGTCCTTCCAGGACGAGGAGGACGGCTTCGACCACCAGGCGCCGATGCCCGACGTGCCGCCGCCGGAAAAGCTGCTCGGCGAGGCGGAGCTGAAGGAGCAGTTCATGGCCGCCGCGTCGCCGCATATCCGCGCCTACTGGGAGCGCCCGCGGCCGATCGAGCTGCGGCCCGTTTCGCTCGCGCATTATCTTTCGACGGAGAAGCTGGAGCCGCACCAGGACATCTGGGTGCGCACGACCGGGCCGGTGCCGGCCGAGCGGCATCTCCAGGCGGCGGTGCTCGCCTATCTCTCCGACATGACGCTGCTCGATACCTCGCTCTTCGCGCATGGCACATCGGTGCTCGACCGCTCGCTGCAGGTGGCGAGCCTCGATCACGCCATGTGGTTCCACCGCCCGCCCGTTCTCGACGACTGGCTGCTCTACAGCCAGGACAGTCCCTCGGCCTTCGGCGGGCGCGGCATGACGCGCGGTGGAATTTTCACCCGCTCCGGCACGCTCATTGCCTCCGTCGCCCAGGAAGGGCTGATTCGGAAAAAGGCAACTGGCTAAAATTTACGCTTCTTCCAGTTAAGGGCTATTTTTTAGGCAATTGCTGTGGCCATTTTTTGCGCCGCAGCGCGATTTCCATTTTTATCCATTTTATTTCAATTGGTTAGATTGCGCGCTCGAATCTGGCACGCCCCTTGAATGTGTAGCTCCCAGTCGTTGTGGACATGTCGTTGCCAACGGCAAGGAGAGCGGCCCCGGCTGGGGACAAGCACGAAGGATGGGAAACCAGATGAAAATCGTAATGGCCATTATCAAGCCGTTCAAACTCGACGAGGTGCGCGAAGCCCTCACCGCCGTCGGCATCCAGGGCCTGACCGTGACCGAGGTGAAGGGTTACGGGCGCCAGAAGGGGCATACGGAAATCTACCGCGGCACCGAATATGCCGTCAGCTTCCTGCCGAAACTGAAGATCGAGATCGCCGTGCCCGTCGACGTCGCCGACAAGGCCGTCGAAGCGATCGCCTCGGCCGCCAAGACCGGCCAGATCGGCGACGGCAAGATCTTCGTCTACTCCATCGACCATGCCGTGCGCATCCGCACCGGCGAAACCGATTCCGAAGCCCTTTAAGCAAACGGCCTGTCAGGGAGCATTCTTAAATGTCGTCCAATTCGATTATCAACACACTTACCCGCGTCGGTATCGCTGCGACCGGCCTTTTGGCACCAGTGGCAGCCTTTGCCCAGGAAGCAACGGAAACGGCAACCGAGGCGGCACCGGCCGCAGCCGCGGCCGTGGTCAATTCCGGCGATACGGCCTGGATGCTGACCTCCACCGTCCTCGTGCTCTTCATGATCCTGCCGGGCCTCGCCCTGTTCTACGGCGGCCTCGTGCGCAGCAAGAACATGCTGTCCGTCCTCATGCAGTGCCTCGTCGTCTCCGCCGCGATCATGATCGTCTGGGTCGTCTACGGCTACAGCCTCGCCTTCTCCAACGGCGGCGGCCTCAACACCTTCGTCGGCGGCTTCGAAAAGCTGTTCCTTGCCGGCGTGACGCCGGACAGCGTCTCCGGCTCCATCCCGGAATACGTCTTCATCGCCTTCCAGATGACCTTCGCCTGCATCACGCCGGCGCTGATCGTCGGCGCCTTCGCCGAGCGCATCAAGTTCTCGGCCGTCGTGCTCTTCTGCATCCTCTGGGTCACCTTCGTCTACTTCCCGATGGCCCACATGGTCTGGTCGGGTGACGGCGCCCTGATGTGGGACTGGGGTGCGATCGACTTCGCAGGCGGCACCGTGGTCCACATCAATGCCGGCGTGGCCGGTCTCGTCGGCGCGCTCATGGTCGGCAAGCGTACCGGCTTCGGCAAGGACATGATGGCCCCGCATTCCATGACGCTCACCATGGTCGGCGCGTCGATGCTCTGGGTCGGCTGGTACGGCTTCAATGCGGGTTCGGCCGCCGCCGCCAATGGCGTGGCCGGTCTCGCCATGATCAACACCTTCACCGCAACGGCCGGTGCGGTCGTCGCCTGGTGCGTCATCGAAACCGTCGCCCGCGGCAAGGCCTCCATGCTGGGCGCGGCCTCCGGCGTCATCGCCGGCCTCGTCGCCGTCACGCCCGCTGCCGGCGCCGTCGGCCCGGTCGGCGCGATCGTCCTCGGCGCGATCGCCTCGGCGCTCTGCTACTTCTTCGTCTCCGTCGTGAAGAACAAGTTCGGCTATGACGACACCGCGGATGTCTTCGGCGTGCACGGCGTCGGCGGCATCGTCGGCGCCATCGGCTCGGGCATCTTCGCCGCGACCTCGCTGGGCGGCGTCGGCTATGCCGAAGGCATCACGATGGGCGCCCAGGTCTGGATCCAGATCAAGTCGGTCATCGTCACCATCCTGTGGTGCGGCATCGGCTCGGCGATCCTCTACAAGATCGTCGACATGATCATCGGCCTGCGCGTCACCGTCGAGGCCGAGCGCGAGGGTCTCGACCTCTCGTCCCACGGCGAAGCGGCCTACCACTCCTGAAGCGTTTCGCGGCGGCCCGGCGGGCCGCCGCACAACAGCCCGTCGCGGTCATGGGAAACCATGCCGCTCCTGGCCCGGACCTCGGTCCGGGCCCTTTTTCGTTTAGCGGGCAGAAACGAGGGCGCGGCACCGCATGGTTAACATGCCATTAAGGCTTCCTTCGTAGGGTTCGCAGTCAGGCACATCCGCGAATCATGCGGGTCGTTGCGATTTCCTTGTGTGGGCACGGGCTGGAACCATGAGCAGAAGCATTTCGGCAGGGCTGGACAACCGTCACGACCGTTTCGTTCTGTCGGCATTCGTCTTGCGGCAGATACAGGTCCTCGTCGGCCTCGGCATTTTCCTCGCCATCGCACTCGCCATCGCCGCGCTCTCCACCTGGAACGTCTCCGACCCCAGCCTCTCCTATGCCTCCAGCGGCGAGCCGAAGAACATCCTCGGCTATCCGGGCGCCGTCTTCGCCGATCTCTTCATGCAGTTCTTCGGGCTTGCCAGCGTCATCGCGCTGCTGCCGGTCGTCGCCTGGGGCATCGCGATGATCAGCGGCCGGCGCTTCCACCGCATACCCCAGCGGGCCGCTGCCTGGCTCGGCGGCGCGATCCTCGCCTCCGCCGCGCTCGCCTGCGTGCCCGGCCCGGTGACCTGGCCGCTGCCGACCGGCCTCGGCGGCGTCTTCGGCGACATGATCCTGCGCTTCCCCGCCCTCTTCACCGGCGCTTATCCCACCGGCATGTTCGCCACCGTCCTCGGCTGCATCATCGCGGTGCCCGCCGTCTGGCTGATGGTGTTCAGCGCCGGCCTCGTCGGCGCCGCCCCGGCCGATGACGAGGACGACTTCACGCCCGTGCAGGCGCAGAGCCGCAGCCGCGCCGTCGCCGGGGAAGACGACGAGGACGAGGAGCGCGAAGGCCCGCTCACCGTGCTTGCCGGCGCTGCGGCCCATGCCTGGTACACCGGCCAGGCGCGTATTCGCCGCATCTTCGGCCTTTCGAACCAGCGCCGAAAGGCACGCGGCATCGAGCAGCCCTACGATTTCAACGAGGACGAGTTCGGCACGCTCAACGAACCGGTGCGTGCCCGCGCTGCAAACCGCACGGCCGAGCGCGTCGAGCCTTCCATGGACGGCCGCCGCGCCGTTTCCGCCCAGCCCATCGCGCTTGACGACGACGACCTTCCTTTCGACACGGACGACGGGCCGCTTGCCCGGCCGAGCGGCATCCTGCAGGACGAGGATGCCGACGACATCGCCGCCGACTGGGCGCCGCGCCATGCGCCGGCCCGCCAGGCGGCGCCCGCCCCCGGTGCCCGCGTCGTCGCGCCCGCCGCCCGGCCGAAGCCGGGACAGCGCGCCGACCGCGAGGCGCAGACCTCCTTCGTCGGTCCCGATGGCTTCCAGCTTCCGCCGATCCACCTGCTCACCGAGCCGAAGGGCCAGGTGCGCGACGCGACGCTTTCGGCCGACGCGCTGGAGCAGAACGCCCGCATGCTGGAAGGCGTGCTGGAGGATTTCGGCGTCAAGGGCGAGATCATCCATGTACGTCCAGGCCCGGTCGTCACGCTCTACGAGCTGGAGCCGGCGCCCGGCATCAAGTCCTCCCGCGTCATCGGCCTTGCCGACGACATCGCCCGCTCGATGAGCGCGATCGCCGCGCGCGTCGCCGTCGTGCCGGGCCGCAACGCCATCGGCATCGAGCTGCCGAACCAGAGCCGCGAGACCGTCTTCCTGCGCGAGCTCATCGCCAGCCGCGATTTCGAGACCTCGAAGGCCCGCCTTGCCATGGCGCTCGGCAAGACGATCGGCGGCGAGCCGGTCATTACCGACATCGCCAAGATGCCGCACCTGCTCGTTGCCGGCACCACCGGCTCGGGCAAGTCGGTCGCCATCAACACCATGATCCTTTCGCTGCTCTACCGCCTCAAGCCGGAACAGTGCCGCCTGATCATGATCGACCCGAAGATGCTGGAACTCTCCGTCTATGACGGCATCCCGCATCTCCTCTCCCCCGTCGTCACCGATCCGAAGAAGGCCGTCGTCGCCCTCAAGTGGACGGTGCGCGAGATGGAGGAGCGCTACAAGAAGATGTCGAAGATCGGCGTGCGCAACATCGACGGCTTCAACAGCCGCGTCGAGCAGGCGCTCGCCAAGGGCGAGACGATCACCCGCACCGTGCAGACCGGCTTCGACCGCCAGACCGGCGAGGCGGTCTACGAGACGGAGGAATTCGACCTCCAGCCGATGCCCTATATCGTCGTCATCATCGACGAGATGGCCGACCTGATGATGGTCGCCGGCAAGGATATCGAAGGCGCCGTGCAGCGGCTCGCCCAGATGGCGCGCGCCGCCGGCATCCATGTCATCATGGCGACGCAGCGTCCCTCGGTCGACGTCATCACCGGCACGATCAAGGCGAACTTCCCGACGCGCATCTCCTTCCAGGTGACCTCGAAGATCGACAGCCGCACCATCCTCGGCGAGCAGGGCGCCGAACAGCTCCTCGGCATGGGCGACATGCTCTACATGGCCGGCGGCGGGCGGATCCAGCGCGTGCACGGGCCGTTCGTCTCCGACCACGAGGTCGAGGCCGTCGTGGCGCATCTGAAGACTCAAGGGTCGCCGCAATATCTCGACGCCATCACCGAGGACGACGACGAGGACGGCGAGGGCGGCGGCGGGCCGGCCGGCACCGCGAACCTCGACGATTCGGACGATCCCTATGACCAGGCGGTGGCCGTGGTGCTGCGCGACGGCAAGGCCTCCACCTCCTATATCCAGCGCCGCCTCGGCATCGGCTACAACCGCGCCGCCTCGCTGATCGAGCGCATGGAGAAGGAGGGCCTGATCGGCCCCGCCAACCACGCCGGCAAGCGCGAGATCCTCGTGCCGACGGAAGATGAAATTTCGGGACGATGACCGGGAACGCGCGGCCTTCTGCGGCGTTTCCGCCGGCAAGTCCCGCGCCAAATCTGCGGCCCGCGGCCCGCGCCATTATGGCGCCGCGTTTGGCTCGCATGACAAACGCATGAAGGAGACCGATATGACCCGATCCGCAAAAGGCCGCGCGACCGCCTCCATGACTCGCCGCGGCTTCACCAGCCTCGTGGCCGTCGCGCTCGCAGCCGGCCTTTCGGTGCTTTCCCCCGTCGAGGCTTCCGCGCAGGCGAGCGGCACCGCGCAGAAGATCGCCGACCACTTCGCCTCGGTGAAGACCATGATGGGCGAATTCGTGCAGTTCGGCCCGCGCGGCGAGCAGACCGGCGGCAAGTTCTATATCGACCGTCCCGGCAAGATCCGCTTCAACTACGAGGATCCCTCACCGATGCGCGTGATCGCCGACGGCAAGTCGGTCGTCATCGGCAACCGCAAGCTCAAGACCTGGGACATCTACCCGCTCTCCAAGACGCCGCTGAACCTCCTGCTCGGCAACAGGATCGACCTTTCCACCAAGATGGTGCGCGGCGTGAAGGAGGAGGCGGACCTGACGACGATCGTGCTCGGCGACAAGAACATGTTCGGCGATTCGACCATCACCATGATGTTCGACCCCAAGACCTATGACCTGCGCCAGTGGACGATCACAGACGCGCAGGGCAAGGATACCTCCGTGATGATCTTCAACGTCAAGACCGGCGTGCCGCTCGACGACAAGGTCTTCGCGATCCCCTACGACGAGATCCGCAACCGCGGTGCCCGGTGATTCCAGCGCGCTTGCGCCTGGAAGCTTCCATTTTTCGCCCGCCGTTGCCGTAAAACCGCTGCAAGCTTTCGCGCAACGTGCTTTAAGACACCCCGACCGGCCCGGACGACGGGCCGGACGATTTTTCGGGGACTGGCATGGCACTTTCGATCGCGACCTGGAACATAAACTCCGTGCGGCTGCGCATGCCGCTCGTCGAGCATTTCCTCAAGACCTATTCGCCTGACGTCCTGTGCTTGCAGGAGACGAAGTGCCCGAACGGCCAGTTTCCCTCCAAGCCGCTGAAGGCGCTCGGCTACGAACATATCGTCATGCATGGCCAGAAGGGCTATCACGGCGTCGCCACCGTCTCCCGCCTGCCGCTGACGGAACTCGTCGAGCGGCGCGACTATTGCGGCGTCGGCGATGCGCGGCATGTCTCGGTGGTCTTCCACCACCGCGGCAAGTCGATCCGCCTGCACAATTTCTATGTGCCGGCCGGCGGCGACGAGCCGGATCGCGCGGTCAACCCGAAATTCGGCCACAAGCTCGATTTCATCGAGGAGATGAAACTGCTGCACGCGGAAGCGGAGGCCGGCATCTCCTCCATCCTCGTCGGCGACCTCAACATCGCGCCGCTGGAGCATGACGTCTGGTCGCACAAGCAGCTCCTGAAGATCGTCAGCCACACGCCCATCGAGACCGAAGGCCTGATCGACGTGATGACGAAGGGCGCCTGGGTGGACCTGATGCGCCGCAAGGTGCCGGCGGAGGAAAAGCTCTATACGTGGTGGAGCTACCGCTCGGCCGACTGGCAGGCCGCCAACAAGGGCCGCCGCCTCGACCACATCTGGTCCTCCGCCGACCTCGATCCGCACCTCACCGGCATTTCGGTGATCCGCGAGGCCCGCGGCTGGGAACGGCCGTCCGACCATGTGCCGGTCATCGCGGAATTCGATTTCTGAGGGTGATTGCGGGAGTAGCATCCTTGCCGCAACGATAGTCGCTTGCGGATGCTGCCCCTCATCCGGCCTTGCCGGCCACCTTCTCCTTGGCTGCGGGGGGAAGGGGATATGCCGCGCCGTTTTCCCCAATCAGCAACCGTTCGTGGGGCACGTCCCCTCTCCCCGCTTGCGGGAGAGGGTTAGGGTGAGGGGCCAATCCAGCCCGCTGCGGAGCTTCAGGCAAACCGCCCCGCCAGCCCCCGCATCCGGGTGATCATCGCCGCAAGGTTCTCGCGGATGCGCGCATCGACCAGCACGGCGACGTCAGGATATTCCTCCAGCATGCGGCGGAAGAGCGGGCGGTTGATGCGGATGACCTCGCTGTCCTCCAGCGCCACCGCCGTATATTTCCGCTCGACGGCGGAGATCATCGCGAGCTCGGAGAGCAGCGTGCCGGCCGTGGCCGTGCCCTCCTCGCGCATCGTGCCGTCGCGAAGCGTCGCGGTCAGCAGGAACGACCCGTCGGCGACGACGAAGCCGCAGTCGGCCGAGGTGCCTTCGCGAAACAGCGTCTGCCCCTCCACCAGCCGCCGGCGCTCGGCGCCGAAGGCCATCAGCCGCAGCTTGTCGTCGGAAAGACCGGCGAAGAGCGGCACGCGGGAGAGAAGGGCGATGTCGTCGCTGAGAGCCACGTCGGGCGCTCCTTACTGATTACGGTACGATCTTGTACCCGCCGTTCTCTGTCACGAGAATCTCCGCATTGGAAGGGTCCCGCTCGATCTTCTGGCGAAGACGATAGACATGGGTCTCCAGCGTATGGGTCGTGACGCCGGAATTGTAGCCCCAGACCTCTTCGAGAAGCACGTCGCGCGTCACCACCTTCTGGTCGGCGCGGTAGAGATAGCGGATGATCGCCGCCTCCTTCTCGGTGAGGCGGATCTTCTGGCCATTCTCCAGCGTCAGCAGCTTCTGGCCGGGCTTGAACGTATAGGGGCCGACGGTGAAGGTGGCGTCCTCGCTGCTCTCGTGCTGGCGGAGCTGCGCGCGGATGCGCGCGAGCAGCACGGCGAAGCGGAAGGGCTTGGTCACATAATCGTTGGCGCCGGCTTCCAGGCCAAGGATCGTGTCAGAATCGGTGTCGTGGCCCGTCAGCATGATGATCGGCGCCTTGAAGCCACCCTTGCGCAAGAGCTTCACCGCCTCGCGGCCATCCATGTCGGGCAGGCCGACATCCATGATGAGTAGGTCGATCTGGTTGCTGCGCGCCGTCTGGATGCCCTTGCCGGCGGTTGTTTCCTCGAGCGTCGCGAATTCCTCGTAGAGCGAAAGCTGCTCGACGAGCGTCTCGCGAAGATCGTTGTCGTCGTCGACAAGAAGGATGGTGCGGGATGTCATGCTTTACCTCTCGGCATTCCTCTGGAAAGTAAGGGAACTGGCGCTTTTGGCAAGCCCGCCTGTGGCTTAGCCGATCAGGTTGCCGCATGGCGCGAATATGGCGGAC
Source organism: Shinella sp. NM-101 (assembly GCF_021401195.1). Taxonomy (NCBI): domain Bacteria; kingdom Pseudomonadati; phylum Pseudomonadota; class Alphaproteobacteria; order Hyphomicrobiales; family Rhizobiaceae; genus Shinella; species Shinella sp. NM-101. The sequence goes on along the minus strand of NZ_JACBFT010000005.1, from coordinate 110,098 downwards.
GGAAATGAACCGGATCACATCTCCTGAACATTGCGTGAAGACGATCCTCGTGCGCCCCGCGCCGGGCAGCAAGACCCGCGCCATCGTGCAGGTGGGGCCGCCGCGCATTCCCGCCGCCATCGGCCGCTCGGGCCGCACGAGCCGCAAGCGAGAGGGGGACGGCGCGACCCCCATCGCGGCGATGCCGCTCCTTTCCGGCTTTACGCGCGGCGACCGCCTCTCCCTGCCGAGGACCGCGCTTCCGATGAAGCGCATCCGCCCGTCCATGCTCTGGTGCGATGAACCGAAGCATCCGAGCTACAACAGGCCCGTCGACGCACCCTTCAGGCCGAGCCACGAGGAACTGGCGCGCAAGGACGAACTCTACGACATCTGCCTCGTGCTCGACTGGAACGTGACCACGCGCAGGCGCAATGCCGGCTCGGCTATCTTCTTCCACCTCATCCGCCCCGGCTACGAGCCGACGGCGGGGTGTGTCGCCATCGCCCGGCGCGACATGCTGCGCATCCTTCCCTATCTCCGGCGGGGAACCGTCCTCCGTGTTCTTTGAAATGACGTGTGGCGCGCCTATATCAGCCTCGACCGTCGCCGGGCTGCAAGGCGCCACGGGAAGCCCTTCGGGTTCAAGCACGCCATCCCTTTTCATGGAGACATTCTGATGAGCGAACAACCGACAATCCTGTTTCACGACGGCAACAGCATTCCCCAGGTCGGCCTCGGCGTCTGGCAGACCCCGAACGAGACGGCCGTGACCGCCGTCAAGGCGGCGCTCGCCACCGGCTACCGCCATGTCGACACGGCGGCGATCTACGAGAACGAGGAAGGCGTCGGCGAGGGCATCCGCGCCTCCGGCGTCGCCCGCTCCGAAATCTTCCTCACGACGAAGCTCTGGAATTCCGATCAGGGTTACGACGCGACGCTGAAGGCCTTCGATGCCAGCCTCAAGCGCCTCGGCACCGACTATGTCGACCTCTACCTCATCCACTGGCCGGCGCCGAAGCGCGACCAGTATGTGGCGACCTGGAAGGCCTTCATCCAGCTCCAGAAGGAAGGCCGCGCCCGCTCCATCGGCGTCTCCAACTTCTATCCCGAGCACCTTCAGCGCCTGATCGACGAAACGGGCGTGACCCCCGTCATCAACCAGATCGAGCTGCATCCGGACTTCCCGCAGAAGGAGGCCCGCGCCTATCACGACAAGCACCGCATCGTCACCCAGTCCTGGAGCCCGCTCGGCCAGGGCACGCTGCTGGAAAACCCGGTCGTCGCCAGGGTCGCGGCAAAACACGGCCGCACGCCCGCGCAGGTCATCACCCGCTGGCACATCGACAACGGGCTGGTGGTCATCCCGAAATCGGTGACGCCCTCGCGTATCGCCGAGAACTTCAAGGTCTTCGACTTCAAGCTCGACGACGAGGACATGGCGACCTTCGCGACGCTGGAAAAGGACGGCAGGCGCATCGGGCCGGACCCGATGACGGCGACGTTCTGAGGCGGCAAAAGGAGAGACCTTGGCCACCCTTCAGGCTGCTGACAAAGTGTGAAAACCTCTCTTCCGTCATGCTCGGGCCTGTCCCGAGCATCTGCAACGTCTCGATTTTTCAATGCGTTGGCGGATCCTCGGCACAAGGCCGAGGATGACGGCGGCGGGTGACGCGAGGTTTGCAAACAAGCTGAAGGTGGCCTTGGCCAATCTTTCCATCATGTCTGAGACGTCCATGTCTTTTAGGGGAGCGTCTTCGGCGTGATGAAGGATTCGAGGCGGCCCTTGCCGGGTCCGGCTTCGACCCAGCGCTCGATGTCCAGTGCAATCACGGCAAGACCAGCCGTTGGGAATTTCATCCTTAGCCGGCTAATCGCATCGGCATCCCCGAAAGGCGCAAGCAGCCTTGCCAGTTCTTCGAAGCCGGGATTGTGGCCGATGACGAGCAGCCATTCGCTTTCCGCCGATGCGTCATGGATCGCCGAGAGGATGGCCTCGGGCTCGGCCTCGTAGATCGACGGCACCGTGCGGGCGCGGCATGGCTTCGCGAGCGCCGGTTCCACCAGCGCCCATGTCTCCTGCGTGCGCCGTGCGGAGGAGATCAACACGAAATCCGGCTGGAGGCCCGCCGCGGCCATGTAGGCGCCCATGCGGGGAGCGTCGCGTCGGCCGCGGTCGGCGAGGGGGCGGTCGTGGTCGGGGATGCCGTCCGGCCAGGCGGACTTGGCGTGGCGGAGCAGGAGAAGTTGCTTCATGGGTGTTCTCCTCAAAGGAAAAGGCCGGGAGCACGCTCCCGGCCTCAGACTGCTGACCAAGTGTGAAACCCTCTCTTCCGTCATGCTCGGGCCTGTCCCGAGCATCCACAACGTCTCGATTTCCAATACGTTCGCGGATCCTCGGCACAAGGCCGAGGATGACGGCGGTGGGTGAGGCGAGGTTTGTCAACAAACTGACGCCGGGAGCGTACTCCCGGCCTTCCAGCATATCGGCAAACGCCTGGGCTTACTGCCAGTCGCGAATATCCACGAAATGACCGGCAATGGCGGCGGCGGCGGCCATGGCGGGGGAGACGAGGTGGGTGCGGCCCTTGAAGCCCTGGCGGCCCTCGAAGTTGCGGTTCGAGGTGGAGGCGCAGCGCTCGCCCGGCTTCAGGCGGTCGTCGTTCATGGCAAGGCACATGGAGCAGCCCGGCTCGCGCCAGTCGAAGCCGGCTTCCTTGAAGATCCTGTCGAGGCCTTCCCGCTCGGCCTGCTCCTTCACGAGGCCGGAGCCCGGGACGATCATGGCATCGACGGTGGAGGCCACCTTCTTGCCCTCGACGACGGCGGCAACGGCGCGGAGGTCCTCGATGCGGCCGTTGGTGCACGAGCCGATGAAGACGCGGTCGATGGCGATGTCGGTGATCTTCGTGCCCGGCTTCAGGCCCATATAGTCAAGGGCGCGCCACTTGGACGACCGCTTGGTCTCGTCCTCGATATCGTCCGGGTTCGGCACGACGCCCTCAACGGAGACGACGTCTTCCGGCGAGGAGCCCCAGGAAACGATCGGCGGCAGGTTGGCGGCATCCAGCACGACGACGCGGTCGAAATGCGCACCGTCTTCCGTGTAAAGCGTCTTCCAGTATTCGAGCGCCATTTCCAGCGCCTTGCCCTTCGGCGCGCGCGGCTTGTCCTTGATGTATTCGAAGGTCGTCTCGTCCGGCGCGATGAGGCCGGCGCGCGCGCCGCCCTCGATCGTCATGTTGCAGATCGTCATGCGGCCTTCCATCGACAGCGAGCGGATCGCTTCGCCGGCGAACTCGATGACGTGGCCGGTGCCGCCGGCCGTGCCGATCTCGCCGATGATGGCGAGGATGATGTCCTTGGCCGTCACGCCTTCGGGAAGCTTCCCGTCGACGCGCACCAGCATGTTCTTCGCCTTCTTCTGGATCAGCGTCTGGGTGGCCAGAACGTGTTCCACCTCGGACGTGCCGATGCCGTGCGCCAGCGCGCCGAAGGCGCCGTGCGTGGAGGTGTGGCTGTCGCCGCAGACGATGGTCATGCCGGGCAGGGTAAAGCCCTGTTCGGGGCCGACGATGTGCACGATGCCCTGGCGGACATCCTTTTCCGAATAGTATTCGACGCCGAATTCCGCGGCATTGTTGGCGAGCGCCTCGACCTGGATGCGGCTCTCCTCGTTCTTGATGCCCTGGTGGCGATCCGGCGAGGTGGGGACGTTATGGTCGACGACGGCGAGCGTCTTCTCCGGCGCGCGGACCTTGCGGCCGGCCATGCGCAGGCCTTCGAAAGCCTGGGGAGACGTCACTTCGTGAACGAGGTGACGGTCGATGTAGAGAAGACAGGTGCCGTCTTCCTGGCGGCTGACGATGTGGTCGTCGAAAATCTTGTCGTAGAGGGTACGGGGTGCGCTCATGGCTCTTCATCCGCTGGCATGTTGATGGGGTCTGGAAGTCCGCAGCGCGTGGCTGGCGGGATCGCGTGTATCAGAACAGGCGATCAGGATAGGCGGCTGATGAGCGCCCCGAACACACGCGCAAAGAAGCGTGCCGGCAGGCGCTTGTGATCCTGCAGCACGACGACATGCTTTTCCGTGCATCCGAACTTGGATTCCATGAACCCGCATATAGCGATTTTTGCGCGTTTCGGCAATTGCGAAGAATCAAGGCGCGATGCCGCGCCGCAGCCGCTTTTCCAGCGCCCGGAGCGCCAGCGAAAGGCCGATGGTCAGGAAGAGATAGACATAGGCGACGATGGAGTAGGTTTCGAAGAAGCGGAAGGAGCCGGAGGCGTAGACCTTGCCCATCTGCGTGATGTCGGCGACGCCGAGCACGGAGACGAGCGAGGAGTCCTTCACCATCGCCACGAAGTCATTGCCGAGCGGCGGAAGGATGACGCGGATCGCCTGCGGGAAGACGACGAGGCGGAAGCGCTGGAAGCGCGAGAGGCCAAGGGCCTTGGCCGCCTCGACCTGCCCCTTGTCGACGGACTGGATGCCCGCGCGAAAAACCTCGGCGATGAAGGCGGAATAGCCGATCATCAGCGCGATGATCGCCCGCCACATCAGGGAAAGGTCGCGGACCTGCACGGGTTCCATGAAGCCGGCGGAAACCAGCGGACCGACGATGAAATTGATGATCGCCACGAGCGCCGGGGCGCCGACGAAGGCGATATAGAACAGGAGCACGAGGATCGGCACGCCACGGATCACCTCCGTGTAGAAGCGCGCGACCTGGCGCAGCACCTTGCTTTCGGAGAGCGCCATCAGCGCGACGCCAAGGCCGAGCACGGTGGCGAGCAGGAAGGCGACGAGAGTCACGAAGATCGTGACCCACAATCCCTTCAGCACCACGCCGAAAACCTGGCGGTAGAGATCGTTCGCGACGATGACGCCGGCAAGCGCCAGCGCGACGACGGCGAGAGCGACCAGCCACCAGGGATAGTCGCCCTTCGCCGCACCGGGGGAAACGGGAGCCATGGCCGCCCGTTACTCTCCCATCTTGTAGTCGAGGAACCACTTCTTGTTGAGCGCGTCCACCGTACCGTCGGCCTTCAGCGCGGCGATCGCCGCGTTGACCGGGGCGACGAGGTCGGAGCCCTTCGGGAAGATGAAGCCGAAATCCTCCGTGCCGAGCGGTTCACCGACCACCTTGAGCTTGCCGCCCGAGGCATCGACATAGCCCTTGGCCGCGACGCTGTCGGTCAGGACGAGATCGACGTCGCCGGCCTGCAGCGCCTGTACGGTCGCGCCGAAGGTCTCGAACAGCTTGATGCGTGGGTTCTGCTCGTTGCCGTCGAGGATCTCGTAGACGGCGGTGTAGAAGGGCGAAGTGCCCGGCTGGGCGGCGATCAGACCGTCCTTGAGCGCGGCGAAGCTCTTGGCGTCGGAAAAGCGGCTCTCGTCGGCGCGCACCAGCATGAACTGCTGCGAGCGCATGTAGGGATCGGAGAAGTCGACCTTCTCCTTGCGGTCGTCCTTGATGGTGATGCCGGTCATGCCGATATTGTACTGGTTGTCGGAGACGGCCTGGATCATCGCGTCCCAGGAAGTGTTCTGGTACTCGACCTTGAAGTTCAGGCGCTTGGCGATCTCGTTCATCGCGTCATATTCCCAGCCGATCTGCTCGCCGCTCTTGGGATCGACGAATTGCAGCGGCGGATAGGCGTTTTCCGTGACGACGACGACGGTCTTGCCGCCGAGGTCGGGAAGGTCCGAGGCAAAGGCGATGGCGGGCATGAGGGCGGCGGCGGCAAGGCCTGCAAGAACGGCGCGGCGGGAAAACATCGAAATATGCTCCTGGATTGTGGCGGCGAAACACTGTCACAGGTGCAGGGCGGCAGGCAAGCATGCCGCTTGCGCGCAAAGGCTTTTCCGTAAAACAAAAAGCCGCCGGCAGGCGCCGACGGCTTTCATGACTTGATGCGCGGCCGGATTATTCGGCGGCGGCTTCCGCAGCCTTTGCGGCTTCGGCAGCTTCAGCGGCGGCCTTCTCGGCGGCGAGCGCCTGGGCGGCTGCGACCTTCTCGGCTTCCAGACGTGCCTTTTCCTCGGCGATTGCCTGGCGCTCGGCGTCGTTCAGCTTGCGGGCGCGCGTGCCGGTGTTCTCGACGATACGGGCCGACTTGCCGCGACGATCGCGCAGGTAGTAGAGCTTGGCGCGACGGACCTTGCCGCGGCGCACGACGTCGACGCTTTCGACGAGCGGCGAGTAGATCGGGAAGACGCGCTCGACGCCTTCGCCGTAGGAAATCTTGCGAACGGTGAAGCTCTCGTTGATGCCGCCGCCGGAACGGGCGATGCAGACGCCTTCATAGGCCTGCACGCGGGTACGGGTGCCTTCCGTGACGCGCACGTTGACGCGGACGGTGTCGCCCGGGGAGAATTCCGGGAGCTGGCGCTTGGCTTCGATCTTGGCGGCCTGTTCGGCTTCGAGCTGCTGGATGATGTTCATCGGTCTAACCTTCGGTTCTTCTGAAACAGCCAGAGCGCTCGACGGTGGCCTTCGAGGTCATGCCTCTCGGGTTGGTCCGTTGCCGGACGGAGCGGATTCGCCATTCTTTGCTTGCAGGTCGGCTGGGTAATCCCAAATCCGTGCGGGCCAATACACCAAACGAGGCGGCTTGTCATCCCCTGCGGCCAAAGAATCGACCGCAGGAGGGCGACCGCCGACCCTCCGACACGCCACTGGTGCCACGGTGAAGGAGGTGCGCGCGACCTGACGGGTGCGTCAGGTACCCCGGGGCGGTCCGTGGTCCCTCGGTTGCGGTCTGTTACTTCGTGTCCGGCTGATCGGAGAGAAGATCCGGCCGGCGCTCGCGCGTCAGCGTCTCGGCCTCCTCGCGGCGCCATCTGTCGATGGCCGCGTGGTTGCCGGAGGTCAGCACGCCGGGGATCTCCATGCCTTCGAAGACCTGCGGGCGCGTATAGTGCGGGTGCTCCAGCAGCCCGCCCTCGAAGCTCTCGTGCTCGCCGGACAGCGCATTGCCCATGACGCCGGGCAGGATGCGAACGATGGCGTCCAGCAGGATCATCGCCGCCGGCTCGCCGCCGGAGAGGATATAGTCGCCGATGGAGACCTCCTCGAGCTGCCGCCCGTCGATGACGCGCTGGTCGACGCCCTCGAAACGGCCGCAGACGATGATCGCGCCCTCGCCCGCAGCAAGTTCGCGCACGCGCTTCTGCGTCAGCGGTTTTCCGCGCGGGCTCATCAGCAGGCGCGGGCGGTCGTCGCCCGCGGAGGCATGGTCGATGGCTTTGGCCAGCACGTCCGGCTTCAGCACCATGCCCGCCCCGCCGCCGGCCGGCGTGTCGTCGACGGTGCGGTGGCGGTCGGTGGTGAAATCGCGGATCTGCACGCAGTCGAGCGCCCAGTCGCCGCGTGCCAGCGCCTTGCCGGAGAGGGACTGGCCGAGAAAGCCCGGAAACATCTCCGGATAGAGCGTCAGGACGGTGGCGCGGAAAGCCACGTCACTCTCCCTCGCCCTGCGGCGGGCGGCGACGGCGGCTGCCGGGACCTTCGTTGCCCTCGTCCTCAAGGCCGGCAGCGACGGCGTCGATCAAGAGGCGTCCGCCTTCGACGTCGATCTCCAGCACGGCGGCCTCGGAGAAGGGAATGAGCACGGGGCGCTTGCCCGGCCCCTTGAGTTCGAGCAGATCGCCCGCGCCGAAATCGAAGATGCCGGTGACGGTGCCGTGGCTGCGGCCGGCCGTATCGACGGCCTCCAGCCCTTCGAGGTCGGCATAGAAGAATTCGTCCTCGTCCAGCTCCTCGTCCGGCAGGTTGTCGCGCTCGATATAGAGGTCGAGGCCGTTCAGCGCCTCGGCGGCGTTGCGGTCGTTGATGCCGCGGAAGCGCACGACGACGACGTTCTTCGCCTCGCGCACCTCCAGCACCTCGAAGGACCGGCCGTCCTCGGTGTGCAGGTGCCCGTAATCGCCGATGGCGGTCGGGTCGATGGTGTAGGATTTCACTCGGACCTCGCCGCGCAGGCCCTGCGCCGCGCCGACGCTGCCTATGAGGACGGGATTTTCCAGTTTCGCCATGGTTCGGTTCCGTGTGGTCTTGCAAAGCCTCTTACGACGTTCGCGCCGGTGGGCCAAACGAAAACGGGCGGCATGAAGCACGCCGCCCGTCCCCATAAAAGTCGCGGCAGATTATTCGCCGGCGGCGGCAGCAGCGGCGTCTTCTTCCTTCTGCTTCTTCTCGGCAGCGCGCTCGAGAGCCTTCTTGCCCGGCTTTGCCTTGTCCGGGTTGCTGCGGGCTTCGCGCTTCAGGACGCCGGCTTCGTCGAGGAAGCGGGCGACGCGGTCGGTCGGCTGGGCGCCCTTGGCGAGCCATTCCTTGGCGCGGTCGGCGTCGATCTGGACGCGATTGGCGTCGTCCTTGCCGAGCATCGGGTTCCAGGCGCCGAGCTTCTCCAGGAAGCGGCCGTCACGCGGCGAACGGGCGTCGGCGACGACGATCTGGTAGTAGGGGCGCTTCTTGGAACCGCCGCGGGCGAGACGAATCTTCAGGGACATGTCATTTCTCCTTGGGTAGATGGGCCGCTTTTCAAGCGGTGTGGTTTGCGCCGCCATGTTCGGCGGCAATGGCTTCATGATGCCGGATCACCTCACGGATGATGAAGTTCAGGAACTTCTCCGCGAAATCCGGATCCAGATTGGCATCCTTCGCCAGGCGGCGAAGGCGTTCGATCTGGTATTCCTCGCGCGCCGGATCGGCCGGCGGCAGTTCATGCGTCGCCTTCAGCACGCCCACCGCCTTGGTGCAGCGGAAGCGCTCGGCGAGCATATGCACAAGGGCAGCGTCGATATTGTCGATCGACTGCCGGTATTCCCCCAGTTGCTGCCTGACCTTCGGATCGATCGTCATGCGGCGTTCCTCACTTCTTCTTCGGCAGGCCGGGCAGGCCAGGAAGGCCGCCGCCGAGACCGGGCAGGCGGAGACCGCCGCTGCCGCCGAGGCCCGGCAGGCTGCCCGGCTTGATGCCGGCCGCTTCCGCCTGCTTGGCGAGCGCCTCGAGCTGCTTGGGGTCCATGCCGGAAAGATCGGGCATGCCGCCGCCAAGGCCGCCGAGGCCCATCTTGCCGGCAAGGCCGCCCATCATCTGCTTCATCATGCCGCCCTTCTTGCCGCCCATCATCTTCATCATGTCCGCCATCTGGCGATGCATCTTCAGAAGCTTGTTGATGTCGGAGGCGTCGGTGCCGGAGCCGGCGGCGATGCGCTTCTTGCGGGAGTGCTTGAGCATGTCCGGATTGGCGCGCTCGGCCTTGGTCATCGAGTTGATGATGGCGATCTGGCGGCCGAAGAGCTTGTCGTCGAGGCCGGCGGCGGACATCTTGTCCTTCATGCCGGCCATGCCGGGCATCATGCCCATGATGCCGCCCATGCCGCCCATCTTCTGCATCTGGCGAAGCTGGTCGGCAAGGTCGTTGAGGTCGAACTTGCCCTTGGCCATCTTGGCGGCCATCGCGGCCGCCTTCTCGGCGTCGATATTCTCCGCCGCCTTCTCGACGAGCGAGACGATGTCGCCCATGCCGAGGATGCGGTCCGCAACGCGGCGGGGATGGAATTCCTCCAGCTCGCCCATCTTCTCGCCGACGCCGATCAGCTTGATCGGCTTGCCGGTGACGGCGCGCATGGAAAGGGCCGCACCGCCGCGGCCGTCGCCGTCCATGCGGGTGAGCACGAGGCCGGTGATGCCGACGCGATCGTCGAAGTTGCGGGCGAGGTTGACGGCGTCCTGGCCGGTCAGCGCGTCGGCGACGAGCAGGATCTCGTGCGGATCGGACTTCCGCTTGATCTCCGCCATCTCGATCATCAGCGGTTCGTCGATATGGGTGCGGCCGGCGGTGTCGAGGATGACGACGTCATGGCCGCCGAGCTTGGCGGCCTGCACGGCGCGGGCGGCGATATCGGTCGGCGACTGGCCGGCGATGACCGGCAGCGTGTCGATCCCCGTCTGCACGCCGAGCTGGCGAAGCTGCTCCTGCGCGGCCGGGCGGCGCGTGTCGAGCGAGGCCATCAGGACCTTCTTCTTCTCGCGCGTCTTCAGCCGGTTGGCGATCTTGCCCGACGTCGTGGTCTTGCCCGAGCCCTGCAGGCCGACCATCATGATGACGACGGGGGCGCTAGCGTTGAGGTCGATGGAAACGCCCTCGGAGCCGAGCATGGAGACCAGTTCGTCATGGACGAGCTTGACCACCATCTGGCCGGGCTTGATCGACTTCAGGATTTCCGCGCCGACGGCCTTTTCGCGCACCGCATCCGTGAAGGAGCGCACCACTTCCAGCGCCACGTCCGCTTCCAGCAGCGCACGGCGGACCTCGCGCAGCGCCGCCGAGACATCGGCCTCGGAAAGCGCGCCACGGCCTGTCAGTCCATTCAGAATGGAGCCAAGGCGGTCCTGGAGTGTTTCAAACATCACGTCTTCCTTCTTGTTTCCGCGTCACGCGGAAACGTCGGTGCAATCGGCGTCAAAAACAAGACGCAAAGCCAAAAAGCACCCGAGGGCGCATCGCGCTGTCGGGTGTTGACCTCCGGGATCTGTTTATACCGCAATGGGTCCCGGTCGGCGGCTTCAAGCAGTCTCACTTGTCGCAGATGCGCGGCTTAAACAGGAACAAGGCCGGAAAGTCAAGGATTGGAGTCCCGCGAATCCTTCGCGCGCCAAGAATTCGGCAGCGGCACAGGCAGGAATCGAAGACTCCGTCTGGTAATCGAGGCCTGTTTGCGCCATATACGCGCAAGAAATCAAAGACTCCACGCCGGGTCTTTACAGGAACATCCGACATGGCCGCTGAAGTGCAATTCGCCCGTATGAACGGACTGGGAAACATGATCCTCGTCGTGGACATGCGCGGCCGCGCCGATGCCGTGACGCCGGCGGCGGCCATCGCGCTCAATGCCGATCCCGCCACCCGCTTCGACCAGATCATGGCGGTCCACGATCCGAAGGTCGACGGCACGGACGCCTTCATCGACATCATCAATTGCGACGGGTCGAGGGCCCAGGCCTGCGGCAACGGCACGCGCTGCGTCGTGCAGGCGCTCGGCGCCGAGACGGGCCGCAAGGCCTTCACCTTCCAGACGGTCGCCGGCATCCTCAACGCCACCGAGAACGGGGACGGTACGATCTCCGTCGACATGGGCAAGCCCGTCTTCGAATGGAACCGTATTCCGCTCGCCGAGGAATTCTTTGACACGAGCCGCATCGAATTGCAGATCGGGCCGATCGACGCGCCGATCCTGCATTCGCCCGCCGTCATGTCGATGGGCAATCCGCACGCCGTCTTCTGGGTCGACCGCGATCCGATGAGCTTCGATCTCGACCGCTTCGGCCCACTGCTCGAAAACCATCCGATGTTCCCGGAAAGGGCCAATATCACGCTGGCGCATGTGACGTCCCCGTCCTCGATGACGACGCGTACCTGGGAGCGCGGCGCGGGCCTGACGCTCGCCTGCGGCTCGGCCGCCTGCTCGGCCGGCGTTTCCGGGGCGCGCACCGGCCGGACGGGCCGAAAGGTTGCGATCACGGTCGCCAGCAGCCCGAACCGCGGCACGCTGACCATCGAGTGGCGCGAGGACGACCATGTCGTGATGACGGGACCGGCCGAATGGGAATGGTCGGGCACGCTCGATCCCTCGACCGGCGCCTTCCGCCGCGACGAGACCGGGGCGGCCGCCCTTTGAGCGGGGTCGAGGTCATAACCTTCGGCTGTCGGCTCAACACCTATGAATCGGAAGTGATGCGCGCCGAGGCCGAGAAGGCGGGGCTGAACAATGCCGTGCTGGTGAACACCTGCGCCGTCACCGGCGAGGCCGTGCGCCAGGCCCGGCAGGCGATCCGCCGCGCCCGGCGCGACAATCCCCATGCCCGCATCATCGTCACCGGCTGCGCGGCGCAGACGGAAAGCGCCACCTTTGCCGGCATGCCGGAGGTGGACGCCGTGCTCGGCAACGAGGAGAAGCTGAAAAGCGCCTCCTACCGGGCACTGCCGGATTTCGGCGTCTCGGCGGAGGAGAAGCTTCGCGTCAACGACATCATGAGCGTGCGCGAGACCGCGCCGCAGATGGTGAAGCTGATCGACGGCCATGTGCGCGCCTTCGTGCAGGTGCAGAACGGCTGCGACCACCGCTGCACCTTCTGCATCATCCCCTATGGCCGCGGCAATTCCCGCTCCGTGCCGATGGGCGCGGTGGTCGATCAGGCGCGAAAGCTCGTCGAGAGCGGCTATTGCGAGATCGTGCTGACGGGCGTGGACGCGACGAGCTACGGCGCGGACCTGCCCGGAAAGCCGAGCCTCGGCCTGCTCGCCAGGACGCTTTTGAAACAGGTGCCCGAAATCCGGCGCCTCAGGCTCTCCTCCATCGACAGCATCGAGGCGGACGACCATCTCTGGGATCTCATCGCCGATGAGCCGCGCTTCATGCCGCACCTGCATCTTTCCCTCCAGCACGGCGACGACCTGATCCTCAAGCGCATGAAGCGCCGCCATTCGAGCGCCGATGCGCGGGATTTTTGCGCGCGGGTGCGGGCGGCCCGGCCGGATGCCAGCTTCGGCGCGGACATGATCGCCGGCTTTCCGACGGAGACGGAGGAGATGTTCGCCAACGCGGCGCGGCTTGCGGACGACTGCGGCATCGCCCATCTCCACGTCTTTCCCTACAGCCCGCGTCCCGGCACGCCCGCAGCCCGCATGCCGCAGCTCGACCGCGCGCTCGTCAAGGATCGCGCCGCCCGGCTGCGGGAGACTGGAAAACGGCTGCACGAGACCCATCTCGTTTCGATGATCGGCAGACAAGAGACGATCCTCGTGGAGAACAACGGCCTCGCCCATACGGAAAACTTCACGCTCGTCGATGCCGCGGGGCTGAGGCCGCGCGATCTTGTGCCGGTAACGATCACCGGACACAATGGAAGACACCTGACGATGCGGCCCCTTATCGCGGCTGGCGCCGCCTCCCTTCGCAACTAGCGGATACCTTCATGGCTCTCGGCTTCATCAAGAAGATCTTCACTTTCGGAAAAGACACCGCCGCCGAACCAAAGCCGGAGGCGGAAGCGCCCGTTGCCGAGCAGCAGGTGGTAGAGACGCCTGCCGCCGAACCGGACGTCATCGACCAGTCGGCCGTCGAGCCCGCGCCAGAAGAGCCTGCGCCGGAAGAGACCGCTTCGGAGGAAACCGCGGAAATCCCCGCCGCCCCTGCCGAGGAGGACGAGGACCGCGACCCGTTGCTCGATGAGGCGGAGGCCGTCAATCCGGAAGCGGACTACCATATTCCGGAAGACGTCGAACCGGAGATCTACCCGCTTCCCCACGCACCGACCCCGCCGGTCGCCGAAGAGCCGGCTGAAGCGGAGCCCGTGAGCGAACCGGCCGAAGAGGTCGTCGCGGAGCCTGAAGCCGAGGCGGCAGAAGAGGCCGTCGAGGAGGAACCGGCCGCGCCGGTCGAAGAATTCGCCGCGCCCGAAGAAGAAGAGATCGCCGCCATCGAAGCGCAATCGGAAGAGAATGCGCCGGACGACATCGACCCCGTTCTCGAAGAGGCCCTCCGCGCTGAAAAGCCGGCCGACACCCCCGCCTTGCCGAAGGGCTTTGCCACGACCGCGAAGGCGCCCGTCGAGGAAGCCGCGCCCGTGGCGCAGCCGAAGCGCACCTGGTTCCAGCGCCTGCGCGAGGGCCTTGCCCGCACCTCCTCGCAGCTCACCGGCCAGATCACCAGCCTCTTCACCAAGCGCAAGCTCGACGACGACACGCTGCAGGACCTCGAGGACCTGCTGATCCAGGCCGACCTCGGCGTGGAGACGGCGCTGCGCATCACCGACACGCTCGCCTCCGAGCGCTACGGCAAGGACGTGACCGGCGCGGACGTCTCGCGCATCATGTCGGCGGAGATCACCAAGGTTCTCGAACCCGTGGCGAAACCGCTGGAGCTCGACCTCAGCCACAAGCCGCATGTCATCCTCGTCGTCGGCGTCAACGGGACTGGCAAGACGACGACCATCGGCAAGCTCGCGGCGAAACTCTCCGGCGCGGGCCTCAAGGTGATGCTGGCGGCCGGCGACACGTTCCGCGCCGCCGCCATCGAGCAGCTCAAGATCTGGGCGGATCGCACCGGGTCGGACATCGTTTCCTCCAAGCTCGGCGCCGATGCGGCGGGGCTTGCCTATGAGGCCTATGAGCAGGCCAAGCTGAAGAAGAGCGACGTCCTCATCGTCGACACGGCCGGCCGCCTCCAGAACAAGGCCGAGCTGATGGCGGAGCTGGAGAAGATCGTGCGCGTCCTCGGCAAGCTCGATCCCGACGCCCCGCATACCGTGCTCCAGACGCTCGACGCGACCACCGGCCAGAACGCGATGAACCAGGTCGAGATTTTCCGCAACGTCGCGGGCGTCTCGGGCCTGATCATGACAAAATTGGACGGTACGGCCCGCGGCGGCATCCTTGTGGCGATTGCGGCAAAACACAAGCTGCCGGTCTATTTCATCGGTGTCGGCGAAGGGGTCGACGATCTCGAACCCTTCGAGGCCAAGGATTTCGCGGAAGCGATCGCAGGAGTTGGAGCATGAGTGACGAGGAGCGAGCAAAAGGGAATAAATCGGGTTTTGACCGGCTCGTCGAGGGCACGGCAAAGCTAGAACCCCATCCCGTGCGAGGCGTCGTTGTTCAAGAAATAGAAAACCAGCGGGATTGGGATCGCAAGGCGGTGGAGGCTAAAGTCAGTCCCCTCCTCAAGATGGTGCTTGAGCTCGGACCGCTCGTCGTCTTCTTCTTCGCCAATTCGCGCGGCGAATGGCTGGCCTCGCATTTTCCGGTGCTGGCCGAGATGGGCGGGCCGATCTTCATCGCGACCGGCCTCTTCATGGCCGCGACCGCCATCGCGCTCGTCGTCTCGTGGATCCTGACGCGCACCCTGCCGATGATGCCGCTGATCTCGGGCATCGTCGTCTTCGTCTTCGGCGCGCTGACGCTCTGGCTGCAGAACGACACCTTCATCAAGATGAAGCCGACCATCGTCAACACGCTGTTCGGCGCGATCCTGCTCGGTGGACTGCTGTTCGGCAAGTCGCTGCTCGGCTACGTCTTCCACGCCGCCTTCAAGCTGACGGACGAGGGCTGGCGCAAGCTGACGCTGCGCTGGGGCCTGTTCTTCCTCTTCCTTGCGGTGATGAACGAAGTGGTCTGGCGCTCGTTCTCGACGGACTTCTGGGTGGCGTTCAAGGTCTGGGGCACGATGCCCATCACCATCCTCTTCACGCTCTCGCAGATGCCGCTGATCATGCGCCATTCGGCCGAGCCGACGGAAGAGGGCAGGGCGCCCTGATCCTCATGCGTGGGCAAAATCCATCGTCTTGCTGATCAGCACGGCCTTCAGCTTTTCCAGCGCCCGATTCTCGATCTGGCGGACGCGTTCCTTGGAGATGCCGAGGAGCGTGCCGAGCTCTTCGAGCGTGGCGCCGTTCTCGGCAAGGCGGCGGGCGCGGATGATCTTCATCTCGCGCTCGTTGAGCTGGTCGAGCGCCGAATGAAGCCAATGGCGCCGCCGCTCGCCGTCGATGCTGCCTTCGGCCTGCTCGTCGGGGAGGGGAGCGTCGCTGGTGAGGAATTCGAGTCGGTTCGAGCCCTCGCCGTCGGCGGAGGAGATGGGGGCCTGGAGCGAGATGTCGGACGAGGAGAGGCGGGCGTCCATGGTGCGCACATCGGCGGTGCTGACGCCGATCGTGGCGGCGATTTCCTGGTGCATGGCCTCGCTCGTCAGGTATGTATCGCCGCGGGCAAGCCGGGCGCGCAGTCGGCGCAGGTTGAAGAACAGCGCCTTCTGGGCCGAACTGGTGCCGCCGCGCACGATTGACCAGTTGCGCAGCACGTAATCCTGGATCGAGGCGCGGATCCACCAGCTTGCATAGGTGGAGAAGCGGACCTGCCGTTCCGGCTCGAAGCGGGCGGCAGCTTCCAGAAGGCCGATATAGCCCTCCTGCACGAGATCGCCGAGCGGCAGGCCGAAGTTGCGGAACTTGCCGGCCATCGAGACGACGAGGCGCATATGGGCCATGGCGATGCGGTTGCGGGCTTCCTGATCCTTGTCGTCCTTCCACGCGTGGGCGAGTGCCTGTTCCTCCTCCCGTTCGAGATAGGGAGCGGACATTGCGAGCTTGATCATGCGGCGGTCTGCGGTCGTCGTAGCCATGGCGGGTCTCTCCACGTAAGCCGAACCGGCGCAGGGGATGTCCTGCGCCCCTGAGAACGACGCGATCCCTTGGGACCGGGCCGTGCTTGCCTTCCACGGTCGTTCCCGCAAAGCCGCAAGGCACTTTGCGCGACCCGTGTCGACGATGACGTTTCAGGAGAGCCTACGGATCGCTCGAAAGCCGCTTTCGAGAAAATAAAGTGGCTACGCCACCCGTCGCCGCCCGGAGCCGGTCGTCTTCGGGGTGCCAAACGGTTGCGCTGCAAAAAAGTTCCACAAAAAAACCCGGCCGTCGCCGGCCGGGCTTTAAATTTCGACGGTGCGCCCTAGATCAGGCGGCTTCGTCCTGGGACTCGTCTTCGTCGATGGACTTGCCGCGCTTGGGACCCTTGGCAAGGTTCGTCTCGACGAGGCGGACGGCCTCGGTTTCCGACATCTTGTTGACGGCGGCGATTTCGCGGGCCATCCGGTCGAGGGCGGCTTCATAGAGTTGGCGCTCGGAATAGGACTGTTCCGGCTGGTTCTCGGCGCGGTAGAGGTCACGGACCACTTCGGCGATCGAGATCAGGTCGCCCGAATTGATCTTGGCATCGTATTCCTGTGCGCGGCGCGACCACATGGTGCGCTTCACGCGGGCCTTGCCCTGGACAACCTTCAGCGCGCGTTCGACGAAATCGGTCTCCGACAGTTTGCGCATGCCGATGGAAACGGCCTTGGCAACCGGCACCTTGAGGCGCATCTTGTCCTTCTCGAAGTCGATGACAAAGAGCTCGAGCTTCATGCCGGCGACTTCCTGCTCCTCGATGGCGACGATCTGGCCGACACCGTGAGCGGGGTAGACGATCGACTCGCCGGTCTTGAAGCCCTGGCGCGTGGAAGATTTCTTCTGCTGGGTCGTCATTCTATTCAAATACTCCCTGTTACGCTCCCGGCGACAGCCGGGGTGGGTCGGGGACCCGGGAAAGACGGGGGCACCTTGAGGTGTCACCACTCTGGTCCGTCCGCCATGCGCAAAAATACCCCCTTGCGACGCAATCACTTTTCGAGCAACCGGAGTTGCCTATGGGAGGTGAGCGACGTTGAGGGATCGTTTGCTTTCGTGGTGGTGCTCGGGCATACGAAATGCCGCGATTTGGATCAGTATCCAGACCCTATCACAAAAAAGTGCCGAAATCAATAATTTGCTTCGCATGGGTCATCAAGCCTGTCCCATCGCCTTTCGGCGGGAGCACGCTTTTTTTCCCCAGCTTCGCCTGCCGCCTTCGCGCGGCGGGAGTGGTGTCCGGACGTCACGGCCCGGCCGCAGACGCCTCAGTCGCCCTGGCCGGGATTGGGCGAGAAGTACTGTTCGTACTTGCCTTCCACGCCGTCCATTTCCTTGGCTTCCGGCATCGCATCGCGCTTGACCGTGATGTTCGGCCAGATCGACGCGAAGTCCGAATTGATCTTCAGCCACTTGTCGAGCCCCGGCTCGGTATCGGGCTTGATCGCCTCGGCAGGACATTCCGGTTCGCAGACGCCGCAGTCGATGCATTCGTCGGGGTGGATGACGAGGAAGTTCTCGCCCTCGTAGAAGCAGTCGACGGGGCAAACTTCCACACAGTCCGTGTACTTGCAGCGGATGCAGTTGTCGGTCACGACATACGTCATGATTCACTCCAGAATCGTCATAAGGCGGCGGAGACGGGGCCGTCCGGCGCCGCAGGACCTGTCACGCAGTCGGCTGCCGGAAGGAAGAGGGCCGCGCTCGCGCAGGCTGTCCGGTGGCTGAGGTAAAGGCTTTGCGGGCGCTTTGCAAGCGTAATACATGCGCTACCGGATGCGCGCGAGGTATAGAATTCTAATCCTCGGCGTCGCCGGGAAAACCGTGCAGCCGATCGGTTTCCCGCCGTTGCCGCTTCGTCGGGCGCCCGGCGCCGCGTTCGCGCGTCGCCTGCGCAAAAAGATTGCGTTCCTCGCGGGGCGGCGGGGGCGGCGTCATGTCGCGGTAGAGAAGCCGTGCTTCCTCATAGGGGCCGCGGCGTTCGCCGGGCTGGAGCACCTGCACGACCATGTCGTGCCGGTCGAGCGAGAGGACGACGACGTCGCCGGCACGCACGGCATGGGAAGGCTGGCGGATACTCACGCCGTTGACGCTGACATCGCCTGATACGACCGACCTTGCCGCCAGCGAGCGCGACTTGAGCAGCCGCGCGAAGAACAGCCACTTGTCGATGCGCTGTCGCGCCTGACCTGCCGGCTGTTCCTCGTCGCGCGCCATCAGCCTACTTTTTCATCTGCTCCTTGAGCGCCGCGAGCTTGGCGAAGGGCGAATCCGGGTCGATCGGCTTTTCCTTGCGGGGCGGCCGGGCCTCGAACTTCGCCTGCTGCGGCTTGCCGCCGCGCTCGTTGCGCTCGCCGCGGTCCGGGCGGTTGCCGCCCTGCGGCTTTCCGTCGCGGCCCTTCTGGTCCGGACGACCGCCACGGCCGCCTTCGCGCCGTTCGCCGCGCTCGCCGGCCTGCTGGCCGCGATTGCGTTCACCGCCGCGGCGTTCGCCCTGGCCCTGACGGTCACCCTGGCGCTCGCCGCCATGGCGGTGACCCTGGCGCTGGTTGTCGTGGCGCGAACCCGGGCGCCAGAGAAGAACCGGCTTGGCTTCCGCCGGTTCGCCATCGGCAGCCGCTTCGGCGGCGGCCGGTGCCTCGGCAACGGGTACTGCGGCCTCTGCCGGCTCGGCGACCGGGACCTGTTCGGCGGCAGCGGCGGGCGCCTCGGCCTCGCCTTCCGCCGCATCGGCGTCGTGCTCGTCGGACGTTTCCGTTGGCGTCTCGGCCGGGGTTTCGGAGCCGGCTTCGGCCGCGGTCGGTGCCTGCGCGGCGAGGAAGGCGGCGGCCTCCTCGGCCTTCACGCTGTCGGCGCGGTAGCCGAGGCCCTTGAGGATCTCTTCCATGTCGTCAGGCGTCGCGCCGAGGATGGAGAGCATGGCGGTGGTCGCCGTGAAGCGGCGGCCGTCATAGGCGCCGTCCGGGCGCGGCGTGCCGGGCTTCCACTGCAGGAGCGGACGGATGAGGTCGGCGAGACGCTCGAGGATGTCGATGCGCACGGCGCGCTTGCCGAGGAAGCGGAAGCCGGCGAGCTTGTAGAAGGCGCGCTCGAAGGCCGGATCGGTGACGACCGAGGTGCGGCCGGCGGCCAGCACCGGAATGAGGTCGCCGTAGCCCGGCTTGTCGAGGCCGTCGTTCTTCAGCGCCCAGAGCAGCGTGATGAGTTCGGCCGGGGCGGGCTTCAACAGCGCCGGCATGAAGATGTGGTAGGCGCCGAAGCGGATGCCGTGCTTGCGCATGGAGGCGCGGGCGTCCTGGTCGAGCGCCTTGACGTCGTCGGCGACGTCGCGGCGGAAGAGCACGCCGAGGTTCTCGACGAGCTGGAAGGCGAGGCCCTTGGCAAGGCCCTGCAGGTCTTCGGCGCGCGAGAGATCGTCGAGCGGCTTGAGCACGGTCGCGATGTGGTGATTGACGAAGCGCTCGACGCGGGCGGCGACGTGGTCGCGGGCGTTGCCCGTCAACTGCTCGTCGGACAGCAGGATGACGCGCGGGCGCATGACGTGGTCGGAGGCGGCGAGGCGCGCGACGGGATCGCCGAGCCAGCGCACGGTGCCGTCCGAGCCGAGGGCGAGATCGGCATTGCCGGCCGCATGCAGGCGCGCGGCACGGGCTTCGAACTCCAGCGCGAGCGCCTTCTGCGCGGCCGCCTGCACGGCCTTCGCGTCGGGTCCTTCCGTTCCGGCGACGAGCGTGAACCGGAAACCGGCCAACTGCCCGACATGATGTCCTTCCACGAAGACATCGCCATTCACACTGATTTCAGCTTCCAGCATCGCATTCTCTCTCAGGCGCTTCATGAGCACAGATGTCCTGCGATCAACAAAGCGTTTCGTCAACCGTTCATGTAGCGCATCGGACAATCGGTCTTCGATTTCCCGCGTCTTTTCCTGCCAGTGTGTCGGATCGGCAAGCCATCCGGGCCGATTCGACACATAGGTCCACGTCCTTATCTGCGCGATTCGTGCCGAAAGCGTGTCGATTTCGCCGTCGGTCCGGTCGGCGCGGCGGACCTGGTCCGCCATGAAGTCCTCGTTGACCGTGCCGCGCTTGACGAGGTCCGCATAGAGCGTCGAGATGAGGTCGGCGTGCTGGGCGGGGGCGATGCGGCGATAGTCGGGAAGCGCGCAGGCCTCCCAGAGCTTTTCGACGCGCTCCGGCGTGGTGGCCAGCTCGCGGATGTCGGGGTAGCGCGACAGATGCTCCAGTGCCTGCTGGTCGACCGCCGGCAGCGCCCGCGTCAGGCCACCGATGGGCGGCGGCGCGTCGAGCGACTGGCGGAGCGATTGCAGCGAGGCATAGTCGAAGCGGGGGGTGCGCCATTGCAGCACCCTGACGGGATCGAAGTGATGCGTCTCGATGCGCTGGACCAGTTCGTCGTCGAAGGGATCGACGCGGCCGGTCACGCCGAAGGTGCCGTCGCGCATGTGCCGGCCCGCGCGACCGGCGATCTGGGCGAGTTCCGCCGGGTTGAGGTTGCGGAACTGGTAGCCGTCGAACTTGCGGTCCTGCGCGAAGGCGACGTGGTCCACGTCGAGATTGAGGCCCATGCCGATGGCGTCGGTGGCGACGAGATATTCGACGTCGCCCTCCTGGTAGAGCGCGACCTGCGCGTTGCGGGTGCGCGGCGAGAGCGCGCCGAGCACGACCGCGGCCCCGCCGCGCTGGCGGCGGATGAGCTCGGCGATGGCATAGACCTCGTCGGCCGAGAAGGCGACGATGGCGGTGCGCTGCGGCAGGCGGGTGATCTTCTTCGAGCCGGAATAGAAGAGCTGCGACAGGCGCGGCCGCTCGACGACATGGATGCCGGGCAGGAGCTGCTCGAGGATCGGCTTCATGGTGGCGGCGCCGAGCAGCAGCGTCTCGTCGCGGCCCCTCAGATGCAGAACCCGGTCGGTGAAGATGTGGCCGCGTTCGAGGTCGCCGGCAAGCTGCACCTCGTCGATGGCGACGAAGGAAGCCCGCGTCTCGCGCGGCATCGCCTCCACCGTGCAGACGGAGAAGCGCGCCATATGCGGCGTGATCTTCTCCTCGCCGGTGACGAGCGCGACATTGTGCTGGCCGACCTTCTCGACGAGGCGCGTATAGACCTCGCGCGCCAAGAGGCGCAGAGGCAGGCCGATGATGCCCGTCTCATGTGCCACCATGCGTTCGATTGCGTAGTGGGTCTTGCCCGTATTGGTCGGGCCGAGCACCGCGGTCACGCCGCGGCCGCTCAGGATCATGGGTGCTTGCGACAAGACATGCCCCGGCAGGTTTCAGTTTCGGCTCACAGATGCCCATCGGGGCGGCCGATGGCAAGGGGGGAGGCGAAATAGGACGGTTTTCCCGGTGCTTTCCCCACCGCCGGGAACAGGGCGCGAACGAAACGGAGACGAATCAATGACTCCGGATGATTCAGGGTTTGTTCTTTATACCAGTTGGACGCAATCGTCGGAGTTACTGGACATCGAATCGCAAGCTGGTTGCACTACAGACAGGCAACCGGGCCTGCTGCCGCAAAGGCAGCATAGCTGGCACCGCTCAATCCCAGGGTGAGGATCACCCCATGCCAGGCGAGCACGAGCTTCGGATCGACGCGGACCTTGGCATCGAACAGGCTCATGATCAGAGCGATGGGACTTACTACCGCGATCGCGATGACGGTGAACTGAAGCGGCGGCAGGAAAAAGAGCAGGAGATGCCAGCAGTTCGAGGCCTTGAGCGGGCCCATATCCGCATAGGCAGCGCCGCCGAGTGCCAACCAGAACAAGGTATGAAGAGCCAGCAGCGGCCACTTGTATCGCCGCAGCCATCCGCCTCGATTATTACCTTCGGCTGCCATGTCTTCCCAGCTTCAGCAAGACGCCGGATTGGGTTGGCCTAAAAGCCGATGCTTCGGCAACCCGATCACGCCGGATGGTCGTGCAAATCCGCCCCGTCCCAGCCGCCGCCCATCTCATAAAGCGGAAACACTTCTTCCGTCAGATACGGCCCGCCGCCGACCGATTCCTTCGAGGACATCAGCACGAAGCGGTTCACGGTGAAGGGGGCGGTGTGGAAGTTGCCGCGGCCGGAGAGGTAATGGGCGACGTCCTCGGTGCGGGCGTTGCGCAGGCGGGCGAGCGTGACATGCGGGGTGAACTTGCGCGGATCGGCGGGAAGGCCGAGGCGCTGGCAGATGCGCTCGATCTCGCCCTGCAGCGCGTACATTTCCGGCGCCTGCGTGACCCCGGCGAAGACCGAATGCGGTTTCTTCGAGCCGAAGGAGCCGAGGCCGGAGAGCGCGAGCTGGAATTCCGGGCGCTCGATGCGGTCGAGCCGGTCGACCACCTCGTCGGCAGTGCGGCCGTCGATGTCACCGATGAAGCGCAGGGTGATGTGGAAATTCTCGACATCGATCCAGCGGGCTCCGGGAAGTCCGCCTCTCAGGAGCGAGAGGCTCATCGCCGCGTTGCGCGGCACTTCGAGGGCGACGAAAAGTCTCGGCATGGCGACTTCTCCCTGCTGGAATGTAGCATCAGCGAATCACGCAACCGGTTTTTGCGCAACCCTAATTTCGCACCCGCGATAACTACTCCCCTGTCTTGATCGACCCGAGGAAGGTCTCGACCGCGGGCAGAATGGACCGGACCATGGCGTCCACGCCCTCGGTATTCGGATGCATGCCGTCGTCGAGCTGGAGATCCGCCTTCGTCACGACCCCTTCGAGGAAGAAGGGATAAAGGGGAACGCCGTGCTTTTCCGACAGGCGCCTGTAGATGCCGTTGAAGCGCTCGGCATAGTCCGCGCCCATGTTCGGCGGGGCCAGCATGCCGGCGAGAAGCACCGCGATGCCGCGCTCCTTGAGGCGCGTCAGCATCGCGTCGAGGTTCTTTTCCGTCTGGTCCGGCGGAATGCCGCGCAGCGCGTCGTTGGCGCCGAGTTCTAGGATGACGCCCTGGGTTCCCTCGGGGATCGACCAGTCGAGGCGGGCAAGGCCGCCCGACGTCGTGTCGCCGGAAACGCCGGCATTGGCGATCTCGACCGCATGGCCCTTCGCCCTGAGGGCCGCCTCCAGCTTCACCGGGAAGGCATCGGCGGCGGGAAGCTGGTAGCCGGCCATCAGGCTGTCGCCGAAGCCCACGAGCCGCACCGGTTCGGCCCGGGCGATGCCGGCGGATAACAAAGCTGTGATTGCAAGTGAGGCGAAAAATCCGAGCGCCGCTTTAAACGACATGATGCTGATCCTAGATTGCTGACATTCCAGTCTTTTCCTTACATATAGGGCAGAATTCCTTGGCCAAAACCATCATCGATCTCAAAAAAGCCGATCTCACCCTCGGCCGGGCGGCCGCCTCCGTGCATGTGCTGAAGGGGATCGACCTTGTCATCGATGCGGGTGAATCGGTCGGCATCGTCGGGCCGTCGGGCTCCGGCAAGTCGACGCTGCTGATGGTTCTGGCCGGCCTCGAGCGGCTGGACGGCGGCGAGATCCATATCGACGGGGCCGCCCTGCACGCGATGAACGAGGACCGGGTGGCCGATTTCCGCGGCCGCAATATCGGCATCGTCTTCCAGTCCTTCCACCTCATTCCCAACATGACGGCGCTGGAAAACGTCGCGGTGCCGCTGGAGCTCGCCAATGTGCGGGACGCGTTCGACATCGCGCGGCGCGAGCTGGAGGCCGTCGGGCTCGGCGAGCGCCTGTCGCACTATCCAGGCCAGCTCTCGGGCGGCGAGCAGCAGCGCGTCGCCATCGCCCGGGCGCTCGCGCCGTCGCCGAAGCTCCTGATCGCCGACGAACCGACCGGCAACCTCGACACGGAGACCGGCCGCCAGATCGCCGACCTCCTCTTCTCAAAACAGGCCGAGCGCGGCACGACGCTGGTGCTGGTGACGCACGACCCGGCGCTCGCCGCCCGCTGCGGCCGGCAGGTCGCCATGCGTTCCGGCGAGATCGTCTCGGGCGCCGCGCCGCTTCGCGCGCCTGCCGAAGCGGTGCCGGCATGAGGGTCGGCGCGATCCTCCGGCAGGTTCCGCTCGCCCTTCGCCTTGCGCTGCGCGAGATGCGCGGCGGCCTGAAGGGATTCTACATCTTCCTCGCCTGCATCGCGCTCGGCACGGCGGCGATCGCCGGCGTCAACTCGGTGTCGAGCGCCATCACCGAGGCGATCGCCTCGCAGGGCCAGACGCTGCTGGCCGGCGACGTGCGCTTCGAGTTGCGCAACCGTTTCGCGACGCCCGAGGAGCTGAAATATTTCGAGGGCCTCGGTGACGTCTCGCTGTCGACGGGGCTGCGCTCCATGGTGCGCCTGCCCGACGGTTCCGACCAGACGCTGGTGGAGGCCAAGGGCGTCGACGGCGCCTATCCGCTCTACGGCACGCTGGAGACCGAGCCGCAAAAGCCGGCCGCGGCACTCTTCGCCAGGGAGGGCGATGCCTATGGCGCCGTCGTCGCGCCGCTGCTGCTCGACCGGCTCGGCGTTGCCGTCGGCGACGAGATCCTGCTCGGCACGGCGAAAATCCGGATAGCGGCGACGCTGACGCGCGAGCCGGATGCCGTTTCGGAAGGCTTCGGTTTCGCCCCGCGCCTGCTTCTGTCGGAAGAGGCCCTGAAAGCGAGCGGCCTCGTGCAGACGGGCAGCCTCGTCGAAAACGCCTACCGCATCCGTATATCCGATCCCGGCATCCTGCCCGCGACGATCCGGGCGGATGCGAACAAGGCCTTCCCCACCGCCGGCTGGTCGATCCGCACCGCCGACAGCGCTGCGCCGGCGCTTACCGCCAACATCACCCGCTTCTCGCAGTTCCTGACGCTGGTCGGCCTGACGGCGCTGATCGTCGGCGGTGTGGGCGTTGCCAATGCCGTGCGGGCCTATCTCGATTCCAAGCGCTCCGTGATCGCCACCTTCAAGTGCCTCGGGGCGCCCGCCTCGCTGGTGGCCCTCGTCTATCTCGCGCAGATCGCGCTGATCGCGGCTGTCGGCATCGCCATCGGGCTCGCCTTCGGCGCGCTGATGCCCGTCGTGGCGATGCGGTTCCTGGACGGTGTCCTGCCGGTGCCGGCCGAGGCGGCGGTCTATCCGTCCGCCCTGCTGCTCGCCGCCGTCTTCGGCCTGCTGACCGCGCTCGCCTTCGCCGTCATGCCGCTCGGCCATGCCCGCGAGGTGCCGGCGACGGCGCTCTTCCGCGAGCAGGGCTTCGAGGCGGGCCGCCTGCCGGGCTGGCCCTATGTGCTGGGTGCGGCGGTCTTCCTCGCGGCGCTCGCGGGACTTGCCGTCTACACGGCCTATGACCGCTATATCGCGCTCGTCTTCCTCGGGGCCATCGCCTTCGCCTTCGTCGTGCTGCGCGCCGTCGCCATGCTGATCACGGCGCTGGCGAAGCGCAGCCCGCGGGTCAATTCGCCGGCGCTCAGGCTCGCCGTCGGCAATATCCACCGGCCGGGGGCCTTGACCTCCTCCGTCGTGCTGTCGCTCGGCCTCGGCCTTGCGCTCCTCGTCACGCTGACGCTGATCGACGGGAACCTGCGCCGCGAACTGACCGGCAACCTGCCGGAGCGGGCGCCGAATTTCTTCTTCGTCGACATCCAGGGCAGCGAGCTCGACGGGTTCCGCGACGTGCTGAAGGCGAACATGCCGGAGGGCAAGATCATCGAGGTGCCGATGCTGCGCGGCCGGGTGATGGAGCTCAACGGCGTGGACGTGGCGAAGGTCGCGGTGCCGCCGGAAGGCCAGTGGGTGCTGCGCGGCGACCGCGGCATCACCTATGCCAGGAACGTGCCGGAAAATTCGACGCTTTCGGAAGGTGCGTGGTGGCCGGAGGACTATTCCGGCGAGCCGCTCGTCTCCTTCTCGGCGGAGGAAGGCCGCGAGCTCGGCCTCAAGATCGGCGACACGGTGACCGTCAACGTGCTCGGCCGCAACATCACCGCGCGCATCGCCAATTTCCGCAATGTCGAGTGGGAATCGCTGTCGATCAACTTCGTCATGGTGTTCTCGCCGAACACCTTTGCCGGCGCGCCGCACGCCTGGCTCGCCACGGTCATCGACCCGTCCGCGACGGCGCCGCAGGAGGCGGCGACGCTCAAGGCCATCACCAATGCCTATCCGACCGTCACCAGCGTGCGCGTCAAGGATGCGCTCGACGTCATCAACGAACTCGTCGGCCAGCTCGCCACCGCGATCCGCGCGGCCGCGGCGGTGGCGCTCGTCGCCTCGATCCTCGTGCTTGCCGGGGCGCTCGCCGCCGGCAACCGGGCGCGCGTGCACGACGCTGTCGTGCTGAAGACGCTCGGCGCGACGCGGACGACGCTGATCCGGGCCTTCAGCTACGAATACCTGATGCTGGGGCTGGCGACCGCGGTCTTCGCGCTCTTTGCCGGGGGCATGGCCGCCTGGTTCGTGGTGAGCCGCATCATGAAGCTGCCGTCGAGCTTCCTGCCCGACGTCGCCGTCATGACCGTCGCGACCGCGCTCGTCATGACCGTCGGCATCGGCCTTGCCGGCACCTGGCGCATCCTGGGGCAGAAGGCCGCGCCCGTGCTGCGCGAGCTTTGAAAAACGGCAGGCCCGCGGCCTCGCCGTGGTTGCGGGTCTTGTGCGAACCACAATTCATGCTCATATTTACGTCAGGCAAGCTGGAGCCCCGCAGCGGCTGCCCGGACCCGTCACGCCCGAAGGATCGGCGCGGACAGACGGGTGCCCGACACCGTATACTCCAGGGGGCTTGAACCAAGAGGACAACATGGCTGATCTCCGCAACTACCAGACCCGGACGGCGAATACCGGCACCCAGGCCGGCGCCGTCATAGACGAGGGCCTGCGCGCCTACATGCTCCGGGTCTACAACCTGATGGCGCTGGGTCTTGCGATCACCGGCCTCGTGGCGTTCTTCGCCTCCCAGGCCGCGTTTTCCGGCGGCCAACTCACGGCTTTCGGGCAGGCGATCTATCTCAGCCCGCTGAAATGGGTCGTGATGCTCGCGCCGCTCGCGCTGGTCTTCTTCCTGAGCTTCCGCATCCACACGATGAGCGTATCGGCCGCGCAGGCGACCTTCTGGGTCTATGCGGGCCTGATGGGCCTGTCGCTGTCGTCGATCTTCCTGATTTACACCGGCGCAAGCATCGCGCAGACCTTCTTCGTCTCGGCCGCCGCCTTCGGCGCGCTGTCGCTCTACGGCTACACGACGAAGCGTAACCTCTCCGCGATCGGCTCGTTCCTGATCATGGGCCTCTTCGGCCTGATCATCGCCTCGCTCGTCAACCTGTTCCTGCAGTCCTCGGCGCTCGACTTCGCGATCTCCGCGATCGGTGTCCTGGTCTTTGCAGGCCTGACGGCCTGGGATACGCAGAAGATCAAGGAAATGTACTTCGAAGCCGACGACGTCGCCGTGGCCGGCCGCAAGGCCATCATGGGCGCGCTGACGCTCTACCTCGACTTCATCAACCTCTTCCTGTTCCTGCTGCGCTTCCTCGGCAACCGCGATTGACGTGAAAGCAGGGCCGGATGGCTCGATTGCAAGGACCCCGCCGGAGACGGCGGGGTTTTTGTTTTGCGGCGTGCCGGCATGCTTTCCCCTTCATTGACGTTCTTGCCCATTCATGCGCATTGTCGCGCAATCATGCATGATTTGGCTTTCAAGGTGTCGGGACAGGATCTTCTTCTCGGAGAGCGGCAGGCGCTCATCCGCGCGCGGCTCGACCGTTCGGGGCGGGTCATCGCGGCGGAACTGGCGCAGGCCTTCGGCGTGTCGGAAGACACGATCCGGCGGGACCTGCGCGAGATGGCAGCGTCCGGCCTCTGCCGCCGGGTCTATGGCGGGGCGCTCCGGCTTTCCCCGGCGCCGGCCTCGATCGGCGAGCGCATGGCCGTGGGCGGCGAGCGCAAGGCGGCGCTGGCGCGGGCAGCCGCGACGCTCGTTCCGCCGGGCGCCACCGTCTTTCTCGACGCCGGCAGCACCAGCCTCGCGCTCGCCTATGCGTTGCCCGCCGGCGGCGGCCTGACCGTCGCCACCAATGCGCCGGCCATCGCGGCGGCCCTTCTGGAGCGCGACATCGCGACGATCCAGCTCGGCGGGCTGATCGATGCCCGCCTGGGCGCGGTGATCGGCGCCAAGGCGCTGCGCGATGCCGAGGCCCTGCGCCCCGATGTCCTCGTGCTCGGCGCCTGCGGCATCGATCCCGAGGCAGGCGTGACCGCCGAGCGCTTCGAGGATGCCGAATTCAAGCGCTTCATCGCCTCGCGCAGCCGCACCGTCATGGCGGTGGCGACCAACGACAGGCTTTCCACCGCCGCTCCCTATTCGGTCGTGCCGCTCTCCCGCGTGGCACATGCCGTGATCGAAGCGGACGCGGACGAAGCGGCGGCCGCGGCGCTGGCAGCGGCCGGCATCCGAATCCTGCAGGCCGGCTGAGCCCGCGCATCTTTCAACGGATCTCCCATGACGACGCCTGAAAACGCCCTTGCCGGCAAATCCTTCGCCCGGACCGGCTTCCCGCCGACGCGGCTCGCCGTGTCCGGCCTCTTCCTCCTGAACGGCACCTTCGCCGGCGCCTGGGCGCCGAAGATCCCGGAATTCGCAGCCCGCCTCGGGCTGACGGAGGCCGGCCTCGGCCTGATGATCATGTGCTTCGGCATCGGCTCGCTCGTCCTGATGCCGATCGCCGGCGTGCTGATCGCCCATTTTGGCACGACGCGCACGGTCAAGGGCGCGACGATCCTCTTCCTCACCACCATGTTGCTGCTGTCGGTCGCGCCGACGATCCCGCTCGGCGCCATCGCCATCTTCCTCTTCGGCGGGCTGATGGGCGGCATGGACGTCGCCATGAACGGCAATGCCGTGGAGGTGGAGAAATCCATGCGCCGGGCGATCATGTCGTCCTGCCATGCCTTCTGGAGCCTCGGTGCCTTCATCGGCGCGACGACCGGCGGCTTCCTCATGGAGGCGCTCGGGGTGACGGGCCATGCCGTGCTGCTCACCGTCGCCGGGGCGGCGATGCTGGTCCTCGTCTGGCCTCGCATCCTGCACGATGCGCCCCATCCGAGCGAGGAGCGCCGGAAGGCGCGCCTGCCGCTGACGCCGCTGCCCTGGCTGATCGGCCTGATGGCGCTGTTCTGCATGGTGCCGGAAGGGGCGATCCTCGACTGGGGCGCGCTCTACATGCGCAACGAGCTCGGCGCGTCGCTGGCCCTTTCGGGCTTCGCCTTCGGCACCTTCTCGCTGACCATGGCCGTCATGCGCTTTGCCGGCGACCATGTGCGCGACCGTTTAGGCGCGGTGAAGACGCTGCGCTTGTGCACGGTCATGGCGATCCTCGGCATGGTGGTGGCCGGCACGGCGCCGAATGCCTATGTGGCGATGGCGGGTTTCGCGCTCTGCGGTGTCGGCATTTCCAACATGGTGCCCATCGCCTTCTCCGCCGCCGGCAACCTGCCGGGCTACGCGCAGGGCGTGGCGCTGTCGGTCGCGACGGTCATGGGCTATTCCGGCTCGCTCTTCGCGCCCTCGGTCATCGGCTTCATTGCCGAGCATGTGGGCTTCGCGATGATCTTCACGCTCCTGCCGGTCCTCTTCATCGTCGTGCTGGCGCTCTCGCACCATGCGGTGCATGCGGACGTGCGCGAGCGGCACTGAAATCGCCCTGCCGGTTGACAAGCCACATTTCCTGATCCACCTGAGGGCAAAGACCGCGCCCGCGCGGCCGCTTTCGAGCAAGAGGCTCCAAAATGTCCTTTTCCTTCGATTTTGAACCGAAGCCGCGGCGCGTGTCCGTCGGCGTCGATGTCGGCGGCGTGCTCGTCGGCGGCGGCGCCCCCGTCGTCGTGCAGTCGATGACCAATACGGACACGGCCGATATCGACGCGACGGTGGCGCAGGTCGCCGCCCTTCACAAGGCGGGTTCCGAGATCGTGCGCATCACGGTCGATCGCGACGAGAGCGCGGCGGCGGTGCCGAAGATCCGCGAGCGGCTGCTGAGACTCGGCCTGGACGTGCCGCTCGTCGGCGACTTCCACTATATCGGCCACAAGCTGCTGGCCGATCATCCGGCCTGCGCCGAGGCGCTGGCGAAATACCGCATCAATCCCGGCAATGTCGGCTTCAAGGACAAGAAGGACCGCCAGTTCGCCGCCATCGTCGAGACGGCGATCCGCCACGACAAGCCGGTGCGCATCGGCGTCAACTGGGGCTCGCTCGACCAGGAGCTTTTGACCCGGCTGATGGACGAGAACCAGGACAGGGGTTTCCCGCTCACCGCCCAGCAGGTGATGCGCGAGGCGATCTGCCAGTCGGCACTGCTTTCGGCCGAGCTTGCCGAGGAGATCGGCCTTGCGCGCGATCACATCATCCTGTCGGCCAAGGTCTCCAACGTGCAGGACCTCATCGCGGTCTATGCGATGCTGTCGGCCCGCTCCGACCATGCGCTGCATCTCGGCCTGACGGAGGCCGGCATGGGCACCAAGGGCGTCGTCGCCTCGTCGGCCTCGCTCGGCATCCTCATGCAGCAGGGCATCGGCGACACGATCCGCATCTCGCTGACGCCGGAGCCCGGCGGCGACCGCACCCGCGAGGTGCAGGTGGCGCAGGAGTTGCTGCAGGTCATGGGCTTCCGCCAGTTCATTCCCGTCGTCGCCGCATGTCCCGGCTGCGGGCGCACGACCTCGACGGTCTTCCAGGAACTGGCGCAGAAGATCCAGGACGACATCCGCAAGAACATGCCGGTCTGGCGCGAGAAATATCCGGGTGTCGAGGGCCTCAAGGTCGCCGTCATGGGCTGCATCGTCAACGGGCCGGGCGAGAGCAAGCACGCCGATATCGGCATCTCGCTGCCGGGCACGGGCGAGCTTCCCATCGCCCCCGTCTATGTCGACGGCAAGAAGGCGATGACGCTGCGCGGTACCGACATTGCCGGCGAATTCGAGGCGCTGGTCAACGACTATATCGAGAAGCGCTACGGCACGGGGCAGGCGGCGGCCGAATAGCTACAGGCGTGTCGTCAGCAGCTTGAAGCCGGCAAGGGCGAAGAAGGCGGCCATCACGCCCTCGATGCCGCGGCGTGCCTTCAGGTAGGCGCGATGGACCGGGCCGAGCGAGAAGACCAGCGCGAAGCCGAGGAAGACGCAGATCCCGATTGCCATGCAGCCGGCGATGAACGTTGCCATGACGCCGCCCGGCGCGCCCGGCGGCATGCCGAGCGACGTGAGCATGATCCAGGCGAAGATCGCCTTGGGGTTGGTCAGGTGGATGCCGAGGCCCTTGAGATAATACCGCCGCGGCGACAGCGCCGGCATGGCGACCATGCGGGCGTGGTGGCTTTCGTCGCTCCGGCACGCGGAACGCCAGGCATTCCATGCCAGCCACAGCAGATAGCAGCCGCCGACGAGCTTCAGCACGACAATCGCCTCGCCATAGGTGCGGATGAGGGCCGAAAGTCCCGACGCAGTCAGGATCGCCCAGATATAGGAGCCCGTCAGCACGCCGAAAGCGAGCGCGACGCCTGCCTGCCGGCCGCGACTGACCGAGGTCGCGATGATGGCGAGGATCGCCGGACCCGGCGAGGCCGTGGCGATGAGATAGGCCGTCCAGGCGACGGCGAGCTGGGGCAGGTAGGGCGTGAGATCGGTCATGGGGCCACCGGTGAGCGTCGGTGGACGATAGCCGAAGGCTTTTTCCGCTCCAAGCGGGAGAATTGCACCACATGTCCCCCACACCTTTCCTTCTCCCCGAGGGGAGAAGGAAAGGTGTGGGGGCGCTACTGCCTTTACGCCGACGACGAGGGGAGAAAAGAGGGCGCTGCCATCCCTTTCCCCCAACGGGAAGACGGTCCCGGCAGGGAGATGAGTGCGAAGCTCCGAAGCCTCAGACGATCTCTTCGAGCGCCGCCACCAGCCGGTCGCATTCCTCCGGCGTGCCGATGGTGATGCGCAGGAAATCCGAGATGCGGGGTTTTGCGAAGTGGCGCACCAGCACGGCGCGCTCGCGCAGGCTCTTGGCGAGGGCCTCGCCGCTGTGGTCCGGGTGGCGGGCGAAGACAAAGTTCGCCTGCGAGGGCAATACCTCGAAACCGCGCTGGCGCAGCGCGCCGGCGACGCGCTCGCGCGATTCGATCACCTTGCCGCGCGTCTCGTCGAACCATGCGCGGTCGTCGATGGCCGCGGTCGCGCCGGCCTGGGCGACGCGGTCGAGCGGATAGGAGTTGAAGCTGTCCTTGACGCGCTCCAGCGCATCGATCAGCGGGCGCTGGCCGATGGCGTAGCCGACGCGCAGGCCCGCCAGCGAGCGGGACTTGGAGAGCGTGTGGACGACGAGGAGGTTGTCGTATTTCTTCGTCAGCGGGATCGCGCTCTCGCCGCCGAAATCGATATAGGCCTCGTCGATCACCACCGGCTGGTCCGGATGCGCGGCGACCAGCCTCTCGATGGCGGCGAGCGGCAGGCCGATGCCGGTCGGGGCATTCGGGTTCGGCAGGATGATCGCACCGGCGGGGCGGTCGTAGTCCGCAAGGTCGATGGTGAAATCGTCCTTCAGGGGGACTTCCTCCGACGTGATGCCGAAGAGGCGGCAATAGGTCGGGTAGAAGCTGTAGGTGATGTCGGGGTAAAGCAGCGGCTTCTCATGCTTGAGAAGCGCGACGAAGGCATGCGCCAGCACCTCGTCCGAGCCGTTGCCGACGAAGACCTCGTCGGCTTCCACGCCGTAAAAGCGGGCGATGGACTGGCGCAGCGCCAGTGCGCCCGGATCGGGGTAGAGCTTCAGGCTGTCGGCGACGGCGCCCCTCATGGCGGCGATGGCTTTCGGCGAGGGGCCGTAGGGGTTTTCGTTGGTGTTGAGCTTGGTGAGGTTTTGGATGCGCGGCTGCTCGCCTGCGACATAGGGCTTGAGCGTGGCGACGATCGGCGACCAGAATTTGCTCATGACGTCAGTTCCTGCGATTGGCGATGAAATGGGCGGTCTCGACGAGGATGCCGGCCCGATGGCTGAACGGCGCAAGAAGCGCCTCGGCCTCCGTCACGAGTTCCTTCAGGCGATGTTCCGCCCATGCCTGGCCGCGGCGGGAGACGAGCGTCGCCTTGCCGCGTTCGGCGTCCTTGCCGGTCGCCTTGCCCATGGTCTTCGCATCGGCGGTGAGGTCGAGCAGGTCGTCGGCGATCTGGAAGGCGAGGCCTACCGTCTCGCCGTAGCGGCGCAGCGTGGCGCGGTCCTCCGCCGAGGCGCCGGCGACGATGGCGCCGGCCTCGCAGGCGAAGCGCAGCAGCGCGCCGGTCTTCATCGCCTGCAGCGTGACGATGCCGTCCTCGTCGGGAGCCTCTTTCTCGGCCGCGAGGTCGAGTCCCTGGCCGCCCACCATGCCGCCGATGCCGGCGGCGCGCGACAGCGCCAGCACCAGCGCCGTCCTGGTGGCGTCGGGCAGGCGCGTCTCGGGCGCGGCGACGATGTCGAAGGCGAGCGTCAGCAGGCCGTCGCCGGCAAGGATGGCGGCGGCCTCGTCGAAGGCGATGTGCACGGTCGGCTGGCCGCGGCGCAGGTCGTCGTCGTCCATCGCCGGCAGGTCGTCGTGCACGAGCGAGTAGCAGTGGATGCATTCGAGCGCTGCCCCGACGCGCAGCGCCGCCTCGCGCTCCACGTTCGGAAAGAGCGCGGCCGTCTCGATGACGAGGAAGGGACGCAGCCGCTTGCCGCCGTTGAGCACGCCGTGGCGCATGGCGGCCAGCAGCCGTTCGGGACGCGCGATCTCGTCCGTCCGGACGTCGGCCGAAAGCAGGCTGGCGAGCAGAGCTTCCACCGCCTCGGCATTGCTTTTCAGAAGGGTCCGGAATTCAAGGTGACGTTCGCTCATGGCCGCTCTTTGGCATGGGCTCCCCGCCGAAGCAACGGGAATGCCGGGACGGCGGCAAAGAATCGCGGCGCGGCGCTGGTTTTTGAAGAGCCGGAACGGTATGAAGGCGCAACGACGGAAGGATGGGCGCCGGCTCTTGGACATCGTACCGGAAACACGGACAGACATGGAGGTGGAGACCGGCGGGAGGGGCGGCTGGATGAGCCGGCTTAGCCGGAACTGGCGGCGTCTCGTTCTCGCCGTGCTGGCCTTGCTGGCGCTGCCCTATGCGCTGATCCTCGTCTATACGGCCGGGTTCGTCCACCCGGTTTCCACGCTCATGCTGCGCGACCTCGTGCTTTTGCGCGGCTACGATCGGCAATGGGTGGCGTTCGAGGATATTTCGCCCAATCTGGTGCAGGCGGTGATGATGTCCGAGGACGGGCAGTTCTGCCGCCATTCCGGCGTCGACTGGGGCGAGATGCGGGCCGTCGTCAACGAGGCGCTGGCCGGCGAGCAGACGCGCGGGGCGAGTACCATCCCCATGCAGACGGCCAAGAACCTCTTCCTGTGGAACGGCCGCTCCTTCCTGCGCAAGGCGATGGAGGTGCCGCTGGCGGTGACCGCGGATTTCGTCTGGAGCAAGCGGCGGCTGATGGAGATCTATCTCAACATCGCCGAATGGGGACCGGGCATCTACGGCATCGAGGCGGCGGCGCAGCATCATTTCAACGTGCCGGCCGCAAAGCTCTCGCGCCGGCAGGCCTCGCTTCTGGCCGTCTCGCTGCCCAATCCCTACGAGCGCAATGCCGGCAAGCCGGGGCGCGGCCTGCAGCGGCTGGCGCATCTGATCGAGCGGCGTTCGAGCCGCTCCGGCGAATATATCAGATGCCTTTATGAGTGAGTTCAGACCTTTTCATTGGCGCTTTTCGCTGTGAGCACCTAGGGTCCGGCTCCCCGCACGGAGCATCCGCATGTCAGACCTCATCCTCTATGTCGGCAACAAGAACTATTCCTCCTGGTCGTTCCGGCCATGGATCGCCATGGCGGCGGCCGGCGTCCCGTTCACGGATCGGGTGATCCCCTTCGATTTTGCCGCCGGCAACCCGGAAATCCGCAAGGTCTCGCCGACCGGCCGGGTGCCGCTGCTGCAGCACGGCGACGTCAGGGTATGGGAATCGCTCGCCATCATCGAATATGTCGCCGAGCTCTTTCCCGATGCCGGCCTCTGGCCGAAGGACCGCGCGGCACGCGCCGAGGCGCGGGCGATCTCGATGGAGATGCTCTCGGGCTTCCGGGCGCTGCGCAACGCCTGCCCGATGAACATCCGCCGCAAGCCGGGCGGGATCGACCTGCCCGAGGGCGTGACCGACGACGTCGCACGTATCGAGGCGATCTGGAAATCGGCGCTTGCGCGCTCCGGCGGACCGTTCCTGTTCGGCGGCTTCTCGGCGGCGGACGCCATGTATGCGCCTGTCGTCAACCGCCTGGAGATCTATTGCCTGACCGCGAACGACACGGTACGAGGCTACATGGAACGCATGAAAGCGCATCCGGCCTGGCAGGAATGGCAGGCGGCCGCCCTTGCCGAACCGTGGATCGTACCGGAAGACGAGGCCTGAGTGGCGGAATCGAAAAAATCCGGCCGGGGACTGGTCAAGCAGGGTTTTGCCATGTATAAGCCCGCCAAATTTCCGAGATAAAGACATGTCTTTGTCGGCCATTCGGTGGCCTCGCGGATGTGTTCGCCCGATAAGTGGAGTTAGTCAAATGGCTGTACCGAAAAGAAAAACGACCCCGTCCAAGCGCGGTATGCGCCGTTCCGCAGACGCTCTGAAGGGTTCGACCTATATCGAAGACAAGAACTCGGGCGAACTGCGCCGTCCGCACCACATCGACCTGAAGACCGGCATGTATCGCGGTCGCCAGGTCCTGACGCCGAAGGAAAGCGCATAATCCGCGTTTCCGGCATCAGCCGAGATCGAGGCCCGGGAAACCGGGCCTTTTCTTTTGCGCCCCTTCCGCGGGTGACGTTTTCTCGAGCCGATTCTTCGGCTAAGACGACCGGACGGGCTGGCGACACCGCACAGCCATAGGAGACCGTCGCGCCATGCTTCTGGCCATACCGCTGCTGATCGTTCCCTTCGCCCTCTACAACCTCGCCATGACGGGGCTGTTCGGCGATGGAGGCGTCGCTGTGCTCGACAGCGAGGTGATGGCGGTCAACATGCTGTCCGGCACGACCTGGACCATGGCCTTCGGCGACCTGCTCATCCTGGTCGCGCTGGTGCTGCTCTTCGTGGAAATCCTGAAGGCCACGCGGCCGGGCTCGCGGGCGCTCCTCGACCACATGCTCTCGATGGTGCTGTTCGTGGTGTTCCTGGTCGAGTTCCTGCTGGTGCAGGGCGCGGCGACGCAGATCTTCTTCATCCTGATGACGATCTGCTTCATCGACGTCATCGCCGGGTTCGCCGTCTCGATCCGCACGGCAAGCCGCGACGTTTCGATCGGGCTCTAAGGTCCCCCGCGGGAGATCGCCCCGCCGACCCGCTTCGTCAGCTCAGGTTGTCGAGCTTGGTCTGGAGTGCGCGCAACTGCTCCTTCAGTTCGTCGAGATCCTTCGCCTCGGCCTTGCGGGGCTCCTTCGCGGGCGCGGCGTTCGCGAAGGGCGAGAACATCTTCATCGCCTGCTGGAACATTTCCGTATTGCGGCGCACCGTCTCCTCGACGAGCTGCATCGGCACCTGCAGGTTCTTGCCGAGCGGGGTGTCGCCGAAGGTCTTGTCGATCTGCTCGCGCATCTGGGCCTGCTGTTCGGTGAAGGCCTGCATCGAATGCTCGAGATAGCTCGGCACGACCATCTGCATCTGGTCGCCGTAATAGGAGATGAGCTGGCGCAGGAAGGAGATGGGCAGCAGCGTGTTGCCGGTCTTGGATTCCTGCTCGAAGATGATCTGCGTCAGCACCGAATGGGTGATGTCCTCGCCGGACTTGGCGTCCTGCACGGTGAAGTCCTCGCCCTTCTTCACCATGACCGCGAGATCGTCGAGTGTGACATAGGTGCTCGTGCCGGTGTTGTAGAGGCGGCGGTTCGCGTATTTCTTGATGACGATCTGACCGTCGTTCCTGGCCATTAGGGTCTCCTCATCCCCGTGTTCCTGTTTCTTTTTTGGTTCCGGGGAGTATCGGCAAAAAGCAGCGCGCTGACAATCGAATTGTGCGATGCGGCGGGTGATGCTGCGCAACATGGATTTTCATGCTGCACGCCCCGTCGATGAAATTTTAGCGGCACCGGATATCCCGTTTGACTCTCCTGCCTCGCTTTGCCAGTTTTGATTTCGGGAGAACCGCCGGGCTCGCGCCGTTCGTGCGCCGGACCCGGTTCCAAGGCCGGCCGTCAGGCCGTCAGAACTGAGGAATCATACCATGAGCACCCCGTCCATCGTCATCGCCAGCGCCGCCCGCACCGCGGTCGGCTCCTTCAACGGAGCCTTCGCCAACACGCCCGCCCACGAACTCGGGGCGGCGGTCATCTCGGCGGCTCTGGAGCGCGCGGGTGTTGCGGCGGGCGAGGTGAACGAGGTGATCCTCGGCCAGGTGCTGCCGGCCGGCGAGGGCCAGAACCCGGCCCGCCAGGCCGCCATGAAGGCCGGCCTGCCGCAGGAAGCCACCGCCTGGGGCATGAACCAGCTCTGCGGTTCGGGCCTGCGCGCCGTCGCGCTCGGCATGCAGCAGATCGCCACCGGGGATGCGAACATCATCGTCGCCGGCGGCATGGAATCCATGTCCATGGCGCCGCATTGCGCGCATCTTCGCGGCGGCGTGAAGATGGGCGACTTCAAGATGATCGACACGATGATCAAGGACGGCCTGACGGACGCCTTCTACGGCTACCACATGGGCATCACCGCCGAGAACGTCGCCAAGCAGTGGCAGCTTTCGCGCGAGGAGCAGGACACCTTCGCCGTTTCCTCGCAGAACAAGGCCGAGGCCGCCCAGAAGGAAGGCCGCTTCAGGGACGAGATCGTTCCCTTCATCGTCAAGACCCGCAAGGGCGACGTGACGGTCGATGCCGACGAATATATCCGCCACGGCGCGACGCTGGATTCCATGGCCAAGCTGCGCCCGGCCTTCGACAAGGAGGGCACGGTCACGGCGGCGAACGCCTCCGGTCTCAACGACGGCGCGGCCGCCGCCCTCCTCATGAGCGAAGCGGAAGCCTCGCGCCGGGGTATCCAGCCGCTCGCCCGCATCGTCTCCTGGGCGACGGCCGGCGTCGATCCGAAGATCATGGGCACGGGCCCGATCCCGGCCTCCCGCAAGGCGCTCGAAAGGGCCGGCTGGAAGATCGGCGACCTCGACCTCGTCGAGGCCAACGAAGCCTTCGCGGCCCAGGCCTGCGCCGTCAACAAGGATCTCGGCTGGGATCCTTCGATCGTCAACGTCAACGGGGGCGCCATCGCCATCGGTCATCCGATCGGCGCGTCCGGTGCGCGCATCCTCAACACGCTCCTCTTCGAGATGAAGCGCCGCGGCGCCTCGAAGGGCCTTGCCACGCTCTGCATCGGCGGCGGCATGGGCGTGGCGATGTGCGTCGAGCGCATGTAAGCATCGTCTTGCAAGCTGCTTTGCCATGACCTGCCGCCCGGCAGGGCGACGGGTCGACTCGAAAAACAATAGCGAGGGGAGTGAGCCACATGAGCAGGGTAGCATTGGTAACGGGAGGATCGCGGGGCATCGGCGCAGCCATTTCGGTTGCGCTGAAGGCCGCCGGATACAAG
The DNA here is from genome assembly GCF_021401195.1 of Shinella sp. NM-101. Taxonomy (NCBI): domain Bacteria; kingdom Pseudomonadati; phylum Pseudomonadota; class Alphaproteobacteria; order Hyphomicrobiales; family Rhizobiaceae; genus Shinella; species Shinella sp. NM-101. Next base: position 71,288 of record NZ_JACBFT010000005.1, on the reverse strand, counting down.
GTCGCCGCGAACTATGCCGGCAACGACGAGGCCGCCAACGCCTTCAAGGCGGAAACCGGCATCCCGGTCTACAAATGGGACGTCTCGAGCTACGAGTCCTGTGTCGAAGGCATCGGCCGTGTGGAGGCGGATCTCGGGCCGGTCGATATTCTCGTCAACAACGCGGGCATCACCCGTGACGCGATGTTCCACAAGATGACGCCGGACCAATGGGGCGCGGTGATCAACACCAACCTCACCGGCCTCTTCAACATGACCCATCCGGTCTGGTCCGGCATGCGCGACCGCGGCTTCGGCCGCGTCGTCAACATCTCCTCGATCAACGGGCAGAAGGGCCAGATGGGCCAGGCGAACTATTCGGCCGCCAAGGCCGGCGACCTCGGCTTCACCAAGGCGCTCGCCCAGGAGGGGGCGGCCAAGGGCATCACGGTCAACGCCATCTGCCCGGGCTATATCGGTACGGAAATGGTGCGCGCCATTCCCGAAAAGGTGCTGAACGAGCGGATCATACCGCAGATCCCCGTCGGGCGCCTCGGCGAGCCGGAGGAGATCGCCCGCATCGTGGTCTTCCTCGCCTCCGACGATGCCGGCTTCATCACCGGATCGACCATCTCGGCGAACGGCGGCCAGTTCTTCGTGTGAGGCGGAAGCGCAAAACGGAACACGGCGCCTCCGGGCGCCGTTTCCATGTCTGTGAGAAGGAGAGGGCGCCATGAAGCAGGAAAAACTGGACGAAGAGGCGATCCGCGAGGCGCTGGCAGCCCTCGACGGCTGGAGCCGTTCGCGGGACGGCATCGCCATCGAGAAAAGCTACAGGTTCAAGTCCTTCCGCGAGGCGTTCGGCTTCATGACCGAGGGCGCGCTCGCGGCGGAGAAGTTCAACCATCATCCCGAATGGTTCAACGTCTACAACCGCGTCGACGTGCGGCTGACCAATCACGATGCGGGCGGGCTGACCGCGCTCGACGTCAAGCTGGCGGGTGCGATGGAGGCGGCGGCGGCCCTTCGCACGAAGAGTTGAAGGGATGTGAAGGCATTCCCATATGAATTGCGCCGGGCTGTGCCGGCGTCGCCACCCGAGGGAGGCCCCTGAATGGACGATGTGAAGATCGGTGAAATCCTTCTGCCCGGAGACGAGGCCGAACAGCAACGCCAGAGCGCGCGCGTGAAGAAGCGGTTCTGGCCGGTTCTCCGGCGTGCGATGCGCTATGTGCCGTTCTCCCGCGATCTCGTCGCATCCTACTATTGCGCGCTCGATCCGCGCACGCCGACCAGGGTTCGCGGCATCCTGCTGGCGGCGCTCGCCTATTTCGTGCTGCCGCTCGACGGCATTCCGGATTTCTTCGTGCTGGTCGGCTTTTCCGACGACATCGCCGTGCTGACGGCGGCTTTCGCGGCGATCCGCGGCCATATCCGCCCCGACCATTATGCCGCCGCCGACAAGGCGCTTGCGGAGGAGCCGGACCTGCAACCCGTCGGTTGAGCGGGCCGGCGCGGATTCGGGTCAAATTCTTGCCCTATTCCTTGTGCCTTTAGGCATTTCGACGGGTTCTATCTCACCAAGCGGGAACCGGGCACGCCCGCCTTTGCACGATTTCAGCAGAGTTGCGCAACGGTTTGCGTATGGAGTTGCGCCGGCAACGGAACGGGCATTTTTGCGGCTGATTGAAAGGCTGCGGAAGGCAGCGGCGGATTTCGGCGCGGTCCTGTCCCGGTGCGGCGCGGAAGACCCACGGAAAATGCGTATGTGTTGACGGTTTGGTAACCTGAATTAAGTCAAAATAAATCAAATCATCATCATGCATGGCCGAAACCGGCGTGGCAGGCACCTGCCTTCGGCCGGCAAATCACTGGCAAGACAACCGGCAGGAAAACATGTTCGTAAGAAAGCTCGCAACCGCACTCGCCCTCGTCTTCGCGACCGCAGGCGTTGCCTCGGCGCAGACGCCGACGCGCATTCAGCAGTTCAATGCCTGGGGCGCCTATTCCTACCAGGCGAACGGCGGCAAGGTCTGCTACGTCCTTTCCGTTCCCAAGGAGAAGAACCCCGCCGGCGTCGACCATGGCGACGTGTTCTTCCTCGTCTCGCAGCGTCCGGGCCAGAATATCAGCTACGAGCCGCAGGCGATGATGGGCTATCCGCTGCAGGAGAACTCCAAGGTCAATGTCGTGATCGACAACCGCACCTTCGTCATGTTCACCAAGGGCAATTCGGCCTGGGTGGAGAACGCCGCCGAGGAGCCGGCGCTCGTCGCGGCCATGAAGGGCGGCAAGTCCATGACGGTGCAGGCCAAGTCGCGCCGCGGCACCGGCACCTCCTATTCCTATTCGCTCTCCGGCATCTCGGCGGCGCTGAAGCAGATCGAGGGCTGCCGCTGAGGCATCCCAGCCAATCGCAGCAAAAGGGCCGGCATCACGCCGGCCCTTTTCTTTTGCCGGCCTTCAGGCCGCATTGCGCCTGAGGCCGAGGGCCGCGAGGACGAGCGCCGCCAGCACCAGGACAGCGGCGACCGCGAAGGTTGCCTGCATGCCCGCGGCGACGGCTGCGGCGTTGGCGACCGTCGTATCCTTCGTTCCGGCGGCCAGCGTGAAGATCGCCCCCATCAGCGACGCGCCGGTGATGAGGCCGAGATTGCGCGACAGATTGAGCAGGCCCGAGGTGACGCCGCGCCGGTCCGCCGGAACGCCCGTCATGACCGCCGCATTGTTGGCGGCCTGGAAAAGCTGGTAGCCCGGCGTGAGCACGACGATGGCGGCGATATAGCCCGCAAGGCCGAAAAGGGCGGACAGCAGGGAAAGGCCCATGGCGCCCGCCGTCATCGCGGCAAGGCCGGCGAGGGCCATCGGCGCTGCGCCAAGCCGGTCCACCATGCGCCCGGCGATAACGCCGCTCGCCATCGAAACGAAGGGGCCGATGGCCATGACGAGGCCGACGCCCGCCGGGCCGAGGCCGACGGTGCGGGCAAGATAGAACGGGCCGACGACCAGCGTCGCCATCATCACCGTCGCGACCAGCACGTTGGCGGTGAGGCTGGCGCGAAAGCCATGGCGTCTCAGGGCGGCAGGGCGGATCAGCGGAAAGGCGGCCTTGCGCTGCCGGATGACGAAGAGCACGCCGCCGATGGCAGCGGCGGCCAGCAGGGCGGCATTCCGCGGGTCGAGCGTTTCCTGCCCCGCGGTCATGGCCAGCGCATAGGCCGTCAGGCTTGCGGCGAGCAGCCCCGCGCCCGGGAGATCGAACCGGCCGGCCTTCGTCGCCGTGCTGTCCATCGGCAGGAACCGGTGGACGAGGGCGAAGGCGGCAAGGCCGAAGGGGACGGCGACCAGGAACGCCGCCGGCCAGCCGAAGCCGGCGATCAGCAGGCCGCCGAGCGAGGGGCCGAGCGCTGTGCCCACGGCCGACATGGTGCCGAAGAGGCCCATGACGCTGCCGATCCGCTCCCTCGGCACGGTCTCGCTGGCGAAGGCCATGGCGAGCGCCATCATGGCGGCGGCGCCGAGGCCCTGCGCGGCGCGGGCGGCGACGAGGAAGGGCAATGAGGGCGCAAGACCGCAAAGCGCGGAGGCGGCGGTGAAGAGCGCCAGCCCGGCAAGCAGCAGCCGGCGGCGGCCGAGAATGTCGCCGAGCCCGCCGATGCCGACAATCAGCACCGTGCTTGCCAGGAGATAGGCGAGCACCACCCACTGGACCTCGCGGAAGGGCGCGGAAAAAGCCTCCGCCAGGGTCGGCAGGGCGACATTGGCGATGCTGGTGCCGAGCGAGGAAAGCAGCAGCGAGAGCGAGAGGCCGGCAAGCGCTCCGGCCGTGTTCCGCTTGACTGTCAGGGTTTGTGCATCGGCCATGGCCTGCTCCTCGGTTCGGGTTCGTTCTTCCCGGCAGATAATCCTTCGGCAGGCATGGCGGAATGCGCATCGCTTGCACTTCATTCGTGCGTTCGACGCCATGCCGTTTTTTCGCGGGCGTGGTAGGATCGCGCCATGACCCGGCCCGATCTCAACCTCCTCGTCACGCTCGACGTGCTTCTAGCTGAAGGCAGCGTCGCGCGTGCGGCGCGGCGGCTGCGGCTCAGCCCCTCGGCGATGAGCCGGGCGCTCGCCCGCCTTCGCGAGGTGACCGGCGACCCGTTGCTGGTGCGCGCCGGGCGCGGTCTCGTGCCGACGCCGCGGGCCGTGGAACTGCGGGGGGAGGCCGGGCGGGTCGTGGAAGAGGCGCAAGCCCTGCTCCGCCCGGCCGACAGGCTCGACCTGAAAAGCCTCGTGCGGACCTTCACCCTGCGCAACCGGGAAGGCTTCGTCGAAACCTTCGGCGTGGCGCTGCTGGCGCGCATCGCGCGGGAAGCGCCCGGCGTGCGGCTGCGTTTCGTGCCCAAGCCCGACAAGGAGAGCACGCCGCTGCGCGATGGGGCGGTGGACCTGGAAACCGGCGTGATCGGCGGCGCTACGGGACCGGAGGTGCGGGCGCAGGCGCTGTTCCGCGACTGCTTCGTCGGCGTCGTGCGGCCGGGGCATCCGCTTCTCGATGCGCCGCTGACGCCGGAGCGGTATGCCGGTGGCGAGCATGTACTGGTGTCCCGGCGCGGGCGCAATGCGGGTCCCGTGGATGCGGCGCTGGAGCGGATCGGGCTGAAGCGCACCATCGCCGTCACCGTTTCGAGCTTTTCCGAGGCGCTGGTTCTGGCGCGGAATTCCGACCTGATCGCCGAGGTGCCGGAGCGCTATACGATGCGGCTTGCGCAGGGCATGGCGCGTTTTGCCCTGCCGGTCGAGCTGCCGGAGCACACGGTTTCCCTGCTCTGGCACCCGCGCATGGACGCCGATCCGGCGCATCGCTGGCTGAGGGCCTGCCTGCGGGAGGTCTGCGCGGAGCGGCAAGGCAGGTGACTTTGCGCCGGAACAATGCTAAAGGGCCCGCAACTGGGCCTCCGCCGCACCTGTCGGCGCCGAAGGGCCCGCTGAACTTCAGTCGAGCATGGACCGCTTGCGGCGCAGGAAGCCTGCGCGGGCGCTCCCTGTTCTTGAGGATGACGCGATGGCAAGCATGGACTTTCTCAATACGGCCGCGCCCGTCAAGGCGCCGGTCGTCCGCAACATCCCGGCCGCCGAAAAGCCGACGCTGATCGGCCTTTCGCGCGAGGAGATGGGCCGCGCGCTCGTCGGGAAGGGCGTCGCCGAGCGGCAGGTGAAGATGCGCGTCAGCCAGCTCTGGCACTGGCTCTATGTGCGCGGCGTCTCCGATTTCGACGACATGACGAATGTCTCCAAGGACATGCGCGAGATGCTGAAGACGCATTTCACCATCGCCCGTCCCGAGATCGTCGACGAGCAGATCTCCAGCGACGGCACGCGCAAGTGGCTGCTGCGCTTTCCCGCGCGCGGCGCCGGCCGCCCGGTCGAGATCGAGACGGTCTACATTCCCGAGGAGGGCCGCGGCACGCTCTGCATCTCCAGCCAGGTCGGCTGCACGCTCACCTGTTCCTTCTGCCACACCGGCACGCAGAAGCTGGTGCGCAACCTGACGGCCGAGGAAATCCTCTCGCAGCTTCTGCTCGCCCGCGACCGGCTCGGCGACTTCCCGGACCGCGACACGCCGGCCGGCGCCATCGTGCCGGCTGAGGGGCGCAAGGTCTCCAACATCGTCATGATGGGCATGGGCGAGCCGCTCTACAATTTCGAGAGCGTGAAGACGGCGCTGCTGATCGCCACCGACGGCGACGGCCTGTCGCTCTCCAAGCGGCGCGTCACGCTGTCGACCTCCGGCATCGTGCCGGAAATCTACCGCACCGGCTCGGAGATCGGCGTCATGCTGGCGATTTCGCTCCATGCCGTGCGCGACGAGCTGCGCGACATGCTGGTGCCGATCAACAAGAAATATCCGCTGAAGGAGCTGCTCGAGGCCTGCCGCGCCTATCCGAGCCTGTCGAACGCGCGGCGCATCACCTTCGAATATGTGATGCTGAAGGACGTCAACGACACGCTGGAGGACGCCAAGCTGCTCGTCCAGCTCCTCAAGGGCATTCCGGCGAAGATCAACCTCATCCCCTTCAATCCCTGGCCGGGCACGAACTACCAGTGTTCGGACTGGGAGCAGATCGAGCGCTTCGCCGACTTCATCAACCAGGCCGGCTATGCCTCGCCGATCCGCACCCCGCGCGGCCGCGACATCCTCGCCGCCTGCGGCCAGCTGAAGTCCGAATCCGAGCGCATGCGCAAGGTCGAGCGCATGGCCTTCGAGGCCATGATGATCGTCGGGCACGGCGAGGACGACTGAGGACTTTCCGTCTTCAGTCCCTTCGGGGATTTTCCCTGCAAAAAGAGGCTGCCCGACAGCTTTGCCCCATCCGCCGCGCCATCCTCGGCCCTGAGCCGAGGATCCACTTGACGCCCGCGACATGGATGCTCGTGTCGGGCCCGCGCATGACGAAGGAGAGGGGAGTGGGCATGGCGGTCCGCCCTCGTCTTGGGGCGAAAGGCCGCCCATCAGAAAATATGATCGGCCCAACCGATTCCGAGAATTGATTTGAACGGCCGTTTTGCCTAGAAACGGCGTAAAATCATTCTAGGGAGGACCCTTCATGCGCCATATCCTGCTCGCCGCCGTTGCAACGCTCGCGCTTGCGCTGCCCGCCAAGGCCGAAGACGTCACGGTTGCCGTCACCGCCATCGTCGAACATCCCGCGCTCGACGCCGCCCGCGACGGCGTGAAGGAAGCGCTGGAGGCCGCCGGCTACAAGGAAGGCGAGAACCTCAAGTTCATCTACGAGTCGGCGCAGGGCAACCCCGCAACCGCCGCGCAGATCGCCCGCCAGTTCGTCGGCGAAAACCCCAGCGTCATCGTGCCGATCTCCACGCCCTCGGCCCAGGCCGTCGTTTCCGCGACGAAGGACATTCCGGTCGTCTTCACCGCCGTTTCCGATCCGCTCGGCGCGCAGCTCGTCAAGGACATGGACAAGCCGGGCGGCAACGTCACCGGCCTTTCCGACATGTCGCCGGTCGCCGAGCACCTGGCGCTGATCAAGGAAATCCTGCCCGAGGCCAAGACCATCGGCTTCCTCTACAATTCGGGTGAGGCGAACTCCGTCTCGCTGCTCGCCGTCCTGAAGGAAGAAGCCGGGAAGGCCGGCCTGACGGTGGTCGAATCCGCTGCCACCAAGTCCGCCGAAGTGCAGGGCGCCGCCCGCGCGCTGGTCGGCCGCGCCGACGCGATCTACATCCCGACGGACAACACGATCATCTCCGCCCTCGAAGGCGCGGTCGCCGTTGCCGTGGAGGCCAAGCTGCCGCTCTTCACCGCCGACACGGATTCCGTCTCGCGCGGCGCCATCGCGGCGCTCGGCTTCAACTACAAGGATGTCGGCCGCCAGACGGGTGAAGTCGTCGTGCGCATCCTCAAGGGCGAAAACCCCGGCGACATCGCGGTGAAGGTCGCCGCCGGCACCGACCTCGTCGTCAACAAGGGCGCCGCCGCCAAGATGGGCGTCACCCTTCCGGAAGCCGTCGTCGGCCGCGCGACCCGCGTGATCGACTGATCCGGGGTTCCCGGAACATCGCCAACCGGAATCAACCGCTGCCGGACGCCTGGCAGCGGTTGATCCGTTAGAAAGGCCCATCCGCGCTAGGCGGAAGGGGAACCAAGGAAAGCCGAGAGCCGTGAGCCTGATTGCCTTCTGGGGTGCCGTCGAACTGGGGCTGGTCTATGCCTTCGTCGCGATCGGCGTTTACCTTGCCTTCCGCGTGCTGGATTTTCCGGACCTCACCGTGGACGGGTCGTTTCCGTTGGGCGCGGCCGTCACGGCCGTGCTGATCATCGCCGGCCTCAACCCCTGGCTCGCCGCCGCCGTCGCCATGGTGGCGGGCGCGGTCGCCGGCCTCGTGACGGCCATGCTGAACGTGCGCTTCCGCATCCTCAACCTGCTCGCCTCGATCCTCACCATGATCGCGCTCTTCTCGGTGAACCTGCGCGTCATGGGCAAGCCGAATGTCGCGCTCATCAATGCCGACACGATGATCAGCCCGTTCTTCGGCCTCGGCCTCAGGGACTTCTACGTGCGCCCGCTCTTCGTCGGCATCCTCGTCGTCGTCGCCGTCATCGTCGTCTGGCGGTTCCTCGAAAGCGATGCCGGCCTTTCCATGCGCGCGACGGGGGCGAATGCCCGCATGGCCCGCGCGCAGGGCGTCAACACCAACAAGCAGATCTATCTCGGCATCGCGCTCTCCAACGCGCTGGTCGCCCTCGGCGGTGCGCTCTTCGCGCAGACCAACGGCTTCGCCGACGTGACATCCGGCGTCGGCACCATCGTCGTCGGCCTTGCCGCCGTCATCATCGGCGAGACGCTGTTCGGCGCGCGCGGGATCCTGATGGCGCTGATCGGCTGCGTCATCGGCTCGATCCTCTACCGCATCGCCATCCAGCTCGCGCTCTCCTCGGACGTGCTCGGCCTGCAGGCCTCGGACCTCAACTTCGTGACGGCCCTGCTCGTCACCGTGGCGCTCGTGCTGCCGCGCCTTCGCCGCGGGGGAGCCGCCTGATGATCTCCGTTTCCGATATCAAGGTCGTCTTCGGCAAGGGCACGCCGCTGCAAAAGCAGGCGCTGAACGGCGTCAGCCTCACCATTGAGCAAGGCCAGTTCGTCACCGTCATCGGCTCGAACGGTGCCGGCAAGTCGACGCTGCTCGGGGTTCTCGCCGGCGACGTCATCGCCAGCGAGGGCCAGGTGAAGATCGGCACGACGGACGTCACCCGCCAGGGCACCGCCGCGCGCGCCGGCCGCGTCGCCCGCGTCTTCCAGGACCCGCTGACCGGCAGTTGCGGCGCGCTCTCCATTGAGGAGAACCTTGCGCTCGCCGCCCGGCGCGGCGAACGGCGCGGCCTCGCTGCGGCCCTCGGGCCGCAGCGCCGCGCGCATTTTCGCGAGCGCATCGCCGAGCTCAATCTCGGGCTCGAGAACCGCATGCGCGACCGGATGGATCTTCTGTCCGGCGGCCAGCGGCAGGCGGTCTCGCTCGTCATGGCGACGCTCGCCGGCTCCGACGTGCTGCTGCTCGACGAGCACACCGCCGCACTCGACCCGGGCATGGCCGAATTCATCATGACCCTCACGCAGAAGATCGTCTCCGAGCGCAAGCTGACGACGCTGATGGTGACGCATTCGATGCGCCAGGCGCTCGACTACGGCCACCGCACCGTCATGCTGCACGGCGGCGAGATCGTGCTCGACGTCGCCGGCGACAATCGCAAGACCCTCCAGGTCGAGGACCTGATCGCCATGTTCCGCAAGATGCGCGGCCAGACGCTCGACGACGACGCCTTGCTGATCGGCTGACATCCCGGATCCGCCCGCAGTCCTGCGGGCGGTTTCCGGTCGTTGCCCTCAAGGCCGTTCGACGAAGGCCTTGAACTTCTCCGCATAATCCGGATGCCAGCGCGAGAGCGGCGGGCGGTTCTCGATGATATCGCCCATCGCCCAGGCCATGCGGCGCTCGTCGAGGGCGCGGGCGACGTCGTTGTCCGGGCAAAGAATATAGAAGTCGCCGCGCGCAAGGCTTTCCAGCATGAAGTCGACGGTCTGGGCCGGCGTCCAGGCGGCGTCGGGCTTTTCCGTGCGCTCGCCCCGCGTCAGGGCGGTGAAGACGAAGCCGGGGATCAGCAGATGGGCGGAGATCCTCGCCCCCGCCGTGTTGCGCAATTCGTGCTGGAGGGCTTCGGTGAAGGCCTTCACGCCGGCTTTCGAGACATTGTAGGCCGGATTGCCGGGCGGCGTGGTGATGCCCTGCTTGGAGCCGGTATTGATGATGAGGCCCGGCTCGCCATGGGCCAGCATGTTCGGGCCGAAGACCTGCGTGCCGTGGATGACGCCCATCAGGTTGACCGCGAGGATATGGTCCCAGTTGGCCTCGGCGCTGAAGATGGAGGTGTCCGGCTGGATGCCGGCATTGTTCATCAGCACATGCACGCGGCCGAAGCGTTGGAGGACCGCGCGTTCCAGCGCTTCCAGCTCGTGCCGATGGGCGACGTCGGTCTCGACGGCCATGACATTCGCCTCGCCGGCGATGGCTTCGAGTTCGGCGCGCGCCTCGCCGAGCTGGTCGGGGTTGCGGTCGGCGAGCGCCACGCACATGCCGGCCTCGGCGAAGCGCCTTGCGGCGGCAAGGCCGATGCCCGAGGCGCCGCCGGTGACGACCGCGACATTGGCGGCCTTGATGATGTCCTTGAGATCGGTCATGGGATCACCCCTTCATGGTCCACAGAGGCCGAATATGGGGTCTCCTGCGGCCGGATCAAACCCGGCGTGCGGCACGATGCGTCGGGGCCCACCCTTGCGCCGCGCGCCAATCTCGCTAAAAGTGCCGCGACAATGGGCTTTCGCGGGTTTGCCGCAGCCCTTCATGCAACGGACCTCATCATCATGGCATCACATAAAGACGTGAAGAAAGTCGTGCTCGCCTATTCCGGCGGCCTCGATACCTCGATCATCCTGAAGTGGCTTCAGACGGAACTCGGCGCGGAAGTCGTGACCTTCACGGCCGACCTCGGCCAGGGCGAGGAGCTGGAGCCGGCCCGCAGGAAGGCCGAGATGCTCGGCATCAAGGAGATCTTCATCGAGGACGTGCGCGAGGAATTCGTGCGCGATTTCGTCTTCCCGATGTTCCGCGCCAATGCGGTCTATGAGGGCGTCTACCTGCTCGGCACCTCGATTGCCCGCCCGCTGATCTCCAAGCATCTCATCGAGATCGCCGCCAAGACCGGCGCCGACGCCATCGCGCATGGCGCAACCGGCAAGGGCAACGACCAGGTCCGCTTCGAGCTTTCCGCCTATGCGCTGAACCCGGACATCAAGATCATCGCGCCGTGGCGCGACTGGGCGTTCAAGAGCCGCACGCATCTGCTCGAATTCGCCGAGCAGCACCAGATCCCGGTCGCCAAGGACAAGAAGGGCGAAGCGCCGTTCTCGGTCGATGCGAACCTCCTGCACTCCTCCTCCGAGGGCAAGGTGCTGGAAGACCCGGCCGTCGAGGCGCCCGAATACGTGCATATGCGCACCATCTCGCCGGAAACGGCGCCCGACAAGGCGACCGTCATCAAGGTCGGCTTCGAGCGGGGCGACGCCGTCTCGATCAACGGCGTGCGCATGTCGCCGGCGACGATCCTGGCGACGCTCAACAACTACGGCCGCGACAACGGCATCGGCCGCCTCGACTTGGTGGAAAACCGCTTCGTCGGCATGAAGTCGCGCGGCGTCTACGAGACGCCCGGCGGCACGATCCTGCTCGCCGCGCACCGCGCCATCGAGAGCATCACGCTCGACCGCGGCGCCGCCCACCTCAAGGACGAGCTGATGCCGCGCTATGCCGAGCTCATCTATTACGGCTTCTGGTTCTCGCCGGAGCGCGAGATGCTGCAGGCCGCGATCGACCGGAGCCAGGAGCATGTCGAGGGCGAAGTGACGCTGAAGCTCTACAAGGGCAATGTCATGGTCACCGGCCGCGAATCGCCGAAGTCGCTCTATTCCGACAAGCTGGTCACCTTCGAGGACGACCAGGGCGCCTACGACCAGAAGGACGCGGCCGGCTTCATCAAGCTGAACGCATTGCGCCTGCGCACGCTCGCCGCCCGCAACAAGCGCGGCTGAGCGATCCGCACCCGGATGAAAAGCCCGCTGCCGGAAACGGCGGCGGGCTTTCTGCGTCCGCCTATTCCGCCGGCTCCGTCACGAGCTGCGCGTCGCGGCTGCAGATCGCGCGATACCAGGCGTAGGAGAGGATCGCGATGAGGCCCATCGAGGGGATGATGGTGCCGAAGGCGAAGAGGGGCAGGCCGATGGCGGCGGCGATCAGGCCGGCGAGGAAGCCGGCGCCCATCTGGATGAAGCCCATGGCGGCGGAGGCCGAGCCGGCGATGTGCGGGAAGGGTTCCAGGGCTGCCGTCATCATGTAGGGCATGACGAAGGCGATGCCGAAGGCATAGATGCCGACGGGACCCATGACGCTGAGGAAGGTCGGCGTGACGAGGTGCGAGGCGAGCGCGATCAGGATGCTGGCGAGGCCGATGAAGGCAAGGCCCGGCAGGACGATGCGGGCCGGCGCCATCCGGCGCATCAGCAGGCGCACGACGACGGTTCCCGCGAAGAAGAAGCCCGACTGCATGAGCATGCCGACGCCGAACTGGGTGGGCGTCAGGCCGACCCGATCGATCAGCACGAAGGGCAGCATGGTCGCCTGGCCGTAGAGCGCGCCGACGGCCCCGGCCATGACGAGCGTGGCGGAGACGAAGCGGCTGCTGGCCGCAAGCGCGCCGTAGCCGCGCAGGATGGGGCCGACATGCCCCTTGGCGGGGTCCGGCGTGGTCGTCTCGGCCATGCAGAAATAGACCGTGCCGCAGGCGGCGAGCGCGAAGCCGACCATCAGGAAGAAGATCGACTGCCAGCCGAACAGGCCGAGGAAGAAGCCGCCAAGCGTCGGCGAGACGGCGGGGCCGATGGCGAGCATCATGCCCACCATGTTCATGATCCGCGCGGCCTCGGTGCCGGTGAACTGGTCGCGCACGATGGCGCGCGAGACCGTCATGCCGACGGAGGCGCCGATGCCCTGAACGAGCCGGCCGGCCAGCAGCATGCCGACGCTCGGCGCGAAGGCGGCCATCAGGCTGCCGGCGAGGTAGACGGTCATGAAGATCAGCGTCGTCCGGCGCCGCCCGAGCACGTCCGACATGGTGCCGGAGACGAGCTGGGCGATGGCGAAGCCCGCGAAATAGAGCGAGAGCGTCAGCTTGATCGCCGATTCCGTGGAGGAGAAGGCGTTGACGAGCTGCGGCATGGCGGGCGTGTAGAGTGCCATGGAGATCGGGCCAAGGGCGACGAGGAAGGCGCTGATGATGCTCGTGCGGCGCTCGCTCATGCGCGGGCGCGTCATCGGCCGGCCTCCTTGGCGAGCGCGAGGGCGGCGCTGTCTTCCTCCAGGGCGGCAAGGTTGGCGCGCAGCCGCTTCATGCGCTCGCGCATCAGGGCGAGGTCTTCCTCGCCGATGCCGCTCGTGACCAGTTGCATCAGTTCGATCTGCTCGATGCGGATACTGGTGATGATGTCGGCGGCCGCCGGTGTCGTATGGATCAGCTTGGCGCGGCGGTCGGCCGGATCCGGGCGGCGCTCGATGAAGCCGAGGCTCTGGAGGCGGTCGAGATAGGTGGAGAGCGTCATCGGCTCGATGCCCATGTGCTGGGCGATCTCGAGCTGGCGGCTGCCCTCCAGCGTGGCGATGCGCACGAGCGTGCGGGCCTCGCCGGGCGTGAGGCCGAGACCGGCGGTGACGATGCGCCGCTCGAAAGCGCTGCGCAACATGCGGGCAACGTCGATGAGGACGAAGCCGAGGGCATCGGGATCGGGGCGGAGGGACATGATCGCTTTCTGCATTATCGTAAGTCTAGCTTACTATGGCGGGCGAGAATGGACAACCGTCAAGCGCGGCGGCAATGCGTGGCCGGACTGCGACGCCAAAAAAATGCCTGCGGCTCCACCTTGACGATAGCGTCCGCGCGGACTGAAACTCGCCGCACGTTTCACGGGGATTTCAGATGACCGGTTCCATGCTCTTCGGCGCCTTCATGGCGGCCCTGCTCTATGTGCTCATCCCCGGCCCGGCGTTCCTCGCCCTGCTCGGCATCGGCGCCGGGCAGGGGCGCAAGGCGGGCGCGCTCTTTCTCGGCGGGCATCTTGCCGGCGACATGGTCTGGTCGACCCTCGCGCTCGTCGCCATCGTCGGGGCCAAGACCATCGGCACCACGGTGTTCGACGTCCTGGGCCTCTTCTGCGGCTTCTATCTCGCCTGGCTCGGCTGGTCGGCGCTGAGGGCGGGCAAGCGCTCGGACGGTTCGGCCATGCTGGCGGTCGAGCGGCCGCTGCGCCGCGGCCTGATCTTCGGCCTCACCAATCCCAAGGGCTATCCCGTGGCGCTCGCGACCTTCACGGCGCTGCTCGCGAGCTCCTCGAACGCGCTGGACTTCGAGGCGCTGCCCTTCCTGCTCAGCGCCTCGCTCGTCGGCTTCCTGCTGGCGGATGCGGTTCTCGTCGTGATCATCGGCGCGAGCCTGGTGCGCCGGTTCTACCGCCGCCACGAGCTCGCCATCGTGCGCATGTCGGGCGTGCTCTTCATGGGCTTTGCCGTGCAGGCCATCTGGCACGCCGCGCCCGGCCTTCTCGGCTGGCGCAAGCCCTAGCCGGCGGCGGGGAAGCGGATCGCCACGCGAAGCCCGCGGCCGGCCGGGCCGCTTTCCAGCGTCATCGCCGCGTCGAACAGCGCGGCGATCTCCTCGACGATGGGCAGGCCGAGGCCCATGCCGGGCGCATCGCGATGCTCGCCGCGTGAAAATCGCTGGCGCGCGAGCGTGCGGCGGCCCGGCGGGATGCCGGGGCCGTTGTCCTCGACCGTCAGGCGCACCGCATCCCTTCCCTGCCGCACGCTCACCGTCACCTCCGCGCCGCGCCCGGCATAGGCGATGGCGTTCTCCACGAGGTTGCGCAGCAATTCGCCGAAGAGCAGCGGCTCGACGCGGGCGAAGGCCGGGCCGTCGCCTTCGTAGCCGAGGTCGATGCCGGCCTCTGCGGCGGCGGGCACGCGGTCGGCGGTGAGCTGCTGGGCGAGCGCGGCGATGTCGACGGCGGCGAGTTTCTGCGGTTCGTTGGAGCCGGCGGCGTCGATCTTCGCCATCAGCAGGAGCTGGGCGAGGATGCGCTCGGCATGGGCGACGGCGGCGTCGCCCTTGCGCGCGGCCTCGTGTGCCTCCTCCAGCGTCGTCGCGCGGCCCGCCAGCGCGAGCTGGGTGCGGATGATGGCGAGCGGCGTGCGCAGCTGGTGGCTGGCATTGCCGGAGAAGTGGCGCAGCGCATCCAGCGCCGATTGCAGGCGCACCATGAAGGAATTGACCGTGTCGACGAGGCCCTGCACCTCGCTCGGCGCGCGCTGCTCGATGGGGTGCAGGTCGTTCGGGCTGCGCTCGGCGATGGCGTCGCCGAGCCGATAGAGCGGGCGTAGCGAGACGGTGACGGCGATCCAGACGATGGCGGCCGCGCCGGCGATCATCATGGCAAGGCGCAGCGCCGAGCGCAGGAGGATCGTCTGCGTCAACTGGCGGCGGGCGATGGTGGTTTCGGCGACGGTCACGGCGAAGGGCACGGAATTGATGCCGGTGGAGGCGGAGCGCTGGAGCACGGCGATGCGGATCGGTTCGCCGCGGAAGGTCGCATCCGCAAA
Source organism: Shinella sp. NM-101 (assembly GCF_021401195.1). Taxonomy (NCBI): domain Bacteria; kingdom Pseudomonadati; phylum Pseudomonadota; class Alphaproteobacteria; order Hyphomicrobiales; family Rhizobiaceae; genus Shinella; species Shinella sp. NM-101. Next base: position 56,048 of record NZ_JACBFT010000005.1, on the reverse strand, counting down.
ACCGATCGACCGGCCGCCCATCTCGGCGATGGTCGGCAGGGTCTGGTAGCCGGTGATGAAGCGGCCGGGCGGGCCGTCGACGCGGTAGAAGACGCGGTCCTGCGCGGCCGAGGTCAGCATTTCCAGCGCGACATAGGGGATGTCGACCTCCAGCGCGCCGTTTTCCGTCACCACGACGCGTTCGGCGATGGCGAGCGCCGAGCCGGCCAGCACGCGGTCGGAGACGTTGTTCGCCGTCGTCACCGCCTCGTTATAGGTGTCGACGAGGGCGACGACGCCGATCACCGCCGTCGAGACGAGCAGCCAGAGGAGGAGGCGGCGGCGGAGCGAGGCGGCGGGAAGGAGCGTCAAGCGGCCGCCGCCTTGTCGAGATAGTAGCCGATGCCGCGGGCGGTGCGCACGGTGAGGCCGTGCGGGGCGAGGCGTTTCCTGAGCCGGCTGACATATTGTTCGATGGCATTGGCCGACAGGTCGTCGTCGAAGGCGGCGAGCGACTGCATGATGGCTTCCTTGGCGACCACCTTGCCGGCGCGCATGAAGAGGATTTCGAGGAGGCCGAGCTCGCGGGCGGGAATGTCGAGCGGCACGCCCTCGGCCGAGAAGGTGCGGGAATTGAGGTCGAGCGCGATGCCGCCGAAGGCGATGGCGGAGGAGCGCAGCCCCGCCTGCCGGCGCAGCAGCATGCGCACGCGCGCCTCGAATTCGGAGATGTCGAAGGGCTTGATCATGTAGTCGTCGGCGCCGAGATCGAGGCCGCGCACCCGCTCTTCCGGCGCGCCGCGCGCCGTCAGGATCAGGACGGCCGCCTTGCTGGAGCGGGCGCGCATGGCGCGCAGCACGTCGAGCCCGTCCATTTCCGGCAGCGTCAGGTCGAGGATCACGAGGTCGAAATTCTCCGAGGCGATGGCCGCGTCGGCGGAGGCGCCGTCGCGCACCACGTCCACGGCATGGCCGGTGCCCTTGAGGATGGCGGAAAGGCCGTCCGCCAGGGCTTCGTTGTCCTCGACCAGTAGTATGCGCACGTCTTCGTCCTCCCACGGCGAATTTAGCGGCGGCGGGCGCTCTTGTGAACGGGCGTCCGCTTTGGCAAGGTCATGCGATGCGTCTTGTCCTCATCGTTCTTGCGCTTCTGGCGGCCTCTTCGCCCGCCCTTGCCGAGCCGGCCTTCTTCGCGGCGCGCGACGGCAATGCGGACGCGCCCGTCCTCCTCGTCTATTCCTCGCTCGACGAGCCGCTCGCCCGGCCGATGATCGAGGGTTTCCAGAAGGCCAATCCGGACGTGGCGGTGCGCTACGAGGAGATGCTGACCGGCGAGGTGCACGACCGCATCGTCAGCGAGACGGATGCCGGGCGGAAGACCGCCGATTTCGCCTTCTCCTCGGCGATGGACCTGCAGGTCAAGCTCAGCAACGACGGCTATGCGCAGCGCAGCGACCTGCCGATGAGCGAGCGCTGGCCGCAATGGGCCAACTGGCGCAACACCGCCTATGCGCTGACCTTCGAGCCCGCCGTCTTCGTCTATCACAAGCCGAGCTTTAAGGGTGAGAAGCCGCCGGCCTCGCGCGCCGAGTTCGTCGACTATCTCAAGCGGCAGGGCGAGAAGGTCCATGGCCGCATCGGCACCTACGACATTGAGCGCTCCGGCGTCGGCTTCCTCTTCATGGCGCGCGACCAGGAGCAGTTCGGCGATATCTGGACCGTGATCCAGGCGATGGGCGCGGCGGGCGTGAAGCTCTATTCGACCAGCTCGGCGATCCTGGAGCGCGTCGCCGACGGGCGCTTCGTGCTCGGCTACAACATTCTCGGCTCCTATGCGGCGGACTGGGCCTCGCGGCACCCGGATGTCGGGATCGTGCTGCCGAAGGACTATACCGTCGTCATGTCGCGCATCGGGCTGGTGCCGCAGGCCGCCGCCTCGCCGGAGCTCGGCCGGCGGTATCTCGCCTTCTTCATGTCGAAGGAGGGGCAGGAGATCCTGTCGCGCGAATTGCAGATCGCCGCCGTCAGCCCCGAGGTCTCGGGCTCCAACACGGCACGCACGATGAACGCGCTGCTCGGCGCGCAGCTGAAGCCGGTGCCGGTCAGCCCCGGCCTGATGGTCTATCTCGACCAGGTCAAGCGCGCCCGGCTGATCGCGCGCTGGAACGAGGTCCTGCGCAACCAGTAGCCGACCGTTCCGCCGCCATGTCAGGTAGATGACAGCTTTCTGTGATCGCTTGGAGGTCTTCATCGTCCGTGGAGGCGGACGGAAGACCGGGAGGAGAATTCTGCCGCAGCCGCGCCCGCCGAAAGGCGGCCCGCGCCGTCATGGCGGCTCTGTCCTCCCGCCACAGGCAACGATGCGCGGGTGAGCCCGCGCCTGACGGAGGACAGACCCTTGAAACATTTCTTCCTGGCATCCCTGATCGCCGGCGCCATGGCGCTTCCGGCCTTCGCCGCGGATTATTCGATCATCGCGCCCGCCGGCCCCGGCGGCGGCTGGGACCAGACGGCCCGGTCGATCCAGACGGTCCTTCAGGACGAGAAGATCGCCGGCAGCGTGCAGGTGGTCAACGTTCCGGGCGCCGGCGGCACGATCGGCCTTGCCCAGTTCGCCAGCCAGAATTCCGGCAACCCGAATGCCCTCATCGTCGGCGGCTACGTGATGGTCGGTGCGATCCTCACCAACCAGTCGCCGGTCACCCTGAAGGACGTGACGCCCATCGCGCGGCTTACCGGCGAATACGAGGCGATCGTCGTTCCGGCCGCCTCGCCGATCCAGACCATGGAAGACCTCGTCACGGCGCTGAAGGCCGATCCCGGCGCGGTCTCCTGGGCGGGCGGCTCGGCCGGCGGCACGGACCACATCACGGCCGGCCTCATCGCCAAGGCGGCGGGCGTCGACCCGACCAAAATCAACTATGTCGCCTATGCCGGCGGCGGCGAGGCGCTTGCCGCGATCCTCGGCAACCAGGTGACGGCGGGCATTTCCGGCTACGGCGAGTTCGAGGCCCAGGTGAAGGCCGGCACGCTGCGCCTGATCGCCATTTCCAGCGGCGAGCGTATCGAGGGCATCGACGCGCCGACCATCAAGGAAAGCGGCCTCGACGTCGTGGTCGAGAACTGGCGCATGATCGCCGCCGCGCCCGGCCTTTCGGACGATGAGGTCGCCTCGATCGACGGCGACATCGAGAAGATGGTGACCTCCGCCTCCTGGAAGGACGTCCTGAAGACCAAGGGCTGGCAGGACACCTATCTCGCCGGCGATGCCTTCAAGGAGCAGCTCGACAAGGATGTCGCCGCGACGGAAAGCATCCTCAAGGATATCGGGCTCGTCAAATGAGCGAGGTTCCCTCCTCCCGCCAAACGCGCCGCCCCGACAGGGCGGCGCTGGTCATCGCCCCCGTCCTCCTCGTCCTTGCCGGCATCATCTGGTGGGATGCCGGGCGGCTTGCGGAGATGACCAACTATTCGCGCATCGGCCCGTCGACGGTGCCGCATGTCATCGCCCTCGGGCTGGCGCTGCTCGCCGTCTGGACGGGCTTCGAGGCCTGGCGCGGCGATTTCCCGGAGCGCGAGCCCGTCGAGGTGCAGCCGGTCGTCTGGATCGTCGCGGGGCTTGCCGGGCAGATGCTGCTGCTCAAGACGGCGGGCTTTTCCATCGCCACTGGCGTGCTGTTCGCGCTGACCGCCTTCGGCTTCGGCCGGCGCAAGCTCTGGATCTCCCTGCCCGTCGGCATCGCCATCAGCTTCGTCGTCTTCATCATCTTCGGCCGCTTCCTGCAACTCTCGCTACCCGCGGGGCTGCTCGAGCACCTGTTCTTCTGAGGAGCTGACGATGAATACATTCGAATTCCTGATGCAGGGCCTCGTCATCGCCGCCCAGCCGATGAACCTGCTCTATGCGCTGATCGGCGTCACGCTCGGCACGGCCGTCGGCGTGCTGCCGGGCATCGGGCCGGCGCTCACGGTGGCGCTGCTCCTGCCCGTCACCTACAAGCTCGATCCGGCGGGCTCGCTCATCATGTTCGCCGGCATCTATTACGGCGGCATGTATGGCGGCTCGACGACCTCGATCCTGCTCAACACGCCGGGCGAAAGCGCCTCCGTCGTCACCGCGCTCGAGGGCAACAAGATGGCCCGGGCCGGGCGCGGCGGGCCGGCGCTCGCCACAGCCGCGATCGGCTCCTTCGTCGCCGGCCTCATCGCCACGCTCGGCCTTGCCTTCATCGCGCCCTTCGTCGTGAAGTTCGCGCTCTCCTTCGGGCCGCGCGAATATTTCGCGCTGATGGTGCTCGCCTTCGTGACCGTCTCGGCGGCCTTCGGCGATTCGACGCTGCGCGGGCTGACGGCGCTCTTCGTCGGCCTCGGCCTTGCCATCATCGGCATCGACCAGCAGACCGGGCAGGCGCGGCTTTCCTTCGGCATTCCCGACCTTCTCGACGGCATCGAGGTGACGACGCTCGCCGTCGCCATGTTCGCCATCGGCGAGACGCTCTACGTCGCCTGCCAGGGCGACCGCATCCCCGAGAAGGTGGAGGCGGTGAAGGGCTCGGTCTGGATGAACGCGCAGGACTGGGCGCGCTCGTGGAAGCCGTGGCTGCGCGGCACCGCCATCGGCTTTCCCATCGGCGCGATGCCGGCCGGCGGCGCCGACATCGCCAGCTTCCTCTCCTATTCGGCGGAAAAGCAGTTCTCCGCCCACAAGGACGAGTTCGGCAAGGGCGCCATCGAGGGCGTGGCGGGGCCGGAGGCGGCCAACAACGCGTCGGCCGCCGGCACGCTCGTGCCGCTGCTCTCGCTCGGCCTGCCGACGACGGCGACGGCGGCCATCATGCTCGCCGGCTTCCAGCAATACGGCCTCCAGCCGGGCCCGCTCCTGTTCGCGACCAATCCGCAGCTCGTCTGGGGCCTCATCGCCAGCCTGCTCATCGCCAATTTCATGCTGCTGGTGCTGAACCTGCCGCTGATCGGCCTGTGGGTGAAGCTGCTGACGATCCCCAAGCCCTGGCTCTATGCCGGCATCCTGCTGTTTGCCACGCTCGGCACCATCGGAGCCAATCCGTCGGTCTTCGAGCTCGGCATGCTGCTGGTCTTCGGCCTGCTGGGCTTTGCCATGCGGCTCTTCGGCTATCCGATCGCACCCGTCGTGGTGGGGCTCATCCTCGGGCCGATGGCGGAGCAGCAGCTGCGCCGGGCGCTCGCCATCAGCCAGGGCGACGTGACGGCGCTCTTCATGTCGCCCATCGCCGCCGTGCTGTTCGGCCTCGCCTTCCTCGCCGTCATCGTCCCGCTCATCCTGCGGGCGCGCGGCAAGGGCGAAGTCCTTTCGCAGTTCGCCGCCAACGAAGACTGACGTTCTTCTTGGACGATCGGAAATATTGTAGGCCGGAAACCTCGTTTCCGGCCTGCATCCGTTGCATGGCTGGGCTGAGATTCCGTCGCTTGTACTTTCGGGCATGAAGCATCATCTTCCATCCGTAAGCTAGAACAGAAAGCGAGCATTCCAATGACCTCCCTCCGCAACTCCTTCGCCCTGGGCTTCTTCGGCCGGGCCTTTGCCGTACTGAGCGCTGCCCATGCAGCCGCCGCGGCCGTAGAGGGGCACCGCCGCCCGAAGGAACGCGACCTGAAGACCCTCGGCATCAACCCCGCCGATTTCCCGCGCGTCTGACGCGGGAGAGGGAATTCCCTGAATGAAAAGGCCCGCCGGTCGGAAGATCGGCGGGCCTTCTGTATTTGGGACTGCGTTCGTCTTGGGAATAGCGAGCCGGCCGCTTTCGGCGGCCGGCCGCAGGTGTCAGGCGTTCTTGCCGAGGCCGCCCGCCACATGGTCGGCCTCGCGGCGCTCCAGCGCCTGTTCGCGCCGGTTGTGGCGGATCGAGGACCAGAGCGAGATGCCGATGAGCGTCGCGCCGCCAAGGCCGGTGATGACCTCGGGAATGTGCACCAGCGTCTGGCAGTACATCACCACCGACAGGATCAGGATCGCGTAGAACGCGCCGTGCTCCAGGTAGCGGTATTCGGCGAGCGTGCCCTTTTCCACCAGCATGATGGTCATCGAGCGCACATACATGGCGCCGATGCCGAGGCCGATGGCGATGATGAAAAGGTTCTGCGTCAGCGCGAAGGCGCCGATCACGCCGTCGAAGGAGAAGCTGGCATCGAGCACTTCGAGATAGATGAAGGCGCCGAGGCCGCCCTTGGCCGCTTCCGACATCGCCTTCTGCGAGGCGTCGAGCAGGCCCCCGACGACTTCCACCGCAAGGAAGGTGAGAAGGCCGTAGACCGCGGCATGCACGAAGGTATTGGCCGCCTCGCCCTCCAGAAGGTTGGAGAAGACCAGGATCAGCGCGAGGACGAAGGCGATCTCGATGCCCTTGACGGTCGCCGAGCGCGCCATGTGCTTCTCGATGAAGCCGATCCAGTGCACGTCCTTCTCATGGTTAAAGAAGTAGGTGAGGCCAACCATCATCAGGAAGGTGCCGCCGAAGGCCGCGATGGGCAGGTGTGCATCGTTCATGATGCGGGCATATTCCTGCGGCTCGCGGGCCGCGAGGACCAGCGCCTCGATCGGGCCGATCTTCGCCGCGATGACGACGATGAGCAGCGGGAAGACAATGCGCATGCCGAAGACGGCGATGACGATGCCCCAGGTCAGGAACCGGTGCTGCCAGACCGGCGTCATGTCCTTGAGCTTGTTGGCATTCACGATCGCATTGTCGAAGGAAAGCGAGATTTCCAGCACCGCTAGGACCGCGCAGATGAAGAAGACGGTCGCCATGCCGGCGAGCGTGCCTTCCGTCTGCCAGCCGAGCCAGGCGCCGAGCGCGAGGCCGACGACGGTGAAGATGAAGGCCCATTTGAGATAGGAGAGGGTGGATTTGCCTTCGCCGTTGCCGATCATGACAGCGCCTCCATGCGGGTGGAGGTACGGGAAGTGAGATTGCGCGTGCCACGACGGGCATGCGGGTGAGGCATGGTCAGGATGTTCATGTGCGTATGAATCCGCCGGCTGATTGCTGGCGGTACCGACATCACGAGAGCGCCGTAAAAACTCTCGCCAGAGGGGCCCGGCACCAGGGTTCACCGCGGCTACCGATGTCAAAAGGCCGCGGGTACGGCATTGTTGTCTCCGAAGTCGCCGTCCGCGTCAAGTGGCAGCGTTGCCGCACCGGCCTGAACGCGGCGAAGCGCATTCGGTTCCCCTAATTTGCGCCGGCGCCCTGTACCAAGGGGCATGTCCGTTCCTATATTCGCCGAACGTTGATTTGCTGGAAGGACGACCCATGACCGAAATGCGCATCGATCCTGCTCTTGTCGAGTGGAGCGGCCCGGGCGGCTTGCCGCGTTTCGACCTCGTCAGGGACGAGGCCTTCGCGGAAAGCTTCGATGCGGCACTGGCGGCCCACGAGGCCGAGATCGATGCGATCGCCAACGATCCGGAAGCCCCCACCTTCGAGAACACCGTCGTCGCGCTGGAGATCGCCGGCGATGCGCTGTCGCGTGTCTCGGCGCTCTTCTGGAGCCGCGCCGGGGCCAATACCAACGACACGATCCAGGCCCTGGAACGCGACATCGCGCCAAAAATGTCGCGGCATTATTCGAAGATCGGCACCAATGCCGCGCTCTTCAAGCGCATCGATGCGCTGTGGGCGAGCCGTGCCGGGCTGAACCTCTCGCTGGAGCAGGTGCGCGTCCTGGAGCGGCACTGGAAGGGCTTCGTGAAATCGGGCGCCAAGCTCGAAAAATCCGGGCAGGAACGGCTTTCGGCGATCAACGAGCGGCTCGCCGGCCTCGGCGCGAAATTCGGCCAGAACGTGCTCGCCGACGAGAAGAACTGGGCGCTCGTCCTCGACGAGGGCGAGGCGCTCGACGGTCTGCCGGACTTCTTGAAGGACGCCATGGCGGCGGCGGCGCGCGAGCGCGGCGAGGACGGGCGCTACGCCGTCACCCTGTCGCGCTCGATCATCGAGCCGTTCCTCACCTTCTCGACCCGCCGCGACCTGCGCGAGCAGGCGTTCCGGGCCTGGGTGGCGCGCGGCGAGAATGCCGGCGAGACGGACAATCGCGGCATCGTCAAGGAAACGCTGGCGCTGCGGGCGGAAAAAGCCGGGCTGCTCGGCTACGGGAATTTCGCGGCCCTAAAGCTCGACAACACCATGGCCAAGACGCCGGAGGCGGTGAACGGGCTCCTGATGCAGGTCTGGGAAAAGGCCGTGGCGCGGGCGCGCGAGGAGGAGGCGGAGCTTGCCGCGCTGATCGCCGGGGAAGGCCGCAACCACGAGGTCATGCCCTGGGATTGGCGCTATTACGCGGAAAAGCTGCGCGCGAAAAAATTCAATTTCTCCGAGGCGGAGCTGAAGCCCTATCTCCAGCTCGAAAAGGTCATCGAGGCCTGCTTCGACGTCGCCGAACGGCTCTTCGGCATCCGCGCCATCGAGCAGAAGGGCGTGCCGGTCTATCATCCTGACGTGCGGGTCTTCGATATCCGCGACCGGGAGGACAGGCTGGTCGCCATGTTCCTCGGCGATTATTTCGCGCGCTCCTCCAAGCGTTCCGGCGCATGGATGAGCTCCTACCAGAGCCAGCATCGCCTGCCGCTGCCGAACGGCACGGTCGGGGAGCTGCCGATCATCTACAATGTCTGCAATTTCGCCAAGCCCGCGGAAGGCAAGCCCGCGCTGCTGTCGCTCGACGATGCGCGCACGCTCTTCCACGAGTTCGGCCATGCGCTGCACGGCATGCTCTCCAACGTCACCTATCCCTCCGTCTCGGGCACGGGCGTCTCGCGCGATTTCGTGGAACTGCCCTCGCAGCTCTACGAGCACTGGCTGACGGTGCCGGAAGTGCTGACGCGCTATGCCGTGCATTACCGGACGGGCGAGGCGATGCCGCAGGCGCTGCTCGACAAGGTGCTGGCCGCCCGCACCTTCAATTCGGGCTTCGCGACGGTGGAATTCACCTCCTCGGCGCTGGTCGACATGGCGTTCCATACGCGCGGCGCCGTCGAGGACCCGATGGCGGTGCAGGCGGAGGTGCTGGAGACGATCGGCCTGCCGGCGTCCATCGTCATGCGCCACGCGACGCCGCACTTCCAGCATGTCTTCTCGGGCGACGGCTATTCGGCCGGCTACTATTCCTACATGTGGTCGGAAGTGCTCGACGCCGACGCCTTCTCCGCCTTCACGGAAACGGGCGACGCCTTCAATCCCGTCATGGCGGAGCGGCTGAAGACCTACATCTACTCCGTCGGCGGCTCGGTCGACCCGGAGGACGCCTACAAAGCCTTCCGCGGCAAGCTGCCGAGTCCCGAGGCCATGCTGGAGAAGAAGGGGCTGGCGGCCTGAGCCGGCGCCTGGCGCTTGCTCTGCCTTGCCCTTTCTCTGCCTTGCACGACTTCTGCCGTGACCATGCCTTTCCACCGACGTCATCCTCGGGCTTGACCCGAGGATCCGCGGCGGCACCCGAGCATGGATGGTCGGTTCAGGCCGGACCATGACGAAGGAGAGGGGAGCGGGCTGCGGATAGGCCGGATAGAGCGCGGCATGCATGAACACGCACTTCGTCATCCTCCCGTCACCAAAGCTTGGGTGAAACGTCATCGTCCCGTTACCGGACTGACATGCCGGAGACTCATGGTCTGCCCGTCTTTTCGCGGGCTGGGCCGGAGGTGGCATGGCGATCGTTCCCGAGGCGCTGACGCGGCGCTCATTTCTGCTGACGGCGGGCGCCGGCGCGCTGGCCACGTCCTCGGCGCTGGCGGTTCCCTATTATGCGCGGCGCCATGGCAGCCCTGCCTTCTCGCATGGCGTCCAGTCCGGCGACGTGGATTGCTCGTCGGGCGTCGTCTGGGCGCGGGTCGACCGGCCGGCGGAGGTGACGCTTGAATATGCGACCACCGACAGCTTCATCGACGCGATGCGGGTGCCGTTGCAGACGGCGACGGCGGCCTCGGACAATACGGTCAAGGCGATGCTGCAGGGGCTGCTGCCGGACCAGGACACCTTCTACCGCTTCACGGCGAGCGATCCCTATTCCAGCCATCTCGTCTCCGAGCCCATCGTCGGGCGCTTCCGCACCGCGCCGATGCGCAGGCGGTCGGTGCGCTTCGTCTGGTCGGGCGATACGGCGGGGCAGGGCTGGGGCATCGATGAGGTCGGCATGAAGACCTATTCGACCATGCTGCGCCACGAGCCGGACTTCTTCATCCATTCGGGCGATACGGTCTATGCAGACGGGCCGATCCCGGACGAGATCAGGCTGCGCGACGGCGGCGTCTGGAAGAACCGCATCGTGACCGACGAGAAGCGCGACGTGGCGCGCACGCTGGAGGAATTCCGCGGTCAGTGGAAATACAACCTCCTCGACGACCACCTGCTTTCCTTCAACACGCAATGCCCGACCTTCTTCCAGTGGGACGACCATGAGGTGCTGAACAACTGGTCGGCATCGAGCGACCTTTCCGGCGATCGGCGCTATCCGGAAAAGGAGATCGGTGTCTACGAGGCACGGGCGCGGCGGGCCTTCCACGAGATGACGCCGATCCGCTATTTTCCGACCGAACCCGGCCGCATCTTCCGAAAGGTCGCCTACGGGCCGTTGCTCGACGTGTTCTTCGTGGACCTGCGCTCCTACCGCAGCCCCAACCGGGGCGGCACGGAAAACGGCCTCTTCGGCTGGCGCCAGGCGGACTGGCTGCGCCGGGAGCTTGCGGCCTCCCGCGCCATCTGGAAGGTGATCGCCTGCGACATGCCGCTCGGTCTCGTCATCTGGGACGATTATGCCAACCGCCTCGGCTACGAGGGCGTGGCGGACGGGCTCAACGGTCCGCCGGCGGCGCGCGAGCGGGAGATCGCCGACCTCCTCTCCTTCATGCGCGACAATGCGGTCCACAATGTCGTCTGGCTGACGGCGGACGTGCATTACACGGCCGCCCATCACTATGATCCTTCCCGGGCGAAATTCCAGGAATTCGATCCGTTCTGGGAGTTCGTCTCCGGGCCGCTGCACTCCGGCACCTACGGGCCGCACCCGCTCGACATGACCTTCGGGCCGGAGGTTCGCTTCATCAAATCCGCCGCCGGGGGCGTCGACAGCAACCTGCCGCCCTCCGCCGGCCTGCAATTCTTCGGCCTCGTCGACATCAACGGGGCGAGCGAGGAGATGACCGTGCGGCTGATGGACCGGGAGGACCGGGAGCTCTGGCGCGTGGTGCTGCCGCCGGTCCGCTCGTCGTGAGGCAACAGAGTTGCGGCCCGCCCCTTTCGCATTTGCGGAAAAACATGTATGAGCCCGGCCATTGAAGACGGCGCCCTCGTTTTGCGCGCGCCCCTGAACCTCAGAGATTACAACCTATGTCCATCCGCAATATCGCGATCATCGCGCACGTCGACCATGGCAAGACCACGCTCGTCGACGAGCTTCTCAAGCAGTCCGGCTCGTTCCGTGAAAACCAGCGCGTCGCCGAACGCGTCATGGACTCCAACGACATCGAAAAGGAACGCGGCATCACCATCCTCGCCAAGGCCACTTCGGTCGAATGGAAGGGCGTGCGCATCAACATCGTCGACACGCCCGGCCACGCCGATTTCGGCGGCGAAGTGGAGCGCATCCTCTCGATGGTGGACGGCGCCATCGTTCTCGTCGATTCGTCGGAAGGCCCGATGCCGCAGACCAAGTTCGTGGTCGGCAAGGCGCTCAAGGTCGGCCTGAAGCCGATCGTCGCCATCAACAAGATCGACCGTCCGGACGGCCGCCACGAGGAAGTGCTGAACGAGGTCTTCGACCTCTTCGCCAATCTCGACGCCACGGACGAACAGCTCGACTTCCCGATCCTCTACGGTTCGGGCCGCAACGGCTGGATGAACGTCAACCCGGAAGGCCCGCAGGACGAGGGCATGGCCCCGCTGCTCGACCTCGTGCTCAAGCACGTGCCCGAGCCGACGGTCGCCGAAGGCCCGTTCCGCATGATCGGCACGATCCTCGAGGCCAACCCCTTCCTCGGCCGCATCATCACCGGTCGCATCTATTCCGGCTCGATCAAGCCGAACCAGTCCGTCAAGGTCCTCGGCCAGGACGGCCAGCTCATCGAGAACGGCCGTATCTCGAAGATCCTCGCCTTCCGCGGCATCGAGCGCACGGCGATCGAAGAGGCCCATGCGGGCGACATCGTCGCCATCGCGGGCCTGACCAAGGGCACCGTCGCCGACACGTTCTGCGATCCGTCGATCACCGAAGCCCTTAAGGCCCAGCCGATCGACCCGCCGACCGTCACCATGTCCTTCATCGTCAACGATTCGCCGCTCGCCGGCACCGAGGGCGACAAGGTCACGAGCCGCGTCATCCGCGACCGCCTGTTCAAGGAGGCCGAAGGCAACGTGGCGCTGAAGATCGAGGAATCGGGCGACAAGGATTCGTTCTTCGTCTCCGGCCGCGGCGAACTGCAGCTCGCCGTCCTCATCGAGACCATGCGCCGCGAAGGCTTCGAGCTTGCCGTGTCGCGTCCGCGCGTCGTCATGCACAAGGACGAGAACGGCCAGCTCCTGGAGCCGATCGAGGAAGTCGTCATCGACGTGGATGAAGAGCATTCCGGCGTCGTCGTGCAGAAGATGTCGGAGCGCAAGGCCGAGATGGTCGAGCTGCGTCCGTCCGGCGGCAACCGCGTCCGCCTCGTCTTCTTCGCCCCGACCCGCGGCCTCATCGGCTACCAGTCGGAGCTTCTGACGGACACGCGCGGCACGGCGATCATGAACCGCCTGTTCCACGACTACCAGCCCTACAAGGGCGAGATCGGCGGCCGCGTCAACGGCGTGCTGCTGTCCAACGAAGCGGGCGAGGCCGTCGCCTATGCGCTCTTCAACCTGGAAGACCGCGGCCCGATGGTCATCGATGCGGGCGAGAAGGTCTATGCCGGCATGATCGTCGGCATCCACACGCGCGACAACGACCTCGAAGTGAATGTGCTGAAGGGCAAGAAGCTCACCAACATCCGCGCCGCCGGCAAGGACGAAGCCGTCCGCCTGACGCCGCCGATCAAGATGACGCTGGAGCGCGCGCTCTCATGGATCCAGGACGACGAACTCGTCGAGGTGACGCCGAAGTCGATCCGCCTGCGCAAGCTCTATCTCGACCCGAACGACCGCAAGCGATTCGAAAAGCAGCGCTCCGCCGGCGCCGCGTAAACCGCGCCTCCCGATATGAGACAAAGTGCGACCCCGGCCCTGTGCCGGGGTTTTTCATGTGTGTGCCATCGTTTTACGGCTTGTGACGTTTGTTAAAAAAGCGTTAACTTTTCGAGGTGTCGTCCGGAACTCGCCTGTGGGCAAAGGAAGCCTCCGCCCGTTGCGGGATTCCGGTGGGATCGATGCCGGAATATGAGTCGTGTTATGAAGACACTGTCGATCGATGTGCGGCGCGCCGAGCCGCAGGACGCGCGGGCGATATCCGAGACGCATCGCGTGTCGTGGCTGCAGGCCTATGGCGGCCTCATCCCGCACAGGCCGCTCAACCAGATGGTCGACCGGCGGGACGAGACCTGGTGGCGCAAGGCGACGCGGGGTCCCGCGACGCTCCTGGTGGTCGACGTCGCCGGCACGGTGGCCGGCTATGCCACGCTCGGGCTCAACCGCGCCCGCGCGCTGCCGCAGGAAGGCGAGATCTACGAAATCTACCTGCGTCCCGAATACCAGGGCATCGGCCTCGGCCGCCTGCTCTTCGGCGAGGCGCGTCGCCTCCTCAAGTCGCTCGGCTGCAACGGCATGATCGTCTGGTGCCTCGAGGACAGCGAGCATGCCTATCGTTTCTTCCGCTCGTCCGGCGGATGCGACATTGCCGAGGGCATGGAGAATTTCGGCGAGAAGGAACTGAAGAAGATCGGCTTCGTCTGGCCCTGAGGGCTATTCCTTCGCGGCTTGCGGCAGGTGGCGCATCGGTTCGCCTGCCAGCGCGCCGCGCTCTCCCTGCCATTGCGGCTCGTCCTTGCCGCAGCTGAAGGACGCGGCCTTCCCGTCGGCGAGCGTGCGGGCGAGCGCGTTGGCGCCCCCGTTCTCCAGTGCGTCGACATAGCCGACGACACAGCTTGTCGGGTTCCCCACGGTCGCCACCGTCGAGACGACGAGGATCTCGCCGTAGCGCGTATCGGTGTCGGATGTCGTCTCCGGATCGGAAACGAACCAGCGCACGATGGTCGCGAAGGGCGCGCCGGCTGCATCGAGCCGCCATTCGATCTTCGCGCTGGTGTGGTTGAAGGGGCCGAAACTTTCGAAGGCCTCGTCGAGCCAGGCCTTGCCGATCGGGCCATAGGTCTGGCTCTGGCGCAGGTCGCTCTCCTTGAAATAGACCGCGAAATCCTTGTAGCCGGCGCATTCCAGCGTCACGCTCGCGCCTTCCTCCTGCTGCAGGAGCGTTTTGCAGGCATCGAGATCGCGGTCGCTATAGGTGCTCTCGTTGGCCTGCGCGGGCGCGGCGGCGGTAAAGGCGGCGAGGCTGGCGATGAAAAGGCAACGGCTCGGGTGCATGGTCATCCTCCGGTCAAGATGTAGACGGCATATGCCGGCGGTCTATTCGGGTGAGGCGAAAGTCATGTTGCGCTGCAATGGGATTCGCATTAGGACACCCGCAAATCAACCCATTGCATTTCAAGGGGACACCCATGCGTATCGATGCGATTTCCGTTGGCAAGAACCCGCCTGATGACGTGAACGTCATTGTCGAGGTGCCCGTCGGCGGCCACCCGATCAAGTACGAGATGGACAAGGAGGCCGGCGCGCTCGTCGTCGACCGCTTCCTCTATACGCCGATGACCTATCCGGGCAATTACGGCTTCGTGCCGCACACGCTCTCGGAAGACGGCGACCCGATCGACGTCCTCATCGCCAACACCCGCCCGCTCGTTCCGGGCTGCGTCATCAACGTGCGCCCGATCGGCGTCATGGTGATGGAAGACGACGGCGGCAAGGACGAGAAGATCATCGCCGTGCCGGTGCCGAAGCTGACGCGCCGCTACGACAAGATCGAGAACTATACGGACCTGCCGGACATCACGCTGAAGCAGATCGAGCACTTCTTCGAGCACTACAAGGATCTGGAGCCCGGCAAGTGGGTGAAGATCGCCGGCTGGCAGGATGTCACCGTCGCCAAGAGGATGATCCTCGAGGCGGTCGAGCGCTACAACAAGTCCAAATAACCGGATGGAGCGTTTCCGCTTTTCTTCGAATCGCGAAAACGCTCCATCCTTTTGTTTCTACGCAATTCCGGACGCAAAACCGCTGCGCACTTTTGCTGGAATTGCTCTAGCGCGGCACCGCGCTTTCGAGCCTTGAAACGATATCCTCCGGGTCGCCCTCGATCCGGAGGATTTTCTTTCTCTGGGTATCGCCGGAAACGAGGCTGACGGCGGACCTGGCGACGCCGGCCGCCCTGGCGACCAGCACGATCAATGCCTTGTTGGCCTTGCCCTTGTCCGGCGGATCGCTGACGCGTGCCTTCAGGTGGCTTGCGCCGTCCGCGCCCGTTTCCCATCCGTCGATGTTATCGCGCCCGCCGTTCGGGGTCAGCCGCACGGTCAGGCGCACATGGTCGCCATGGCGGGTGAGCGCCGGCGTCACGGCGCCAGGAGCGCGGGTGCCACCACGGTGCGGACGATCTGCTCGAGGAAGAACAGGATGACGAGCACGACGAGCGGCGACAGGTCGACGCCGCCGAAGTTCGGCAGGACGCGGCGGATCGGGCGATAGATCGGTTCGGTCAACTGGTAGAGCGAGCGGCCGATGGTGGCGATGACCTGATTGTTCGCGTTGATGACGTTGAAGGCGTAGAGCCAGGAGAAGATCGCCGAGGCGATCACCAGGAACCACGCGATATTGATGATGAACAACAGGGTGTTGATGACCGCTATCATGGACGACTCCAATTGGTTTCGTGCTGACATGTAGCCATTGCATGCCCAGCCAGCAAGGCCGCGCGCCTTGCGGTGCCGCAACATGTTTAATGCGGGCGCGCGTTCATGTCTCGTGGAAGATGCGGTCGAGGAAGGATGTCATCCACATCCTGAGCGCCGCATCGTGCAGGAGGCGGCCGTCGAGATGGAGGCGGCCGGCCTGCGCGCCGGGCAGTTCGAAGCGATGCGCGCCGCGCACGACCCAGCGGTGCATCATGGCGAGCGTCAGCTCCCCGTGGAACTGGATGCCCCAGGCGTTGTCGCCATAGCGGAAGGCCTGGTTCTCGTAATGGTGGCCGGTGGCGAGCAGGGTCGCGCCGGAGGGAAGGTCGAAGCCCTCGCGGTGGAACTGGTAGACCATCTCCGGCCAGGCCATCAGCGTCGCGCCCGCCTCGGTCGCCCGCAGCGGATACCAGCCGATCTCCGCCCAGCCGTCCGCGTGGCCGGTGACCGTGCCGCCAAGGGTCTTCACCAGCATCTGCGCCCCGAGGCAGATGCCGAGGAAGGGCCGGTTCTCCCCGAGCGGCACCGAAAGCCAATCGATCTCCCGGCGTATGTAGGGCTCGTCGTCGTTGGCGCTCATCGGCCCGCCGAAGACGACGGCGCCGGCGTGATGGTCGAGCGTGTCGGGCAGCGGATCGCCGAGCACCGGACGGCGGATGTCCAGCGCAAGGCCCATCGCCTGAAGGATCTGGCCGACGCGCCCGGGGCTGGACGTTTCCTGGTGCAGCACGACGAGGACGGGACGCGGGCGGTGCGGCTTTGGGGAAAGGTCCAGCATGGCTCAGCCTTCGTCGGGTTCCTCGCGGTTCGTCGCCGCGCCGACCCTCTCGGCCACCTCCTGCCGCTTCATGATGCGCTCGCGGCCCGAGACGCCGAGAAGGTCGGCGATGCGCCAGATGGCGTGGTCCTCCATCTCGCTGCGCTCGCCATCGGCATAGACGATCTCCCAGAGAAGGCCGATGAGGGCGATGCGCTGGTCTTCCGAAAGCTGGCGCTTCAGCTCCGAGGTGAAGCGGAAGAAGTCGATCGCCTCGTTCTCGGCATCGGTGCCGGCGGCGACGAGCGCGTCGAGTTCGGCCTCGTCCACGCCGTAGAACTCCTTGAAGCGGGCGCGTAGCGCCTTCTTCTCGACATCCAGCACCTTGCCGTCCGCCTCCATCACCTGGATGCAGAGCGCCATGACGACGACCCGCGGGTCATCGGTGGCAAAGGTCGGCCGGTCGCCGCCGGAAAGGCTCGCAAGAAAGTGCTGCAAGCGTTCGAACATAGATTCTCGCCCCGTTCCCCGAACTCAGAACAATCGGAAACCGCTCGTGCCGTCGCGCTTGGCGACGGCGTCTTCCTTGACGCCCGGATCGTCAGGCAGGCCGTAGAAGGGGCGTTCCTCCTCCTTCTGGCTTGCGGCGTCCGCCTTTGCCTGCTCCGGCATCGTCGCGATCTTGACCGGCGCGGGCTCGGTCACCGCGGCCACCACGACCGGCCTTGCGGCCTCCGCCTTCTCTTCCTTGACGACCTGCTCGGCCCTGGCGGGATTCGTCGCGATGGCGAGCGGCGGCAGGGTGCGGATGGCCTCGTCGACGGCGCCGGCCGAGCCGTCCTCGATCGGCCCCTGCAACTCGCTGACCGGGGTTTTCCATTCGAAGGCGTCGAGACGGCCGGTGACGGGCGAGACGGCGCGCCATTCCGGCGCGGTGATGCCGTCGGCCGTCCAGGCGGGATCGCGCGGGGCCTTCAGCGCCTGGTTCATCCAGTGGCGGATGCGGCCCTGGTCGCCGGTCTCGGCGTCCTCGATGTCGGCCAGCAGCAGGAAGGCGCTTTCGCGCGGGGAGAGGCGGGCGGCCGCCTCGGCCTTGGCGCGGGCAAGGGCAAAGTCGCGCGCCTCCAGCGCGGCCTCGGCGACGGCGTAGAGCGCCTCGGCATTGTTCGGCCGCATCGCCTCCAGCTTTTCCGCCCGCTTCAGGCGGTCCGTCGCCGAATCGCCGCTGCGGGCGCGGACATAGAGCCGTGCCACGTCGCCGTGCGCGGTCGCCTTCCAGAGCCTTTCGAGGATGGCGGCAGCCTTGCGCAGGTTGTCCTCGCGCAGATACGCCTTCGCCTCGATGAGCCCGGCAGGCACGAAATTCTCGTCGAGCTTCAGCGCCTGGTGGGCATCTTCGCGCGCGCCCTTGGGATCGGCATCGAGCCTGTCGGCGGCGCGGGCGGTGAGGAGCACCGCCTTGCGGCGGGCATGGGCCTTCTTTTCCTCGGCCGAGCCGGAGCGGCCGTCGCCGAGGAGCTTCAGCGCCTCGTCCCAGTCGCCGGCCTCGGAGCGGTATTCGAGCGCGGCTTCCGTCGCCCAGGGAAGCTGCGGGGCCTTTTCGGCGGCGCGTTCGGCATATTGCCGGGCGGCTTCGCTGGCGCCGAGGCGGCGGGCTTCGAGATAGAGGCCGCGCAGGCCGAGTTCCCGCGTTTCCGGATCGTCGGCCATCAGCTCGAATTTCCGGCGGGCGTCGTCATAGCGGCCCTCGATCATTGCCGCCTGCGCTTCCAGGAGGTGGATGAGCGGCTCCTGGTCGGCGCTGAGGAGGCCCTTGGTGCGTGTCAGCATCTTGCGCGCGCCGGCGGCATCGCCGGCGCCGGCGGCGATCAGGCCGGTCGACAGGGCCTGGTAGCCGCGGTCGCGCTTGCGGGCACGGAAATAGCGCTGGATCGAGTGCGGCGAGGTCCAGACCACGCGCACCAGCCACCAACAGAACATGACGGCGGCGATCAGCGATACCACGAGCGTCGCGGCCACCATGAGGCTCATGTCGGCGCGCTGGCCCTGCCAGATGACGGAGAGTTCACCGGGACGGTCGGCAAGCCAGGCAAAGCCGGCGGCAAGCGCGAGGACGAAGAGGACGAAGACCAGAATGCGAACCATGAAGTCTCTCCTCAGCCCTGGTTGCCGGTGGCGGTGGTCGTGCCGTTGAGGGCGCCGGACACCGCCGCGCCGACCAGCTCCTCGACGCTGACGCGCGCATCCAGCCTGCGCTTGTAGTCCGCCGCCGCGGCCTGGCCCGGCTGCGGCAGGGTCTGCCATTCGATATCAGCGCCCTTGAAGTCGCCGTTCTGCAGCTTGTTCTCGATGCGGGCGACGACGGCCTCGGGCGTATCGCCCTCCACGCTGCCGACCGGGCGGACGCGGATCGCCGAGGCGGCGCTCGACATCAGGCGGTTGAAGATGCCCTGGTCTCCCTCGGGCTGATGCACGGCGTCGAGGATGGCGTCGGCCGTCGGCTGGAAATCGCGCACGAGGTCGGCGCGCGAGGGCACGCCGATGGCCGCATGTTCGCGCAGGCCCGCGATGGACGGATCGTCCGGCGCGACGCTGGCGAAGGCCTCCAGCTCGGCGAGGTAGGGGCCGCCTCGGTCGATGGCGGTCTTCAGCGCGCTTGCGGCCACGGCACGGGCCATCGCGATGTCGCTGCGCGGCTCGTCGAGCTTCTGCTCGGCGGCGGCGATGCGTTCGGTGAGCTGGCTTTCCGTCGTGCTGACCGCCTCGCTGGTGCGGCCAACGGCCTCGCGCAGCGCGGCGAGCTCCGTCGTCAGCCGGGCGACGTCCCCTTCCAGCCTGCCGACGGATTCCGGGTCCGCACCGGGCGTGCCGCTGTTTTCGCCTGCCGATTTTTCCAGCGCGGCAAGGCGGGTCTCGATCGGCTGCAGATCGACGGGGGGTGCCGCGGTGGTCTCGGCGAGCCGGGCCTTCAAGGCCTCGACCTCGCCCGAAAGCGTGGCGACGGCACTGCTTTCCTCTGCCCTGTCCGGGCCGGGCGCGGGCAGGTAGCCGCCATATTGCAGGCTTCCAGCGCCGAGCAGCGCGATGAGGCCGCCGAGAATGCCGGCGGCGAGCGGGCCGGCATTGCCGCGATGTGGGGGCGTGGGAGGTTCGGTGCGGGCGGGTTCCTCATAGGTTGCGCGGGCCGGTTCGATCGGCTCCTGCTTCTGCGCGTCGGCATCGGGCTCGGCCGTGGTGGCTTCCGGCGCGCCCGCTTCGGCGGTTTCGGGTGCGGAGGCCTCGGCCCCGGCCTTTTCCCCGGCGGCGATCGCCTCGTTGCTGGCAGAGGCGGGGACGGGCTCGAGATCGATCGTCACGGGCTCGTCGCCGGCCTTCTTTCGACGGGACGGGGTTTCCGGTTCCATGGCGACCTCCTCGCGTTCATGTGCATTGCACTAAACGTAGACAGGGATGGCTGGGAGGGAAAGACCCTTGCGGAAATTTCGCCGTCGATGCCTGCATTTAGAGCAACGCCAGCAGGCTTTCCTCGCTGGGTGCCGCCGCGATGGCGACGTGCGCGGCAAAGCGCTCCGGCACGGCCGCCGCGACATTTGCGCTCATGCAGAGCAGGCGCAGGGCGGTAAAGCGGCCGGGCGCCTCGGCAAGGGGCGCAAGAGCGAAGAAGGCGCGGGCGCTTTCCCGCGAATAGAGCAGCACGGCATCCGGCACCGGTTGCAGCAGGGCCGCGTCGACCGCGGTGCCGGATGGGGCGAGCGGCACCATGCGGTAGCCTTCCACGGTGCGAAACGGAATGCCGGCCTCCGCCAGCCGGCTTTCGAAGCCCGGACCGCGCGGATTGCCGGCGAGATAGAGGAGGGGATGCGGCAGCGGTCCGTTTGCGCGCAGATGCTCCGCGATCAGCCCTGCAAGGCTCTCGCCGTCGCCGGCCGCGCTCAGGACATGGGCGAAGCCCGCATCGCGCATGGCCCATGCGGTCGCCTTTCCGACGGCGAAGACGGCGGTCGCCCGGTCAGCGGCGGGGGCGCCGCCGATCCTTTCGAACAGGCGGGCCATTTCCGCGCTTGTGACGGCGATGGCGCCATGGGGCTGCGCCAGGGCGGCCTTCACGGCATCGACGGCATGCTCGGCCTTCGAGAGCGGCAGGCGCACGGCCTCGTGTCCGAGCGCCGCGAGCCGTTCGGCGGTGCGTGCCGCCGCGGTCTCGGGACGCAGGACGAGGACACGCATGGTCAGGTCCAGCTTTCGAAGAAATCCGCTCCCGCCATGGCGCGGATATCCTCGCCCGCCTTTTCGCCGAGGGCGGCGGCATCGGCGGCCGGACCGCTCGTCTCGATCTCGTGGAAGCGGCTGCCGTCCGGCGTGAGGATCGTGCCGCGGAAGCGCAGGTGATCGCCCTCGACGGTGGCATAGCCGGCGATGGGCGTGCGACAGGAGCCGTCGAGCGTGGCGAGGAAGCCGCGCTCGCAGGCGACGGCCGCATGGGTCGGCCGGTCGTCGATGGCGGACAGCAGGCCGTTCACCCGGTCGTCGCCGATGCGGCTCTCGACGCAGATCGCGCCCTGCGCGGGGGCCGGCGGGAAGGTGATCGGATCGAGGATCTCCGTCGGCACGTCGAGCTTGCCGAGGCGCTTCAGGCCGGCATAGGCGAGCAGCGTCGCATCGGCCTTTCCTTCGGCGAGCTTGCCGAGGCGGGTATCCACCTGCCCGCGGAAGACGATGACATTGAGGTCCGGCCGAAGGCGGCGGATGAGGGCCTGGCGGCGCAGCGAGGCCGAGCCGACGGTCGCGCCCTGCGGCAGGTCGAGGAGGCGCTTTGCCGCGCGGCCGATGAAGGCGTCGCGGATGTCCTCGCGCGGCAGGAAGGCCGAGAGGTGCAGGCCCTCCGGCAGCTTCGTCGGCATATCCTTGGAGGAGTGCACGGCAAGGTCCAGCGCGCCGGAGGAAAGCTGCGCCTCGATCTCCTCGGTGAACAGGCCCTTGCCGCCGATCAGCGCCAGCGAGCGGTCGGTGATGCGGTCGCCGGTGGTCGAGAGCACGACGATCTCGAACATCGCCTCCGGCAGGCCGTGCGCCGCCATCAGGCGCGAACGGGTCTCGTAGGCCTGGGCGAGCGCCAGCGGGCTGCCACGGGTGCCGATCCTGAAAGGTTTTGTTTGCATCCGCCTTGATCCATTGTTACCGGGATGTCTCGTAACCGGCTTTAGAGCCGCCCGCAATCGATCCTAGTGCTTCATGTCGCCCCACCTGACCATTCTCGGCATCGAAACGAGCTGCGACGAGACCGCCGCGTCGGTCGTCGCGCGCGATGCCGACGGAAAGGGCGAGATCCTCGGCGAGGTCGTGCTCAGCCAGCTCGAAGAGCACAGCGCCTATGGCGGCGTGGTGCCGGAGATCGCGGCGCGCGCCCATGTCGAGGCGCTGGACAGCCTGATCTCCGAGGCGCTGCTGCGCGCCGGCCGTTCCCTCGACGATGTCGACGCCATCGCCGCGACGAGCGGGCCGGGGCTAATCGGCGGGCTCATCGTCGGGCTGATGACCGGCAAGGCGATCGCGCGGGCGACCGGCAAGCCGCTCTATGCGGTCAACCATCTGGAAGGCCATGCGCTGACGGCGCGGCTGACGGACGGGCTCTCCTTCCCCTATCTCATGCTGCTGGTTTCCGGCGGCCATACCCAGCTCGTGCTGGTGCGCGGCGTCGACGATTACGAGCGCTGGGGCACGACCATCGACGACGCGCTCGGCGAGGCCTTCGACAAGACGGCCAAGCTCCTCGGCCTGCCCTATCCCGGCGGCCCGGCGGTGGAGCGCATGGCGAAGACCGGCAATCCCGAGCGCTTCACCTTCCCGCGCCCGCTCGTCGGCGAGGCGCGGCTCGATTTCTCCTTCTCAGGCCTCAAGACGGCGGTGCGCCAGGCGGCGCAGTCCATCGAGCCGGTGACGGACCAGGACATCGCCGATATCTGCGCCTCCTTCCAGCGCGCCGTCTCGCGCACCCTGAAGGATCGCATCGGCCGCGGGCTGGAGCGGTTCCGCACGCTCTATCCCGATGCCGAAACGCCGGCGCTCGTCGTTGCCGGCGGCGTGGCGGCGAATGCGGAGCTGCGCGCGACGCTGCAGGCGCTCTGCGACAAGAACAGGTTTCGCTTCGTCGCGCCGCCGCTGGCGCTGTGCACCGACAATGCCTCGATGATCGCTTGGGCAGGGCTGGAGCGCATGGCGGCCGGCTTTGCGCCTGATGATCTCTCGGTCGCGCCGCGCTCGCGCTGGCCGCTCGACCGCGATGCGGCGACGGTTCTCGGATCGGGCAAGCGGGGAGCCAAGGCATGAGCATCAGCCGCAAGATCGCCGTGGTCGGCGCGGGTGCTTTCGGCACGGCGCTGGCAAGCGTGGCGGCCGCCAGTGGCGGCGACGTCACGCTGATCGGCCGCGACGCGGTTTCCGTCGCGGCCATGCAGGCCACCCGCCGCAATGAAAAGGCGCTGCCGGGCATCGAACTGCCGGCTTCGCTTGCCTATAGCGCGGATGCGGAAGCCATGCGCGGCGCCGGCATCGTGCTCTTCGCCATGCCCTCGCAGGCGCAGCGGGCGGCGGCGCGGTCGCTGGCGCCGCTTCTTGCGCCGGGCACGGCCGTCGTCATCTGCGCCAAGGGCATGGAGAAGGGCACCGGGCGGCTCCTCACCGAGGTGCTGGAAGAGGAATTGCCCGGCCGCGAGGTCGCGGTGCTCTCCGGCCCCGGCTTCGCCGCCGATATCGCCAAAGGCCTGCCGACGGCGATGGTGATCGCCGCGCGCACGGCGGAGACCGGCGCCGCGCTGGCGCAGGCGCTCTCCGGGCCGACCTTCCGGCTCTATCCTTCGACGGACCGCATCGGCGTGCAACTCGGCGGCGCGCTCAAGAATGTGCTGGCGATAGCCTGCGGCATCATCGAGGGCGCCGAGCTTGGCGATTCCGCCCGCGCGGCGCTGATTTCGCGCGGGCTTGCGGAGCTGTCGCGCTTCGTCGAGGCGCATGGCGGGGAGGGCATCACGGTGACGGGGCTTTCCGGCCTCGGCGACCTCGTGCTCACCGGCACCAGCCATCAGTCGCGCAACCTGCGCTTCGGCATCGCGCTCGGTCGGCACGGCACTGCCGCCGGCTGGTCCGGCGACCTTGTGGAAGGCGCCTTCGCCGCATCGGTCGCCTCTGGAGTCGCCGCCGAAAAGGGCATCGACATGCCGATCACCGACGCCGTCGCCCGCATCGTCGACGGCACGCTCGACGTGAAGACCGCCATCGGGCAGCTCATGACGCGCCCGATCACCCAGGAATAAGGAAGGGACAGCCGCATGCATTTCGCATTTCTCTGCAAGGACAAGCCCGGTGCGCTCCAGGTGCGTCTCGACACGCGCCCCGAACATCTCGCCTATCTCAACGCGCTCAATGCGGACGGCAAGCTCGGCTTTGCCGGCCCCTTCCTCGGCGACGACGGCAAGCCGACCGGCAGCCTCGTCGTGGTGAAGGCCGAGACCATCGAGGACGCGCGGCGGATCGCGGCCGACGATCCCTATGCCAGGGCCGGTCTCTTCGCCGACGTCGAGGTGAAGGCCTGGAACTGGGTCTTCAACAATCCGGAGGCGTAAGACCCGATGGCATACTGGCTCTACAAGTCCGAACCCTTCAAGTTCTCCTGGGAAAAGCTCAAGTCGAAGGGCGAGGCCGGCGAGGAATGGGACGGCGTGCGCAACTACCAGGCACGCAACAACATGCGGGCCATGAAGATCGGCGACAAGGGCTTCTTCTACCACTCCAACGAGGGGCTCGAAGTCGTCGGCATCACGGAAGTCTGCGCCCTGGCGCATCCGGATTCGACCGCCGGCGAGGATCCGCGCTGGGAATGCGTCGACATTCGCGCGGTGCGCGACATGCCGAAGCCCGTGACCCTCAAGGACATCAAGGCCAATCCGAAGCTCGCCGACATGTCGCTCGTCACCTCCATGCGCCTTTCGGTGCAGCCGGTGACGGAGGAGGAGTGGATCGAGGTCTGCCGCATGGGCGGCCTCGACAACCCGCCGCGCTGATGGCTTCCGCTTTGCGTACCGCCTTCTCCGGAGCGGTGCTTTCGTGAAGACGGATCCCGAAGTCTTCATTCGCGGCAATACGGACGTGCTGTCGCCGCCGCATGTGCCGGAGGTGAAGCTGAGGCTCGCCACCGAGGCGCACGATCTCTGGCTGAAGACGGAGGAGGAACTGGAAGCGATCGGCCTGCCGCCGCCCTTCTGGGCCTTCGCCTGGGCGGGCGGGCAGGGGCTTGCCCGGCATGTGCTCGATCATCCGGCGCTGGTGGCGGGCAAGACGGTGCTCGATTTTGCCAGCGGCTCCGGCCTTGTCGGCATTGCCGCACGGATGGCGGGTGCCTCGGCGGTGGTGGCGGCGGATATCGATCCCTGGAGTGAAACGGCGGTCCGGCTGAATGCAGCTCTCAACGGCGTTGTGCTCGACCATGCCGGCGAGGATCTCGTCGGCCGCGACGGGGGCTGGGAGGTGATCCTTGCCGGCGACGTCTTTTACGACCGGGGCTTTGCCGATGTGCTGATCCCCTGGTTCTCGGCGCTCGCCGCGCGCGGCGCGACGGTGCTGGTCGGCGATCCCGGCCGCGCCTATTGCCCGCGCGAGCGCATGGAGGCGCTCGCCACCTATACGGTGCCGGTAACCCGGGCGCTGGAGGACAGCGAGGTCAAGAAGACGACGGTCTGGCGTTTCCGGGCCGACCCGGCAAGCGGGCGATAAGGCCCCGCGCCATCAGGAGCCCGGCCGGATGACGCAGACGCCGGCTTCCCACGAGCAGCCGTTCCGGCCCGGCGTCACGGTGATGACCTTCGGCCCGCCTGCCCGGCGCTTCACCGGGCGGTCGTACCGCTCGATCACGCCGTTGTCGTCGACATAGAAGTAGATGCTGCTGCCGAGGCTGCGATAGGCGGTGATCGCCCCGCTGTAGAAGCTGTCGTTCTCGCGCTGGAACCCGCGGTCGCTTCTGCCGTGGCGAAGCCGTGTGCCGAGCCAGCCGCCATGGGCTTCCGGCTCCAGCGTCGGCAGCTTCTTGAGCCGGGAATGGTGGCCGTGACGATGGGGATGCCAGCCGTCGCGGGCGTCGGCGAGCGTCATGCCGCCTGCGACGAGCACGACCGCCAGCCCTAAGACTTTGGTCGCACGGAGCGCCGATAACAGAGTCATTCTGTCCTGCCTTCCGGGTTACGCTTAACAAATCGTTAACGGAAAGATGGGGCAGAAAGACGCGAAAGTCACGGATTTCGCTGCAATTTCGGTGGTTTTGGTTAACGCCCGCGGAGCGTATGGGAGCCGGCCGGAGGGACAGGGCGTCTAATCGATTAAATTCATTTTGCACCGCAAGAAGGCTTGTGGTTCCGCTTTCCGGTGATTAAACGTCGCCATCACTGCATTGTGCACAACATACTGCAATTCCGGAGAAAATTTGTCCAGATTTTGGCTCTCCGGGGTTCCGTGAGGTTCAGATGGCGAATGTCACTCGAAGCCGGCCGCTCTCGCCGCATCTCCAGGTCTACAAACCGATCCCGACGATGGTCATGTCCATCGTGCACCGCATCACCGGCATGGCGCTCTATTTCGGCACCGTCCTCGTCGCCTGGTGGCTGATCGCGGCGGCGACGGGCGAGGTCTATTTCGACTGGGTGAGCTGGTTCTTCGGCACCTGGATCGGCCGCCTCGTGCTCTTCGGCTATACCTGGGCGTTGATGCACCACATGCTCGGGGGCCTTCGCCACTTCATGTGGGATATGGGCCGCGGATACGAGAAGCATTTTTCCACCCGGCTCGCCCTTCTGACCCCGGTCGTCTCCGTCGCCCTGACGGTGCTGATCTGGATCGCCGGCACCCTGGCCCGCTGAGGAGACACCCATGGACATGCGCACGCCCCTCGGCAAGGTTCGCGGCCTCGGCTCGGCAAAGGACGGCACGGAGCATTTCTGGCGCCAGCGCCTGACTGCCGTCGCCAACGTGCCGCTGATGCTGTTCTTCGTCGGCTTCCTGATCTGCTACAACGGCGCGTCCTACGCGGAGGTGACGGCGGCTCTGTCGCATCCCATCGTCGCCGTCCTCATGGGCCTCGTCGTCATTTCCGGCCTCATCCACATGAAGCTCGGCATGCAGGTCGTCATCGAGGACTATGTGCATGCGGAGGGCGTGAAGATCGGCCTTCTCATGCTCAACACCTTCTTCGCGATCCTGGTCGGCGGGCTCTGTCTCTTCGCCGTCCTCAAAATCGCCTTCGCAGGATAATCCATCATGGCAGCGATCTCCTCCCCGGCGGCCAACGGCAAGGCCTATACCTATGTGGACCACTCCTTCGACGTGATCGTCGTCGGCGCCGGCGGCGCGGGCCTGCGCGCCACGCTCGGCATGGCCGAGCAGGGCCTCAAGACGGCCTGCATCACCAAGGTCTTCCCGACGCGCTCGCACACCGTCGCCGCGCAGGGCGGCATCGCCGCCTCGCTGAAGAACATGACGCCGGATTCGTGGCAGTGGCACCTCTACGACACCGTCAAGGGTTCCGACTGGCTCGGCGACGTCGACGCCATGCAGTATCTCGTCATGGAAGCGCCGAAGGCGGTCTATGAACTGGAGCATTACGGCGTGCCCTTCTCGCGCAACGCGGAAGGCAAGATCTACCAGCGCCCGTTCGGCGGCCACATGCAGAACTACGGCGAAGGCCCGCCGGTGCAGCGCACCTGCGCCGCCGCCGACCGGACCGGCCACGCGATCCTCCACACGCTCTACGGCCAGTCGCTGCGCAACAATGCGGAATTCTTCATCGAGTATTTCGCGCTCGACCTGATCATGTCGGCCGACGGGCGCTGCACCGGCGTCGTCGCCTGGAACCTCGACGACGGCACGATCCACCGCTTCGCCGCCAAGATGGTGGTGCTGGCGACCGGCGGCTACGGCCGTGCCTATTTCTCCGCCACCTCGGCGCATACCTGCACGGGCGACGGCGGCGGCATGATCGCGCGCGCCGGCCTGCCGCTGCAGGACATGGAATTCGTGCAGTTCCACCCGACCGGCATCTACGGCGCGGGCTGCCTCATCACCGAAGGCGCGCGCGGCGAGGGCGGCTATCTCGTCAATTCCGAGGGCGAGCGCTTCATGGAACGCTATGCGCCGTCGGCCAAGGACCTTGCCTCGCGCGACGTCGTCTCGCGCTGCATGACGATGGAAATCCGCGAAGGCCGCGGCGTCGGCAAGAACAAGGACCACATCTTCCTGCATCTCGACCATCTCGACCCGGCCGTGCTGCACGAGCGCCTGCCGGGCATTTCCGAGAGCGCGAAGATCTTCGCCGGCGTCGACGTGACGCGCGAGCCGATCCCGGTCCTGCCGACCGTCCACTACAACATGGGCGGCATTCCCACGAACTACTGGGGCGAGGTGCTGAACGCCGACAGCCAGAACCCCGAGCGCATCGCGCCCGGCCTGATGGCGGTGGGGGAAGCCGGCTGTGCCTCGGTGCACGGCGCCAACCGCCTCGGCTCCAACTCGCTGATCGACCTCGTGGTCTTCGGCCGTGCCGCCGCCATCCGCGCCGGCCAGGTCATCGACCGCAACGAGGCGATCCCGGCGCTCGACATCGCCGCCTGCGACAGGATCATGGACCGCTTCGACCGCCTCAGGAACGCCAATGGCAGCACGCCGACAGCGATCCTGCGCGACAAGATGCAGCGCACCATGCAGGAAGACGCCGCCGTGTTCCGCACGCAGGAATCGCTGGAAAGCGGCTGCAAGCGCATGACGGAGATCTGGAAGGAAATGCCGGACATCAAGGTCACCGACCGCTCAATGATCTGGAACTCCGACCTCGTCGAGACGCTGGAGCTGGAAAACCTGATGGCCAACGCCATCACGACCGTCTACGGCGCCGAGGCCCGCAAGGAAAGCCGCGGCTCGCATGCCCGCGAGGACTATGCTACCGGCCCGCTCGGCGGCCGCGACGACGTCAACTGGCGCAAGCACACGCTCGCCTGGGTCAACGAGGCGGGCGAGGTGACGCTCGACTACCGCCCGGTGCATACCGACCTCATCGCCGACGGGATCGATCCCAAGAAGATCGAGCCCAAGGCCCGCGTCTACTGAGCCCGAGGAGAACAGGACATGGTTGAACTCGCTCTCCCGAAGAACTCGCAGATGACCGAAGGCAAGGTCTGGCCGAAGCCGGCCGGGGCCGCGAACACCCGCGAGTTCCGCATCTACCGCTGGAACCCGGACGACGGGAAGAACCCGTCCATCGACACGTTCTACATCGATGTCGACGATTGCGGCCCGATGGTTCTCGACGCCCTGCTCTACATCAAGAACAAGATCGACCCGACGCTGACGCTGCGCCGCTCCTGCCGCGAAGGCATCTGCGGCTCCTGCGCCATGAACATCGACGGCACCAACACGCTCGCCTGCACCAAGGGCATGGACGAAGTGAAGGGGACCGTGAAGGTCTATCCGTTGCCGCACATGCCTGTGGTCAAGGACCTCGTTCCGGACCTTACCAACTTCTACGCCCAGCACCGCTCCATCGAGCCGTGGCTGAAAACCGTGTCGCCGACGCCGGCCAAGGAATGGAAGCAGAGCCATGAGGATCGCCTCAAGCTCGACGGGCTCTACGAGTGCATCCTGTGCGCCTGCTGCTCGACCTCCTGTCCGAGCTACTGGTGGAACGGCGACCGCTATCTCGGCCCGGCCGTCCTGCTGCAGGCCTATCGCTGGCTGATCGACAGCCGCGACGAGGCCACGGGCGAACGCCTCGACAACCTGGAAGACCCCTTCCGCCTCTATCGCTGCCACACGATCATGAATTGCGCCCAGTCCTGCCCGAAGGGCCTCAATCCGGCCAAGGCGATCGGCGAAATCAAGAAGATGCTGGTCGAGCGCCGTCTCTGACCTACATGATCACCGTTCATGAAACGTGAGAAGGCGGCCCGGACTATCGGGCCGTTTCATCTTGATTCGTGCGAGCGATTCACGTTAATTCGGCGTAAATTGCTGCATGGCAGCAGTATCGGGCAGAATTGGAGTATCGAGATGCGGATTCACCATGCGGCGGGCGGACTGATGATGGCGCTTGCACTTGCCGGTTGCCAGCGCACCGGGTCGATGGACAGCGTCAATACGCAGCCGAACATCGCGCCGCTCCAGGCCCAGCCGATCGGCTCGGTCTCCTCGAGCCAGCTTCCCGACCCGACCACCAGCACGAGCGGCGGCCAGTTCCCGGACAAGCCGGGCACTGATACCGCGATGGCGACCGGCACCGGCGTCGGCACGGGCGATACGGCGGCCGCCAGCGCCCTCGACGTGAAGAAGGAAGGCATGGTCGGCAACTGGCGCGTCTCCAACGGCCCGTCCTCCTGCGACATGTTCCTGACGCTCACCAATCTCGGCGGCGGTTCGCGCGGCGGCACGCGCGGCTGCGCGGGCGAACTGACGACGATGGGCTCCTGGGAAGTCGCCGGCAAGCAGGTCGTCCTGAAGGATCGCAACGGCAATGCGATCGCCCGCCTCTACAAGACGGCCGATTCCCGCTTCGACGGTTCGACCAATTCGGGCCAGCCTGTCAGCCTCTCGCGCTGATCCCTTCCTCGGATACCGGATAAATACCGCCCATGGGCAAGGACTGGGACCGGGTCTCGACGCATCCGGAACACGGCGTTTCGGACAGGCTGCAGGCCCTCGTGGCGAGCGGCGCGCTGAAGCCGGACCCCGCGCAGCGGGCAATGGCGGCGCGTTTCGACCGCCTGCTCGGCGAGGTCCATGCCCAGCGCCCGGCCCGCAAGTCGAGCGCGCTCGGCTGGCTCTTCGCCTCCCGCAAGCCCGAGAGCGTCAGCGCCCCGAAGGGGCTCTACATCCATGGCGGCGTCGGGCGCGGCAAGACCATGCTGATGGACCTGTTCTTCGATCTTGCGCCCGTCAAGCGCAAGCGCCGGGCCCATTTCCACGAGTTCATGACGGATGTGCACGAGCGCATCCACAAGCACCGCCAGAAGCTGAAGGCGGGCGAGACGACGCAGGCCGATCCCGTGCCGCCGGTCGCCGCCAGCCTCATCGAGGAGGCGCGGCTGCTCTGCTTCGACGAATTCTCCGTGACCGACATCGCCGATGCGATGATCCTGTCGCGTCTCTTCGGCGAATTGTTCCGGCGCGGCTGCATCCTGGTCGCGACCTCCAATGTCGAGCCGGACGACCTCTACAGGGATGGTCTCAACCGCAGCCTCTTCCTGCCCTTCGTCGAACTCCTGAAACGGCATGTCGAGATCGTGCCGCTGGACTCGATGACGGATTACCGCATGGAGAAGGACAGCGGCCTGCCGGTCTTCCGTTACCCGCTCGGCGAGGATGCCGACATGGCGATGGATGCGGCCTGGCGGCGGGAGACGGCGGGCATGCCGACCGGCCCGCGCACGATCTCCTTCCGTGGCCGGAGCATCGCGGTGCCGCAGGCGGCGGGACGCATCGCGCGCTTCTCCTTCGCCGATCTGTGCGAGCGGCCGCTGGGCGCGGCCGATTACCTGGAGATCCTCGCGCATTTCGACACGCTGTTCGTCGACCACATTCCTCTGCTGGGAGCGGAGAAGCGCAACGAGACGAAGCGGTTCATCAATCTCGTCGATACGATCTACGATCATCGGGCGCGGCTTTTCGCGTCCGCGGCGGCGGCGCCGGAGAACCTGCTGGTGACCCGGAAGGGCACGGAGGGCTTCGAATTCGACCGCACGGTCTCGCGCCTCATCGAGATCCGCAGCACGGAATATCTTGCCGATCATCAGGTGCGATACGGCGAAAAATGACGGAAGCGTGACGAGAATTCTTACCTTTACGTAAGAATTTTTGCATCTAACCGATTGAAATTCCTCAGTCCAAAAGTATGTATTGAATATTTAACCCAGGAAGCGTAAGCCCTTGCGCCGAAAGGTCCCGCAATCGCGACATTGGGGGCCTGTTGATCGGAGCAAGAGGAAGCTTTCATGGCCCGCAAGAAGATCGCACTTATTGGTTCTGGAATGATCGGTGGCACGCTGGCGCATCTGGCCGGCCTGAAGGAACTGGGCGACATCGTCCTCTTCGACATCGCCGACGGCGTTCCGCAGGGCAAGGGCCTCGACATCGCCCAGTCCTCGCCGGTCGAAGGCTTCAACGCCTCGCTGACGGGCGCCAGCGACTATGCCGCCATCGAAGGCGCCGATGTCTGCATCGTCACCGCCGGCGTCGCCCGCAAGCCGGGCATGAGCCGCGACGACCTGCTCGGCATCAACCTCAAGGTCATGGAACAGGTCGGCGCCGGCATCAAGAAATACGCTCCGAACGCCTTCGTCATCTGCATCACCAACCCGCTCGACGCCATGGTCTGGGCGCTGCAGAAGTTCTCCGGCCTGCCGAAGAACATGGTCGTCGGCATGGCCGGCGTGCTGGACTCGGCCCGCTTCCGCCTCTTCCTCTCCGAGGAATTCAAGGTTTCCGTCCAGGACGTCACGGCGTTCGTTCTCGGTGGCCACGGCGACACGATGGTGCCGCTCGCCCGCTACTCGACCGTCGCCGGCATCCCGCTGACCGACCTCGTCAAGATGGGCTGGGTCACCAAGGAGCGCCTTGAAGAGATCATCCAGCGCACCCGTGACGGCGGCGCCGAGATCGTCAGCCTCCTGAAGACCGGCTCGGCCTACTACGCCCCGGCCGCTTCCGCCATCGAGATGGCCGAATCCTACCTCAAGGACAAGAAGCGCGTCCTGCCCTGCGCGGCCTTCCTTTCCGGCCAGTACGGCGTGAAGGACATGTATGTCGGCGTTCCGACCGTGATCGGCGCCGGCGGCGTCGAGCGCATCGTCGAGATCGACCTCAACAAGGCCGAGCAGGAAGCCTTCGACAAGTCGGTCGGCGCCGTTGCCGGTCTCTGCGAGGCCTGCATCAACATCGCTCCCGCCCTGAAGTAATCCGAGGATTTTCCCGATGAACATTCATGAATACCAGGCCAAGGCTCTCTTGAAGAGCTACGGCGCGCCGGTCGCCGAGGGCGTCGCGATCTTCTCCGCGGACGAGGCGGAGGCGGCTGCCAAGTCGCTCCCCGGCCCGCTCTACGTGGTCAAGAGCCAGATCCACGCCGGCGGCCGCGGCAAGGGCAAGTTTAGGGAACTCGGCCCCGACGCCAAGGGCGGCGTGCGCCTTTCCAAAAGCGTCGAGGAAGTCGTCGCCAACGTCAAGGAGATGCTCGGCAACACGCTCGTCACCGCGCAGACCGGCGAAGCCGGCAAGCAGGTGAACCGCCTCTATATCGAGGACGGCGCCGACATCGACCGTGAGCTCTATCTCTCGCTGCTCGTCGACCGCTCCGTCGGCAAGATCGCCTTCGTCGTCTCGACTGAAGGCGGCATGGACATCGAGGCCGTCGCGCATGACACGCCGGAAAAGATCGTCACCGTGGCGATCGACCCGGAAGCCGGCGTCACCGCTGCGGACCTTGCCAAGCTCACCTCCGCGCTCAAGCTCGAAGGCGAAGCCAAGGCCGACGGCGAGAAGCTGTTCCCGATCCTCTACAAGGCCTTCGTCGAGAAGGACATGAGCCTTCTGGAGATCAACCCGCTGATCGTCATGAAGAACGGCCGCGTGCGCGTTCTCGACGCCAAGGTCTCCTTCGACGGCAATGCGCTGTTCCGCCACGACGACATCAAGGCGCTGCGCGACGAGACCGAAGAGGACGCCAAGGAAATCGAGGCCTCCAAGTGGGACCTCGCCTATGTGGCGCTCGACGGCAATATCGGCTGCATGGTCAACGGCGCGGGCCTTGCCATGGCGACGATGGACATCATCAAGCTCTACGGCAAGGAGCCGGCGAACTTCTGCGACGTCGGCGGCGGCGCCGGCAAGGAGAAGGTGGCGGCTGCCTTCAAGATCATCACGGCCGACCCGAAGGTCGAGGGCATCCTCGTCAACATCTTCGGCGGCATCATGAAGTGCGATGTCATCGCCGAGGGTGTCGTTGCGGCCGTGCAGGAAGTCGGCCTCAAGGTTCCGCTGGTCGTTCGCCTCGAAGGCACGAATGTCGAGCTTGGCAAGAAGATCCTGAACGAATCGGGCCTGGCGATCACCGCCGCCGACGATCTGGACGACGCCGCCAAGAAGATCGTCGCCGCGATCAACGGCTAACTGAAGGACCCAGACCTCATGTCGATTCTCGTCAACAAGAACACCAAGGTCCTCGTTCAGGGCCTGACCGGCAAGACCGGCTCCTTCCACACCGAACAGGCGCTCGCCTATTACGGCACGCAGATGGTCGGCGGCATCCACCCGAAGAAGGGCGGCGAAACCTGGACCGGCTCCAAGGGCGAAACCCTGCCGATCTTCGCCTCCGTCGCCGAAGGCAAGGAAAAGACCGGCGCGGACGCATCCGTGATCTACGTTCCGCCGGCCGGCGCCGCGGACGCGATCATCGAGGCGATCGAAGCGGAAATCCCGTTCATCACCTGCATCACCGAGGGCATCCCGGTTGCCGACATGGTGCGCGTCAAGGCCCGCCTCGACCGCTCCTCCTCGCGCCTGCTCGGCCCGAACTGCCCCGGCATCCTGACGCCGGAAGAATGCAAGATCGGCATCATGCCGGGCTCGATCTTCCGCAAGGGCTCGGTCGGCATCGTCTCGCGCTCCGGCACGCTGACCTATGAAGCCGTCTTCCAGACGTCCAACGAAGGCCTCGGCCAGACGACGGCCGTCGGCATCGGCGGCGACCCGGTCAAGGGCACCGAGTTCATCGACGTGCTGGAGATGTTCCTGGCCGACGACGCCACGACCTCGATCATCATGATCGGCGAAATCGGCGGCTCGGCCGAGGAAGATGCGGCGCAGTTCCTCATCGACGAGGCCAAGAAGGGCCGCAAGAAGCCGATGGCCGGCTTCATCGCGGGCCGCACGGCCCCGAAGGGCCGCACCATGGGCCATGCCGGCGCTGTCGTTTCCGGCGGCAAGGGCGATGCGGAATCCAAGATTTCTGCGATGGAGGCGGCGGGTATCCGCGTTTCGCCTTCGCCGGCGCGCCTCGGCAAGACGCTCGTCGAAGTCCTCAAGGGCTGAACAAACCGAAAAGGGTGGGCCGGCTGAAAATGCCGGCCGATCCGTCTCTTCCCGGTGCGACATCGGCGCCGGGCGGCAAGCCGGGAAAGCCCGGTCAACACGATCGTTCGGGAGGCGGGCGCGGCGCCCGCAAGACACCATGGCACGGCAAGACGTCAACGAACAATTCCTGGCCACGTCCTTCCTCGACGGGGCGAACGCAGCCTATATCGAACAGCTCTACGCCAGCTACGAGGCGGATCCCGCCTCCGTCGGCGAGGAATGGCAGGCCTTCTTCAAGGCCCTCGAGGACCAGCCCTCCGACGTGATCAAGGCGGCCCGGGGCGCCTCGTGGAAGCGCGCGAACTGGCCGATCGCCGCCAACGGCGAACTCGTCTCGGCGCTCGACGGCAACTGGGGCGTGGTCGAGAAGGTTCTCGAAAAGAAGGTGCAGGCGAAGGCCGAGGCCGTCGCCGCGCAGACCGGCACGCCGGTCAACCAGGCCGACGTCAACCAGGCGACCCGCGATTCGGTGCGCGCCATCATGATGATCCGCGCCTACCGCGCCCGCGGCCACCTGCACGCCAAGCTCGACCCGCTCGGCATCGCCGCCCCGGTCGAGGATTATCACGAGCTCTCCCCCTCGAACTACGGTTTCGAGGAGAAGGATCTCGACCGCAAGATCTTCATCGACAACGTGCTCGGCCTCGAATACGCGACCGTTCGCGAGATGGTCGAAATCCTCGAGCGCACCTATTGCTCGACCATCGGCGTCGAGTTCATGCACATCTCCAACCCGGAAGAGAAGGGCTGGATCCAGGAGCGCATCGAAGGCCCGGACAAGGGCGTCGACTTCACCGTCGAAGGCAAGAAGGCGATCCTGCAGAAGCTGATCGAGGCGGAAGGCTTCGAGCAGTTCATCGACGTCAAGTACAAGGGCACCAAGCGCTTCGGCCTCGACGGCGGCGAAGCGCTGATCCCGGCGCTGGAGCAGATCATCAAGCGCGGCGGCCAGATGGGCCTGAAGGAAATCGTGCTCGGCATGGCGCATCGCGGCCGCCTCAATGTCCTCACCAACGTGATGGCCAAGCCCCACCGCGCCGTGTTCCACGAGTTCAAGGGCGGCTCCTACGCGCCTGACGAAGTGGAAGGCTCGGGCGACGTGAAGTACCATCTCGGCGCCTCCTCGGACCGCGAGTTCGACGGCAACAAGGTGCACCTGTCGCTGACCGCCAACCCCTCGCATCTGGAGATCGTCAACCCGGTCGTCATGGGCAAGGCCCGCGCCAAGCAGGACCAGATGGCGACCGTCTTCGAGGGCGACATCATTCCGCTGCGCGAGCGCGCCAAGGTCATGCCGCTCTTGCTGCACGGCGATGCGGCTTTCGCAGGCCAGGGCGTGGTTGCCGAAATCCTCGGCCTTTCGGGCCTGCGCGGCCACCGCGTCGCCGGCACGGTGCATGTCATCATCAACAACCAGATCGGCTTCACCACGAACCCGGCCTTCTCGCGCTCCTCGCCCTATCCGTCGGATGTGGCGAAGATGATCGAGGCGCCGATCTTCCATGTGAACGGCGACGACCCGGAAGCGGTGGTCTATGCCGCGAAGGTCGCGACCGAATTCCGCATGAAGTTCCACAAGCCGGTTGTGCTTGATATCTTCTGCTACCGTCGCTTCGGCCATAACGAGGGCGACGAGCCGGCGTTCACGCAGCCGAAGATGTATAAGGCGATCCGCGCCCACAAGACGGTCGTCAACCTCTACGGCGCGCGCCTGATCGCCGAGGGCGTCATCAGCGAGGGCGAGTTCGAGAAGATGAAGGCCGACTGGCGCGCCAACCTCGAAACCGAATTCGAGATCGGCCAGTCCTACAAGCCGAACAAGGCCGACTGGCTGGACGGCGTGTGGTCGGGCCTGCGCTCGGCCGACAACCAGGACGAACAGCGCCGCGGCAAGACCTCGGTGCCGATGAAGCAGCTGAAAGAGATCGGCCGCAAGATCGCGACGATCCCGGAAGGCTTCCACGCCCACAAGACCATCCAGCGGTTCATGGACAACCGCATGCAGATGGTCGAGACGGGCGAGGGCATCGACTGGGCGATGGGCGAGGCGCTCGCCTTCGGCACGCTCTGCGTCGAGGGTACGAAGATCCGCCTGTCCGGCCAGGACTGCGAACGCGGCACCTTCTCGCAGCGCCATTCGGTTCTCTACGACCAGGAGACCGAGGACCGCTATATCCCGCTCGCCAACCTCTCGCCGACGCAGGCGCGCTACGAGGTCATCAACTCGATGCTCTCGGAAGAGGCGGTGCTCGGCTTCGAATACGGCTACTCGCTGGCCCGCCCGAATGCGCTCACCCTCTGGGAAGCCCAGTTCGGCGACTTCGCCAACGGCGCGCAGGTCATCTTCGACCAGTTCATCTCGTCGGGCGAACGCAAGTGGCTGCGCATGTCGGGCCTCGTGTGCCTCCTGCCGCACGGCTATGAAGGGCAGGGGCCGGAGCACTCCTCCGCCCGCCTCGAACGCTTCCTGCAGCTCTGCGCGGAAGACAACATGCAGGTCGCCAATGTCACGACGCCGGCGAACTACTTCCACATCCTGCGCCGCCAGGTGAAGCGCGACTTCCGCAAGCCGCTGATCATGATGACGCCGAAGTCGCTGCTGCGCCACAAGCGCGCCGTCTCCTCGCTGTCGGAAATGGCGGGCGAAAGCTCGTTCCACCGCCTCTTGTGGGACGACGCCGAAGTGATCAAGGACGGCCCGATCAAGCTCCAGAAGGATGCCAAGATCCGCCGCGTCGTGATGTGCTCGGGCAAGGTCTATTACGACCTTCTGGAAGAGCGCGAGAAGCGGGGCATCGACGATGTCTATCTCCTGCGCCTGGAACAGCTCTATCCGTTCCCGGCCAAGGCGCTGATCAACGAGCTGTCGCGCTTCCGCAACGCCGAGATGGTCTGGTGCCAGGAAGAGCCCAAGAACATGGGTGCCTGGGCCTTCATCGATCCCTATCTGGAATGGGTGCTGGCGCATATCGACGCCAAGTACCAGCGCGTGCGCTATACCGGCCGTCCGGCCGCCGCCTCGCCGGCGACGGGCCTGATGTCCAAGCATCTCGCGCAGCTTGCCGCCTTCCTCGAGGACGCGCTGGGCGGCTAAGCCGCCCGGTTAACCTTTTTGTTTATCGCAATTCCGAACGGAAAACCGCTTCACACTTTTCCTGGAATTGCTAACCACGACAAAGACACGAACGAACGGAACTCAACTCATGGCTACCGAAATCCGCGTCCCGACTTTGGGCGAATCCGTCAGCGAAGCGACCGTCGGCACCTGGTTCAAGAAGGTCGGCGACGCCATCAAGGCCGACGAGCCGCTCTGTGAACTGGAAACCGACAAGGTGACGATCGAAGTGCCGGCCCCGGCCTCGGGCGTCCTGTCGGAAATCACCGCCAATGCCGGCGATACCGTCGAGCCGGGCGGCCTGCTCGGCCAGATCGCCGAGGGTGCTTCCGCGGGTGCGGCGGCTCCCGCTGCCGCCGAGAAGGCCGCTGCGGCCGCTCCCGCTGCCGAGGCCAAGCCCGCTGCCGGCGCGTCCTCCATGCCGCCGGCTCCGGCCGCCGCCAAGCTGCTCGCCGAAAACAACATCGCGGCCGATCAGGTCGACGGTTCCGGCAAGCGCGGCCAGGTGCTGAAGGGCGATGTCATCGCCGCCGTCGCCAAGGGCATCACGGCCTCCGCCGCTGCCGCCGAGCCGGTCAAGGCTGCCGCCCGCCCGGCCTCTTCGGAAGCAGACGCGCCGCGCGAGGAACGCGTGAAGATGACGCGCCTGCGCCAGACCATCGCAAGGCGCCTCAAGGATGCGCAGAACACCGCCGCCATGCTGACCACCTACAACGAGGTGGACATGAAGGCCGTGATGGACCTGCGCAGCCGCTACAAGGACATCTTCGAGAAGAAGCACGGCGTGAAGCTCGGCTTCATGGGCTTCTTCACCAAGGCCGTCACGCACGCGCTGAAGGAACTGCCGGCCGTCAACGCCGAGATCGACGGCAACGACATCATCTACAAGAACTATTGCCATGTCGGCGTCGCCGTCGGCACGGACAAGGGCCTCGTGGTCCCGGTCGTGCGCGATGCCGACCAGATGTCGATCGCCGAGATCGAGAAGGAAATCGGCCGCCTCGGCAAGCTCGCCCGTGACGGCGCGCTGTCGATGGCCGACATGCAGGGCGGCACCTTCACCATCTCCAACGGCGGCGTCTACGGCTCGCTGATGTCCTCGCCGATCCTCAACGCCCCGCAGTCGGGCATCCTCGGCATGCACAAGATCCAGGAGCGCCCGGTCGTCGGCGGCGGCCAGATCGTCATCCGTCCGATGATGTATCTGGCGCTGTCCTACGACCACCGCATGGTCGACGGCAAGGAAGCCGTGACCTTCCTGGTGCGCGTCAAGGAAAGCCTGGAAGACCCGGAACGCCTCGTTCTCGATCTCTGATCGTTCGCGAGACAGAGGCCGCCCCGCAACCGGGGCGGCCTTCGACCGAGCCAGAAGCCAGGAAGCGCAATCGCCATGGACCTGTCCTCCCTTTCCGCATCGCCTTTCCTGCCGATGGTCGGCTGGAGCGCCGTCCTCCTCGCCGTCCATGTCATGCTGCAGGCCTTCACGACGAGCGCGGAGGCCGCAAGGACGCTGGGCGCCTCTTGGAACCCCGGGCCGCGCGACGTGGACTTTACGCCTTCGGGCAAGATCGCCGGCCGCGCCGCGCGGGCATCCGGCAATTTCCGCGAGACCTATCCGGCCTTCGTCGCGCTGGCGCTGGCGCTCGCGCTGAAGGGCGATGCCTCCGGCTGGGGCATCGGCGGCGCCTGGTTGTGGTTTGCCTGCCGTATCGTCTACATTCCGCTCTATCTGGCTGGCGTTCCCTATGTCCGCTCGCTGGCATGGGTCGGCTCGATGCTGGGCCTTGCCGCGATGTTCGTGGCGCTGGTCTCTTGACGGCGGCTTGCGCCTGAAACGGAGCAGATGCGATGCATCCCTATCTCTTCGAACTCGCTTCCCTGATGGCGATCTTCGCCTTCGCCATCGTCTCGCCCGGCGCGGATCTCGCCATGGTCATGCGGCAGTCCATCGTGCAGGGAAGGCGGGCGGCGATCGTCACGTCCTTCGGCATCGGCGCGGCGCTGATGCTGCATGTCACCTATACGATCCTCGGGCTCGGCCTCATCATCTCGCAGTCGATCTACCTCTTCAACATCGTGAAGTGGTGCGGCGTCGCCTATCTCGTCTATATCGGCATCAAGGCGCTGCGCGCCGGCAAGGCCGATCTTTCCGTCGAGGCGATGGGCGGCGAGGAGGACAGGGGCCGTCAGACGGCGCTGCGCGCCTTCGGCCTCGGCTTCCTTGCCAATGCGCTCAATCCCAAGGCCGTCTTCTTCTTCCTGTCGATCTTCTCGACGGTCGTCGGCGCCCATACGCCGATCGCCGTCAAGTTCGGCTACGGCCTCGTCATGGCGACCTGCCTCATCGTCTGGTTCGTCGGCGTCTCGCTGTTCATGACGACGCCGAGGATGCGGGCCGCCTTCTCGCGCATGAGCCAGTGGATCGACCGCACGAGCGGCCTCGTCTTCATCGCGCTCGGCATCAAGCTCGCCACGGAAAAGGCCCACTGAGGAATGCGCGCCGCCCTCGTCCTTGCCGGATTGCTCGCCGCGACCGCCGCCTCTGCGGCGGAATGCCGGCAGGAGCATGCGGTCTATGCGGATCGCGACGGGGGCTATGAGCTGGCCTTCGAACCCGTCGGTTCCGACGCCGCGGTGACCACGCATCATTTCAAGCTGAAGATACTGGCCAGTGATACGGTGCTCGACGGCATCGTCATGCCGGGCGATCCGGCGCGCTCGAACGGCATGGTCATGCACGATTGCCCCGAGGGCGATTCCACGGGCGAGGAGATCGCCGCCTGCACCGTCTGGGAAGGCGTGATCTATGCCCTCGACGGCGGCGATGCCGCGCTCCTGCCGGAAGAGGGCAAGCCGGCGGCCGAAACCCTGCTTCTTTCCGGCTTCGGATCGTCGCTGCGCTATTCGAAACTCTGGGACGAGGGCAAGGCGAGCGCCGTGCCGTGGGACGTCTTCAAGCGGAAGGGATGCAAGGCATGAGCGAGGCGCCCGTTCTTCTCGTCACCGGCGGCAGCCGCGGTATCGGTGCCAGCGTCTGCCGCATGGCGGGCGCGGCCGGCTGGCAGGTCGCGGTGAACTACGTTTCCAATGTCGCGGCGGCCGAGGCGGTGGTGGCGGAGATCCGCGATGCCGGCGGCTCGGCAATCCCCGTTCAGGGCGATGTCGGCAGCGAGCTTGGCCTTGCCAATATCTTCTCGACCATCGACGGCACTTTCGGCCGGCTGGACGGCCTTGTGAACAATGCGGGCATCGTCGCCACGCCGCAGCGCGTCGACGAGATGTCCGCCGAGCGGCTGGAGCGCATGTTCGCCGTCAACGTCATGGGTTCGATCCGCTGCGCGCAGGAAGCCGTGCGCCGCATGTCGACGCGCCATGGCGGAGAGGGCGGTTCCATCGTCAATGTCTCGTCCGTCGCCGCGCAGCTCGGCGGGGCGGGGCAATATGTCGACTACGCCGCCAGCAAGGGCGCCATCGAGAGCTTCACCATCGGCCTTGCCCGCGAAGTCGCGGCGGAGGGCGTCCGGGTCAATCTCGTGCGCCCCGGCATCATCGACACCGATATCCATGCTTCCGGCGGCCTGCCGGACCGGGCGCGCGACATGGCCTCGCTCATCCCGATGCAGCGGCCGGGCACGGCCGACGAGGTCGCCCATTCCATTCTCTATCTTCTCTCCGACGCGGCATCCTATGTGACGGGTGCCGCCCTCAACGTCAGCGGCGGCCGCTAGGCCCCGCGCAGGAAGGACTTGCCATGGCATATGATCTCATCGTTATTGGTTCCGGCCCCGGCGGCTATGTCTGCGCCATCAAGGCGGCCCAGCTCGGCCTGAAGGTCGCGGTCGTCGAGAAGCGCGCGACCTATGGCGGCACGTGTCTCAATATCGGCTGCATCCCCTCCAAGGCGCTGCTGCACGCCTCCGAGACCTACAGCCACGCCGCACACGGCATGGAGGCGCTCGGCATCGAGGGCGTGAAGCCCACGCTGAACCTGTCGAAGATGATGGCGCACAAGGATGCGACCGTGAAGTCGAATGTCGACGGCGTCGCCTTCCTCTTCAAGAAGAACAAGATCGACGGCATCCAGGGCACCGGCAAGGTGCTCGGCGCCGGCAAGGTCTCCGTCACCAGCGACAAGGGCGAGGAGCAGGTCCTGGAGACGAAGAACATCGTGATCGCCACGGGGTCGGACGTCGCGGGCATTCCGGGCGTTCCGGTCGAGATCGACGAGAAGGTCATCGTCTCCTCGACGGGTGGCATCGCGCTCGACAAGGTGCCGGGCCATCTGGTGGTCGTCGGCGGCGGCGTCATCGGCCTGGAGCTCGGCTCGGTCTGGGCCCGTCTCGGCGCCAAGGTCACGGTCGTCGAATATCTCGACGCCATCCTCGGCGGCATGGACGGCGAGGTCTCCAAGCAGTTCCAGCGCATGCTCGCCAAGCAGGGCATGGACTTCAAGCTCGGCGCCAAGGTGACGGGCGTTACGAAGTCCGGTTCGGGCGCCAAGGTGACCTTCGAGCCGGTCAAGGGGGGCGATGCCACCACCATCGACGCCGACGTCGTGCTCATCGCCACCGGCCGCAAGCCCTACACGGAAGGCCTCGGCCTCAAGGAAGCCGGCGTCGCGCTCGATAGCCGCGGCCGCGTCGAGATCGACAAGCACTTCCAGACGAACGTCCCCGGCATCTACGCCATCGGCGATGTCGTGCGCGGCCCGATGCTCGCCCACAAGGCGGAGGACGAGGGCGTCGCCGTCGCCGAGATCCTTGCCGGCCAGGCCGGCCATGTGAACTACGACGTCATTCCGGGCGTCGTCTACACCCAGCCGGAAGTCGCCTCCGTCGGCAAGACGGAAGAGGAGCTGAAGGCCGCCGGCATCGCCTACAAGGTCGGCAAGTTCCCCTTCACCGCCAACGGCCGCGCCCGCGCCATGCTGGCGACGGACGGCTTCGTGAAGGTGCTGGCCGACAAGGAGACGGACCGCGTTCTCGGCGTCCACATCGTCGGCTTCGGCGCCGGCGAGATGATCCACGAGGCGGCCGTCCTCATGGAATTCGGCGGCTCCTCCGAAGACCTCGGCCGCACCTGCCACGCGCACCCGACCATGTCGGAAGCCGTCAAGGAAGCCGCGCTCGCGACCTTCGCCAAGCCGATCCATATGTGATCGCATCAGGCGGCTGCGACAACCGGCCGCCTGTCTTCCCCGCGCGAACCGGCGCAGCATGGAGGGCCGAAAGGAGGCCTCATGTCGCCCGTGTCGAGACCCGTCTCGCTTCCCCATCCGCTTCTTCCCGCCGCCGACTGGGCGGATCGTTTCACGCTGGGCCTTCCCGTCGAGGGCCTGACGGCGCGGGAGGCTGCGCGGCTGGCGCTGGAACATCCGCCGGGCTGGGTGCGAGGGCTGATGACGCTGCGCAATGCGCTGGTGGCGCCCTTCGGGCTCAAGGGGGCGGCGGAAAGGGTGACGACCTCCAGGACGGAGATCGGCGGCTTTCCGGTGGTGAGCGCCAGCGACGACCGGGTCGTGCTCGGCTTCGACGACCGGCATCTCGATTTCCGCATCGTCATCGACGTGCGGCAGGACCGGCCGAGCGGCCAGACCCTGAGCGTGATGACGCTCGTCCACCGCAACAACCTGCTCGGGCGGCTTTACCTCGCGGTTGTCATGCCGTTCCACAAGCTCATCGTGCGCCGGATGCTGTCGAGCATCGGCGAGCGGGTCTGCCGGCGCTGAGGGTCAGTTCGCGGCCGTCACGGTGAAGCCCTGCTTGCGCAAAAGCTCGATCACGCCTTCCGGGCCTGCGAGATGCAGCGCGCCGACGGCCATGAAGACATTGCCTTGCGCCAGGATCGGCGCGGCGCGCGTCGCCATGACGTGGTTGCGGTCGATGATGATGCGCTGCTCGAAATCGGCATTGGCCTTCGCATCCTCGGTCGTCTCGGGCGCGGCGGC
Source organism: Shinella sp. NM-101 (assembly GCF_021401195.1). Taxonomy (NCBI): domain Bacteria; kingdom Pseudomonadati; phylum Pseudomonadota; class Alphaproteobacteria; order Hyphomicrobiales; family Rhizobiaceae; genus Shinella; species Shinella sp. NM-101. The sequence goes on along the minus strand of NZ_JACBFT010000005.1, from coordinate 12,154 downwards.
GCGCATCATCGGCATGATCATGCCGGTGTCGCCGGCAAGATAGAGCTGGCTCATCGTCTCGATGACGTCCTCCAGCCTGTCGCCGAGGGCGACCGTCTGGACAAGGCCCTGGACCTGCGGCTCGACCGGCAGGGAATCGAGGGCGGAAATCTGTTCTATGAGCGTCTCGAGGCCCTTCAGGGTCTTGCCCTCGGCAATGGCGTCCTTGGCGAGGTGCTGGTCGAGGAAGGCGGCGCCCGCCGTCTTGCGGGCGATCTCGCAGGCCGGCAGCGCGACGAAGCTGGCGATCATCCAAGGCTTCATGCGGCTGACGGCGGCGAGCGACAGGCCACGGCTCTTCAGGCCCTCGGTCAGCTTTGCCGTATCCTCCTTGTCGAGGAAGTCGGTGATGGATCTGCCGTCGGTGAACATGGTGAGGTCGGGGCGGGCCATGATCGTCGCGCCGGCCTTCTTCTCGTCGGCGATCTCGTCGGATTCGACAACGACGGTCGCGGCCGCGGCATAGGCGGCACGGGCGGCTTCCGGCATGGCGAGCACGCGCGGATCCGTCACATGCATGGTGCCGAGCAGCCAGGAGGGTGGCTTGCCGTCCTTCTCGATCTTCCAGAAGATGCCCTTGCCGTTCGGCAGGGCATCGGCCTCGGCGCGCAGCTTCGCATAGCCGGCGGGGTCGTCCTTCTCGTACTGCACGAGCAGATTTTCGCCGCCGCAGGCCGGGGGCTCCTGCGCATGCGCGGGGGAAAGCGCGGCCAGGACCAGGAGGAAGGAGAGGGCGAAGAGGACGTTGATCGCGGCCAGAAACCGGAGGCCGGCATCGGCGAGCCGATCGGCGAGCGCCAGGCGGCTCTTGTGAAGAAGGACTGTCATGGCCGAACTCCCTGCATGTCGGGCAGACCCTAGCCTTCGTCCTCCTCATAATCTCTTAACGGATCAGGCGCGGGGATGGGCGCGGTCGTAGATTTCGAGAAGGCGCGCCGAATCGACGCCGGTATAGACCTGCGTGGTGGAAAGGCTGGCGTGGCCGAGCAGTTCCTGGATGGTGCGCAGATCCCCGCCGCCGGCCAGCAGATGCGTGGCGAAGGAGTGGCGCAGCGCATGGGGCGTCGCGCTGTCCGGCAGGCCGAGCGCACCGCGCAGCTTCTGCATCTCGCGCTGGATGATGGCGGGCTGCAGCGGTCCGCCGCGCGCGCCGCGGAAGAGCGGCCCGTCGTCCGGGAGGGGGAAGGGGCAGAGCTTGATATAGTCCTCGACGCCCGTGCGGGCCGGCGCGATGAGCGGCACGATGCGCATCTTGCCGCCCTTGCCGGCGATGCGGAGCGACGTGGGGCTGCCCGAGAAATCGGCCGGGGTCAGCGACAGGGCCTCGGAGATGCGCAGGCCGCAGCCATAGAGGAGGGCAAGGACCGCGGCGTTGCGCACGCGGATCCAGGGTTCCTCGGCCAGTTGCTCACGGGCATCGACGACGGCGATGGCCTGCCGGTCCGAAAGCGGCTTGGGCAGGGACTTGGGCTGCTTCGGCGAGCGCACGGCGGCAGCGCCGGCCGCATTGGCAAGCCCCTTGCGTTCGAGGTGGCGCAGGAAGGAGCGCAGGCCCGCAAGGCCGCGGCCGAGGGTGCGGGCACCCGCGCCGTCGCGGCGGCGGGCGGCGAGGAAGCCGCGCAGGTCCGCCGGGCGCAGGGCCCCGATGTCCTTGAGGCGGGCAGGAGCGGCGAGATGGCCGGTGAGGAAGGCGAGGAACTGGCGCGTGTCGCGCTCGTAGGCTTCCAGCGTGTTACCGGAAAGCCGGCGCTCCTCGGCAAGCGCGGCAAGCCAGCCCTGCCGCTCGGCCATGAGCGCCGGATCGGCGATGATGAGAAGTTCTGTCATGTCCTGCCTCCGGCGTTCGGGACAGGATGGGCGATCCATGGCTAAGGAATTGCTAACGTTTGGCGCCGGGGCTGGGCAAGAGGTGCCGCCTTCCTCTAGACACGGTGGCTTGTATAGAGAGAGTTTCCGTTTCGAATCCGGGTAAGCGCATGCTGCTTCGTTCCATGTCCGCCGAAAACTACCGGTCGCTCCGCTCGATCCGCATGGATCTCGGGCGGGTGAACCTGTTCGTCGGCGAGAACGGGGCCGGCAAGTCCAACCTCTACCGTTCCCTGCAACTGGTGCAGGCGGCGGTGCGCGGCACCTTCGCGCACGAGATCGCGGCGGAGGGCGGCATGGCCTCGGCGCTGTGGACGGGCAGGCGGCGGGCGAACGAGCCGGTGCGCATCCGCCTGGAGACGGAACTGCTCGACGAGGACCGGGCGATCACCTTCCGCTACCGGGTCGAGGCGGGGTTGCGCCCGCCGAAGGCGGCGGCCGGCTTCGCCTTCGAGCCGCAGGTCAAGGCCGAGGAGCTTTCCATCGAGACCGGACGCCGGCCGGTGACGGTGATGAAGCGCGCCGGGCCGGGGATCATGGTCCGGGACGAGACCGGGCGCATGGTCGAGCATCCCGAGCAGGCCTTGACGTCGGAAACGGCCGTCGCGCTGCTCGGCGATGCCGGGCACTATCCCGAGATCGGCACATTCCGCCGGGCCGTCTCGCAATGGCGTTTCTTCCATGGTTTCCGCTCGGATCGCGATTCGGCCTTGCGCCAGCCCTGCCTCGCCGTCACCGCACCGCTGCTCGACGAGGACGGCGCCAACATGGCGGCGGTCTTCGCGACGCTCGCCTGGACACGGCAGGATACCATCGATCTCGACCGGGCCGTCGGGGATGCCTTCGGCGGGGCGAAGCTTTCCGTGCCGGAACCGGAGGCGTTCGCCTCCTACGGCCTCACCTTTCCGCAGTTTCCGCAGCGTGTTTTCCAGCCGCGCGAGCTTTCCGACGGGCAGATCCGCTTCCTCGCGCTTGCCGCCGCGCTGCTTTCCTACCGCACGCCACCGCTGATCGCGCTCAACGAGCCGGAGGCGAGCCTCCACCCGGACATGCTGCCGCCGCTCGCTGAAATGATCGCGCGTGCCGCCGGGGATAGCCAGCTCTGGATCGTCACCCATTCCGAGCGGTTGGCACAGGAGGTGGAGGCACGCTGCGGCGTCAGGGCGAAGCGCGTCGTGCGCCATGACGGGGCGACCTGGATCGACGGCATGCGGCTCACCGGCGAAATGGCCGAGGACGACGAATGAGCCGGTCGGCGATCTTTGCGGTTTTCTTCGCAGGGCGGCGGGGGCATCTTCGCGGGCGATGAGCAGCGATTCGACCAACCTTTTCGGGGAGAAACTCTTTCCGCGTACCGTGCCCGTGATGGTGCCGGTGCCGACGCCTGCGCCCTATTCCTACACGGTGCCCGAAGGCATGGCGGTCGAGCCGGGCTCGATCGTGCAGGTGCCGCTCGGCCCGCGGCTGGTGCCGGGTGTCGTCTGGGACGGCGGCGACGAGGGCAGGGTCGATCCGAAGAAGCTGCGCCCCATCGAGAAGGTCTTCGACTGCCCGCCGCTTTCGAAGGAGATGCGCGATTTCCTCGACTGGGTCTCCGCCTATACCGTCACGCCGCCGGGCCTCGTCGCCCGCATGGCGCTGCGCGCGCCGGCCGCCTTCGATCCCGAACCGATGATCGAGGGCCTGCGCTTCACCGGCCACCGGCCGGAGCGGCTGACGAGCGCGCGCGAGCGCGTATTGGAAATGGTCGAGGACGGCATACCCTGGACCCGGTCGGGCCTTGCCCATGCCTCCGGCACCTCGACGAGCGTCGTCGACGGGCTGGTGAAGCAGGGCAGTTTCGAGACCGTCTTCCTGCCGCCCCCGCCGGTGGTGGCCGCGCCCGATCCCGATTATGTCGCCCCGCGGCTCGAAGGGCCGCAGACGGAGAGCGCGGCCGATCTGGTCGAGAGCGTCCGCAAGGGCGTCTTCTCGGTTTCGCTTATCGACGGCATTACCGGTTCGGGCAAGACGGAAGTGTATTTCGAGGCCATCGCCGAGACGCTGCGGCGCGGCCGACAGGTGCTGATCCTGCTGCCGGAGATCGCGCTGACGGCGAGTTTCCTGGAGCGCTTCCAGGATCGTTTCGGCGCGAAGCCCGCCGAGTGGCATTCCGATCTCGCCCCGCGCATCCGCGAAAAGGTCTGGCGGCAGGTGACGACGGGGGACGTGCGGGTGGTGGCCGGCGCGCGCTCGGCGCTGTTCCTGCCCTTCGAAAATCTCGGCCTCGTCATCGTCGACGAGGAGCACGACCCGGCCTACAAGCAGGAAGACCGCGTCTTCTACAATGCCCGCGACATGGCGGTGGTGCGGGCGCGCATCGGCGATTTCCCGGCCGTGCTCGTCTCCGCGACGCCCTCGGTCGAAAGCCGGGTCAACAGCGAGGTCGGGCGCTACCGCAAGCTGCACCTGCCGACGCGCTACGGCGATGCGGCGCTGCCGGACCTGCATCTCATCGACATGCGGCGCCATCCGCCGGCGCGCGGCGGCTTTCTTTCGCCGATCCTCCTGCGCGGCATTGCCCGCACCATCGAGAAGGAGGAGCAGGCGCTGCTCTTCCTCAACCGGCGCGGCTATGCGCCGTTGACGCTCTGCCGGGTCTGCGGCCATCGCTTCCAATGCCCGCAATGCTCGAGCTGGCTGGTGGAGCACCGGTTCCGCGGGCAGATCCAGTGCCATCACTGCGGCTATGCCGAGCGCACGCCCGAGGCCTGCCCGGAATGCGGCACCTTCGATCATCTCGCGGCCTGCGGTCCGGGCGTCGAGCGCATCGCGGAGGAAGTGGAGCGGCATTTTCCCGAAGCGCGGACCATCGTGCTCTCCTCCGACCTCATGGGCGTCAAGCGCCTGAGGCTGGAGCTGGAGGCGATCGCGCGAGGCGAGGCGGATATCGTCATCGGCACGCAGCTCGTCGCCAAGGGGCACAATTTCCCGCTGATGTCGCTGGTCGGGGTGGTGGACGCCGATCTCGGCCTTTCCAATGGCGATCCGCGCGCGGCGGAGCGGACGTTCCAGCTTCTCTCGCAGGTGACGGGCCGCGCCGGGCGCTCGGGCCTCAAGAGCCACGGCCTCATCCAGACCTACCAGCCGGCCCATCCCGTCATGCAGGCCATCGTCTCGGGCGATGCCGAGGCCTTCTACGACCGGGAGATCGGCGAGCGGGAAAAGGCGCTGCTGCCGCCGTTCGGGCGGCTCGCCTCGGTCATCGTCTCGGCCGACAGCCGCGGCGAGGCGGAAGCGCATGCGCGGGGGCTGCGGCAGGCCGCGCCCCATGTCGACGGCATCTCGATCCTCGGCCCGGCGGAGGCGCCGCTGGCGCTGGTGCGGGGCCGCCATCGCTTCCGCCTTCTCGTCCATGGCCGGCGGGGCAGCGACATGCAGACCTTCCTGCGCACCATGCTGGCGAACGGGCCCAGGGAGCGGGCCTCGCTCCAGGTCCAGCTCGATATCGACCCGCAGAGCTTCCTGTGAGGCGCAAGGTTAACAAAGAGTTGTGCGAACTGGCCCCGCGCGCTTCTGCGTGCCGGACACCTGTGCGATAGAAAAGCTGCGGCAATCGACGGGAGAGGCGCCAGATGGAATTCTACATCCCCACCGAGACGGGTGAACTCCTGGCGTTCCTGGCGGCCATCGTCACCGGGCTTTTCGGCCTCTTCGCGCTCTTCGCCCCCGGCACGGCATTGAAATTCGCCGGGCTCCAGCCGAAGGAGGGCAGCCGCGAGGCCTATGCCTTCGCCCGGTCGGCGGGCGGCTTTCATGCGGGGCTTGCGATCGTGGCGCTAATGATGGCGCAGAGCTGGATCTACATGGCCATTGGCGGGGGCTTTGCGCTGGCCGCCTTCGGCCGCATCCTCTCCCTGATGTCGGACCGGTCCTTCTCGCTGAAGAACCTCCTCGCGCTTCTCGTGCAGGCGGTGCTCGCCGCCCTGCCGCTCGGCTATGCCTTCGGCTTCATCTGAGCGGAAAATCGGCGGCGAACGTTCATAAGCGCGAGAACATAGTGCGCGCAGTCAACTTTTGCCCCGACTGTGGCCGACTTATGGCGCATTCCTGCGTCCGGCGTGTTGCGAGTCCGGGTTTCGTATGCTAGACGAACCGCGAAATTCAGAAAAAGCGGGCGCAAAAGCCTGCGGGAACTGAAGATTACCGCAACGATTTCAGGTGGTTAGGACCGTGGCTTCGCTACTGCCCTGCTTCTTGAATGAAAAGAAGAGAAGCTTGTGCCCGTGGCAGACACATCCCAGCTTGTTTCCGGTGTTGCAGAAAGATACGCGTCCTCGCTTTTCGAACTCGCGCTGGAAGCTGGCTCCGTCGCCGGCGTCGGTGCCGATCTCGACCGTTTCCAGGCCCTGATCGACGAAAGCAACGACCTCAAGCGGCTGATCGTCAGCCCCGTCTTCTCCGCCGAAGATCAGACCAAGGCCATTTCCGCCATTGCCGCAAAGGCCGGCATCACGGGCCTCGTGGCGAACTTCCTCAAGGTGGTTGCGTCAAATCGCCGCCTCTTCGCCGTTCCCGGCATGATCAAGGCATACCGCGTCATCGCGGCCCGCGCCCGCGGCGAAATCACGGCCGACGTCACCTCGGCCCATGCGCTGACCGCAGCGCAGGAAAACGAATTGAAGGCGGCGCTGAAAGGCGTCACCGGCAAAGACGTGGCGGTTGCCGTCACCGTGGACCCGTCCATTCTCGGTGGTCTGATCGTCAAGGTGGGATCGCGCCAGATCGACACGTCCCTTCGCACCAAACTCTCTACTCTTAAGCTTGCACTGAAAGAGGTCGGCTGATGGATATCCGCGCCGCGGAAATTTCCGCAATTCTCAAAGATCAGATCAAAAACTTCGGCAAAGAGGCGGAAGTCTCGGAAGTCGGCCAGGTGCTCTCCGTCGGTGACGGCATCGCCCGCGTCTACGGCCTCGACAATGTCCAGGCCGGTGAAATGGTGGAGTTCCCCGGCGGCATCCGCGGCATGGCGCTGAACCTGGAAAGCGACAATGTCGGCGTCGTTATCTTCGGTTCGGACCGTGACATCAAGGAAGGCGACACCGTCAAGCGGACCGGCGCCATCGTTGACGTTCCGGTCGGTCCGGAACTGCTCGGCCGCGTCGTCGACGCGCTCGGCAACCCGATCGACGGCAAGGGCCCGATCAACGCCACCAGGCGCGCCCGCGTCGACGTCAAGGCCCCCGGCATCATCCCGCGCAAGTCGGTTCATGAGCCGATGTCGACCGGCCTCAAGGCCATCGACGCCCTCATCCCGGTCGGCCGCGGCCAGCGCGAGCTCGTCATCGGCGACCGCCAGACCGGCAAGACCGCCATCATCCTGGACACGATCCTGAACCAGAAGGCGATCCACGACAACGGCCCTGACGGCGACAAGCTGTACTGCGTCTACGTCGCCATCGGCCAGAAGCGTTCGACCGTCGCTCAGTTCGTGAAGGTCCTCGAAGAGCGCGGCGCTCTCCCGTACTCGATCATCGTTGCCGCAACGGCTTCCGACCCGGCGCCGATGCAGTATCTCGCACCGTTCGCCGGCTGCGCGATGGGCGAATATTTCCGTGACAACGGCCAGCACGCCCTCATCGGCTACGACGACCTTTCCAAGCAGGCCGTCTCCTACCGCCAGATGTCGCTGCTGCTGCGCCGCCCGCCGGGCCGCGAAGCCTATCCGGGCGACGTCTTCTACCTGCACTCCCGCCTTCTCGAGCGCGCTGCAAAGCTCAACGACGAGATGGGCGCCGGTTCGCTGACGGCCCTGCCGGTCATCGAAACCCAGGGCAACGACGTTTCGGCCTTCATCCCGACCAACGTGATCTCGATCACCGACGGCCAGATCTTCCTTGAAACGGACCTGTTCTACCAGGGTATCCGCCCGGCCGTTAACGTCGGCCTGTCGGTTTCCCGCGTGGGTTCGTCCGCACAGATCAAGGCGATGAAGCAGGTCGCCGGCTCGATCAAGGGCGAGCTTGCCCAGTATCGCGAAATGGCAGCCTTCGCCCAGTTCGGCTCGGACCTCGACGCCGCGACGCAGCGCCTGCTCAACCGCGGTGCACGCCTGACCGAACTCCTGAAGCAGCCGCAGTTCTCGCCGCTGAAGACGGAAGAGCAGGTCGTGGTGATCTTCGCCGGCGTCAACGGCTACCTCGACAAGATCGCCGTTGCCCAGGTCGGCAAGTTCGAGCAGGGCCTGCTCGGCTACATGCGTTCCGAGGGCAAGGCTATCCTCGATACGATCCGCACCGACAAGGCCATCAGCGACGACACGAAGGGCAAGCTCAAGGCTGCTCTCGACGCCTTCGCCAAGACCTTCGGCTGAGCCGACGGTTCAAGCCCTGCGCGCTGACAGGCGCGCAGGCGCCCCGAACTTTGGATTTGACGCATGATCCGACCCGGGAGCATCTCGGGGGATCGTGTTACAGGACGGAAAACGGATGCCTTCACTTAAGGATCTGAAAAACCGGATCGCCTCCGTCAAGGCGACGCAGAAGATCACCAAGGCGATGAAGATGGTCGCCGCGGCGAAGCTTCGGCGTGCCCAGGAAGCGGCCGAGGCCGCCCGGCCCTATTCGCAGCGCATGAGCGCCGTTCTCGCCAACATTGCCCAGGCTGTCGGCCAGGACGATTCGGCGCCGCGCCTGATGACCGGCACGGGCAAGGACCAGGTTCACCTGCTCGTCGTCTGCACGGCCGAACGCGGCCTGTGCGGCGGCTTCAACTCGCAGATCGCGCGTCTGGCGCGTGACCATGTCCGCAAGCTTCTGGCGAGCGGCAAGACGGTCAAGATCATCTGCGTGGGCAAGAAGGGCTTCGATATCCTGCGCCGCGAATTCGCTTCGCTGATCATCGACCGCGTCGACCTGCGCGAAGTCAAGCGCATCGGCTTCTCCAATGCCGACGAGATCGGCCGCAAGGTCATCGGTCTCTTCGAGCAGGGCGAATTCGACGTCTGCACGCTGTTCTATTCCGAGTTCAAGTCGGTCATCGCGCAGATCCCGACCGCGCTCCAGCTCATCCCGGCCTCCGCTCCCGCGGTCGCTGCCGAGACGACCGGCGCAACGGCGATCTACGACTACGAGCCGGACGCCAGCGCGATCCTCGGCGACCTCATCCCGCGCAACATTTCGGTTCAGATCTTCCGGGCGCTGCTCGAGAACGTCGCCGGCGAAATGGGCGCCAAGATGAGCGCCATGGACAACGCGACCCGCAATGCCGGTGAGATGATCAACAAGCTGACGCTCAACTACAACCGTCAGCGCCAGGCTCAGATCACCAAGGAACTCATCGAAATCATCTCGGGCGCCGAAGCGCTCTAAGGACCAGGACAAAGAGGGTAAGAGATATGGCTAAGGCAGCTACCCCGAAGGACACCGCAGCGGCGAAGAAGCCGGCTGCGAGCAAGACGGTAACGGCGACGGCTCCGGCCGCAGCGGTAACCAAGGCTCCGGCCGCTGCCGCCAAGGCAAAGGCACCGGCCGCGAAGACCGCTGCGACCAAGGCGGCGGCTCCGGTCGCAGCCGTCGCGACCGGTCGCGTTACCCAGGTTATCGGCGCCGTCGTCGACGTCGCCTTCGACGGCGACCTGCCGCTTATCCTGAACGCGCTGGAAACCGACAACAACGGCAACCGCCTCGTTCTCGAAGTCGCCCAGCACCTCGGCGAGAACACCGTCCGCACGATCGCCATGGACTCGACCGAAGGTCTCGTCCGCGGCCAGCCGGTCGCCGACACGGGCGCCCCGATCTCCGTTCCGGTCGGCGACGAGACCCTCGGCCGCATCATGAACGTCATCGGCGAGCCGGTCGACGAAGCCGGCCCGCTCGTCACCAAGGCTAAGCGCGCCATCCACCAGGACGCTCCGGCCTATGTCGAGCAGTCCACCGAAGCGCAGATCCTCGTCACCGGCATCAAGGTCGTCGACCTTCTCGCGCCCTATGCGAAGGGCGGCAAGATCGGCCTCTTCGGCGGCGCAGGCGTCGGCAAGACCGTTCTCATCATGGAACTGATCAACAACGTCGCCAAGGCGCACGGTGGTTACTCGGTGTTCGCAGGCGTGGGTGAGCGTACCCGCGAAGGCAACGACCTTTACCACGAAATGATCGAATCGGGCGTGAACAAGCTCGGCGGCGGCGAAGGCTCCAAGGCCGCCCTCGTCTATGGCCAGATGAACGAACCGCCAGGCGCCCGCGCCCGCGTCGCCCTGACGGGCCTGACCATCGCAGAAGACTTCCGCGACAAGGGCCAGGACGTTCTGTTCTTCGTCGACAACATCTTCCGCTTCACGCAGGCAGGCTCGGAAGTGTCGGCCCTGCTCGGCCGTATCCCGTCGGCCGTGGGCTACCAGCCGACGCTCGCCACCGACATGGGCCAGATGCAGGAACGCATCACCACCACGACCAAGGGCTCGATCACCTCGGTCCAGGCCATCTACGTTCCCGCCGACGACTTGACCGACCCCGCGCCGGCAACCTCGTTCGCCCACCTCGACGCCACGACCGTTCTGTCGCGCTCGATCGCCGAAAAGGGCATCTACCCGGCCGTCGACCCGCTCGACTCGACCTCGCGCATGCTTGACCCGATGGTTGTCGGCGAAGAGCACTACGAAGTCGCCCGCAAGGTCCAGACGACCCTGCAGCGCTACAAGGCCCTGCAGGACATCATCGCCATCCTCGGCATGGACGAACTGTCGGAAGACGACAAGCTGGCCGTTGCCCGCGCCCGCAAGATCGAGCGCTTCCTGTCCCAGCCGTTCTTCGTGGCCGAAGTCTTCACCGGTTCGCCGGGCAAGCTCGTCGCCCTCGAAGACACGATCAAGGGCTTCAAGGGCCTCGTCAACGGCGAGTACGACCACCTTCCGGAAGCCGCCTTCTACATGGTCGGCTCCATGGAAGAAGCCGTCGAGAAGGCCAAGAAGCTGGCTGCCGAAGCCGCTTGACGATTGTCGGGCGCCCGCAGCGGGCGCCCTTCTCTTCCCGGCCGTATGAAATCAGAAGAAGTGAATGGTCATGGCTGACAGTTTCAACTTTGAACTCGTTTCCCCCGAGCGCCTGCTGGTTTCCGGCAACGTCAGCGAAGTCGTCATCCCGGCGACCGAGGGCGAGATGACCGTCATGGCCAACCATGCGCCGACCATGACGACGATCAAGCCGGGCATCGTCACCGTGAAGACGGCGGACGGCAAGAAGGACCGCTACGTGGTCTTCGGCGGTTTCGCCGACATCGTCCCGACCGGCTGCACGCTGCTCGCCGAATCGGCCGTCCATGTCGACGACTTCAACAGCGAGGACATCACGCGCCGCATCGAGACTGCCCGCAAGGAACTCGACCATGCGAAGTCGGACGACCAGAAATACGGCATCGAGACCTATCTGGCGGAACTGACGACGCTGCAGGGCATCGTCATGCCGGCCTGATACCGGGCACGCCGACCGCGACAACGAACCCGCCTCCGGCGGGTTTTTTGTTGCCCGCCCCCGCGCCCGGCCGACAACATCCTCTTTACCTTACCGGCGAGAATAAGCCCGGTTCTCGCGGCAACCGCGCGGCGATTTCCTGTTTCTTTACGGGACGGATCGAGATTGTGCCGATATGTGCCGGACGCCATGAGGGCGGGCTTGATACAGGATGGAATGGATGAGCATGAAGATCGTACCCGTGATCATGGCCGGCGGCAAAGGCACGCGACTTTGGCCGCTGTCGCGCGCCTCGGCGCCCAAGCAGTTCCTGGAGTTCCTCGGCGAGACGACGCTCTTCCAGAAGTCGCTGGCGCGCGTTGCCGACAAGGCGCTCTACGCCCCGCCCGTCGTCGTCACCAACAACGACTTCCGCTTCCTCGTCGCCGAGCAGGCCCGCGCCGCCGGCGTCGATCTCACCGCCATCCTGCTCGAGCCCGTCGCGCGCAACACCGCCCCGGCCCTTGCCGCCGCCGCGACCCTCGTCGCCCGCCTCCACGGCAACGAGGCGATCATGCAGGTGCTTGCCTCCGACCACGAGATCGACGCCGACGACACCTATCTCGACTGCATCGCCAAGGCCGCGAGCGCCGCCCGCGCCGGCCGCCTCGTCACCTTCGGCATCACCCCGACCGAGCCGGCCACCGGCTACGGCTATATCGAGACCGGCGAGGACCTCGGCAACGGCGCCCATGCGGTGCGCCGCTTCGTCGAGAAGCCCGACCGCGAGACCGCCGCCGCCATGCTGGAGACCGGCGGCT
>NZ_JACBFT010000059.1:0-786 GCF_021401195.1 Shinella sp. NM-101 | reverse complement strand
GCTCATCCCATGCTCCCGGCATAGATCAGGCACGGGAACGCCGCCCTCAGCCGGGCGCAGGATTGCAAGGATTTGCGGTTCGCTGAATCTGCTCGTCTTCATCAAAATCTCCTCGATCATAGAGCCCGAGAAAATTCTACTTTTGAAGTCCGTTATTCGGCGGGGGGATTACCCCATCAGCTTCTCTTCCCGACAGAGCCGGAAGAGCCGCTCGTGGTTCACAAGATGACCCTCACGCCTGAGCAGCACATGAAGGGGTCGATATCCAAAGCGGCGGCGTTCATGCGCCAGCGCCTTCATCCGCTCGCGAAGGTCATGGTCATCGCTGCGCCTGGTTCCGTAACGGATCGTCATCCGGCAAAAGCCGATGGCTTTACACGCCCGCCGTTCGCTCATCTGGTGGTGATCCATCAGATGCGCGACAGCTTTTCGCCTTGCTGCGGGCGTCACCACTTCTTTCCCAAAAGGTCTTTCAAAGCCGCATTGTGCAGCATCGCATCTGCCAGGATGCCGTTTCAGCTTCGTGTTCTCGTCTTCCAGCGTCTTCAGCCGCTTGGCTTCGGATACGTCCATGCCTCCGAATTTTGCCTTCCATTTATAGATGCCGGCATCGCTGACGCCGTGCTTGCGGCAAAGTTCAGATACCGGCGTGCCAGCCTCGTGCTCCGTAAGCGGTGTTCTCAGACCATGGCCTTGAGGATCGGCTTCTCGGCATAAGCCCAGGGCATAAGGTCATCGATCCGGCCGTTGGGATGGCCGTTGACGACCCTCGTGATCACGTCGGTA
>NZ_JACBFT010000058.1:0-848 GCF_021401195.1 Shinella sp. NM-101 | reverse complement strand
CACCATCAGACAGCGCCGCTTGAACCATCACGCCAAAGCGGCTTAAATCAACCCGCAAACCGAGCCGGAAACTCCGCTCTTCCAAAGCCCGAAAAGTCTCAGTTCATTTGACGACGGACAGTTGCGTGTCTTCGGCATTTTGCCAATCATACATAGCCCGCTGGACGTGATGATATTAATTGGGGCCATGGTCAGCAAATCCCCTGGATCAGCGGATAAGTGACTACATCGAGCGCTGATGTGGCGCAGCTACTGCCGTAGTTGCGGAGCGCCGGCTCGACGCCTTGGTCCAATTGTGGTGCACCAATGAGATAGAGTCGAAAAGGTATTCTGGACCCCACCCGTTGAAATGTCGGTTGTCGGTAGCGCACGCTGCGAAATCCTGCCGACGCTCATCGCTAAATCTATACGCCCAAGAAGATAGCTTCCGGCCGGGTGTCACCGAACAGTTTATCCTTTCTCTTGTTGTGCCATTTGTCGATGCGGCTCTCGGTTTCACGCTTTATGGAAGACCAACATCTGCCGAACAGCGTCGAGCGGTCGGCGGGATGCCGCCAAAGCACGAACCGAGCGTCAACCACTTTCGCAAACAGCACGGAGGCCTGCCAGAACGCCTCGTGGGTCTCAGCTTTCCTCATCTCATCGTACCAATGGCGGGCCCACTGGTTTCGGTCGTAAGCACCTCGGGCAGCTTTGAGGGCGATGCCGACGTAGCCCTGCACTCCGGGTATCCATCCGGCGAAGGCCGCGGGGTTTATGATTTCGGCTCGTCTGCCATGATGCGTTCGATCCTTGCAGGATCGCATTGCTCGTCCACAAGGAACTGTCGGACACCGCCATCCCAGGTG
>NZ_JACBFT010000057.1:0-862 GCF_021401195.1 Shinella sp. NM-101 | reverse complement strand
GCCGATCTTGCTTGCCGCCGTCAGCGCCTTGGCCGTCTGGTCGGAAAGGTGAGCGTTGTCGTGGTCTGCCAGAAGAAGAATGGCCATGGTGATGTTCTCCCTTTCCTGCTTACAGCACGCCGGCTTCGGTCTTGAGCTTGTCGACCAGTTCGGCGACGCTCTTGACCTTGACGCCCGCCTTGCGGCCCGACGGCTCCTCGGTCTTCAGCACCGTGAGGCGCGGAGCGGTGTCGACGCCGAAGTCGGACGGCGTCTTCTTGTCGAGCGGCTTCTTCTTCGCCTTCATGATGTTCGGCAGCGAGGCATAGCGCGGCTCGTTGAGGCGAAGGTCGGTCGTCACGACCGCCGGAAGCTTCACCTCGATGGTCTGGAGACCGCCGTCGACTTCGCGGGTGACCTCTGCCGAGCCCTCACCGATCTCGACCTTGGAGGCGAAGGTCGCCTGCGCCCAGCCGAGCAGGGCCGAGAGCATCTGGCCGGTCTGGTTCGAATCGTCGTCGATCGCCTGCTTGCCGACGATGACGAGGCCGGGCTGTTCGGCCTCGGTGACGCCCTTGAGGATCTTGGCGACCGCCAGCGGCTCGACGGCATCGTCCGTCTCCACCAGCACCGCCCGGTCGGCACCCATGGCGAGCGCCGTGCGCAGCGTCTCCTCGGCCTTGGACGGGCCGATCGACACCACCACCACTTCCTCCGCCTTGCCGGCTTCCTTCAGCCGCAGCGCCTCTTCCACCGAGATCTCGTCGAACGGGTTCATCGACATCTTCACGTTGGCAAGCTCGACGCCCGAACCGTCGGACTTCACGCGGATCTTCACGTTGTAATCAACAACCCGCTTTACAGGGACCAGGATCTTCATGGG
>NZ_JACBFT010000056.1:0-895 GCF_021401195.1 Shinella sp. NM-101 | reverse complement strand
GGGGTCAGAACAAGAGCTGCTCGAAATCGTACGCTAAGACCGAACGGAGCGGGAACGTCATGCAGCGCGGAGGATTCTTCCAGGAAGTCGCAATGGCCTGAAGCCTTCGGGCATCTGCTGCTCGGTGTCCCAGGAATAGATGCCGGTGAGATTTATGTGCTCCCAGCTGAGTGGCGAGACATGCTTGAGCAATATGTCGGGGATAGTTCGACCACTTTGACGCAGATGGGCTACGGCACGGCTGAGATAAACGGTATTCCAGTGGACGATGGCGCTGACGACAAGGTTGAGGCCCGAGGCACGGAATGCCTGACTTTCGAACGATCGGTCGCGGATTTCGCCGCGCTCATGGAAGAAAACGGCCCGCTTGAGCTTGTGGGCGGATTCTCCTTTGTTAAGACCGGCTTGACATCGCCGGCGAAGTGCCGGGTTGGAATACCATTCGATCATAAACAGGGATCGCTCGATGCGCCCGAGCTCACGCAGGGCTTTCGCCAACTGGCTCGGTTTCGAGGATGCCGCCAGCTTTTTGAGGATCATTGAGGGCGCAACAGAGCGTGTCGTGATTGATGCCGCCAGATGGAGAAGGTCATCCCAGTGTTCCAGAATGAGGGCGGTATTGATCGGCGCGCCGATATGGTTGGCCAGTGCTGGATATGAGTCGGCCTTTTCGAAAGTATGGAACTTCCGGTCCTTGAGATTGCGCAGCCGAGGCGCAAAACGCTTTCCGATCAGAGTGAAGAGGGCAAATACATGATCGCTCGCACCTCCGGTATCGGTAAAGTGCTCCTCGATCTCCAGGATGGTGTCGTGGTCGAACAGGCCGTCGAGAACATAGGCTGCCTCGCTCTCGGTCGGGCTGATCGGCAGAATGCTGAAATAGCCGTACTGATCG
>NZ_JACBFT010000055.1:0-969 GCF_021401195.1 Shinella sp. NM-101 | reverse complement strand
GCCACCGGCTACGGCTATATCGAGACCGGCGAGGACCTCGGCAACGGCGCCCATGCGGTGCGCCGCTTCGTCGAGAAGCCCGACCGCGAGACCGCCGCCGCCATGCTGGAGACCGGCGGCTATCTCTGGAACTCCGGCATGTTCATGCTGCCGGTCGGCCTCTTCCTGCGCGAGTTGCAGCAATATGCGCCCGACGTGCTGGACGCCGCAGGCGAGGCGGTCGCCAAGGCGCAGCACGACCTCGACTTCGAGCGGCTCGACGAGGCCGCCTTCGCCCGCGCGCCCGACATCTCCGTCGACTATGCGATCTTCGAGAAGACGCCGATCGCTGCCGTCGTGCCCTCGCCGATCGCCTGGTCGGACCTTGGAAGCTGGGATTCGGTCTGGAAGACCGGCCGGCAGGATGCGGACGGCAACGTCGCCGACGGCAGCACGACGGTGCTCGACACGCGCAACTCGCTGGTCATCTCGCGCGACATCCATGTCGCCGTGCAGGGCCTCGACAACATTGCGGTCGTCGCCAGCGAGGATGCGGTCTATGTCGGGCGGCTGGAGGACAGCCAGAATGTCGGCAGCCTCGTCAGGCACCTCGCCGCGCTGCCGAAGACGGCGAAGCTGACGCAGACGCATCCGACGGCCTACCGTCCGTGGGGCGGCTATACGTCGGTGCTGAACGGCGAGCGCTTCCAGGTCAAGCGCCTCTTCGTGACGCCGGGCAAGCGGCTGTCGCTGCAGAAGCACCACCACCGCTCGGAGCACTGGATCGTGGTGCGCGGCACGGCGGAGGTGACGATCGGCGACAGGACGATCCCGCTGCGCGAGAACGAATCCGTCTACATCCCCCAGGGCGAGCTGCACCGCCTTGCCAATCCCGGCAAGATCCTGCTCGAACTCATCGAGGTCCAGACCGGGTCCTATCTCGGTGAGGACGACATCATCCGCATCGAGGACGAGTTCGGACGGGGGTGA
>NZ_JACBFT010000054.1:0-1113 GCF_021401195.1 Shinella sp. NM-101 | reverse complement strand
TTGTAACTTCCCTTGGCCCGCGTTTGGCGCTGTAGTGCGTGTCGCGGTGGCGGATGAGAGACCGCATGACCTTTGGGCTTGCAAGCCCGTGGGAGAGCTCGGGTCATCATCCGCCGTTCCATCGAACCCGAACAGTCGCCAGGGCCGCTCGCGAAGCCCGCTTAGGCAAGGATGGGACAAGATGGATGTGATCGTTGGCATCGATGTTTCCAAGGAACGGCTGGATGTGCATGTGCTTCCGGCCGGGGACAGTTTCTTCGTCGGCAATGATCATGCCGGCGTGGATGAACTGGCCAGGCGGCTTACCCGGGCGAAGGCCGGGATCGTGGCGTTGGAGGCGACCGGCGGTTACGAGATGCTTGCAGCCGCAGGCCTGTCTTCGACCGGCTTTGCGGTGGTCGTGGTCAATCCGGCGCAGGTGCGTTCCTATGCCCATGCCCTGGGCAAGCGCGCCAAGACCGATCCGATCGATGCGGCCGTGATCGCAGCCTTCGTGGCCGCAACAAGCCCCGAGATCCGGCCGTTGCGCGATGAGGAAAGCGAGGTCTTCTCGGCCATCGTTTCGCGCCGCCGCCAGATCGTGCAGATGATCACGGCGGAAGAGAACCGGGCGCGGATGGCCCTGGCGAAGGAGACGAACAAGAGCATCAGGCGGCTGCTTGCCGCGCTGAGGCGTGAACTGGAAAGCCTGGATGGCGATCTGGACGGGCGCATTCGCAAATCGCCCTTGTGGCGGGTGCGCGAGGCCCTTCTGACGTCGGTGCCGGGCGTGGGGCCGACCACGGCCCGCACGCTGATTGCCGAGATGCCGGAACTGGGCAGCCTCGACCGGCGCCGGATCGCGTCATTGGCGGGCGTTGCACCGTTCACGCGGCAGTCGGGCAAGTGGCGCGGCAAGAGCTTCATCGGTGGCGGGCGCAGCCGGGTGCGGGCCGTGCTGTTCATGGCCGCTCTCGTGGCGGCCCGCCACAACCCGGTCCTCAAGGCTTTCCGCGACCGTCTCGTTGCTGCCGGAAAGCCGAAGATCGTCGCCATCGTCGCGACCATGCGAAAGCTCCTCACCATCCTCAACGCCATCATCCGGGACGGAAAACCATGGCAAAGCGCTTGACT
>NZ_JACBFT010000053.1:0-1121 GCF_021401195.1 Shinella sp. NM-101 | reverse complement strand
TGTGAGCTCAAGCCCAGGCGCGACTTGCAGGCTCGTTGATGCTATCCTCCGGATCGCATCTGCGCGAGTAGCTTCTGGCGAAAGACCTCGGCCGGTGTCTTGTAGCCGAGGCACTTGCGTGGCGTTGTGTTCAGCCGGTCGCAGATGTCCTTCAGATCCTGGTCGGTAATCGAGAGCGGATCGACATCCCTCGAAAGCCATTTCCTGGCCCGCCCGTTCGTGTTCTCGACGGTGCCTTTCTGCCAGGGCGATTGCGGGTCGCAGAACGATGTCGCGGAGCCGATCCCGGCCTGGAGGTAGGGCCAGTCGGTAAACTCCGTCCCACGGTCGAAAGTGATCGAGCGCCGTGCGCGATGGGGCAGGGCCTGCAGCACGCCGATGAGACGCTCCATGATCGGGCGCGACTGCCTGTCGTTGTTGCGAAAGAGAACAGCAGAGCGGCTGACCCGCTCGACCAGTGACGTCACGTTCGCCTTGCCGAACTTCTGGCGGAACTGGATCAGGTCGCATTCCCAATGTCCGAACTGCCTGCGATCGGCAACCACGTCCGGGCGGCGCAAAATGTTGAGATCCGGGCTGAAGCGCTGGCCATGCCGGCGCCTGGCATGACGTGGCCGGCGTCGCGCACGATGTTCCGGCAGATGTTTCCAGAGCTTGATGGCATGTCCGTCGGCCGAATAGGCAAACTTGTAGATCGTCTCGTGGCTGACCGAAATCGGATGGTGCTCCAGCCGCATCCGACCGGCGATCTGTTGCGGCGACCAGCCGTGCACGATCCGTTCGATGACGGACTGGCGGACATGCGAGAAGCGCGCGAGCTTCCTGAGCTTGGCCCGCCGTTCGCAAGCCATGTCATGCGCGGTCACGCAATGGTAGCCGCTGAGATCAGGCCATTCCTTGTCGATGTAGACGTTGCGCCGAACCTCGCGGAAGATCGTCGAGCGATGACGTCCCAGCTTCTCCGCGATGATATCGACGCTCAGGCCGGCGTGACGCCAGCGCGCTATCCTGCGGCGTTCATTCAGGTCCAGGTGGGAGTAGGTGTGTTTCATTGCAGCGTCCTTGCGACTGATAAACCATTGGCATCATTCGCAAGTCGCACTTCATCCTTGAACCCACCC
>NZ_JACBFT010000052.1:0-1160 GCF_021401195.1 Shinella sp. NM-101 | reverse complement strand
ATGGCAAAAGGTAAGTTTGAGCGCAACAAGCCTCACGTAAACATCGGCACGATCGGCCACGTTGACCATGGCAAGACGTCGACGACGGCAGCGATCACGAAGTATTTCGGCGAGTTCAAGGCGTATGACCAGATCGACGCCGCACCGGAAGAAAAGGCGCGCGGCATCACCATCTCGACGGCGCACGTCGAATACGAGACGGCCAACCGCCACTATGCGCATGTCGACTGCCCCGGCCACGCCGACTACGTCAAGAACATGATCACCGGTGCGGCCCAGATGGACGGCGCGATCCTCGTCGTCTCGGCTGCCGACGGCCCGATGCCGCAGACCCGCGAGCACATCCTGCTCGCCCGCCAGGTCGGCGTTCCCGCCATCGTCGTGTTCCTCAACAAGGTCGACCAGGTCGACGACGCCGAGCTTCTCGAGCTCGTCGAGCTGGAAGTGCGCGAACTGCTGTCGTCCTACGAATTCCCGGGCGACGACATTCCGATCGTCAAGGGCTCGGCTCTCGCCGCCCTCGAAGATTCCAACAAGGAAATCGGCGAAGACGCGATCCGCGCCCTGATGGCCGCAGTCGACGACTACATCCCGACCCCGGAACGTCCGATCGACCAGCCCTTCCTGATGCCGATCGAAGACGTGTTCTCGATCTCGGGCCGTGGCACGGTTGTCACGGGTCGCGTCGAGCGCGGCATCGTCAAGGTCGGTGAGGAAATCGAGATCGTCGGCATCCGTCCGACGACGAAGACGACCTGCACGGGCGTCGAGATGTTCCGCAAGCTGCTCGACCAGGGCCAGGCCGGCGACAACATCGGCGCGCTGCTGCGCGGCGTCACGCGTGACGGCGTCGAGCGTGGCCAGATCCTGTGCAAGCCGGGTTCGGTCAAGCCGCACAAGAAGTTCAAGGCCGAAGCCTACATCCTGACGAAGGAAGAAGGCGGCCGTCATACGCCGTTCTTCACGAACTACCGTCCGCAGTTCTACTTCCGCACGACGGACGTGACGGGCATCGTGACGCTTCCGGAAGGCACGGAAATGGTGATGCCGGGCGACAACGTGACGGTTGACGTCGAGCTGATCGTTCCGATCGCGATGGAAGAAAAGCTGCGCTTCGCCATCCGCGAAGGCGGCCGCACCGTCGGCGCCGGCATCGTCGC
>NZ_JACBFT010000051.1:0-1346 GCF_021401195.1 Shinella sp. NM-101 | reverse complement strand
CCGGCTCTTTATCGCTGGATGTAAGCGTAAGCTCTGAAATCGACATATGTCCAAGCCCTCATTCGGCTCAACATCGTCAATCACGCCGTGATCCGGAAGGTGGGTGCAAAACACCGCTTACGGATCGCTCCGTCGCGGTCCTGAATGTCTGCGGGCTGGGGATCAAGCACGAGTGCGCGACCATCCATGTCCACCATCACCTGTCGCTTGCGACCCTTGACCTTCTTGCCCGCGTCATAGCCACGCGGACCGCCGCTCTCGGTGGTCTTGACGCTCTGGCTATCCAGCACGGCGGCGCTCGGCGGGGCCTCTTGCCCAGTCCGCTCGCGGTCCAACGCAACAAGGCAACGATTGATCCTCGTGAATAGCCCACTGTCGCGCCATCGGCAGAAGTAACCAAACACCGTGCTCTTGGGCGGCAGGTCTTTCGGGATAAGCCGCCACGGGATGCCGCCGCGCAACACGTAGAAGATCGCGTTGACGATTTCGCGCAGCGGCCAGGCGGGTTTGCGCCCTCTGCGGGCAGGTTCAGGAAACAGGTGAGAGAGCACCCTCCATTCGCCATCCGTCAGGTCGGTTTCGTATCGGGGCTGATTGCGACTATAAAGCCGCCGGGTGGTCGGGTTCCACGTGGCGCTTCCATTCAGGCTTCAGACCCCTCCTTGGAATCATCATCAGCCCGATCACTCAACCCCAATTCTCGGGCGGGCTCTAAGACTCGGCCGAACGGAAAACCGCGTTCATCCGGCATAGGCGAAATAAACCTTACCTCTTTTCGGATCGACAATGGTGACGCTCCCGCCTCTTCCATATTTATAGAAGGAGCCGGACGACTGTATCGCTTCGTTTACTTCAACATCTTTTCCAGATTCAATAGGAATATCGAAGCCATATTTGTTTAAGTATTCTAACAGCGTTGGAATACGCGGCTCGACATTTTCGCCGGATGTAATCTGCTTACCCCACTCTTTTGGAGACCATTCGCGGAACGCCCGCTTATCGCCGGCGTAATCAATGGGCGTTGCTCGCCAAGATTTGCTGGAACCATCTAGCGCGGCAGTTAAGCGACCCCCTTGGCCTCTTGCCCATTCAGCGCTCGCGTCAGTTAGCCGATAGACAACAAAGCCAGTTTCGTTATCGCCGGGACCACCGAAGCCCCAAGACTCTTCCAGCCGATATTCTATCTGCGAAACCACTAAAGGCGCTGGCACCCGCGCTAGGACCCGTGATCTGTCCGTCGTCAAATGAACTGAGACTTTTCGGGCTTTGGAAGAGCGGAGTTTCCGGCTCGGTTTGCGGGTTGATTTAAGCCGCTTTGGCGTGATGGTTCAAGCGGCGCTGTCTGA
>NZ_JACBFT010000050.1:0-1516 GCF_021401195.1 Shinella sp. NM-101 | reverse complement strand
TGTCCCGGATCAGCGCCCTTGAGACAGAACTGGTTTAGTTGAGAAGAGAGGATTTTCGGCTCATCGTAGCTCTATCAAAGGAAGCGAAGATGAGACAGAAATCCGGGCCGCAGTCGTCAGCGGCTGAGAAGACGATCAAGGACATCCGCCGCGCCACGCGCAAGCACCACTCAGCCGAGGACAAAATCCGCATTGTGCTGGACGGCTTGCGTGGTGAAGATAGCATCGCCGCGATCTGCCGCCGTGAGGGGATCGCGGAGAGCTTGTATTATAGCTGGTCGAAGGAATTCCTCGAGGCGGGCAAGAAACGTCTTGCGGGCGATACCGCCCGTTCGGCGACCAGTGACGAAGTGAAGGCACTTCGTCGTGAAAGCCGCGACTTGAAGGAGGCTCTGGCCGACCTCACCCTGGAAAACCGCATGCTCAAAAAAAGCATGATCGCGGATGGGGGCGACGACGAATGAGATACCCCGCCACCGAGAAGCTTGAGATCATCCGGCTTGTAGAGCAGTCGCATCTGTCGGTCAGGCAGACCCTCGACAAGCTCGGCATTCCCAGGCCGACCTTTTATCGATGGTATGACAGGTTCCTGACCCACGGCGTCGAAGGGCTGGAAGACCGGGCTTCCGCGCCGTCACGGGTGTGGAACCGCATCCCCGATGATATCAGGGATCGCATCATCGCACTCGCGCTCGATCATGCCGATCTGTCGCCGCGCGAGTTGGCGGTGAGGTTCACCGACACGGAAAGCTATTTCGTGTCAGAGGCTTCGGTCTATCGCCTGCTGAAAGCACACGACCTGATCACCTCGCCAGCCTATATCGTCATCAAGGCCAATGACGAGTTCAAGGACAAGACCACGCACCCAAACGAGATGTGGCAGACCGATTTCACCTATCTGAAGGTCATCGGCTGGGGATGGTTCTATCTCTCCACCATTCTCGATGACTTCTCGCGCTACATCGTCGCCTGGAAGCTGTGCACGACTATGAAAGTCGATGATGTCACAGACACGCTCGACTTGGCACTGGCTGCCTCAGGTTGCAACAGCGTCAAGGTCGAACACCGGCCGCGCCTGCTGTCGGATAACGGGCCGTGTTACGTTGCCTCCGATCTCGGTGAGTGGCTGGAAAAATACAAGATCGATCAGGTCCATGGCGCGCCTGGCCATCCGCAAACGCAAGGCAAGATCGAACGCTGGCACCAGACGCTCAAGAACCGCATCCTGCTCGAAAACTACTTCTTTCAGGAAGACCTCGAAGCCCAGATCGCGGCCTTCGTCGAACATTACAATCATCGCCGATACCACGAGAGCCTCGACAATCTCACCCCGGCCGACGTCTACTTCGGGCGCGGCCAGTCCATCCTGCTCGAACGTGAAAGGATCAAACGAGACACCATCAGACAGCGCCGCTTGAACCATCACGCCAAAGCGGCTTAAATCAACCCGCAAACCGAGCCGGAAACTCCGCTCTTCCAAAGCCCGAAAAGTCTCAGTTCATTTGACGACGGACAG
>NZ_JACBFT010000004.1:0-436336 GCF_021401195.1 Shinella sp. NM-101 | reverse complement strand
GCGACCGTCTCGTTGCTGCCGGAAAGCCGAAGATCGTCGCCATCGTCGCGACCATGCGAAAGCTCCTCACCATCCTCAACGCCATCATCCGGGACGGAAAACCATGGCAAAGCGCTTGACTCACAAGACAGTCGTTCTCCCCGCCGGGGAGAAGGGAAGGAGCCGGGACGGGACCATGCCATGTGCGACAGCCCTGCCCTCGCCGCCAAGGTGGCGGGCAGGACCGGCAATAGCGTGCATCGCCCTCACCCCGCAACCGCCGAAAGCCCGGCGTCGAGCGCCGAGACGATCTTCCGCACGTCGGCGGCGGTGATGACGAGCGGGGGCGAGAGGATGACATTGGCGCCGGAGGTGCGGACCATGACGCCCGACTCGTAGGCGGTGTCGTAGACCTTCTGCACCACGTCCTTGGCGGCGGCGCTCTTCGTGGCGCGGTCGGAGACGAGCTCCAGCGCGGCCATCAGGCCCTTGCCGCGCACGTCGCCGACGAGGTCGTGCTTCGCCTTCAGCCCTTCGAGGCCCGCCATGAGCTCAATGCCGCGGGCGGCGGCATTGGCGGCGGTGTCGGCCTTCGCGGTTTCCTTGAGCGTCGCAAGGGCGGCGGCGGCGCCGACCGGATGGCCGGAATAGGTGTAGCCGTGGCCGATGGCGCCCAGGCCATCCCTGTTGCTCTCGAAGACGCCGGCCACCCGGTCGGAGATCATCACCGCGCCGAAGGGGAAATAGCCGTTGGTGATGGCCTTGGCGGTGGTCATCATGTCCGGCTTGACGCCGACGCCGCGCGAGCCGGTCCAGGCGCCGGTGCGGCCGAAGGCGGTGATCACCTCGTCGGCGATGAGCAGGATGCCATGCCGGTCGCAGATGGCGTGCATCAGCGGCATGAAGGTCTCGTGCGGCACGATCACGCCGCCCGCGCCCAGCACCGGCTCCATGATGAAGGCGGCGATGGTGTCGGCGCCCTGGAAGGCGATCTCGTCCTCGAACTGGCGGGCGATCGCCTGCGCGATTTCCGCCGGATCGGCCGTGTTGAAGGGATTGCGGTAGGGATAGGGCGCGGCGAGATGGAAGACGCCCGGCAGCAGCGGCTCGTAGTTGCGGCGGAAATTGGCATTGCCGTTGACCGAGGCGCCGCCGAAATGCGTGCCGTGGTAGCCCTTCTTCAGGGCCACGAACTTGGTGCGCTCCGGCTGGCCGTTGATCTTGTGGAACTGGCGGGCAAGACGCAGCGCCGTCTCGACGGAATCCGAACCGCCGGAGGTGAAGAAGGCGCGGGTCAGCCCGTCCTCCCTGAAGAATTCGGCAAGCTCGTAGGAGAGCTCGATCAGCGGCGAATTGGTGGTGCCGCGGAAGGTGGAATAGTAGGGCAGCGCGTCGAGCTGGTCGCGGATCGCCTGCTTCACCGGCTCGCAGGAATAGCCGAGATTGACGTTCCACAGGCCCCCGACGGCGTCCAGCACCTTGCGGCCCTCGATGTCCACCACCTCGACGCCCTCGCCCGCATTGATGATGCGCGGGGGCTTGGCCTGCATCTCGGCCGGATGCGCCATGGGATGCCAGAGATGGCGGGCGTTGTTCTCGATGAGGAAATTGGAATCGCGCATGGGATTTCCTTTCAAATTCCAAGCATTTTCAGCGCCTGCGCATAGCTTTCGGCAGGCCGGGTCACGTCGAAATGCACATGGGGGAGGTTGACGGCCTGTGCCCCCTCTATGTTCTTCTTCTGGTCGTCGACGAAGACGCAGTCCGCCCGGTCGAGACCGAGTTCGGCGAGCACCTGCTCGTAGGCGCGCGGATCGGGCTTCAGGATCCCGGTATAGGTGGCGTCGACGATGATGTCGAAGAGGTCGATCAGCGGGAAGCGCTTGCGGAACGCGGCGCCGTAGAAGAGGTCGAGTTCGTTGGAAAGGATGGCAAGCCTGAGGCCCGCGGCCTTCGCCTTCAGAACCGCATCGCGCGCCTGCGGACGCAGCACGAGCTCGCCGTCCGCCCCCCGCGCGCGCTGCACGAAGGTCTTCATGTCCGCCCAGTCCTCGCCGATGAGCGCGCCGACCTCGCGGGTGCGGGTCATCCAGTAGTCGCGCTCGGTGATCTCGCGCGCCTGCATCGAGACCCAGAGCGGATCGGTGGACGGATCGAACGGCCCGCGCCAGGTGAGCGTGCCGGCCGGAAGCCCCAGCGCCCGCTCGGTGATGTCGTGCGTCTCGAACAGCGTGCGGGTGACGACGCCGCCGAAATCGAGGATGAGCGCTTTTTGGTTTTCCGCATGTCCGGACGGAAAACCGGCCCCCACTTTTCCTGGAAATGCGCCCGTCATGCGATGCGACCCCTTTCGACGATGCCCTCGTCGACCCAGCGGTCGAAGACCTCCAGCGCCTTGAGGGCGAATTCCGGGGCGTTGATATGCGCGGCGACCTCCGTGAAGGCGACCGACGGCGGCACGGCCCTGCGCATTTCCGAAAGGAAGGCGTCGAGCGCCTCGGGCTCGTGCAGCGGCTCGCCCTCCCGGTCCCATTCCTGCAGCCCCCCGACCGGCAGGAGGAAGGCGACGGGGGCGCTCGCCGCCGCCATCCGCGCCGCCACGACATGCGCCACCGCGCGGCGCTGCTCCGGCGAGACGGTGACGGAGGCGATCAGCCGGTTGTGGGCATGGTAGGGCCGGTCGGCGAAGCGCGCGGGCGTTTCCTGCCAGGCCGGCATGTCCACCATGTCGACGGCGCCGGGGGCGATGAGCTGCGGAATGCCGGCGCGGCCGGCATTTTCCATGCGGTCCGGCCCCGACGTGACGACCGAGCCGTTTTCCGCATTGGTGACCTCCTGGATGCAGAAATCGAAGACGGCGGCGAATTCGCCGCGCGCGGCGACGGCCTCGTAGGCCCGCCCGCCCATGCCGGTGGAATGGAAGACGGCGACGTCGTAACCGCGCCGCTCCAGTTCAGGCTTCAGCACCTTCATGTATTTGAGGCAGGAGGAGCCGAGCGAGGTCATGCCGATCAGCGGCCGCTCGCCGCCGGGCTTCTCGACCGCCTTCGCCGCGCCGACGACGGCGCCCGAGGCCTGCGACAGCACCGCCCGGCAGATCGGGTTCAGCCCGTAGAGCCCGCCGGCCCACAGGATCATCATCAGGTCGGGCGCGATGCGCTCCGGCGGCAGGAGATGGGAATAGGCGATGGTGGAGACGATGAATTTCGGCACGCCGAGCGGCAGGACGGCGGCGACGTCGAGCGCAAGATCGGTGCCGAGCGAACCGCCGAGCGCGATCATGCCGTCCACCGCGCCGGCCGCGCAGAGATCCCGCACCAGCGCCACCGCGCCGCGCGCCATCGCCGCCATGGCGGAATTCTCGTCGCCGCTTTCGAGGATTTCGGCGATGGTGGTGCCGCCGGCGGCGGCCACGTCATGCTTGGAATGGTCGGGCACATAGGGCGCATCGCCGAGGATGCTGACATCGACCATCACGGGCAGGCCGCCCGCCCTGCCGATGACCTCGGCCATGAACAGCAGCTCTTCGCTCTTGGTGTCGCCGGTGCCGATCACCAGTATCCGGGGCAGACGGGCGCTTGCGCTCATCGACCGTATCCTCCTCGTTTGCGGGGACGGGCCTGCCAAAGCGTTCACCAGGAACGCCCCGCGTCAAGCCCGCCATCCGCCCGCAACGCCTCCTCCGGCGCCCCGCGGGCAGATATTACTTAACATGCGAATTAATCTGGCAGGAAGCGCGACGCATTGCAAGTCTATATTTGAAGCCTTGGTTCATATGTTGAACCGTCAGGGCACCAACCGATTTTATTTAACATGTTTATTATTTGATCTGGATCAACGTTCGCCGCGGCACCCCCGCTATCCTGCGCCGCAGGGAAGGACCCGCCCGGCTAGAGGAGGAGAAGGCCATGGGAAAACTGTCGCTTGCCGCAAAGATCACGCATGTCCCGTCCATGTTCATATCCGAGATGCCCGGCCCCCATCACGGCTGCCGGCAGCCGGCGATCGACGGGCTGACGGAAATCGGCCGGCGCTGCGATGCGCTCGGCGTCGACACGATCGTCGTCTTCGACACGCACTGGCTGGTCAACACGGCCTATCACATCAACGCGCGCGAACGGTATGCCGGCATCTATACCAGCAACGAGTTCCCCCACTTCATCCAGGACCTCGCATACGACTATCGCGGCGCGCCCGATCTCGGCGACGAGATCGCCCGGCTCGTCTCGGCGGAGGGCATCCGCATGATGGCGCACCATGTCGATACGCTGGAGCCGGAATACGGCACGCTGGTGCCGATGCGCTACATCAACGCCGACGGCCGGTTCCGCGTGCTCTCCATCGCCGCCTGGTGCCCCTGGCACGAAATGGAGGAGAGCTTCCGCATCGGCAGGGCCGTGCGCCGGGCCATCGAGGAAGGCGGCTGCAACGCCGCGATCCTCGCCAGCGGCTCGCTCTCCCACCGCATCCACGACAACAACGCCGCCCCCGCCGGCATCCACACCATTTCCAACGAGTTCTACCGGCAGGTGGACCTGCGCGTGCTGGACCTCTGGCGCGCCGGCCGCAACGAGGAATTCGTCAAGATGCTGCCGCTCTATTCGAGGCTCTGCCACGGCGAGGGCTTCATGCACGACACCGCCATGCTGTTCGGCGCACTCGGCGGCGACGGCTATGACGGCAGGGCGGAGATCCTGACGGACTATTTCACCTCCTCGGGCACGGGACAGGTCAACGCGGTGTTTCCGCTGGCGGCGTGAGCCACGGCCGACGGAAAGGACACCCTCGCCCTTGGCCCTGCCCCCTCTCTCCGCAGGCGAGGGCCATCGCATAGAAGGAAATCGTTGCCCCATCCCCTTCTCCCCCGCTGGGGAGAAGGGAAGAACGGCGACGTCCAGTTCCATATGCCATGGCCCTGCCCCGCAAGCGGGCCGAGGGGACGCGCCCCATGAGCGGGTATTGCTTGAGAAAACCGGTGCGGCATATCCCCTTCGCCCCGCCGGCGGGGAGAAGGTGGCCGGCAGCACGGGTGAGGGGCGTGGCATCCACTGCGTGAAAATTGCAAAGGAAAAACAAACGACTATCATCGTCCCCCTGCAATCAGGGCGCCAGCCGGCACAGGCGCCCGCCAAAGCCCCCTTGACACGCCGCATCATTTCTTTAACATGTTAATCAAAATCGCGGACCGGGAGGAACGATGCCGCATCTGACCGTGGAATATTCGGCCAATCTCGAAGGCCGCACCGATCTCGATGCGCTTTGCGCGGCGCTCCTGGAGACCGTGCTGGAGACCGGCCTCTTCGAGGTCGGCGCCGTCAGGGTTCGCGCGCTTCGGGCCGATCATTACGCCATTGCCGATCGCCTGCCGGAGAACGCCTTCATCGACCTCAACCTGCGCATCGGCAAGGGCCGCAGCGGTGAGGAGAAGAAGCGCACCGGCGAGGCGCTGTTTGCGACGGCCGGCCGGCTGCTCGCCCCCCTCTTCGAGACGCCGCATTTCGCGCTGTCGCTCGAAATCCGCGAGATCGACGCGGAATTGAGCTGGAAGAAGAACGCCATCCATCCGCGCCTGCGCGCCAGGTAACCGAAATCCCCGGGAAAGCATCATGTCGAAACTTCAGGAAAACATCACGCGGGCCGAGGCCTACCTTGCCCGCTTCAAGCAGGAGGGCGTCCTCAACCGCATCGCCGGCGAGGACGTGCCGGCCGCCGATGGCGCGACCTTCGAGACCATCTCCCCGGTCGACCTGAAGCCGCTCGCCACCGTCGCCAGAGGCGCGGCCGCCGACATCGACCGCGCCGCCAGGGCCGCCAAGGCCGCCTTCGCCGACTGGGCCGCCATGCCGGGCGATGCGCGCAGGAAGCTGCTGCACAGGATCGCCGACGCCATCGTCGCGCGTGCCGAGGAGATCGCCTTCGTCGAATGCATGGACACGGGGCAGTCGCTGCGCTTCATGGCCAAGGCCGCGCTGCGCGGGGCGGAGAACTTCCGCTTCTTCGCCGACCGCGCGCCCGAGGCCCGCGACGGCAGGACGCTGCGCGCCGAAGGCCAGGTCAACATGACGACCCGCGTGCCGATCGGCCCGGTCGGCATCATCACGCCGTGGAACACGCCCTTCATGCTCTCGACGTGGAAGATCGCGCCTGCGCTTGCCGCCGGCTGCACCATCGTCCACAAGCCGGCCGAGTTCTCGCCGCTGACGGCGCGCCTGCTGGTCGAGATCGCCGAGGAGGCCGGCCTGCCGAAGGGCGTCTGGAACCTCGTCAACGGCTTCGGCGAGGATGCCGGCAAGGCGCTGACCGAGCACCCGCTGATCAAGGCCATCGGCTTCGTCGGCGAAAGCCGCACCGGCTCGATGATCATGAAGCAGGGCGCCGACACGCTGAAGCGCGTGCATTTCGAACTCGGCGGCAAGAACCCCGTCGTCGTCTTCGCCGATGCGGACCTCGAACGCGCCGCCGACGCCGCCGTCTTCATGATCTATTCGCTGAACGGCGAGCGCTGCACCTCCTCCTCGCGCCTCCTGGTGGAGGAGAGCATCCATGACCGCTTCACCGGCCTCGTCGCCGAGAAGGCGAAGCGCATCAGGGTCGGCCATCCGCTCGATCCGGAAACCGTCGTCGGCCCGCTGATCCATCCGGTGCACGAGAAGAAGGTGCTGGAATACATCGCCATCGCCAGGGCGGAAGGCGCGACGGTCGCGGCGGGCGGCGAGAAGTTCGCCGGCCCCGGCGGCGGATGCTACGTCTCCCCGACGCTCTTCACCGGCGCGACCAACGCCATGCGCGTCGCGCAGGAGGAGATCTTCGGCCCGGTGCTGACGGCCATTCCGTTCAGGGACGAGGCGGAGGCCCTGTCGCTCGCCAACGACGTCCAGTACGGCCTCACCGGCTATCTCTGGACATCGGACGTCACCCGCGCCTTCCGCTTCACCGACCATCTGGAGGCAGGCATGATCTGGGTGAATTCGGAGAATGTGCGCCACCTGCCGACGCCGTTCGGCGGCGTCAAGAATTCCGGCATCGGCCGCGACGGCGGCGACTGGTCCTTCGACTTCTACATGGAGACGAAGAACATCGCCTTTGCCACCCGCGCCCACGCCATTGCGAAACTCGGCGGCTAGCCGCCGGCCCGAAACCCGGCGGCTGACCCCGCCCACCGCAGACCGCGCCCGCCCTCGCCTGCCGAGGCGGGCTTGAGGAGGACCCCATGCCCGTACCCCAGCCCAATCTCTACCCGCCCTTCAACATCGTGCGCCTCAGCCATGTCGAATTCGGCGTCACCGACCTTGCCAGGTCCCGCGCCTTCTATGTCGATACGCTCGGCCTGCAGGTGACGGACGAGACGGCCGACACGATCTATCTGCGCGCCATGGAGGAGCGAGGCCACCATTGCATCGTGCTCCGGAAATGCGACAGGCCCGAAGCCCGCGACCTCGGCTTCAAGGTCTTCGATGACGAGGACCTCGACAGGGCCGTGCATTTCTTCAAGGGCAAGGGCCTGCCGGTGGACTGGGTCGAGCGCCCCTACCAGGGCCGCACCTTCCGCACGCGCGATCCGCACGGCATTCCCCTGGAATTCTACACCAGGATGGACCGCCTGCCGCCGATCCACCAGAAATACGCGCTCTATCGCGGCGTGAAGCCGCTGCGCATCGACCATTTCAACTGCTTCTCGCCCGATGTCGACGCCTCCGTCGCCTTCTACAACGAGCTCGGCTTCCGCGTGACGGAGTACACCGAGGACGAGGAGAGCGGCAGGCTCTGGGCCGCCTGGACGCACCGCAAGGGCGGCGTGCACGACATCGCCTTCACCAACGGCCGCGGCCCGCGCCTGCACCACACCGCCTTCTGGGTGCCGACGCCGCTCAACATCATCGACCTGCTCGACCTGATGGCGACGACCGGCTGGGTCTCCAACATCGAGCGCGGCCCCGGCCGCCACGGCATCTCCAACGCCTTCTTCCTCTACATCCTCGACCCGGACGGCCACCGCATCGAGATCTACTGCTCGGACTACCAGACGGTGGACCCGGACCTCGAACCCATCAAGTGGGACCTCAAGGACCCGCAGCGCCAGACGCTGTGGGGCGCGGCGGCGCCGCGATCCTGGTTCGAGCACGGCAGCCTCTTCGCCGGCACCGACGTCCTGGAACCGCAGCTCAAGGCCCAGCCGATCATCGCGCCCTGACGGGCATTGCAAATCGCCGGCCGAGCGCCGAGAACAGCGCGAGGCCTTCGAGGGAGCAGGACATGGACAGCGATGAATTCCGCCACTGGTCACGAACCGCCGCCGACTGGGGCGCCGACTATCGGGCGACTCTGCGCGCGCGGCCGGTGCGCGCGCAGACGAGGCCGGGCGACATCTTCAGGCAGATCGCCGATGCCGCCCCGGAGACCGGCGAGGCCATGGAGACGATCTTTTCCGATTTCGAGCGGATCGTCCCCGACGGGCTCACCCACTGGCAGCATCCGCGCTTCTTCGCCTATTTCCCGGCCAATGCCGCGCCCGTCTCCGTCATCGCGGAGTATCTCGTGACGACAGTCGCCGCCCAGTGCATGCTCTGGCAGACCTCGCCGGCGGCGACGGAGCTGGAGACCCGCGTGGTCGGCTGGCTGCGCCGGGCGCTCGGCCTGCCGGAGGGCTTTTCCGGCGTCATCCAGGATTCCGCCTCCACCGCCACGCTCGCCGCCGTGCTCGTCATGCGCGAGAAGGCGCTTTCCTGGAAGGGCAACAGCGAGGGGCTGGCGGCGCACGGGGCCGTGCGCGTCTATGCCTCGAAACAGGTGCACACCTCCATCGACCGGGCGATCTGGATATCGGGCATCGGCGAGGCGAACCTCGTGCGCATCCCGACGAAAGGCCCGCTCTACGGCATGGACCCCGAGGCGCTCGACGCCGCCATCAGGGCGGACCTTGCGGCGGGCCACATCCCGGCCGGCGTCATCGCCTGCACCGGCGGCACCTCCATCGGCGCCTGCGACCCGATCCGCGACGTCGCGGCGGTTGCAAAGGCGCATGGGCTCTACCTCCATGTCGATGCGGCCTGGGCGGGCTCGGCGATGATCTGCCCGGAATTCCGCACGCTCTGGGACGGCATCGAGGCGGCCGATTCCATCGTCTTCAACCCGCACAAATGGCTCGGCGCCAATTTCGACTGCTCGGTGCAGTTCATCAGGAGCCCCGAGGACCAGGTGCGCACCCTCGCCATCCAGCCGGAATATCTCAAGACCCACGGCCATGACGGCATCGTCAACTATTCCGAATGGTCCGTGCCGCTCGGCCGCCGCTTCCGCGCGCTGAAACTGTGGTTCCTGATGCGCTACCACGGCCTCGAAGGGCTGCGCACGATGATCCGCAACCATGTTGCATGGTCGCGCGAGCTGGCCGCGCGGCTGGCCGCCGAACCGGACTTCGAGATCGTCAGCGAGCCGGTGCTCTCGCTCTTCTCCTTCCGCCACACGGGCGGCGAGGACGGCGACCGGCACAACATCGCCCTCGTCAACGCCATCAACGACGACGGCCGCATCTACCTCACCCAGACCCGCGTCGACGGCCGCATCGCCATCCGCTTCCAGGCGGGCCAGTTCGAGATGACCCGCGACGACGCCGATACCGCCTTCACGGTGATCACCGGGATCGCCCGCAGACTGACGTAAGGAGACCACCGTGACCGAACGGCCCCGCCTCGCCGGCTTTTCCCATCAGGGCGTCCTGAAATACGGCCTCGTCAGGGAAGACGGCATCGTCGACCTCTCGGCCCGCCACGGTGCGCGCTGGCCGAGCCTGCGCGAGGTGATCGCGGCGGGTGCCCTTTCGACGCTGGCCGAGGAAGCGGCGGGGCTTGCCGCCGACCACGCGCTCTCCGACATCGTCTACGAGATCCCGATCCCCGCGCCGGAGAAGATCATCTGCGTCGGCGTCAACTTCCCCGACCGCAACGAGGAATACAAGGACGGCCAGGCCGCGCCCGCCAACCCCTCGCTGTTCATCCGCTTCCCGCGCTCCTTCACCGGCCACGGCCGGCCGCTGATCCGCCCGCCGGAAAGCCCGCAGCTCGACTACGAGGGCGAGATCGCCATCGTCATCGGCAAGGGCGGGCGGCGGATCGCGCAGGCCGATGCGCTCAGCCATGTCGCCGCCCTCACGCTCTGCAACGAAGGCACGATCCGCGACTGGGTGCGCCACGCCAAGTTCAACGTCACGCAGGGCAAGAATTTCGACGCGACCGGCTCGATCGGCCCGTGGCTCGTGCCGTTCACCGACGAAAGCCAGCTTGCCGACGTGGCGCTGGAGACCCGCGTCAACGGCGAGGTGCGCCAGAGCGACCGCACAAGCCGCATGATCTTCTCCTTCCGCAGGATCATCAATTACATCTCCACCTTCACGACGCTCACGCCGGGCGACGTCATCGTCTGCGGCACGCCGACGGGCGCGGGCGCGCGCTTCGACCCGCCGGTCTGGCTGAAGCCGGGCGACGTGGTGGAGGTCGAGGCCGAGGGCATCGGCCTTCTTCGCAACACCATCGCCGACGAGGTTTCCCGATCATGCTGACGCCAGACGACATCCGCGCCGCCGTAACGAGCCTCGACGACGCCGAGCGCAGCCGCAACCAGACCGGCCTTCTCTCGCTGAAACATCCCGGCATCACCATGGACGAGGCCTATGCGATCCAGGGCGCCTGGGTGCGCAAGAAGATCGCCGACGGGCGCCGGGTGATCGGCTGGAAGATCGGCCTCACCTCCAAGGCGATGCAATATGCGCTGAACATCGACATCCCCGATTCCGGCGTGCTCTTCGACGACATGCTCTTTGCGGACGGCGCGTGCGTGCCGGCCGACCGCTTCATCCAGCCGC
Source organism: Shinella sp. NM-101 (assembly GCF_021401195.1). NCBI lineage: Bacteria > Pseudomonadati > Pseudomonadota > Alphaproteobacteria > Hyphomicrobiales > Rhizobiaceae > Shinella > Shinella sp. NM-101. The sequence goes on along the minus strand of NZ_JACBFT010000004.1, from coordinate 425,499 downwards.
GCGTCGAGGCCGAGATCGCCTTCGTCATGAAGGCGCCGCTGAAGGGCCCCGGCGTCACCGTCTTCGACGTGCTGAACGCCACCGACTACGTGACGCCTGCGCTGGAAATCCTCGACACGCGCATCCTGCGCGTCGATCCCGAGACGAAGAAGGCGCGCACCATCGCCGACACCATCGCCGACAACGCCGCCAATGCCGGCATCGTCACGGGCGGGCGGGCCGTGAGGCCCGATGCAATCGACATGCGCTGGATGGGCGCCATCGTCAGCCGCAATGCGGAGGTGGAGGAAACCGGCCTCGGCGCCGGCGTGCTCAACCAGCCGGCCCGCGGCGTCGCCTGGCTCGCCAACCGCCTCGCGCAGTATGGCGACGGCATCGAGGCGGGCCAGATCGTGCTCGCCGGCTCCTTCGTCCGCCCGGTCGAAGCGCGCCACGGCGACACCATCGTCGGCGATTTCGGGCCTTACGGCTCGGTCAGCCTGTTCTTCGCATAGGAGTTGCCATGCCCGCCCCGAAAAACCGCTTCAAGCAGGCGCTGAAGGAGGGTCGCGCGCAGATCGGCCTCTGGCAGGCGCTCGCCAATCCCTACACGGTCGAGATCTGCGCGGAGGCGGGCTACGACTGGCTGCTGCTCGATGCCGAGCACGCGCCGAACGACGTGCCGCTGCTCGTCTCCCAGCTCCAGGCGATGAAGGGCTCGGCAAGCCATGCCGTCATCCGCCCGCCGATCGGCGAGACCTGGATCGTCAAGCAGCTTCTCGACATCGGCGCGCAGACGCTGCTGGTCCCCATGGTCGACAGCGGAGCGATGGCGCAGGCGATGGTCAAGGCCGTGCGCTACCCGCCCCATGGCGTACGCGGCGTCGGCGCGGCGCTCGCGCGCGCCTCGGCCTTCAACCGCACGGCGGACTACCTCCAGACCGCCAATGACGAAATCTGCCTGCTGCTGCAGGTGGAAAGCCGCGCCGGCCTCGACGCGCTCGACGCCATCGCCGGCACGGAGGGCGTCGACGGCGTCTTCATCGGCCCGGCCGACCTCGCCGCCGACATGGGCTTCCTCGGCCGGCCCGGCGCGCCGCAAGTGCAGGCCGAGGTGGAGAAGGCGCTGGCGAGGATCCGCGCGCACGGCAAGGCGGCCGGCATCCTCACCGGCGATCTCGGTCTTGCCAAACGCTACCTCGACCTCGGCGCCACCTTCGTCGCCATCGGCAACGACGTGACGCTGCTCGCCAACGCGACGACGAAACTGCTGGCCGACTTCAGGGCCGCCGAGCCGGCGAAGGCGCCCGAGGGCGCGAAGGTCTACTGACGCCGCCTGTCGGGACGGCCCTGGGGCAAGCCGGTGCCGCCCTCCCTTCTCCCCTCGGGGAGAAGGTGGCCCGAAGGGTCGGATGAGGGGGCGGCTCCGGGCTAAAATGCCGGCGTCCTTGCCTGCGGCATCCCCCTCATCCGCCTGCCGGCGCCTTCTCCCCGAGGGGAGAAGGGGAGTGCGGTGACCGCCCTGCCCCGTGCCCCCTGCCGCGCGCGCCTAGAGCATTTCCGCTTTTCTTCGAATCGCGAAAACGCTCTATCCTTTTGTTTCTACGCAATTCCGGACGCAAAACCGCTGCGCACTTTTGCTGGAATTGCTCTAGAGCTGGATCCACGCCGTCTTCAGGTCGACATATTTGTCCAGCGCATGCAGCGACTTGTCATGGCCGTTGCCGGACTGGCGCACGCCGCCGAGCGGCACGGTGTTGTCCGCCCCGCCATAGGTGTTGACATGCACCACGCCCGCGCGGATGCCGCGCACCATGCGGTGCGCCCGCGAGAGATTGGAGGTCCAGACGGCGGAGGCGAGGCCGTAGTCGGTGGCGTTGGCGATGCGCAGCGCCTCCGCCTCGCCGTCGAAGGGGATGATCGACAGGATCGGGCCGAACACCTCCTCGCGGGCGAGCGTCATGCCGGGCGTGACGTCGAAGACGGTCGGCTCCATGTAGAAGCCGCCGGTCTCGGCGAGGATGCGCCGGCCGCCGGTGCGCAGCCTCGCGCCTTCGGAGAGCGCCTGTTCGGCAAAGCCGAGGTCCTTGGCGAGCTGGGCCTCGCTGGAAACGGCGCCGGCCTCGGTGGTCAGCAGCAAGGGATCGCCGACCTTCATGGCCGCGGCGATGCCCGCGACTTTCGCGGAGAATTCCTCGGCGATGGACCGTTCGACGAGGAGGCGCGAGCCCGCCACGCAGACCTGGCCGGAATTGCGGAAGATGCCGTAGGCCGAGATCCTGGCCGCCTTGTCGAGGTCGGGCGCGTCGGCGAAGACGACGTTGGGCGACTTGCCGCCGAGTTCGAGATAGACGCGCTTGAGGTTGGAGCGCGCGGAATATTCGAGAAGCCGCCGTCCGACCGGGCCCGAGCCGGTGAAGACGATGACGTCGATGTCGGGATGCAGGCCCATGGCCTCGCCCGTCACGGCCCCGCGGCCGGTGACGACATTGAGGACACCCTCCGGCAGGCCCGCCTCGGCGCAGAGTTCGGCAAGGCGCAGCAGCGAGAGGGAGGCGACCTCCGCCGGCTTCAGCACGACGGAATTGCCGGCCGCGAGCGCCGGCGCGATCTTCCAGGCGCCGATCATCAAGGGGAAGTTCCACGGCACGATGGCGCCGACGACGCCGACCGGCTCGCGATGGACGAGGCCGAGAATATCGCCCGCCGTCGGGGCGATCTCGCCATAGACCTTGTCGATGGCCTCGGCATAGTAGCGGAAGCTGCCGGCGGCGCTGCCGGGCTCGGCCTTCAGCGCCATGGCGATTTCCGTGCCGTTGTCGCGCACGCCGAGCACGGCAAGCTCCAGCGCATGCTTCTCGATCAGTTCGGCGATCCGCACGAGCACCTTCCTGCGCTCGGCGGGCGCGGCCTTCGACCAGCGACCCTTTTCGAAGGCGGCGCGGGCGGCCCTGACGGCACGGTCGACATCCGCCGCGCCGGCATCGGCGATGGTCGTCAGCCTGCGCCCGTCGATGGGCGAGACGACCTCCAGCACCGCCTCGTCCGCGGCCTCGCTCCACCCGCCGTCGATGAACAGCGACCGGGGGGTGACGGGGATGTTTCGGAGCGCTTCGATCTTTTCCTGCATCGTCTTTCCCTGGAAGGAGGGACGACGCGCCGCAGCGCGCCGTCCGTTCGGCATTGCTCAGACTTCACGGCCGAGGCCGAGCCGCGCGAAGGCGCCGGCATCGCCCGCCTTCAGGCGCATGGCGCAGAAGAGGCCGACGACCGCGGCGATCACGACGAGGCCGGGCAGGAACACGGCAAGCGCCCCTTCCGCCCCGGCGAGCGCGCCGAAGTTGGTGGCAATATAGAACACCAGCGCGAGAAGGATCAGCCCCGTCAGCACCGGCAGCACGGTCGTCACCAGCTTGTTGCCCTCAAGGCCGGGATTGCGGCTGAAGAAGGCGACGATGGAGAAGGCGGTCAGCGCCATCAGGAGGATGATCGCCAGCGTGCCGACATTGGTGAGCCAGGAGAACAGCGCGAGCACCGGATCCTGCCCCGTGGCGGCGAAGAGCGCGACGACGAGGACGGCGATCACCGTCTGCACGAGCGAGCCGGCATGCGGGCTCTGGAAGACCGGATGGGTGACGCCGAGCGCCCTCGGCAGCAGGCCTTCGCGGCCGGCGACGTAGAGATAGCGCGCCACGCCGTTGTGGAAGGCGACCACGCCGGCAAACAGGCTGGTGATGAAGAGGACGCCCATGACCGTGGTGATGCCGCCGCCGACATAGCGCTCGGCAAGGCCGAAGAGGAAGGTTGTCGGATCGGCAAGGCCCTGGATTTCCGGCACCAGCTTGTCGACGCCCGCGCCGTTGACCATCAGCCAGGAGGTCAGCATGTAGAAGAGGCCGATGATCAGCACGGAAATGTAGGTGGCGCGCGGCACGGTCTTGGCGGGCTCGCGGGCCTCCTCGCTGTAGATGGTCGTCGCCTCGAAGCCGATGAAGGCGGCAAAGCAGAAGAGGATGCCGATGGCCGGCGTGCCGCTGAAGAAGGCGGTGGGCGTGAAGGGCGCGGCGGAAAGGCCGCTGTCGCCGCCCTTGACGAGGATCGCCGCGTCGATGACCAGCACGACGAGATATTCGAGGACCACCAGCACGGCGAGCACGCGGGCGGAGAAGTCCACCCGGCGATAGCCGAACACCGCGACGACGGCGATGCCGGCGAAGGTCCAGGCCCACCAGGGCAGGTCGATGCCGTAGCCGGCGAAGAAGCCGGCCGTTGCCGCGCCGAAGAGGCCGAAGACGCCGATCTGCATGGCATTGTAGGCAAGGATCGCCACGAGCGCCGCGGCCCCGCCGGCAAGCCCGCCGAGGCCCTGCGCCGTATAGGCATAGAAGGCGCCGGCATTGCTGATGTGCCGGGCCATGGCGACATAGCCGACGGCGAAGAGCAGCAGCACCGTCGTCACGAAGGCGAAGGTCAGCGGAATGCCCGGCCCGTTGCCGAGCATCATCGACAGCGGCACGCCGCCGGCCACCGCCGTGAGCGGCGCCGCGGCCGAGACGACGAGGAATGTCACCGCCCCGACGCCGAGGCTGTTCTTGCGCAACTGGTTCGCGCCGCCGGGCGACACGGTTTCACTGGTCATGATCTTGCTCCCATCCTGACGGCCGGCCCGCGGCCGCCGCTCTCCTGACGCCGCGCGACTGCCACGGCGGTTCCCACTGCATAATCCGCTTGCGGTTCATTATTTGAACCATTATTTTAATAATAGACTTGCAAAAGCCAGCTTCGCCGTCAAGTTATTTCTCATGTTAAGTATCTCGATGCGGCATGGGAGGACGAAAGCGACGGGGCCCGCGCCGGAAATCCGGTTGCGGCGGGCGTAACGGAAGACGGAAGAAACAAATGAGCACCATCGGCAAGGCCCTCGCCCTCCTCGACCTCATCTCCCGGCTCGACAGGGATACCGGCCTCAGCGACCTCGCGCGCCTGTCCGCGCTCGACAAGGCGACGGCGCGGCGCTTCCTGGTGGAGCTCGAACGGCAGGGCTTCGTGGAGCAGGACGCCGAGACGCGCAGGTACCGGCTGGGCGCGGCCCCGGTGCGCCTTGCCCGCATCCGGCAGGCGCGCTTTCCCTTCGCCGCGGTGGCCGCGCCTTTCGTCAGGGCGCTGGCGGAGGAGACCGGCGAGACGGTGCATCTGTCCGAATTTGCCGGCGGGCGCCTTGCCACCATCCATGTGGAGGATTCATCGCAGGCCCACCGGGTGATCGTCGATCTCGGCGCGGCCCTGCCCTTCCACGCCACCGCCTCGGGCCTCGCCTTCCTCGCCTTCCTGCCGGAAGGCGAGATCGACCGCGTGCTGGCGCAGCCGCTGGAGCGCTTCTCGCCGCAGACGATCACCGATGCGAAGGCGGTGCGCGCCATCCTGGCGGAGACGGCGGAGCGCGGCTTCTCGATCAGCCACCAGGGCTTCGAGATGGGCGTGATCAGCGCCGCCGCCCCGATCATCGCGCCGAACGGCAGGCCGGTCGGGGCCATCGCCGTTGCCGCGCCGACGGCACGGGCGGACACGGCGCGGATGCTCGACATCGGCGCCGGCGCGGCCGCTGCCGCCCGCGGCATCGCGGAGAAATATTACGGGACGAAGCGCTAGAGCAATTCCAGCAAAAGTGCGCAGCCGTTTTGCGTCCGCAATTGCGTAGAAACAAAAGGATAGAGCGTTTTCGCGATTCGAGGAAAAGCGGAAATGCTCTAGCCTCGCTTCGTCCGCCCCCGCGGCTTGGTCGCCAGCACGTTGCGGATCGCGAAGCTCGAATGGATCCGCGAGACCCCCGGCATGGCCGACAGGATCTCCTTGTGGATGCGCTCGAACTCGCCGGCATTGGCGACCTCGACGCGCAGCAGGTAGTCCGAGCCGCCCGTCATCAGGAAGCATTCGCGGATTTCCGGGTGCTTGCGCACCGCCGCCTCGAAGCGGTCGAGGTGATCCTCCGTCTGCCGCTCCAGCGTGATGTTGATGATGACGGCGATGGTCGATTCGGCGTTGGAGGCATCCACCAGCGCCGTATAGCCGCGGATGACGCCCGCCTGCTCCATCAGCTTGATGCGCCGAAGGCAGGCCGACGGCGACAGGCCCACCTCGGCGGCGAGCCGCGCATTGCTCATGCGCGCATCGAGCCGGAGAAGCCGCAGGATGTTCCGGTCTATCGCGTCCAGCGCCGTCATTGCAGATCGTTCCAAAGATTCGTCGTTTCGTTCAAAAATCATGGCCACGCGCAACAATCAAGCGCTGTTTCGTCGGCAATTTCACAATCGTTTCACTAGGCTCCGCCGAAACCGGGAGGCAGGGCATGGACGGCGTGACGAAGACGATGCGGCAGGGCGAGGCGGGCGCGACGGGCGGTGCCTCGGGCTATCTCGCCATCGACCTTGCCGCCCTTGCCCGCAACTACGAGCGGCTTGCCGCCGAGGTCGCGCCGGCGCGCGCGGCGGCCGTCGTCAAGGCCGATGCCTACGGGCTCGGCGCCGCCCGGGTCGCCGAACGCCTCCATGCCCATGGCTGCCGCCACTTCTTCGTCGCGCAGTTCGTCGAGGCGCTGCGCCTGCGCCCGCTGCTGGCCGCCGACGCCACGGTCTTCGTGCTGAACGGCCTCCAGCCCGGCAACGAGCTGGCCTGCGCCCGCGAGGGCATCGTGCCCGTGATCAATTCGCTGGAGCAGTGGCGGCAATGGGCGGATGCCGCCCGGACGCTCGCCCGCCGGCTGCCGGCCGTCCTGCAGTTCGACACCGGCATGTCGCGGCTCGGCGTGCCGCCGGAAGAGCGGGCGGCGCTGGCCGAACTGGTGAGCGGCGACAGCGGCATCGACGTGCTCTTCGTCATGAGCCACCTCGCCTGCGCCGACGATGCCGACAGCGCGCAGAACGGCGAGCAGAGCGCCGAGATGGCGCGCGTTTCGGCGCAATTCCCGCAGTTTCCCGTCTGCTTCGCCAATTCCGGCGGCATCTTCCTCGGCAAGGCCTATCACGGCGTGCTCGCCCGCCCCGGCATCGCGCTCTATGGCGGCGCGCCGACGGCCGGCCGGGCAAACCCGATGGAGCCCGTCGTAAAGCTCGACGTCGCCGTGGTGCAGACGCGCACGGTGCCGGCCGGCACGCGCATCGGCTACGGCGGCAGCCATGTCGCGACCGGCCCGACCCGCCTTGCCACCATCGCCGCCGGCTATGCGGACGGCCTGCCGCGCAGCCTTTCGGACCGCGGCGCGGTCTATTGCGACGGCGTGCGCCTGCCCATCGTCGGGCGCGTCTCGATGGACAGCATCACCATCGACGTCTCCGCCCTGCCCGAAGGCCGCCTCAAGCTCGGCAGCCTCGTGGAGGTGCTCGGCCCGCACCAGACGCTGGAGGATGTCGCCCGCGACGCCGGCACCATCGCCTACGAGATCCTGACCGGTCTCGGCCATCGATACGAGCGGCAGTACCGCTAGGACACGCGCTGCCCGCCACGCCTTTTCTGCAAGTGAGGAACCCATGAAAGTCATCGTTCTCGGCGCCGGCATCGTCGGCGTCACGTCGGCCTACCAGCTTGCCAGGGCGGGGCACGAGGTCACGGTCGTCGACCGCCAGCCCGGCCCCGCGCTGGAGACCAGCTTCGCCAATGCCGGCGAGGTCTCCTTCGGCTACTGCTCGCCCTGGGCCGCGCCGGGCATCCCGATGAAGGCGATGAAGTGGCTGTTCATGGAACACGCCCCGCTGATCCTGCGCCCCAAGGTGGACATGGCGATGCTGCGCTGGATGGCGCAGATGCTACGCAACTGCACCTCCGAGCGCTATGCGATCAACAAGAGCCGCATGCTGCGCCTTGCCGACTACAGCCGCGTCTCCATCGCCGCGCTGCGCGAGGAGACCGGCATCGCCTATGACGAGCGCATGCAGGGCACGCTGCAGCTCTTCCGCACGCAGGCGCAGCTCGACGCCTCGGCCAAGGACGTCAAGGCGCTCGCCGCCGACGGCATCCCCTACGAGGTGCTCGACCCCGAGGGCTGCATCCGCGTCGAACCGGCGCTCGCGCATGTGCGCGAGAAGATCGTCGGCGGCCTGCTGACGCCGAAGGACGAGACCGGCGACTGCTTCAAGTTCTCCAATGCGCTGGCGGCCAAGGCCGCCGAACTCGGCGTCACCTTCAACTACGGCAGCATCATCCGCGGGCTGGACGTCGAAGGCGGGCGCGTCACCGGCGTCGTCACCGCGCATGGCCGGCTCCAGGCCGACGCCGTGGTCGTGGCGCTCGGCAGCTTCTCGCCGCTCCTCGTGCGCCCGCACGGCATCCGCCTGCCGGTCTATCCGGTCAAGGGCTATTCGCTGACGATCCCGATCACCGACGCCTCGCGCGCCCCGGAATCGACCGTGATGGACGAGACCTTCAAGATCGCCATCACCCGCCTCGGGGACCGCATCCGCGTCGGCGGCATGGCGGAGATCTCCGGCTACACCAACGATCTCGGCGAGCCGCGCCGCCTCACGCTGCAGCACTCGGTCACCGATCTCTTCCCCGGCGGCGACGTGTCGAAGGCGAGCTTCTGGTCGGGCCTGCGCCCGATGACGCCCGACGGCACGCCGGTCATCGGCCCGACGAAGATCGCCGGCCTCTTCCTCAACACCGGCCACGGCACGCTCGGCTGGACGATGAGCTCGGGCTCGGCCCGCGTCATCGCCGACCTCGTCTCCGGCCGCAAGCCCGAGATCAACGCCACCGACCTCGCCGTCGCGCGCTACGCCTGAAAACGAAAAGGCGGCCTAGCGGCCGCTCCATACGTGGCAAGGGCGGGAACCGAGGTTCCCGCCCTTTGCTGTCTTGAGGCTTTACTGCGCGATCGGCGCGTAGGCGCCGTTGTTCCAGCGGTTGATGTCGTAGCTGGCGTCCTTGAGGTCGCCCTTCTCGTCGAAGGTGACGGTGCCGACGACGGTGTCGATCGGCTGGCCGTTCTTCAGCGCCTCGGCGACCTTGGTCGGATCGTCCGAGCCGGCGCGCTCGATGCCCTGCGCGAAGGCCTGGATCACGGCATAGGAGAAGAGCGTGAAGCCTTCCGGCTTGAAGCCGCCGGACTGGATCTTCTCGACGGCTTCCTTCGCCTCGGGCTTGGCCTGCGGATCGGACGGGAAGACGAACAGCGTGCCCTCGCCGGCCGGGCCCGCGACCTGCCAGAATTCCGGCGAGGCGATGGAGTCGGGCATGATGAGCTGGAACTTGTAGTTCTGCTCGGCCGCCTGGCGCAGCATGAGGCCGGCTTCCGGGTGGTAGCCGCCGAAATAGACGACATCGACCTTGGCGTCCTTCAGCTTGGTCACCAGGGCGTTGTAGTCCTTCTCGCCGGCATTGATGCCCTCGGCGAGGACTTCCTTGAGGCCGTTCTCGTTCATCGTGGCGCGCACCGCATCGGCGACGCCCTGGCCGTAGGCCGTCTTGTCATGCAGGACGGCGACGTTCTTGCCGGCATACTGCTTGGCGATCCACGGGCCGATGAAGGCGCCCTGCGCGTCGTCGCGGGTGTAGAGGCGCATGATGTTGGTCCAGCCCTTGGCGGCGGCGGCGTCCGTCATGACCGGGTTGGAGGAGGCCGGGCTCATCATCAGCGTGCCGTTTTCGGCATAGACCGCCGAGGCCGGGATGCTCGATCCCGAGCAGGCATGGCCGTCGACGAAGCCGATGCCGGCGGCCGTGATGCGGTTGGCCACCGAGACGGCCTGCTTCGGGTCGCACTGGTCGTCCTCGAACTGCAGCTTGATCTGGCGGCCGAGCACGCCGCCCTTGCCGTTGATGGCGTCGGCGGCTGCCTGCGCGCCCTGCTTGAACTGGTCGCCGATCGTGGCCAGCGGCCCGGTCATGGGGCCGGCCACGGCGATGGTGAGGTCCTCCGCCCGGGCGGCCGTGCCCATCAGAAGGCCGAGGGCCGTGCCGATGATCAGGATGCTTTTCATATGTCTCAACTCCCCTTTTGCGCCCGCACCATCGCGGGTCGCCGTTTCCGAAACCGGATCGTTCTCCTCAGGCGCCGACGGTCCCGCCCGAAAGGAGCGGCTGGCATTCGAGCCACTCCCAGAGATAGGCGGCAAGACCCCGGTCGACGTGGATGCGCAATGTCTGCAGGTCCCCGTGGAAATAGACACTGCATGTCATGCCGCAAAACTGCAAGGCGGCACAGGGGCCGGGATCGGCGGGATCGATCGTCGTCGCCCGCGCGATAAGGTCGCGCACCCCCGGCCCGCGCGCTTCGAGCACGCGCAGGCCCGCGCCGACCGTCGTCACGCCGTAGCCCTCGACGTGCCATCCATCGGCGCAGTCCTCTGCCGTCATGCCGACCGCGAGCAGCCGGTCGCGCGCCATGCGCACCGCATAGCGCCCGCCGGAGGCGAGCCCCAGCGCGCCGACATCGCTGCCGAGGCCGTATCGCGCGAGAAAGCCGCCGATGTCGCCGCTGACGAGGCGCTGCGGCAGGCCGGCGACGGCGCGCACGGAAAGGGAAGGCGCGGCGAGCACCGCGCGCGCCCAGTCCGGCTCCGGCCGCCACTTGCGGGAATTGTCAAGCATGGAGACGGCCTCCTTCCGGATCGAAGGCGCAAGGGGCGACGATCTGCGCGCGCCGCACCGCCTTGAGATGCTGCAATTCGATGACCTCGCCCATGCGCGCATGGCCGCGCTCGATGAGGCCGAGCGCGATCGGCCGCTGGAGCGCGGGGCTGAAATAGCTCGACGTGACATAGCCGGTGCTGCGCAGCCCGCCCGCATGGCGCTCGATACCGTGCGCGCCGGTCGGCAGCATGCCCTGGCCGTCCACCGCCTCCAGCCCGACGAACTGCCGCCGGTCGTCCCGCGCGGCATCCTCGGTGATCAGCGAGCGGCGGCCGATGAATTCGGCCGTCTTCCTTTGCAGCGGCGCCGTGAGGCCGAAATCCATCGGCCGGCTCGTGCCGTCGGTGTCCTTGCCGATGACGACATAGCCCTTTTCCGCGCGCAGGATCATCAGCGCTTCCAGGCCGAGCAGCGTCGCCCCGAAAACCTCGCCCGCCCGCCGCAGCCGCAACCAGAGCGCGGCCGCATGGTCGGCCGGGACGGAGATCTCGTAGGATCGCTCGCCGGTGAAGCTGACGCGGGCGATCCGCACCGGCACGCCCTCGAAGGCCCCGGAAACGACCGCCATGTGCGGCAGGACGGCATCGTCGAGCGCGGCGTCGAGGCCGGTCGCGGCGAGGAGCGCGGGCGCGCGCGGGCCGGTCACCGTCAGCGTCGCCATCTCGGCGGTCGCATTGTGGACGAAGACGCGGCACCGGTCGAACCGGTCCTGCCGCCACTCCTCCAGCAGCGCGTGCACGCCCGCGACATGGGAGGAGGAGCAGGAGACGACGAAGCGGTTGTCGTGGAGCCGCACCAGCACGCCGTCGTCGTAGATATTGCCCGCCTCGGTGAGGATGAAACCATAGCGGCAGCGGCCGGGGGCGAGCGTCGAGACGGTGTTGTAGTAGATGAAATCGAGGAAGGGCGCGGCATCCGGGCCGATGACCTCGATCTTGCCGAGCGGCGAGCCGTCGAAGAGCGCGACGCCCGTGCGCGCGGCCGCGGCCTCCGCCTGGATGCGCGCATCCTCCGGTCCCGCGCCATAGAAGGCCGGGCGCAGCCAGCCGCCATATTCGCGGAACACCGCGCCGTCCGCCCGATGCTCGCCTTCGAGCGGCAGGCGGCGCAGCGGGTTCATGCGCGTGCCGGAGCGCGCGCCCGCAAAGGAGGCGAACGGGACGGGCGTAAACGGCGGGCGGTAGGTCGTCGTGCCCACCTCGGGAATGCGCCGGCCGGTGATCTCGGCCATCAGCGCCAGGCCGTTGACATTCGAGGTCTTGCCCTGGTCGGTCGCCATGCCGAGCGTGGTGTAGCGCTTGAGATGCTCGACGGAGACGAAGTTCTCGCGGACGGCGAGCTCGACGTCCTTGGCGGTGACGTCGTTCTGCAGGTCGATCCAGACCCGCTCCTTCGCCCGCGGCTTCGGCCAGGCGGCGACGATGTCGAAATCGCTGCGCGCGGCGTCGGCAAGGTCTTCGGGCAGGCCGAAGTCGCCCGCGGCAGCGCCTACGACCGCGACGCCCTCCACCGGCCGGCCCGGCACGAAGGCGAGAATGTCGTCGCGCCAGTCGAGCCTGCCCTGCGCCTGGCAATAGAGATGCACGGTCGGCGTGAAGCCGCCCGAGGCGAGCACCGCATCCGCCTCCAGCGCGCTGCCGTCGGAAAGCCTGACGGCACGGACCGCGCCGCGGCCGCGCGCGGAAACGACGGAGAGCCCCTTCAGCACCCGCAGCCCGGCGGGAACAGGGGCATCGGGGCGATAATCGACCACCGTGACCTCGGCGCCGGCCCTCGCCAGCGCCTCCGCCGTCTCGTAGGCAAGGCCGTTGTTGGTGGCGACGACGACCTTGTGCCCGGCGACAACGCCGAAGCGCCTGAGATAGACGAGCGCGGCCTCGGCGGACATGACGCCCGGCAGGTCGTTGTTGCCGAAGGGCAGCGGCCGCTCGATGGCCCCCGTGGCGAGCACGATGGCGCCGGCGCGCACCCGCCACAGGCGGTCCGGCGCGCCGTCCGCGCCCGTCTGGCTGAGACCGACGAGGCGGTGGTCGTAGATGCCGAAGGCCGTGGTGCCGGTCAGCACCAGCGCGCCGGCCTCCACGAGTTCCGCCGCGACATCCGCGGCCCATTCCACCCCCGGCCTGCCCTCGATGGTCGCCGCACGGTGGAGGAGGCTGCCGCCGGCCTGCCGCCCGTCGTCGCAAAGCACGACCCGCCGGCCGTCCCGCAGGGCCTTGCGCGCCGCAAGGAGGCCCGACGGCCCGGCGCCGACCACCAGCACGTCGCAATGATGGTTGACCTGCTCGGCGAAGGACGGCGCGCGCAAGCCGGCATCCAGCGTGCCGAGGCCCGCCATCTGCCGGATGCTAGGCTCGAACAGGTGCCAGTCGGGGAACATGAAGGTCTTGTAGTAGAAGGCGGCCGGGATGAAGCGGGCGAAGGCGTCGATGAAGGCGCGGCGGTCGTTCTCGGCGCTCGGCTCGGCATTGACGCTGCGCACGGCAAGGCCGTCGGCGGCCGGAACCTGCGTTGCGCGCGTATTGGGCATGGCGCCCGCGATGGCGACCAGCGCGTTCGGCTCCTCGACGCCCGCGCCCCAGAGGCCGCGCGGACGGTGATACTTGAAGCTGCGGCCGAGGACGGAGATCCCGCCGGCCAGCAGCGCCGAGGCGACGGTGTCGCCCGCAAAACCCGCCACCGTCCTGCCGTCGAAGGTGAAGCGCAGCGGCCGCGTCCTGTCGATGTCCGTGCCGCCCTCAGTGCGCCAGGCCGTCATCGCCGCCTCCTTCCACCAGTGCGAAGGAGCGCGCAACGCCGTGGTGCACGGTGTCGCGCTCCATGCGGAACACCTCGCCGCAGGTCATGTGCATCCAGATCTCGCTTGCCGCGCCGCGCGGGTTGTTGCGCTCGTAAAGGTAGGCGGTCCATTCGCCGTCCGTCACGTCGCGGAAGCCTTCCGGGCGGCGGTTGCCGGCGTCGCCGCCGAAGTGGAATTCGCTCTCGCTGCGCGGGCCGCAGAAGGGGCATGGGAAAAGCTGCATCCGGTCCTCCTAATGCGCGATGCCGGAGCCGGCGGCCTCGTCGATCAGCCGTCCGCGCGCGAAGCGGTCGAGATCGAAGGGGCGGCTGACGTCGTGGTGCCGGCCGGTGGCGAGCAGATGCGCGAGCAGCGTGCCGCCCGCGGGGATGGCCTTGAAGCCGCCCGTTCCCCAGCCGCAGTTGAGGAAGAGGCCGGGCAGCGGGCTTTCGCCGAGGATCGGCGAGGAATCCGGCGTGACGTCGACGATGCCGGCCCATTGCCGCATCAACCGCAATTGCCGGAAGCTCGGGAACATTTCGAGCAGCCCCGAGATCACCGTCTCCAGCATCGGCAGGTTGCCGCGCTGGCCGTAGGAGGGAACGCGGTCGAGGCCGCCGCCGACGACGAGCTCGCCCTTGTCCGACTGGCTGGCATAGGTGCCCGTGGCCGGCGACAGGACGACCGTGTCGAGCGCCGGCTTGATCGGCTCGGAAACGCAGGCCTGCAAGGCATAGGCGGTGATCGGCAGGCGGAAGCCCGCCTTGGCGGCAAGATGGGAGGAATGGCCGGCGACGACCATGCCGACCCGCTCGGCGCGGATCTCGCCGCGGCTCGTCCTCACGCCGCGGCATCGCCCGCCCTCGACGAGGAATTCCTCGACCTCGCAGGACTGGATGATGTCGACGCCCAGCCGGTCGGCGGCCCGCGCATAGCCCCAGGCGACCGCATCGTGCCGCGCCGTGCCGGCCCTGCCCTGCCAGACGCCGCCGAAGACCGGATGGCGCGCATCCGGCGACATGTTAAGCAGCGGCAGCACGCGGCGCACGTCATCGATGCCGAAGAGCTCGGCATCCGTGCCGTTGATCTGCATGGCGTTGACGGTGCGCGCCGCCATCTCCATCTCCGCCTCGCTGTGGGCGAGCGTGATGATGCCGCGCTGGGACAGCATGATGTTGTAGTTGATCTCGCGGCCGAGCCCCTCGTAGAGCTTCAGGGCCATCTCGTAGAGCGCCGTGCTCTCGGGGAAGAAGTAGTTGGAACGCACGACCGTGGTGTTGCGCCCCGTATTGCCGCCGCCGAGCCAGCCCTTCTCGATGACCGCGACATTGCGGACATTGTGGACCCTGGCGAGATAATAGGCCGTCGCCAGCCCATGCCCGCCGCCGCCGATGACAAGAATGTCGTAGCGCGGCTTCGGCTGCGGCGAACGCCATGCCTGCTGCCAGCCCTTCTGGCCGGCAAGCCCTTCCTTGAAGAGCGAAAGCGCCGAATAGTGCCGCGTCATAGCAATCCATCCTCCGCGGGACGGAGCCGCCTCGGAAAGCAGGCGACGGCCGGATTCTTCCCCATGAATTCCCCCTGAGGCAGGCGTGCGCCTGCCGTCCGACGATTTCATATCTCCTCTGGACACGAATGTCCATTGATGCGCGGGAAGCATGCGACCCTTCTCCACATCGCCGGAGATGCGAAGGAAACCGTCCGTATAGGGATGAACGGAAATCAGCCGTCCGGCAGCAGGCGCCGCATCACCGCGCTGAAGTCCGCCACCTCGCGGTCCGAGGCCGGGCGGCCGGTGAAGGTCAGGAGATAGGAGCGCAGGTGCCCGAGGCGCTTTTCCCGGTCGTCGCCGATGCCGAGCGTGAAGTGGCCGACCTGCGTGAAATAGAGCACGCGCGCGCGGATGAAGGCTTCCTCCGCCGGGTAGTCGTAGCGCTGGAACATGCGCGCGATGGCGTCCACGCGCTGGTCGTCCGCCCGGCCGACGACGGCGCGCACGGTGGCGTCGATCCGGCCCCAGGCACGCACGGCGGCGTCGAGGCCGGGGTCGAACAGCGCCGGATCCACCCAGCATTCGAAGATATGGCAGACGCCCTCGTTGACGCTCGCCGCCGGCAGGAGCGCGCGCTCGATGATCGGGCCGGTGTTCTTGCGCAGCCAGTATTCCAGCAGCTCGTGCTGCAAAGCCTGCAGATCCGCGAAGAACCAGTAGAAGCTGGAGCGCGACACGCCGAGCTTCCGGGCCATGACCTGGATCTTGACATGGCCGATGCTTTCCTCGACCAGCGCCTCGACGCCGGCCCTGATCCAGGCTTCGCGCGTCATGCGGCTGGCCGCCTGCCGCGCGGCGCCCCGTTTCGCCCCGGAAGGCCCTGCTGCGCTCACCTCGTCTCCCTTGGCATGGTTCTGCCCCGCCATGTTGCGCAAAGACCCGTCGATGGCAAGGCTGGTAACGTTACCGCGGGATGGCCGCGGCGCGGCCTTGCCTCAGGCGGGCGACATGCTAGCCTCCCTTCCGGATGCGGGAAAAAGCGGAGAGATCGAGCGTGCACGGATTCCAGCCGAAGGCGATGTTTCAGGCGGGCATCCGGATCGTCGCCGCCATGCTCCTCCTTGCGGCGGGCCTGCGCCCCGCATCGGCGGAGATCGCCTGGGGCGTGAACGGCCATCCCGTCAATTCCTATCCCGGCATTCCCCTCGCCGACCAGCTCGACCTCGTCGGCAGCCTCGGCGCGCAGTCCTACCGCGTCGACATCTCCCGGCTCGACGCGGCGGACAAGCTGGCGGAGCTCGTCGCCGCCGCCCGGGCGCGCGGCATCCGCATCCTGCCGGTCCTGACGCCCGACGTCGACCTTCAGGCGATGGGCGCGAGCGAGCTCTACGACAAGACCCGGGCGCTGGCAAAAGCGCTCGGCACGCGCTTCCGCGACGACATCCGCGTCTGGGAACTGGGCAACGAGCTGGAGAACTTCGCCATCATCCAGCCCTGCGAGAAGCGGGACGACGGCACGGTCTACCCCTGCGAATGGGGGCCGGCCGGCGGCGTCGGCGCGCTGGATTACTACGGGCCGCGCTGGGCGAAGGTCGCCGCCGTGCTGCGCGGCCTGTCCGACGGCATGACCGAGGCCGACCCGACCATCCGCAAGGCGATGGGCACGGCGGGCTGGGGCCATGTCGGCGCCTTCGAGCGCATGCGCGCCGACGGCATCCGCTGGGACATCTCCGTCTGGCACATGTACGGCGAGGACCCGGAATGGGCCTTCAAGCATCTTGCCGCCTATGGCCGGCCGATCTTTGTGACGGAGTTCAACCACCCGCTCGGCAGCCAGAAGGACGCCGGCGAGCAGGCGGAGGGTCTGGTGCGCTGGATGAAGCGGCTGCAGGAGCTTGCCGCCGGCTACCGCATCGAGGAGGCGCATGTCTACGAACTGCTCGACGAGACCTACTGGGCGCCGGATTTCGAGGCCTATATGGGGCTGGTGACGCTGGAGGGGAGCGCCGCGGCGGGATGGCGGATCGGCGAGCCAAAGCCGGCCTTCGCGGCCGTGCGCGGGCAGATCCTGGCGCCCGCGGCGAGCGCGCCGGCCTGCGACGTCGCCGGGACCGCCGCCATCGCCGAACCGACCTTCCGCAAGGCGGCGCTCGGCTACTGCCTCGTGCTCGGCCGGATGGTGGACCGCGCCGAGGCCGACGGTTGGGTCCGCGCGCTGGAGGGCGGGACGGGCGCGAGCGACATGGTGGCCGGCATGCTGGCCTCGGACGAGTTCCGGGAAAAGCACGCGGCCTCGCTTGCCAGCGACCGCGACTATGTCGACCTCCTCTACCGGCTCCTGCTGGGGCGCCCGGCCGACGGCGCCGGGCTCGACGGCTACGTGGCGCAGCTTCAGGCCGGCGTGGCGAGCCGCGAGACCATCGCCCGCGCCCTCATGCAGTCGAGCGAGTTCTCGGCAAGGGTCGGCCCCTGGTAGCCCCTCGCGGTCAGGCGGAGCGGCGGAAGCCTTCGCTGGCGGCAAGCAGGCCGCGCGTATAATCCTCGTTCACCCTGCGGGCGGCAAGGTCGGCGGCGGTCAGTTCCTCGACCGTGCGCCCGCCCTGCATCACCATCAGCCGGTCGCACATATGGGTGACGACGGCAAGGTCGTGGCTGACCATGACGAAGGTGAGGTTGCGGGCGGCGCGGATCTGCTCCAGCAGGTTCAGCACCTCCGCCTGCACGGAGGCATCGAGCGCCGAGGTCGGCTCGTCGAGCAGCAAGATCGAAGGTTCGAGGATCAGCGCGCGGGCGATCGCCACGCGCTGGCGCTGGCCGCCGGAAAGCTGGTGCGAATAGCGGAAGCGGAAGCCGGAGCCGAGCCCCACCTCGTCCAGCGCCCGCACGATGCGGGCCTGCGTATCGGCAAAGCCGTGGATGGCGAGCGGTTCCAGCAACAGCCGGTCCACCGTCTGGCGTGGATGCAGCGAGCCGTAGGGGTCCTGGAAGACCATCTGGACCTTGCGGTAGAAGGCCTTGTCGCGCTTTTGGCCGAGCGGCTTGCCGTCCACCGCGATCGTGCCGGCGGAAACCGGCGCAAGGCCCGCGACGGCGCGCAGCAGCGTCGACTTGCCGGAGCCGGATTCGCCGACGAGACCGTAGGATTCGCCCGGCGCGACCGAGAGGCTGACATCGTCGAGCGCCGTGAAGTCGTCATAGACGACGCCGAGGCCGTTGATGGCGAGGGCCGGCGTCATGTCCGCCACTCCGGCTTGCGGTCGAGCACCGGCAGCGGGTGCCGGTCGGCGCCGATCTGCGGCATGCAGTTGAGCAGGCCGCGCGTATAGGGATGCTGCGCCTCGGAGAGCCTTTCGGCCGGCAGCTCCTCGACGATGCGGCCGGCATACATGACGATGACGCGGTCGCAGAAGGAGGAGACGAGGCGCAGGTCGTGCGAGATGAAGATCAGCCCCATGCCGCGCTCGGCGACCAGCCGGTTGAGGATGTCGAGCACGTCGAGCTGCACCGTCACGTCCAGCGCCGAGGTGGGCTCGTCGGCGATCAGCAGTTCCGGGCCGGCGACGAGCATCATGGCGATCATCGCGCGCTGGCCCATGCCGCCTGAGACCTCGTGCGGATAGAGGCCGAAGACGCGCTCGGGATCGCGGATCTGCACGGCGGCGAGCATGTCGAGCGCGCGCTTTCTCGCCTCCGCCCGGCCGACCGGCTCGTGCGTGCGCAGCGTCTCGACGATCTGGCGGCCGATGGTCATGACCGGGTTCAGCGAATATTTCGGGTCCTGCAGGATCATGGCGATGCGCCTGCCGCGCAGCGCCCGCCGCTCGGCCTTCGACGCCTTGAGAAGGTCGATGCCGTTGAATTCGAGGCGCTTCGCCGCGATGACGCCGTGCTCGGCGGTCAGTCCCATGATGGCGCGGCCGGTCTGCGACTTGCCGGAGCCGCTCTCGCCGACGATGCCGAGCCGCTCGCGGCCGAGCGTGAAGGAAACGCCACGCACGGCCTCCACGACGCCGGTGCGCGTCGGGAAGAAGACGCTGAGATCCTCGACGTTCAGAAGCGCGCTCACTGGCCGCTCCCCCTGGGGTCGAGCGCGTCGCGCAGGCCGTCGCCGAGCAGGTTGAAGCCGAGGCTGACGATGAGGATGGCAAAGCCCGGCATGGCGGCGACCCACCACTGGTCGAGGATGAAGCGGCGGCCGGAGGCGATCATCGCGCCCCATTCGGGCAGCGGCGGCTGCGCGCCGAGGCCGAGGAAGCCGAGGCCGGCGGCGGTGAGGATGATGCCCGCCATGTCGAGCGTCACGCGCACGATGAGCGAGGAGATGCAGAGCGGCATGATATGGCGCAGCACGATGCGCCAGGGCGAGGCGCCCATGAGCTGGACGGCGAGGATATAGTCCGAATTGCGCACCGTCAGCGTCTCGGCGCGCGCGATGCGCGCATAGGGCGGCCAGGAGGTGATGGCGATGGCGATGATGGCGTTGCCGATGCCGGGGCCGAGCGCGGCGACGAAGGCGAGCGCCAGCACGAGCTTGGGAAAGGCGAGGAAGATGTCGGTGATGCGCATCAGCACCGCGTCCACCCAGCCGCCGGCATAGCCCGCGACGGTGCCGACCAGAAGGCCGAGCGGCGCGGCGATGACCGCCACCAGCAGCACGACCTGGAGCGTGAGGCGCGAGCCGTAGATGAGGCGCGAGAGGATGTCGCGGCCCTGGTCGTCCGTGCCGAGCCAGTGGCCCGGCCCCGGCGTCATGAGGCGCGCCTTGGCGAGGTCGCCGACATAGGGCGAATGCGGCGCGATGAGCGGCGCGAAGATCGCGAGGAAGACGAGGCCGAGGATGATCACCAGGCCGAACACGGCGAGCCGGTTGGCGGTGAAGCGCCGCCAGGCGACATAGGCGCGGCCGAGCCTTGCCTGGAGGCGCGATTGCGGCCGGTCGGTCAGGAGCCATTCGCGGCGGGTCATGGCGGCGTCGCTCATCGGGTCCTCGTTCGTGGATCGAGCATGCGGTAGAGCACGTCGGACAGAAGGTTGATGGCGATGAAGACGGAACCGATGACGATGGTGCCGCCGAGCACCGCGTTCATGTCGGCGTTCTGCAGCGAATTGGTGATGTAGAGGCCGAGGCCCGGCCAGGCGAAGACGGTCTCCGTCAGCACCGAGCCTTCGAGAAGGCCGGCATAGGAGAGCGCGATGACCGTGACGAGCGGCACGGCCGCGTTGCGCAGCGCATGGCCCCAGATGATGCGGGTCTCCGACAGGCCCTTGGCCCGCGCCGCGACGATATATTCCTGGCCGAGCTCGTTGAGCATGAAGGAGCGGGTCATGCGGCTGATATAGGCCATGGAGAAATAGCCGAGCAGCGAGGCCGGCAGCACGAGATGCGAGACGATGTCGCGGAAGGCGGCCCAGTCGCGGTTGAAGATCGCGTCGACAAGGAAGAAGCCGGTGACGGGCGTGAAGGTATATTCGAACACCACGTCCATGCGGCCCGGCCCCGAGGTCCAGCCGAGGCGGGCATAGAAGACGAGGAGCGCGAGAAGCCCGAGCCAGAAGATCGGAACCGAATAGCCGATGAGGCCAACGATGCGCACCACCTGGTCGGCGATGCTGCCGCGCTTGACGGCGGCCAGCACGCCGAGCGGAATGCCGATGGCCGCGCCGATGATGGTGCCGACCGTGGCAAGCTCCATCGTCGCCGGGAAGACGCGGCGGATGTCCGTCATGACGGGGTTGGTGGTCAGCACCGAGGTGCCGAAATCACCCTGCAGGACGCCCTTCAAGTAGAGCCAGAACTGCTGGTAATAGGGCAGGTCCAGCCCCATCTCCAGCCGCACCCGCTCGATGACGCGCGCCGGCGCGCGGTCGCCGACGATCGCCAGCACCGGATCGATCGGCACGACGCGGCCGATGAAGAAGGTGACGGCGAGCAGGCCGAGATAGGTGGTGGCGACGACCACGAGGAAGCCGGCGACCGATTTGAGCCTCGCATAGGCGCGCCGGTTGGCGCGCCTTGCCGGCGTTGCCGTTTCACTCATGCCCAAGGAACTGGCCCTTCCGGCGCATGGCCTGGATCACTCGCCCTTGGAGACGGGTGCGAGCGGGTTGGAATCGAAGCTCGGGCCGAGCGTGTAGCCCTTGACCTTGCCGCGAACGCCCGCCACCTCGATCTGCTGGAAGATCATCACGAAGGGGCTGGTGTCCAGCGCTTCCTGCTGGAGCTTCTTGTACATCTCGGCGCGCTTGTCGGAATCGCGTTCCAGAAGGGCGGCCTTGGCCTGTTCGGTCAGTTCCGGGATGTCCCAGGCATTGCGCCAGGCGAGCGTCTTGACGGAGGCGTCGTCGCCGTTGTCGGGGTTCGAGGTGAAGGCTTCCGCGTTCGAGTTCGGATCCCAGTAGTCCATGCCCCACTGGCCGATATACATGTCGTGGTTGCGGGCGCGGTACTTGGTGAGCGTCTGCTTGCCGTCGCCGGGGATGATCTCCACCTTGACGCCGGCCTGGCCGGCGGTCTGCTGGAAGGATTCGGCGATGCCCGTCACGGGCTGCGTGTTGCGCACGTCGAAGGTGACCGAGAAGCCGTCCTTCAGGCCCGCCTTTTCGAGCAGCTCCTTGGCCTTGGCGACGTCGAACGTGTAGGGGCTCGCATCGAGCGCGCCGAGCACGCCCTTGGCCTGGTAGGTCTGGCGGATCTCGCCGATGCCCTTGATGAGGGTCGCGCCGATGGCGTCGTAGTCGACGAGGTATTTCAGGGCCTTGCGGACCTCCGGCTTGGCCAGCGTCTCGTTCTTCTGGTTGAGGCTGATATAGTAGACCGTGCCCTTCGGCGCGCTGACGGTGGTGAAGTCCGCCTTGCCGGAAACGGCCTCGAGGTCGCCCGGCTCCAGGTTGCGCGCGACGTCCACGTCGCCGGCTTCCAGCATCAGGCGCTGCGTCGCGCTTTCCTTGACATGGCGGTAGATGACGCGGGCGAGCGCGGCCTTCTCGCCATAATAGTTGTCGTTGCGCTCGAGCACGACGATCTCGTTGGCGCGCCAGTCGCGGATCGTGAACGGACCCGAGCCGGCATAGTGCGTCTTCATCCAGGCATAGCCGAAATCGGTGTCGTACTTGTATTCGTCGTTCGGCGTGGTGGATTCGGCGTGCTCCATCACCAGCTTCTTGTCGAGCACGGCGCCGACGGTCGCGGTGAGGCAGTTCAGCACGAAGCTCGGCGCATAGGGCTTGTCGACGGTGAAGACGAAGGTGCCCTCGTCCACGGCCTTCGCCTTTTCCGCGACGTTGTCGCCGGTCAGGCCGAACTGGGTGAGGATGAAGGCGGGGCTCTTGTCGAGCTTGACGACGCGCTCGAAGGACCAGGCGACGTCCTCGGCGGTGATCGGGTTGCCGGAGGCGAACTTGATGCCCGGCTTGAGCTTGAACGTATAGGTCAGGCCGTCGTCCGAAACGGTCCAGCTCTCGGCGACGCCGCCCTTGACCTTGGTCGTGTCCGCAACGTCGAGGCGCACGAGCATGTCATAGGCGTTGCCGATGAATTCGGCCGGCGTCAGCTCGAAGGATTCGGCCGGGTCGAGCGTGATCGTGTCGTCGATGGCCCAGGCCTGGACGAGCGTGTCGGCGGGCGTCTCGGCGAAGGCGGGCGCCATGCCGCCCGACACGAGAAGCAGCGAGAAGGCCGCGCCGGCGAGCAGCGGGCGAATACGCATGTCGATCTTTTCCCTGTTCATTTCACGTTCCCCGTTTTCACGATTGTCCTTCAGCCCGGGCGCCGAGCGCGCGGAGGCCATTTTTCAAATACAATCATAATACTGGTGGCAAAAACAGCCCCCTTGGGCGCCAGTCCCGCTTTTCGTCCCTGCCGGCCGCCGCACCCGGTTGACGGGTGAATCGCCCCGTCAGGTCGCCGGGAGGTAGGGCATCACTTCCATCGCGCCGCGATAGATCATGTCGAGCGCGACATAGAGGATGATCGCAAGGCCGATATAGGCGATCCAGCGATGCTTGTTGAGCAGGCGGGCGATGAAGTTGGCGGCAATGCCCATCAGCGCGATCGATAGCGCAAGGCCGACGATGAGGACGCTCGGATGCTCGCGCGCCGCGCCGGCGACGGCCAGCACGTTGTCGAGCGACATCGAGACGTCGGCGACGACGATCTGCGTGGCGGCCTGGAAGAAGGTCTTGCGCGGCGCGCCTTCGAGGGCCTGGCCTTCCTCGTCGCCGTGGCCGGCATGCAGCTCGCGCCACATCTTCCAGCACACCCAGAGCAGCAGCAGGCCGCCGGCCAGCAGCAGCCCGATGATGGCGAGGAGATGCACCGCGACGGTGGCGAAGGCGATGCGCAGCACGGTCGCGGCGAGGATGCCGACGAGGATCGCCTTCTTGCGCTGCGAGGCCTCGAGGCCAGCCGCGGCGAGGCCGATGACCACCGCATTGTCGCCCGCGAGCACCAGGTCGATCGCGATGACCTGCAAGAGCGCCGTCAGGCCGGCTGCCGTCAGAATTTCCATGCTGTCCACCTTCGGGTCTGCGCAATGCAATGCCGGACAAGCCATCCCCTGCCCGCCGATTCCGATCAGTACCCTTTCGGATTTGCGCTTTGCAAGCCCGCTCTGCTTTCCGCGAGCGCCAGCGCCCCGCTCCTGACGGCATCGGGCAGGGCGAGCGCTTGCCGGCGCGCCAGGTCGAAATAGACGGAGACAGCGAAAAGTTCGGCGCAGAGGGCGCCGTCCGCCCTGTCGGTCAGGACGTGCCGGGTGGAAAGCGACGTGCGCCCGGCCTTCACCACGGCGCTGCGGATCTCGAACAGGCTGCCGACCGGCAGCTCGCGGCGGAAGTCGATCTCGTAGCGGCGGTCGGCCCAGCCCTCCTGCCGTTCGGCGATCCAGGCCGCCGAATAGCCGGCGGCGGCCATGAGATGCCAGAGCGACTGGTCGAAGGCGGCGATGTAGAACTGCACGTTCATGTGCCCCATCGCATCGCACTGCGCGGGATAGACGACGCCCTGGAAGGTGAGAAGCGGCATGCGGAACCTCCTTTAACGGCCGATGGCCTCATGCAATAGTCGCCGGCCGAAGCATGAATTTGGGGAATGATGCGCATGGCGCGGCAGAGACGGCGGTTCGTCTGGGAAATCGACTGGAACCTCCTGCGGACCTTCATGGTGATCGTGCAGGAGCGCGGCCTGACGGCGGCGGGCGACAAGCTCTCGCTCAAGCAGCCGACCGTCAGCAATGCGCTGAAGCGGCTGGAAACCCACATGGGCTGCCGCCTCGTGGAGCGCAACGCCTCGCATTTTTCCGTCACGCCGGCCGGCCAGCGGCTGTTCAGCGAATGCGTCGCGCTGTTCGAGATCGTTTCCGGCCTGCCGGAGCACATGGAGGAGCAGCCCGGCGACCTCACCGGCCATATCGAGATCGCGCTTGCCAGCCACGTCGTCTGCCCGTTCTTCGACGAGGTGCTGGCGCGCTTCCATCGCGCCTTTCCGCAGGTCACGCTCTCCATGGCGGTCATGGCGAGCCAGGACGTGGCGGCGGCCGTCCTCAACCGGGATGCCGGCTTCGGCGTCTGCCTGGTGCAGGAGCGGCATCCCAAGCTCGACTACGAGGTGCTCTACCGGGAGAGCTTCGGCTATTTCTGCGGCGCGCGCCATCCGCTGTTCGGCGTGCCGGACCTGCCGCTGGCGGCGCTGCGCCACGAGCCCTACGTCTCCTTCAAGACGGACCAGATGTCCGGCGCGCTGTGGCCGGTCGCGCTGCTGCGCCAGCAGGAAGGATTCGAGGGCCAGACCGTCGGCACCTCCTCGCATCTGGAGGAGGTCAAGCGCCTCATCATCGCCGGCTTCGGCTTCGGGCCGCTGCCGGTACATGTCGTGGAGGAGGACGTGCGCGCCGGCCGCCTCTGGCGCCTGCCGCCCTACGAGGGCGCGCCCGTCGTCGACGTGCATCTCGTCCATGACGGCGCGGCCCGCCGCGGGCGGGCGGAGGCGATCCTGCTTGCCGAACTGCGCCGGGCGATCGCCGCGATACCCTTCGAACAACGCACCTACCCCGAGGCTCAGCCGGCCCGCGAGCCGAAGCCCGCGAGGAAGGACGTCAGGTTGTCGCCGAGTTCGTCGCAGAGATAGCCGCCCTCCTGCACGATCACCGTCGGCAGGCGCAGCGCGCCCACCGCCTCGGCGATGCGGGCGAAGCCCGGCGTCGAGACGGAAAGGCCGCCGAACGGGTCCTTCTCGAAGGCGTCGAGCCCGAGCGCAACGACCAGCGCATCCGGCGAGAAGGCCTCCACCCGGCGGATCGCCGCCGCAAGCGCGTCGAGATAGGCGGCGTCGCCGGACTTGCGCGCCAGCGGCAGGTTGAGATTGTAGCCAAGGCCGGGGCCTTCGCCGCGCTCGTCCGCATGGCCCCAGAAGAAAGGGTAGAAACGCACCGGATCGGCATGGATGGAGACGGTCAGCACGTCGGCGCGCTCGTAGAACATGCCCTGCGTGCCGTTGCCGTGATGCAGGTCGACGTCGAGGATGGCGACGCGACGCGCCTGTTTCAAAAGGTGCTGCGCGGCGATGCCGGAATTGTTGAAGAAGCAGAAGCCGCCCGCCACGTCCCGGAACGCGTGATGGCCCGGCGGGCGGCAGAGCGCATAGGCCCAGGGCTCGCCGGCCATGACGGCCTCGGCGGCCGAGACGGCGGTCGAGGCGCTCCACCGGGCGCTTTCCCAGGTATGCTCGGAGATCGGGCAGGAGGTATCGGCCATGTGGTAGCCGGCCTGGCCGACCGCCGAGGCCGGGTAGCTGCCGGTGCGGGCGATGGGATGGATGTTCGGGATCACCTCGGCCGAGGCGCCCTCGATGCGCTGCCAGCGCTCGTGGATGCGGCCGAGGAAGTCGATATATTCCGGCGTGTGCACGGCCGAGACCGGGCCGAGGCCGTGATCCGCCGGCCGCTCGATCGAAAGCCCCGCCGCCCGCGCGCCGGACAAGAGGCGCTCGACGCGCTCCGGCTGCTCCGGGTTCGGCTGCGGCGCGCCGCTCGACAGGAAGAAGCTTGGATTATGCCGCTTCTGTTCTTCCGCAAAAAAGGTCTTCATGGTTCCCCCTCACCGGCGAAGGCATCGAACGCCGCGCCCTTGATCATGTGGATCTGCTCGTCGCGGGAATGGCGGATGCCGAGCCGCTCGTAGAAGGCCTGCGCCCTGACGTTCTCCACGTCGACGGACAGCCGCAGGTAGCGCGCGCCGCTTGCCCGGCCGCGCCGCGCCGCCGCCTGCAGCAGCCGTTCGCCGATCCGCCGGGCGCGGAAGGCGTCGGCGACGAAGAGGTCCTGCACGTAGATGCCCGGCGCGCCCATCCAGGTGGAAAAGCTCGGGAACGTCAGGCAGAGGCCGGCGAACGCGCCGCCCGCCTCGGCGATCAGCACCTCGAAGGCCGCCGCCGCGCCGAAACCGTGCCGGCCGACGTCGTCGACCGTCGAGACGAACTTGCCCTCCGCCCCCATGCCCGCCGCCAGCGCCTTCAGCGCGGCATGGATGGCGGCGGCATCGTCCTTTGCCGCCGGGCGGATGCGGATATCGTCCTGCATGGCTCTCCCTTTCAGAATGCGACGCGGTCGCCGCCCTTGAGGCCCAGCATGGCACGCGCCTCGTCCGGTGTCGCGACGTCGAGCGAGAGGCCTTCGAGGATCGCGCGGATGCGGCGCACCTGGTCGGCATTGGACGTCGCCAGGTCCCGGCCGTCGTAGAGGCTGTCCTCCAGCCCGACGCGCACGCTGCCGCCCATCGTCGCCGCCATGGTGATCATCGGCATCTGCCGGCGTCCGGCGGCAAGCACGGAGAAGCGGTAGTCGTCGCCGAACAGCCTGTCGGCGATGCGCTTCATGTGCACCAGGTTTTCCGGATCCGCCCCGATGCCGCCGAGCACGCCGAAGACGAACTGCATGAAGGGCGTGCCGGAAACGAGGCCGCGGTCGCGGAAATGGGCGAGCGTATAGAGATGCCCGACATCATAGCACTCGAACTCGAAGCGCGTGCCGCAGCCCTCGCCGAGGCGTTTCAGGATGGCCTCGATGTCGGCGAAGGTGTTGCGGAAGATCGTGCCGCGGGTCGCTGCCAGCAGTTGCGGCTCCCAGGCATGCTGCCAGTCGCGCGGCCTCTCGAGCATCGGGTAGAGGCCGAAATTCATCGAGCCCATGTTGAGCGAGCACATTTCCGGCTCGGCGGCGAGCGCGGCGGCGAGCCGCTCCTCCAGCGTCATGACGGAGGAGCCGCCTGTCGTGATGTTGATCACCGCGTCGCTCGCCTGCTTGATGACCGGCAGGAAGCGCATGAAGACGGCGGGATCGGCCGTCGGCCGGCCGTCCTCGGGATCGCGGGCGTGAAGGTGGAGGATCGAGGCCCCGGCCGCCGCCGCCGCGATCGCCTCGGCGGCGATGTGCTCGGGCCGGTAGGGCAGGTGCGGCGACATGGAGGGCGTGTGCACCGAGCCGGTGACCGCGCAGGTGATGATGACCTTGTTCGGCTTCATGGCCCGCTCCTACCCTAGCACCGGCAGCGAAAGCTCGCCGGCAAGCTGGGCGAGCGTGGCGTCGAGGATCGCCACGATCTCGCCGACCTGCTCCTGCGTCGTGATCATCGGCGGGCAGACGAGGAAATGGTCGCCCTCGACGCCGCCGCGCGTGCGGCGCGAATAGATGATCAGGCCGCGCTCGTAGGCGATGTCGACGACGCGCTGGTAGGCGTCGAGCGCCTTCGGCAGCGGCGCCATGGTCTGCCGGTCCGAGACGAACTCGGCGGCCAGCAGCAGGCCCTTGCCGCGCACGTCGCCGATGAAGGGATAGCGCTCCGCAAGCCCCTCCAGCTCGGCCTTCATGGCCTCGCCGATGCGCGCGGCGTTGCCGAGCAGGTCGAGCCGCTCGATCTCGTCGAGCACGGCAAGCCCCGCCGCGCAGGCGAGCGGGTTGCCGGCATAGGTGTAGCCGTGGGCGAAGCCGCCGCGGTCGAGCACGGGCCGCACCAGCCGCGAATGGGCGATCATCGCGCCGAGCGGGCAATAGCCGGCGCCGAGCCCCTTGGAGAGCGCGACGATGTCCGGCCGGCAGTTCCAGTGGTCGCCGCCGAGATAGCGCCCGGTGCGGCCCGCCCCGCTCATCACCTCGTCGTGGATGAGCAGGATGCCGTACCTGTCGCAGATCTCGCGGATGCGCGGATAGTAGCTGTCGGGCGCGACGAGCGCGCCGGTGGAGGCGCCGCCTATGGGCTCCATGATGAAGGCGAGCACGCTCTGCGGCCCCTCCTCCAGGATCTTCTCCTCCAGCATGTCGGCATAGCGCACGCCGCGCTCTTCCAGCGAGAGATTGTCGCGGTCGAGATAGGCGGTGGGCGCCTTGATGTGCGGCATGTCGCGCAGCATCGGCAGGAAGGGTTTCTTCAATGCGTCGTAGCCGGTGACGGCAAGGGCGCCGAGCGTCGAGCCGTGATAGGAGGGAAAGCGCGAGATCGCCTTCCAGCGCTCCGGCTGGTCGGTGGCGAGCGCCCATTGCCGGGCGAGCTTGAGGCAGGATTCCACCGCCTCCGACCCGCCGGACACGAAGAACACCCGGTCGAGCCCCTCGGGCATGTGGCCGGCCAGCCGGCGCGCGAGGTCCTCGGCCGGCTGGTTCTCGAAATGCAGGCGATAGGCGAAGGTCGCCTTGTCCATCTGCCGCTTCATGGCGTCGAGCACGTTGCGGTTGGAATGGCCGATATTGACGACCATCGCGCCGCTCGACCCGTCGATGACCCTGCGGCCGTGCTCGTCCCAGATGTAGATGCCCTCCGCGCGGTCGGCGAGCGGCCGGCGCAGGCGGGACTGGTAGAAGAGATGAGATGCCGGGCGTTCGCCCGCTGGTGTCGGTTGCTGGCTCATGACGGGTCCATGAAGGAGAGTGGCGGGTTTCGACGGCCGGGCGACGGGTCTAGCCGTTGAGGAACTTCCTGAGGAAGCTGCGGGTGCGCTCCTGCGCCGGGTTGCGGAAGAGCGCGTCCGGCCGCCCCTCCTCGACGACCGCGCCGTCCGCCATGAAGATCACCCGGTCGGCGACCTCGGCGGCAAAGCGCATCTCGTGGGTGACGATCACCATGGTCATGTGCTCGCTCGCAAGCTGCTTCATGACGAGGTTCACCTCGTCCACCAGCTCGGGATCGAGCGCCGAGGTCGCCTCGTCGAACAGCATGACCTTCGGCTGCATGGCGAGCGCCCTCGCGATGGCGACGCGCTGCTTCTGGCCGCCGGAAAGCCGGGCCGGGAAGGCGTCGATCTTGTCGGCAAGGCCCACCTTGTCGAGCATCTCCAGGGCGAGCGCGCGGGCCTGCGCCCTGCCCATGCCCTTCAGCCTGACCGGCGCGATGGAGATGTTCTCGGCCACGCTCAGGTGCGGGAAGAGATTGAAGTGCTGGAACACCATGCCCATCTGCTGGCGCACGCGGTTGATGTGCTTTTCGAAGGCGCGGCGGTCGAGCGTCTGGTTGACCTGCACGCCGTCCAGCCACACCTCGCCGCCGTCGAGCGTTTCCAGATGGTTGATCGAGCGCAGCAGCGTGCTCTTGCCCGAACCGCTCGGGCCGATCACGGCGACGATCTGGCCGCGCGCCACGCTGAAATCGATGCCCTTCAGCACCTCCAGCGGGCCGAAGAACTTGCGCGCGCCGCGCACCTCGATCATCGGACGGACATCGTTCATCGCGAAAGCTCCACTTTCCGTTCGATCCCCCTGAGGACCGCTTCGAGGACGAGGTTGAGGATGTAATAAAGCGCGGCCGCCGTCAGGTAGAATTCGAAGGGCCGGTAGGTCTCGCTGATGACGAGCTGGGCGCTGTGCACCAGTTCGGCGATGCCGATCATCGAGACGATGGAGGATTCCTTGAGGAGCGCGATCATCATGTTGCCGATGGCCGGCACCGTGTTGCGCAGCGCCTGCGGCACGACGATGTAGACGCGCGTCTGCCAGGCGCCGAAGCCGAGCGAGCGCGCCGCTTCCGTCTGGCCGCCGTCGAGCGCGGCGATGCCGGCGCGGAAGATATCCGCATTGTAGACCGCAAAATGCAGGCTGAGGCCGATGATGCCGGACCAGACCGCCGGAATGTCGATGCCGACCTGCACGAGGCCGAAATAGATGAGGAAGAGCTGCAGCAGCAGCGGCGTTCCCATGAAGAGCCACATGAAGAGGCGCACGGGATAGCGCAGCACCGGCGGGGCATAGAGCACGACAAGGGCAAAGCCGATGCCGGCGACGATGCTGAGGACGGCAGAGGCGGCGGAGATGACGACGGTCCACCAGAGGCCCTTGCCGATCAGCGGCCAGTATTCCGGCACGATGGAGAAATCCAGTCCCTGCATGGCTTACGCTTCCTCCGCATAGGCGCGGTCGAGCCGGTCGATGACCAGCGTGAGGCCATAGACCATGATCATGTAGAGCACCGCCGTCACCGCGAAGATCTCGAAGGGCTTGTAGGTGGAGCCGATGAAGCGCTGGGCCGTATAGGTCAGCTCGACGACGGAGATGGTGGCGACGAGCGCCGTGCCCTTGACCAGCGCCACGGCATTGACGCCGAGCGGGCGGATCATCAGCCTGGCGGCCTGCGGCAGCACGATCCAGCGCATGGACTGGCCCTCGCCGAAGCCGAGCGAACGGGCCGCCTCCATCTGCCCGCGATCGACGGACAGAACGCCGCCGCGGATCGATTCGGCCATGTAGGCCGCGATGTTGAGGCCGAGCGCGATGGCGCCCGCCGCGAAGGGCTCGAGCTGGATGCCGACCTGCGGCCCGCCGAAATAGATGAGGAAGATCTGGAGGAGCGCCGGCGTGCCGCGGAAGACGCTGACATAGGCCCCGCCGACGAAGCGCAGCACCGCCGCATGCGACAGGCGAAGCCCCGCGACGAGCGCCCCGACGGCAAGGCCGAGGGCCAGCGACAGCAGCGACAGTTCGACGGTCGTCCAGGCCGCCTGGACGAAGACGGGCAGAATGCGGCCGATGAGAGCGATGTCCATTCCCTGTTCCTCGGCGATCGGTCAGGCGGCCGGCCGGTGCGAACGCGCACCCGGCCGGATTATCCCTGGAGAGACGGGCGGGATCAGCGGATGTCCGCGCCGACCCACTTCATGGCGATGGCCTCGTAGGTGCCGTCGGCCATCATGTCGTCCAGCGCCTTCTGCATGGCGGCCTTCAGCTCCGGATTGCCCTTGCGCACGGCGATGCCGATCTTGTCCTCGGTGCCCGCGAATTCCGGCACGTCGAGCTTCACGACCTTCTCGCCGGTGTCCTTGACGGCGATCGAGACGGGGACGGCGTCGACGATCATCGCCTGGATGCGGCCGGCCTTCAGCTCGAGGAAGAGTTCCGGCAGGCCCTTGTAGGTGCGGATTTCCCAGCCGCCGCGCTCGCGCGCCCATTTCTCGTGGGTCTCGCCGAGGGTGACGCCGATCGTCTTGTCCTTGAGGTCGTCGATGGACGTGATGCCGGAGCCCTCGGCCACGAAGACGCCGCGGCCCGACTTGTAGTAGGGACCGACGAAATCGACCGCCTTCTCGCGCTCCGGGGTGATGGTCATGCTGCCGATGACGGAATCGTACTTGCCGGCGAGCAGGCCGGCGATGATGCCGTCCCAAGCGGTGCTGACGCCAGTGCCCTTCACGCCGAGGCGCCTTGCGATCTCGTTGCCGATGTCGACGTCGAAGCCGACGACCTCGTTCCTGTCGTCGACGAAGCTGAAGGGCGGATAGGCCCCGCTGTTGGCGAACTTGAACTCGCCGGCGGCCTTGATGGTCTCCAGGTCGTCCGCGCTGGCGGAAAGCGGCATCGCGACCGCCGAGAAGGCAAGGCCGGCGGCCACGGCATAGGACAGGATGGTCTTCAACATGATCGTTCCCCTTCGTTGGCGAAGGGCCTGCGCAACCCTCCGCGGCGAACTATGTCGGCAAGGCCATGCATTTCGCAAATAGATATATGAAATGGTATTCATAGCCTGAAGGAATGATATCGCGTCATTCCCCGCATGCGGCGAAGGCCGCGGCATGGCGGGCCGGCGCTCCCGGAAAAACTCGCGGGAACGCCGGCCTTCTCGCGTCGGCCGATTGCGGAACGCCTCAGAAGGTGAGCGCGCCATGCGCGCTGGCGACGGCCTTGCGCAGGTCGCCGATGGCGTCGTTGGAAGCGGCGGGAAGCTCCTGGCCTTCCAGCTCCTTCGGCATCTTCCAGCCGGGATCGACGCCGTCCATGTTGGGCAGCTCGTGGGCGATGCCCTTGTGGCAGTCGATGCAGGTCGCCCTGCCGGTCAGGAGATATTTCGAGTGGATGTCGGCGGCGCGCTGGGTCTGCTTGGTGAAGTCCATGGCGACGGAGGAATGGCAGTTGCGGCATTCCAGGCTGTCGTTCGCCTTGAGGCGCGCCCATTCGTGCTTGGCCAGCTCCAGCCGGTGATCGAGGAACTTCTCGCGCGTGTTGATCGTGCCGAAGATCTTGCCCCAGACTTCCTTCGAGGCCTGCATCTTGCGGGCGATCTTGTCGGTCCATTCATGCGGCACATGGCAATCGGGACAGGAGGCCCGCACGCCCGAGCGGTTGGTGAAGTGCACCGTGTTGGTCAGCTCCTGGTAGACGTTGTCCCGCATCTCGTGGCACGAGGTGCAGAACTTCTCGGTGTTGGTCAGCTCCAGCGCGGTGTTGAACGCGCCCCAGAACATCACGCCGCCGACGAAGCCGCCGAGCGTCAGGAAGGCGAGGCTGAGGGTCGCCGCCGGCGTCGTCAGCACGGTCCAGACCCACAGAAGGATTGCCTTGATGCGCGCCATCATCATTCGCTTCCCGCGCCGGTGACGCCGAGCTCGCTCATGTCCTTGAACGTGTTGCCGACGAGCGGTTTGTGATCGGCCTGCGGCACATGGCAGGCGGTGCAGAAGTAGCGGCGCGGCGAGACGTCGGCGAGCATCTGCCCCTCGCGCGTCATGTAGTGGGTGACGCTGATCATCGGCGCGCCGGCATCCTGCGAGAACTCCCGCTTGTGGCAGGACAGGCACCGGTTGGCATTGACCGAAAGCTGGTAGCCATCGATCGAATGGGGGATGATCGGCGGCTGCTCGGGATAGGCACGCATGCGCCTGACGTCGTCGATGACCCATTTCGGCAGCGGATCGGCCGGAAGGGTCTGCATCTTGTCGCCGTCAGGACCGGAAAGCGCGGGCACCATCTGCGCCATGGCGCTCGTGGCGATGACGGCCGCGCCGATGGCGGCGAAAACCCACCTCGGGGAAGGGGTCAGGCGACGGGTTCGATCTTGACTGCGCATTTCTTGAAATCCGTCTGTTTCGAGATGGGGTCGGTGGCGTCGAGCGTGACCTTGTTGATGAGCTGGCTGGCATCGAACCAGGGCACGAAGATCACGCCCGGCGGCATGCGGTTGCGACCGCGGGTCTCGACGCGCGAGCGGATCTCGCCGCGCCGCGAGACGATGCGGATTTCCGAGCCCTGGTTGAGGCCGCGCTTGCGCGCATCGTCCGCATTCATGAAGCAGCGCGCGCCCGGGAAGGCCTTGTAGAGCTCGGGCACGCGCATGGTCATCGAGCCGGAATGCCAGTGCTCCAGCACGCGGCCGGTGACGAGCCAGGTGTCGTATTCGTCGTCCGGGGATTCGGCCGGCGGCTCGTAGGGCACGGCGATGATCGCCGCCTTGCCGTCCTTGTTGCCGTAGAACTTCACCCCCTCGCCGGGCTTCACATAGGGATCGTATCCCTCGCGGTAGCGCCAGAGCGTTTCCTTGCCGTCGACCACCGGCCAGCGCAGGCCGCGCACCTCGTGATAGGTGTCGTAGGGCGCAAGGTCGTGGCCGTGGCCGCGGCCGAAGGCGGCATATTCCTCGAACAGGCCCTTCTGGATGTAGAAGCCGAAGGCCTGCGCCTCGTTGTTGGCATGGTCGGCCTTGACCTCGTCGAGCGGGAATTTCGCCACGTCGCTCTCGGCGAACAGCACCTGGTAGAGCGTCTTGCCCCTGTAGTCGGGATTGGCCGCGAGGATCTCGGCCGGCCAGACCTCCTCCGTGGTGAAGCGCTTGGAGAACTCGACGAGCTGCCAGAGGTCGGAGCGCGCCTCGCCCGGCGCCTGCACGAGCTGGTGCCAGACATGGGTGCGCCGCTCGGCATTGCCGTAGGCCCCCTCCTTCTCCACCCACATGGCGGCGGGCAGGACGAGGTCGGCGCTCATCGCCGTGATCGTCGGATAGGCGTCCGAGACGACGATGAAGTTCTCCGGGTTGCGGTAGCCCTGGTAGGTCTCGTTCGCGGTGTTCGGGCCGGCCTGGACGTTGTTGTTGACCTGCACCCAGTAGAAATTCAGCTTGCCGTCCTTGAGCATCCGGTCCTGCTGGACCGCGTGGTAGCCGGGCTTTTCCGGGATGATGCCGTGCGGGATGCGCCAGATCTCCTCGGCATGCTTGCGGTGCTCGGGGTTCGTCACCACCATGTCGGCCGGCAGGCGGTGGGCGAAGGTGCCGACCTCGCGCGCCGTGCCGCAGGCCGAAGGCTGGCCGGTCAGCGAGAACGGGCTGTTGCCGGGCTCGGAAATCTTGCCGGTCAGGAGATGCAGGTTATAGACCATCTGGTTCGCCCAGACGCCGCGCACATGCTGGTTGAAGCCCATGGTCCAGAGCGACATGACCTTGCGGTCCGGGTCGGCATAGAGCTCGGCGAGCTGCTTGAGGAAGCCGGCCTCGACGCCGGTCATCTCCACGGCCTTTTCCAGCGTGTATTCGGACACGAAGGCCTTGAAGGCCTCGTAGTCCATCGGTTCCGTCTTGCCGGGATCGGCGGAATTGGCCGCGTTCACCTCGACCGGATTGTCGGGCCTCAGGCCATAGCCGATGTCGGTGACGCCGCGCACGAACTTCGTGTGGTTCTTCACGAAGTCCTCGTTCACCCGGCCGGACTGGATGATGTGGTTGGCGATGTAGTTGAGGATGACGAGGTCCGTGCCCGGCTTGAAGATCATCGGGATGTCGGCGAGATCCATGCTGCGGTGGGTGAAGGTCGACAGCACCGCCACGCGCACATGCTCGTTGCCGAGCCGCCGGTCGGCGATGCGCGTCCACAGGATCGGATGCATCTCCGCCATGTTCGAGCCCCACAGCACGAAGGCGTCGGCATGCTCGAAATCGTCGTAGCAGCCCATCGGCTCGTCCATGCCGAAGGTGCGCATGAAGGCGACGGCGGCGGACGCCATGCAGTGGCGGGCATTGGGATCGAGATTGTTGGAGCGGAAGCCGGCGCGCATCAGCTTGGTGGCCGCATAGCCCTCGAAGATCGTCCACTGGCCGGAGCCGAACATGCCGACCGCGGTAGGCCCCTTCTCCTTCAGCACCTTCTTGGCCTGCTGGGCCATCACGTCGAAGGCCTCCTCCCAGGTCACGGGCTCGAACTCGCCGTCCTTGGCATAGGCGCCATCCCGCTTGCGCAGCAGCGGCGTCGTCAGGCGGTCGGCGCCGTACATGATCTTCGACAGGAAGTAGCCCTTGATGCAGTTGAGGCCGCGGTTGACCTCGGCCTGCATGTCGCCGTGCGTGGCGACGACCTTGCCTTCCTTGACGCCAACCATGACGCCGCAGCCGGTGCCGCAGAAGCGGCAGGGCGCCTTGTCCCACTTGATCTCCAGCGCGCTCACCCCGCCCGGCACGGGCTGGGCGGCAGCGGGCAGCGCAATGCCCGCCGCTGCCGCCGCGACGCCCGCCGCCTGCGCCTTCAGGATGTCACGCCGCGTCAGTTCGCTGCCCATCAGCCTCGTCCTCTTCCATATCGACATGTTCGAAAACCATATTTGCGGCGATCACGCCGTCGAGAAGGGAGATGCGCATCAGCGTATCCCCGAGCACGCCGGTCGACGGCCCCTCGATGACGATGACGATCTTGCCCTTGCCAACGCCGTGCACCTCGACATTGTCGAAGCCGCCGAGGGCGGCGAGCACGCCGTCGAGACAGCCGGGCCCTGCGGCGATCACCGCGCTTGAAATGTGATGGCGCCGCGCCTCAGGCATGGGCGGCCTCCATGGCGCGCGGCGCGGCCTCGACCGCGCCGACGGGACAGACCGCGATGCAGGCGCCGCACCCCGTGCAGGCCGCCGCGTCCAGCTCCGGCACGAACGGGCCGCCGCGCACCGGGCGGAAGCGGATCGCGCCCGTGGGACAGGCGTCCCGGCAGGCCTGGCAATCGACGCGGTGGAACGGCAGGCAGGCGGCGGCGACGGAAACGACGTGGTCGAAGCGGGCCGCCGGGACGCCGGTGAAGACCGGCTCGGGACAGTGCTCGGCGCAGGCGCCGCAGAAGGTGCATTCGCCGAGGGAGAAATCGAGCGCCGGCACGCCGCCGGCAAGGCTGACGATGCCCGCCGGACAGTGCTCCACGCACCGGCCGCAGCCGGTGCAGGCGGCAAGCGCCTCCTCGGCGATGCCGGGCGGGCGGATGCGGACGGTCTCGCTGCGCCCGCCTCTCAGGAAATCGCGTCTCGACAGGGCTTCGTGCTGCATCGCCGCGCCCTCAATGGCCGGGCGGGCCGGGCGGCCCGTAGAGGATCTGGAACATCCAGACGAGGAAGCCGTAGCCCCCCACGACCCCCACGGCCACGACGGGCCAGATGCCGAAGGCCAGCACGAGGAAGGTGATCAACTCCCGGCGGCGGGACGATCCGGGCACCTGCGAAGGCGCTTGTTCTGCCTGGAATTCGGACAAGGCTTTCTTCCTTCGACGACAAATCACCGGGAAGATACTAGCATCGCAAAACCGAAAATAAAGTAGAATAAACTATACTTTTAGACTCATGAATCGAACAACATCGCGTCGATTGTCGTTATGTTCACTCAAATATAACGGTATGCACAGCAAAAACATGAAATCCGTTTCGATATATTAAAGATACTCTAAATTACAACTTGACTAATATTTTAGGTCCCCCCCACGGATGCGACTATTCACGCCAACGGGCTCATGCAGCCTGCGACGCTATTGCACTTTCACGACAGGAATCCTTGCGCTAAAAGTGGCATAGGGAATACTTCTTATCACATCATCGCGCGGCCCGCGAGGCCCGGGGAATTGCAGATGCGGATGACGCTTCACACCGACTATGCCCTGCGCATGCTGATCTACGTGGCGACGCGCCCGGACGGGGCCTGTACGGTCAACGACGTGGCGGAAGCCTACAAGCTTTCGCGCAACCACCTCCTGAAGGTGGCGCAGACCCTGCGCGACCTCGGCCTCGTCGAGACCACGCGTGGCCGCGCCGGCG
Source organism: Shinella sp. NM-101 (assembly GCF_021401195.1). NCBI lineage: Bacteria > Pseudomonadati > Pseudomonadota > Alphaproteobacteria > Hyphomicrobiales > Rhizobiaceae > Shinella > Shinella sp. NM-101. The sequence goes on along the minus strand of NZ_JACBFT010000004.1, from coordinate 388,333 downwards.
GTATCCGGCTTGCAAGGCCCCCGCAGGAGATCGCCGTCGGCGCCCTCGTCAGGGCGACGGAAGAGGAATTCTCGCTCGCCGAATGCATGCAGGCCGGGGGTCGGCCCTGCGCGATCTCGCCGTCCTGCCGGCTCAAGGGCATGCTGCACGAGGCGCTCGGCGCCTTCCTGGCCGTGCTCGACAAATACACACTGGCCGACATCGTGCGGAACCGGGCGGCGCTCGGTCCGCTGCTCGGCATCGACGCCACGGCGGCGTGAGAGGAAGGGGAACGGCAATGCTATCCGGATTGACGGTTTCGGAGCGCCATGCCGCGCTCTTCGTGCTCGGCGCGCTGGCGCTGGTGGGGCTCGCCATGGCGGTGGCCGGCCAGGGCGATCCGCTCGCCGTGCACGGCTATATCGTGCTCGCCTTCAGCCTCGCCCTCGGCTTTGCGGTCCTGTCCGTCCTCTTCTCCCCCGAGCCGCCGGAAAGCCGGCTTTCGGAATATTACGACGACCCGACGCGGGTCGGCATCATCCTGTCGCTCGCCTGGGCGGTCGCCGGCATGTTCGTCGGTGTCTGGGTGGCCGCGCTCTTGGCCTGGCCGGAGCTGACCTTCGTGGATTCGGCCTGGGCGAGCTTCGGGCGGCTGCGGCCGGTGCACACATCCGGCGTCATCTTCGGCTTCGGCGGCAATGCGCTGATCGCCACTTCGTTCCACGTCCTCCAGCGCACCTGTCGCGCGCGGCTGCCCGACCAGTTCAGCCCGTGGTTCGTGCTGATCGGCTACAATCTCTTCTGTCTTGTCGCCGCGACCGGCTACCTGATGGGCCTCACCCAGTCCAAGGAATATGCCGAGCCGGAATGGTATGCCGACATCTGGCTGGTCATCGTCTGGGTCGTCTATTTCCTGATCTACATCCGCACGCTCCAGCGCCGCAAGGAGCCGCATATCTACGTGGCGAACTGGTACTACATGGCCTTCATCCTGGTCGTGGCGGTGCTGCACATCGTCAACAACCTCGCCGTGCCGGTCTCCTTCGGTCATGCGAAAAGCTATTCGCTGTTTTCCGGCGTGCAGGACGCCATGACGCAATGGTGGTACGGCCACAACGCCGTCGCCTTCTTCCTGACCTCCGGCTTCCTCGGCATGATGTACTACTACCTGCCGAAGCGCGCGGAGCGGCCGATCTTCTCCTACCGGCTCTCCATCATCAGCTTCTGGGGAATCACCTTCATGTATATGTGGGCGGGCGCGCACCACCTGCACTACACCGCCCTGCCGCAATGGGTGCAGACGCTCGGCATGACCTTCTCCATCGTGCTGCTGGTGCCCTCCTGGGCGTCTGCCGGCAACGCGCTCGCCACGCTCAACGGCGCCTGGCACAAGGTGCGCGACGACGCGACGCTGCGCTTCATGATGGTCGCCGCCGTCTTCTACGGCCTCTCGACCTTCGAGGGCTCGTTCATGGCGATCCGCGCCGTCAACTCGCTCTCGCACTATACCGACTGGACCGTCGGCCATGTCCATGCCGGCGCGCTCGGCTGGGTGGCGATGATCACCTTCGGCTCGCTCTACGCCCTCGTGCCGTGGATGTGGAAGACGGAGCGCATGTATTCGCCGAGGCTGATCGAGGTCCACTTCTGGCTCGCGCTGGCCGGCACCGTCGTCTACGTCTTCGCCATGTGGAATTCGGGCATCATCCAGGGCCTGATGTGGCGCACCTACAATGACAGCGGCACGCTCGCCTATTCCTTCATCGACAGCCTGGTCGCCATGCATCCCTACTATATCGCCCGCGCCTTCGGCGGCCTGCTGTTCCTCACCGGCGCGGTGGTCTGCTGCATCAATGTCGGCATGACGATCCGCATGGCGCGCCATGCGGTGAAGGCCGGGGCGGGCGGCGACGTTCCCGTCCTCGCACCGGCGGGAGAATGACCATGAAGGAATTCTTCCACCGCAGGATCGAGCGCAACGCCATCGGCTTCGTGCTCGCCATCGTCGGCGTCGCCTCCATCGGCGGCCTCGTCGAGATCGCCCCGCTCTTCACCATCCACGAAACGGTGGAGGACGCGCCGGACATGCGGCTCTACACGCCGCTGGAGCTGGCCGGCCGCAACATCTACATCCGCGAGGGCTGTTACGCCTGTCATTCGCAGATGATCCGCACGCTGCGCGACGAGGTGGAGCGCTACGGCCCCTATTCGCTCGCCGTGGAATCGAAATACGACCACCCGATGCTCTGGGGCTCCAAGCGCACCGGGCCGGACCTTGCCCGCCTCGGCGGCAAGTATTCCGACGCCTGGCACGTCGCCCACCTGATGAACCCGCGCGACGTGGTGCCGGAATCGGTGATGCCGCGCTACGGCTGGCTGAAGACCAATGCGCTGAGGATCGACGATCTCGGCGAGCACCTTGCCGCCCAGCGCGCCGTCGGGGTGCCCTATACGAACGAGATGATCGCGAACGCCACCGCGGACGCCCGCGGCCAGGCGAACCCGGACGGCAACGAGGCCGCCGGCGTCGGCGAGCGCTACGGCGAGAAGACGAACGTGCGCGCCTTCGACGGCAATCCGGGCCTGCTGACGGAGATGGACGCGCTCGTCGCCTATCTCCAGATCGTCGGCCAGCTCACGGCGGCCGCCCACCAGGAAACCGCGGCAAAGGAGGAATAGGAATGGAAGCCGATCACAACACCGTCGTCGCCTTCGCCAAGAGCTGGGGCCTTTTCTACCTCATCGCGATGGCCGCGGGCGTCCTGATCTACGCGCTGTGGCCCGGCAACCGGAAGCGCTTCAACCGCGCCAAGAAGAGCATTCTCGACAAAGACGACCGGCCAAAGGACTAGACGATGGCAACCGAGAGACGCGATCCCGCCACCGGGCGGGCGACCACCGGGCATGAATGGAACGGCATCGAGGAGCTGGAGACGCCGATCCCGCGCGTCGTCATCTTCTTCCTGACGGTCACCACGCTGTTTGCCATCGGCTATTGGATCCTGATGCCGGCCTGGCCGCTCGGCGTGACCTATACGAAGGGACTGCTCGGCATCGACCAGCGCGCCGTCGTGACGAAGCAGGTCGAGGACGCCGCCGCGACCCGCGCGGTCTGGACCGGCCGCATCGCCGAGGCGAGCCTTGAGGACATCGCCGCCGACCCGGACCTGATGAACCATGTGCGCGAGACGGGCCGCACGCTCTTCATCGACAATTGCGCCGCCTGCCACGGCACGCGCGGCACCGGCGGGCCGGGCTTCCCCAACCTTGCCGCCAGGGCCTGGCTCTGGGGCGGCGAGCCGGACACCATCGCCGAGACGATCCGCATCGGCATCAACTCCACCAACGAGGAGACGCGCGTCTCGCAGATGATGGCCTTCGGCCGCGACGGCGTGCTCGACGACGGGCAGGTCCGCGCGGTCGCCGCCTATGTCCGCTCGCTCTCCGACCTGCCGATGGGGGCTGGCGACAAGGCGATGGTCGAGGACGGCAGGCAGGTCTTCGCCGACAATTGCGTCGCCTGCCACGGCGAGGACGGGCATGGCAGCACGGATGTCGGTGCGCCGAACCTTGCCGACGCGACATGGATCTACGGCAGTGACGCGCAGACCGTCTTCACCACGGTCTATTCCGGGCGGCAGGGCCACATGCCGCATTGGGAAGGCCGGCTCTCGCCGGTCGACATCAAGATCCTGGCGCTCTATGTCGGCACGCTCGGGGAGGCCGCCCGATGAACACGCTTACGGACAGGCCGCGCCGCAACTGGCGGCTCGTCTCCCTCCTGATCGCCGGGGCGGGCGTGCTGGTCTTCATCGGCGCCAATGCGCATCTCGTCCATGTCGCCCTCTCCTCGCAGCCCGACTGCGTGGAGCACCTGAAGACGCAAGGCCGGGACGGCGCATACCGCGCCGCCGGCCCGGCCTGCTGAACGGAGGAGACCCCATGGGAACGACCGAAAAGACCGGCAACGCCGCCCTGCCGCTCGCCGAGCAGCGCCGCCGCCACCTTCCCGCCAGCGCCGCCCTCGGCTGGCTTTCCGCCGGCTGGCGCGACCTCTGGCGCACACCGCTGCCGAGCCTCCTCTACGGGCTTGCCGTCTTCCTCCTCTCCGTGGCGGTCGTCTGGTGCCTCTTCCGCTGGGAGCTGGACTATATCCTCTTCCCCGCGCTCGCCGGCTTCATGGTGGTCGGCCCGCTGGTGGCGATCGGCCTCTACCGCAAGAGCCGGGACCTGGAGGACGGCATCGCGCCGAGCCTGTCGCGCATGATCTTCGTCAAGGCCGCTTCGGGCGGGCAGGTCTGGTATACCGGCGCGATCCTCTGCCTGCTGATGGTCGTCTGGATGCGCGCCGCGGTCATCATCTATGCGCTCTTCGTGGGGCTTCGCCCCTTCCCCGGCCTCGACGGTGTCGTCGCCATGCTGTTCTCGACGCCCGAGGGGCTCGGCATGCTCGTCGTCGGCACGGCGGTGGGCGGGCTCTTCGCCGCCTTCTCCTTCGCCATCAGCACCTTCGCCATCCCCATGCTGCTCGCCGAGAAGACGGACGCCTTCACGGCCATGGGCACCAGCATCTCGCTGGTCTTCCGCAACCTGCCGGTCATGCTCGCCTGGGGCGCCATCGTGCTCGTCCTCACCGCGCTCGGCATCGCCACGGGCTTCCTCGGCCTCATCGTCATCTTCCCGCTGCTCGGCCACGGCACCTGGCACAGCTACAGGGCGATCCGATGAAGGGCCGGCCCGCGCCGCAGCGCACCATCGTCGTCGACGGCAAGCCCCTGCCGGAGGTGCTGGACGAGGCGATGGTCCATGCCGTCGTCCACGGCTTCTACGACGAGATCCGCAAGGACGACCTGCTCGGCCCGATCTTCAACGGCCATATCGCGCCGGATGACTGGCCGGCACATCTTGCCCGGATGTGCGACTTCTGGTCGGCGACGCTCCTGCGCACCGACCGCTACGAGGGCCGCCCGCTTTCGCCGCACCTTGCCATGCCGGAGCTTCAGGAGGCGCATTTCCGCCGCTGGCTCTCGCTCTTCCGGGCGACGGTCCAGCGGCTCTGCCCGCCCGAGGTCGCCGATCTCTTCCTCGACCGGGCGCTGCGCATCGCCCATTCCTTCCGCCTCGCCATCGCCTTCCACCGCGGCGAGGATTCCATGGCGGTCGCGCCGATCTCGCGCGACGCCCTCGACGGAGCATGATTCCAAAAGTCCGTGACCGGCAAGGGCCATGGATTTAACGGCGCAACACATTTAATCCTCTTCCGGCAGGCGGGCCGTCGCGGTCCGCCTCGCACCGAGGACAAATGTATTGCACGCCGGTGCCAGGCACCGGCCCCGGAGTGGCCCCATGCTTGTCGGAATCACGATTCTTCTTGTTTTTCAGCTCATCGGCGAAATATCCGCCTATTTTCTCGGCGGCCTCGTGCCGGGGCCTGTCATCGGCATGGCGATGGTCGCCGTGGTGCTGATGCTGACCGGCGGCGTGACCTCGCTGGCGCCGGCGCACCGGCAGACCATCGACACGTCGAAGGCAATCCTGGCCAATCTCGGCATCCTCTTCGTGCCGGCCGGCGTCGGCATCGTCCAGCATCTCGACTTCATCCGCGACCGCGGCCTCGCCCTGCTCGCCATCGTGCTCCTGTCGACGGTGATCACGCTGGCGGTGACGGTCTGGGTCTTCATCCTCGTCAAGCGGCTTTCCGGGGGATACGGCCATGACTGACGGGCTCTGGGTCTATCTCGCCACCTCGCCGCTGCTCTGGCTGGCCGGAACGCTCGTCGTCTGGCTCGCCGCGACGGGCATTGCCCGCCTCAGCCCCGGCAATGCGCTGCTCAACCCGATCATGCTGTCGATCGCCGTCATCGCCGCCGTGCTGCTGATCGCCGGCATCGACTACGGCAGCTATTTCGCGGGCGCGCAGTTTATCCACTTCCTGCTCGGCCCCGCCACGGTGGCGCTCGGCATCCCGCTCTACGAGAATCTGTCGCTGGTCAGGAGCAACCTCGTGCCCATGCTGGCCGCCCTCGTCATGGGCAGCCTCGCGGCGGTGGGCTCGACGGTGTTCCTCAGCCATCTCTTCGGCTTCACGCCGGCCGTCGTCGCCTCGCTCGCGCCGAAATCGACCACCGCCGCGGTCGCCATGGCGATCTCCTCCGGCCTCAAGGGCGATCCGGCGCTGACGGCCGCGGTCGTCGTGCTCACCGGCATCTGCGGGGCGATCGTCGTGACGCCGATGATGAACGCCATGCGCATCCGGGACTACAGCGCGCGCGGCTTTGCCGTGGGGCTCGCCTCCCACGGCATCGGCACCGCGCGGGCCTATTCGGTGGACCCGGTGGCCGGGCTGTTCTCCGGGATCGCCATGGGCCTCAACGCCGTGCTGACGTCGCTGATCGTCCACCTGTTCCTGTGAGGCGCCTCACTTCGCGGAAAAGGCCTTGGTGATCGCCTCGAGGATGCGCTCGGTCGACTGCACGCCGCCGGCGGCGATGTAGAAGTCCGGCGCCGGCAGGTAGACGACCTGGCCCTTCTTCCATGCGGTCGTCTCGGCGACGAGCTCGTTGTCGAGCGTCGCCTTGGCGCCCTGCTCGTTGGAGCCGATGGCGGCGGCGCGGTCGAGCACCAGCAGCCAGTCCGGATTGGCCTCGCGGATGAACTCGAAGGAGACGGCCTCGCCATGCGTGGCGGACTGGATCTCGGCCAGCGCCGGCGGCAGGTCGAGCGCGGCATGCACCCAGCCGAAGCGCGAGCCCGGGCCATAGGCGGAGACCTTGGGACCGTTGGTCATGACGATCAGCGCCTTGCCCTTGCCGGCGACGGCGGCCCTGGCGGCGGCGAGCTTCGCATCGAGCTCGCCCGCGATCGCCTTCGCCTCCTCCGCCTTGCCGAAGAGCTCGCCATAGGTGGCAAGCCGCGCCTTGGCCTCGCCCAGGAGCTCGTCGCCGTCGATGGTCATGTCGAGCGTCGGGGCGACCTTCGCCGTCACGTCCGCCTTGGCGGCGGAGCGGGCGCCGACGATGACGAGGTCGGGCGCGAGCGCGCTCAGCGCCTCGAGGTCCGGCTCGAACAGCGTGCCGATCACCGCGGCCCCGTCCCTCGCCGCTTCCAGCGCCGGCACGTAGAGCTTGTCCGGCAAGCCGGCCGGGTGGATGCCGAGGCGGTTGAGCGTATCGACGGCGGCGGCGTCATAGACGGCGATGGTCTTCGGCGTGCCGTCGACCGCAACGGTGCCGCGCGCCGTGACAACGTCCATGGCGCCCGCGGAGACGGCCGAGAGGGCAAGGGCGGCGAGCGCGGTGATGAGGCGGGAAGGTTTCATGGGTTTACCTGTCGTGCTGATTGGGCGTGAAAAGGTCAGGCGGCCCTGTCCTGCCGCCAGTCGAGCGCTTCCAGCTTCTCGCGGAAGGCGAAGCGCACGAGATGGGATTCGATGATCTCCTGTGTCTGGGCGAGCCCCTCCTCGTCCGCGGCGGTCACGACCATGCTGAGGCCGTTCTCATCCGCCTGAAGGACGGCCGCGCCGCGCGGGAACCGACAGTCGCCCCGGCTTTCCGTATAGGTGACGGCGATCTTGTGGGCGAAATGCTTGCAGAGCTGCACCAGATATTTCTGGCCGCTCGCGGTTTCGAGATAGGCAGCGGATTCGGGCACGGCCGGACCTTTCGGAAATGAAGGGCGCCCCCGCCGCCGGCGCGGCAGGGGCGCGGATGGATCAGAACTTCACGCCGGCATGCAGCGTGATGGTGCGGCCCGGCGCGAAGACGGGGTCGATGCCGCCGCGGTTCGAGCTTGTAGCATAGCTCGACCGCTCGAAATATTTCCTGTCGAACAGATTGTCGACGCCGAGGCGCAGCGTGACGTTCTCGTATGACGGCGGCGTCCATTCCGAATAGATGTTGACGACGGCATAGGAAGGCTGGTCGTAGAAGCCGCCGGCCCTTGCGAGCGCATCGGAGATCCTGCCGGCCCAGGCCACGGTGGTGCCGACCTTCATGTTGTAGTCGGGGATCGCATGGTCGATATAGAAGGTCGCCATGTCGCCGACCGGCATGAAGGTCCCGCTGTTCGGCAGCGCCGCCTTGCCGCCCGCCGTCACCTTGGCGTGGGTGAAGGTCGCGCCGAGGGTCGTTTCCTCGAATGTCCAGCTCGCATTCAGCGTGACGCCGCGGCTGCGGTATTCGTTGGGATCGTTTTTCAGCGAGGGCGCATCGTAGTTCGGCAGGCCGTCGATGCGCGTGTCGAACAGCGTGATGCCGGCATTCCAGTCCTCGCCGCCGAAATTCGCACCGACCTTGAAGTTCTTCGCCGAACCCGTGTCGAAGGCCGGGTCGGTATAGAAGGCGTCGTTGCGGGCGTGCACGTAGCCGTAGTCGCCGATGACGTAGCCGAGCCAGGTGCGCGAGGCGCCGGCGAACACCTCGAAACTGTCGGTGAACTTGTAGGCGACCGTCGCATTCACGCTCGCGCCGCTGTCGGAGAAGCGCTTGTCGTCCCAGTCCTCGAAGCGGTGCGAGTCGTAGCGCGCGCCGGTCGAGACGTTGAAGCCGTTGTCGAATTCGAAGCGGCCCTGCGTGAAGACGCCGAACTGCGTGGTGTCGAAGTCGCGGTAGCGGCGGTTGTTGTTGCCGTAGTTGTCGGTGTGGTAGTCGTGCTGGCCGAAGTCGATGCCGGCGGTGATCTTGCCGGGATCGATGGTGAAGGTGTTCTGGATCTTGCCGCCGTAGAGATCCTCATTGAGGATCATGTTGCCGTTCGTGCGGTTCTGGTAGTTGGTCCGCCAGTAGTCGTTCCGGCTGTAGTACAGCATGAACTCGGGGTCCCACAGATCCGTCGGGCCGGTCGAGGTATAGGTCAGCTTGACGGTGTCGCGGGCGACCTCCAGCGGGTGCAGCGTATCGCCCGGCAGGTCCATGTTCATCTTGATCAGGCGGTCCGCGTTGTCGCGGCTGCGCTCGTAACCGAGCTCGATGCGGTTGTCCTCGACCTCGTAGCCGAGCTTGGCGAGGATGTTGCGGGCCGCCGGTTCCGTGCCCTTGACGACATCGCCGTCGCCGTCCTTGTAGTCCTTGCCCTTCTGGCCGTGGGTCATGACGAACCAGTCGAAGTTGCCGGTGCGGCCATAGGCGGCCGCGCTGCCGGAAACGCCGCTGCCGTTTGTGCCGACCGTGGTGCCGATCCGCGCGCCGAAGTCCTTGCCGTCCTCCAGCAGGTCGTTGGCGCCGACCGTCTCGTAGCGCACGGCGCCGGCCGCGGCGGCAAAGCCGGAATCGGCCGCGGCCGCGCCGGCTTCCACCTCGACGCGCTTGAGGAAGGCCGGGTCGATGACGCTGGAGCCCGTGTGGTGCCAGCTCGTCGCCGTCTGCGGCACGCCGTCGACCGTCACCGCGAGGTTGGACTGTTCCATGCCGAAGACGTGGATGCGCTTGGACGGCCCGCCGCCGCCGGAAACCGTGATGGAGGACTGGCGCGAAAAGAGCTCGGAGACGTTGGCCGGCTGCAGCGTCTCCAGCTCGTCCTGCGAGACCACCGTGCCGCCCGTCGCCACAACGTTGTCGCGCCCCGCATTGATGACGGTGATCGTCTCGAGCGTCGTCGCCTCGTCCTCGGCGGCCTTGCGGGAGGTGTCCTGCGCGTGCAGCGCGGCGGACATGGCCAGCAGCGACACGCCGGCGAGCGGGAACATCAGCTTCAGTTTCATCTGTCTACTCCAAGCCGTCTCAAGGCACGGCTCATCGGCGGCCCGGGACAGGCCCGGCACCTGGCTACGAACGGTTCTGTGGAAGGAAGGGCGCATGCCGCAACCGGCGCGCCCGAGCTGGATCAGCGCCCTACCGAAGGGTTCTGGACTGCATTGCGTTTGGCCCCCTGCACCTGCGCCCCGCCGCCATCTTTTCCGAAACCGGCTTGATGGAAACTGGCGAAACGCATAAACATGATTAACGAAGTCATGTATTATGTCGCCATGGCCGCGGTGTCGACACCAAAGAGTTTGTCGGGAATCGCAAAGTTTTTCGCGAAAACGGCACGGCGGCCTTAACGCACGGTGGCAGCATGCAATACACATCCCAGGACATCTTCATCGGCGCGATCGAGAACGTGCCGAACTGCACCCCCCGCACGCACGAGCAGACGATCTGGTCGAAGTTCATGCTGATGGTGATCCTCGAGGGGCGCCAGCATTTCGTCATCGACGGCGTGCGCTTCCGGCTGGATGCGGGCATCGGGCCGGCGGCAACGCCGCTGGTCTTCATGCTGAACGTCGCCCAGCCGAGCCGGCTGCGCTTCATCAACGAGGCGGGCGCCGTCCTCAGCAAGGTGATGATCTCCGCGCCGCTGCCCTGGCTGCAGCGGCTGATGGAGACCGAAGACGGCATGCCGGTGCTGCGCAACTTCTTCGCCGAGCACCTGGCGCATTTTTCGTTCGAGCCGGGCCAGCACATCCTCCAGACCGCCGAGAAGATCATGCATCCCCCGCCGATGCCGACGGGGGAGCTCAGCTCGATCTATCTCAAGTCGCAGGGGCTCGACATCATGTGGCAGTCCTGCCTCCAGCTCGTGGCCGACAATGCCGGCGGCTGGCAGCAGCCGAGCATGATGAGCCTGCGCCAGTGCGAGCGGGTGCGCGATTTCATCGTCGCCAATCTCGGCGAGGAGCTTTCGGTGGACCTCATCGCCTCGCAGGCGGGCACCAGCCCCTCGACGATCCAGCGGCACTTCAAGGAGCATTTCGGCCAGACGATCTTCGACTTCATCCGCCAGAAGCGGCTGGAGGCGGCGCGCGACGCGCTGGCGACGGACGGCATCCCCGTTTCCAAGGCGGCCCACCTTGCCGGCTATACCAGCGTGTCGAGCTTCACGACGGCCTTCCGGCGGACCTACGGGGTGACGCCGAAGCAGATGCGGGCCTAGGGTTTCCCACCCAACCGCGCAGCAGCGGCCGCTCCACGAAATGCCAGGCGCAGAGGCCGGCGGCAATGCCCGCGGCGGCCGAGCCGACAAGGACGAGGGACGGCGGCGCGCCGGCCATCGCCCCGAGCTTCGCGACGACCGAGATCGCGAAGGTATGCCAGAGATAGATCGAATAGGACGCGTCCCCAAGGAGGGCGGGGACCTTGAGCCGCGCCACGCCGCCGCGCGTCTCCAGCGCGGCCGTGCCGTAGACGAGGAGGCAGGCGAGCGGCCCGCAGGTCCATTCGTCGAAGGGCAGCCTCAGGATGCCGATGGCCGCAAAGCCGGCAAGGCCGAGGCCGACGAGGGCAAGCGCGACCGCCCGCCCCGGCACCCGGCCGGCAAGCCACAGCCGCCCGATCAGCATGCCGGCGACGAATTCCAGGATGATCGGCCGGGTATAGGTGGCAAGCAGCGGCGAATCGCTGCTGACGGCAAGGCCAACGGCAACAAGCAGGCCGAAGGCGGCGGCGATGACGCCGAGCCTGAGGCGTGCCGGAAGGAAGAGGCAGGCGGCGAAGGCGGCGTAGAAGAACATCTCGTAATTGAGCGTCCAGCCCTGCACCAGCACCGGCCAGATCTCCCCGCTGCTCGGAGAGCGCGCCGGCACGAAGAACAGCGAGGCGGCGACATGCCCGGCCGTCAGCACCAGGTTGGGGAAGAGGCCGGCCAGGGCGCCCGCCACCATCACCCCCGTCGCCAGCCAGTAGACCGGCACGATCCGCCTCATGCGCTCCTTGAGGAACCGGCCCGGCGTCACCGGCCGCCGTTCGGCGATGACCCACATGATGAAGCCGCTGATGACGAAGAACACGTCGACCCCGGCCGCGCCGATGGCGAAGGCATGGCCGCTGCGCTCGGCCGCATGGAAGAAGACGACCGCGAGCGCCGCCACGGCGCGCAGGTACTGGATGCCGTAGAGCGTTCCCCGGCCCCCGCCCGGCCCGGCCACGGCCGTCACGCGGGCACCATCCGGTGCCGGGGCACGGCCGGGCGCGGCGCATTGCGGCGCCGGCCGTCGGCGAGCTTGCCGGCCGAGAAATAGAGCAGGAACGAGCCGACATGGTAGGGATTGAGGATGTCGATCTCCACGAAGGTGCGCACGGCGAGCAGCGCGGCGACCGTGAAGAGCACCAGCGCCTCCACGTCCCGCGCCGCCGAAAGCAGGCGGGCGAGGTGACCGCCGAGCGTGACGAGGAGCACCATGGTCAGGAGGAGGCAACCGACAAGGCCGGTCTCCACCGTGGCGGCGATGAAGGTGTTGTGGAAGTGGAAACCGCTGCGCCCGGCGATGAAGAAGGCCGCCCAGAGCCGTTCGGCCTCGGCGAAGCCCTGTACCCAGAAGGCCTGGTAGCCGATGCCGAAGAAGGGCGCCTCTCCCGCCGCCGCGATGCCCTGCTGCCAGAGATAGGTGCGCCCGGTCAGCGTCGCATCCTTGCCGAAGGCGCCGAGCAGCAGCTCGTAGCCCCCGCCATAGGCGGCGGCAAGGCCGGCGAGGACGGAAAGCACGGCAAGCGCCGCAAACAGCATCTTGCGGTGGAAGGGCGCCAGCATCTCGAGCGCGCGCAGCGAAAGGCACAGGCCGGCGACGGCGGCGGTGGTGAGCACCGAGGTCGCCGATTGCGAGGCCTTCAGGCAATAGAGCGCCAGCAGCACGCAGCCGACGGCGGCGAACCGCCAGAGGCCGCGCTCCACCCCGAGGAAGAGCGCGGCGAAGGCGAAGAGCACGGCGAGCGAGGCGTAGAAGCCGAGCTGGTTCTTGGAGGCGAAGGCGCCGACGAAGCTGTAGGTGCCGTCGAGCGGATCGAGATGGTAGACGCCGAAGAGAAGCGAGAAGACGAGCACCAGCCCCGTGCCGATCAGCCCGCCGCGCACCAGCGTGCGCGTATCGACGACGCGCATGGCGATCAGCGCGCAGACGATGTGGGAAAGGTACTGCAGCGCCGCGCGCGCCGTGGTGCCGGGCGCCGCGGACCAGAAGACCGAGAGGCAGGCGAGGAGCGCGAAGGCGAAGATCCACAGGTAATGCCCGTAATTGCCGAGCACGCGCCGGTAGTCCACCGCCACGAGCGGCAGCCAGAGCGCATAGTAGACGAGGATCGCCGCCTGCCCGAAGCGGAAGGAATAGGCGAAGACGAAGAAGGACAGCGCCACGGCGAGCGCGCCATAGGCGCCGTTGCCGGACGGTCCGATCAGCCGCGCCTTGGCGATCCGCATCCCCGCCTCACTGGGTCGCGAGGCCGACATCCACCTTCACGACGTCGCCCGGCAGGACCGGCGTCGTCTCGGTGGCGCGGATCGCCTCGGTCTTGCCCTTGACCGTGCGCAGGATCGAATAGCCGATATTGGCGGCGGACAGCCCGCCCTTCAGGTTGGCCGCATCGGCCGACTGCATCAGCGCCTCGGACATCAGGTCGCGGCTGGTGCCGAGCTTCAGCGCCAGCGTATCGAGCTCCTGCTCGGTGTTCTGCAGCTCCTGCGCCAGTTGCGCGTCCCAGTCGTTCTGCAGGTTCGTCTCGTCCTGCCCGGCCTTGTTGATGTCCTGCCTGGCCTTCAGCGAGGCCGTGTCGATGTCGAGCAGGGCCGCCTGGAGATCGGCCGCGCGCTGCTCGAGCGCGAGGCGCCGCGAGCTGATGGCAAGGCCCTTCTCGGCAAGCGCGTCCATCTTGGAAAGATCGCCCTGGACGAGTTCGAGCTGGCGGGTCTGGGTATCGGATTTCTTGCCGAGGGAATCGGTCTCGTTCGTCAGCAGCGACTTGAGGTCGGCAAGCGCGGTGAGCTGCAGCCGCAGCCGCTTTTCCCGCGAGGCCATCAGCGCCTTCTCGCTCTCCAGGATCGGGCGCGCCTCCTCGGACTTGCCGAGCTCCTTCGGCATCTCGATGTCCCTGGCCCCGCCCATCTCGGCAAGAATGCGCGCCCGGCGGATGAGCAGGCGGTTGCGCTCGGCGACATAGACGGCGGCCTCGCCCTCCGAGCGCAGGAAATCGCGGGCGAAGCGCTGGCCGGGATCGGCCCGGCGCAGCCCGCCGCCGAAGCTGACGGCCTTCAGCACCGTCAGGCCCGGCGCGTAAGGGTAGGCCCCCGGCGTCTGCACCTCGCCGGAGAGGTAGACCGGCCGGTATTCGGCGATCTCCACGGAGGCCGACGGCAGGTCCTTGAGGCCGAAGAGCACCTGCATCTTCTTGCCGATGTCGGCGGAAAGCTCCGCCGCCGTGCGCCCGTCCGCCGGCAACTGGCCGATGAACGGCAGCGACAGCGCGCCGTCCGCGCCGATGCTGTAGTCGCCGCTGACGGCGCTCCAGTCGCGGATGGCGCCTTCGGCCGTCTGCCATTCGGCCACGCGGATGCGCAGCTTGTCCATCACGCCGAGCCGGTATTCCTCCGCGAAGGCGGAAGGGGCGAGCGTGAGCACGAGGGCAAGGGCGGGCAAGGCCGCTCTGGTGATCGTCTTCATGGGTATCCCTCTCTCCGGGGCCGTCAATAGCTGCCGCGCGACAGGCATACGGCCGGAATGGTGCGCGCGACGATGACGAGATCGGATGTGAGCGACCAGTTGCGGACATAATGCGTGTCGAACGCGACGCGCGTGGCATAGGAGACGTCGTTGCGGCCGCTGACCTGCCAGAGGCCCGTAAGGCCCGGGCGGCTGCGCAGATAGTAGACGGCGGAGGCCTCGTAGAGTTCCAGTTCGTCCTCCACCACCGGGCGCGGCCCGACGATGCTCATCTCCCCCTTGAGGATGTTGACGAGCTGCGGCAGCTCGTCGAGGCTGAGCTTGCGCAGGACTGTGCCGACGACGGTGACGCGCGGATCGTCCTGCAGCTTGCGCGTGGCGCGCCATTCCTCCAGCGCCTCCGGGTTCTGCTCCAGATGCTGCTGGAGAAGCACGTCGCCGTTTTCCGCCATGGTGCGGAACTTCAGGCAGCGGAAGGTCGATCCGTTATAGCCGATGCGGCGATGGCCATAAAAGACGCTGCCGCCGTCGGAATATTTCACGAGTGCCATGATCAGCACGAAGATCGGGCTGAGCACGACGAGGGCGGCAAGCGCCACCAGGATGTCAAAGCTCCGTTTCGATATTCCCCCCACCGGCGGAGCGCCGGTTGCAATCGAACTGAAAAACGGCGTACTGGCCGATCTGCTCGCGGACTTCATAGAGATGGCTCCATTGGATTTGCGATATGGTCGGGTCCCTCGGACGCGTCCCGACATCCAATGCGGAGTGTATGGTCACAGTTTGTTTTTCGAAGCGTGATCTGCCGAATTGAATGCGCACCCACGGCATATAAGCAAATCTTAATATCCTAAAATTTTAACGATCAAAGTAACCTTCAAGTAACAAATCCCGTCTTCCCGCGCATAGCGCGATAACGCCGCACCGGTTCTTCCTGTGCCACGGCGCCCATCACTTCTTTTGACCGATTAGGCGCTTCCGTTTTTACACGCCAATACACGAAGCGCCAGCCTCGCAGCCGACGACCCACATCGCAAGACCTGAAAACGGCACCGGTTTTTGCATCGCAATATTATTTTGCAGCGCACATTTCTCCATAAGAAATCGCTCATATTGTAACAAAGTGTGATCGGCTGGTGCCGGGCATCGCAACCCATCGGCTGCGATGCGGCGCGGCGCACTCGCCTTCCCGGCGCATTTGCAGGCCCGAGCGGAAGGAAGGATGACGGAATCGGGGCAGGAAGGAGGCCGGCGCGATTCTCCGGCGGGCCACAACCGCCTTAACGGAAGCGCAAGACAAATGGGCAAGGATCGGAACAGGCCGCGCCCGGCACTGGTTAATCCTGATGATTGCACGCCGAAGCGCTGCACCCTATAGTTCGATCGAGCCTCAGAGGAGAAGGCGGACCCATCGATGAAACGTGCGCCGGAAACGAAATGGCGGGACAGCACGGCCTATGCGCCGCGCTTCTTCCTGAGCATGGGCATCGCGCTCGTGGCCTTTGCCGCGGTCACCTATGTCAGCACGGGCTCCATCGCCACGACGGCGCTGCGCACCTTCCTCTGCGCGATCCTCATCCAGGTCGGCTATTTCCTCGCCACGCTCTATCTCGTCTGGCGCACCGCCAAGGCACGCCGGGCCGGGACGGGCACGGCACGGCCGGACCTCGAAAAGGCCAAACCCCAGGTCTCCGTCCCGATGAACGAGCCCGGCCACTCCAAGCCCTGAACGACGCCCGGTCCGCGGGGGCCGTTTTTGTGCCCCCTTTTCCTTTCATGCTGCATTGCAGCGCGGGTGCGCCCCGCGCCGATTGTTCAATGCATGGAGAGGTATGTCGTGACCCGCGATGAGAAAGTCTGCGTCATCATTGCCGCGAGGAATGCGGAACAAACGATCGGCCGGGCGGTGCGCTCGGCGCTCGCCGAGCCTGACGTCGACGAGGTCGTGGTGGTGGACGACGCATCGGACGACCGCACCATGGCGGCGGCGGCCGCCGCGGACGACACGACCCGGCGGCTCGACATCATCCGCTTCCGCACGAACCGCGGGCCGTCCGCCGCCCGCAACCACGCCATCGCCATTTCCCGCGCGCCGCTGATCGCCATCCTAGATGCCGACGACTTCTTCTTTCCCGGCCGCTTCCGGCGGATGCTCGCCTGTCCGGACTGGGATTTCATCGCCGACAACATCGCCTTCATGCAGGAGGCCGATCCCGCGCCGCAGCCGGAAGACTTTCCGCCGCATCCGCGCCGGCTCGGCCTGAAGGATTTCATCCTCGGCAACATCTCGCGCCGCGGCGCCCCGCGCGGCGAGCTCGGCTTCCTGAAACCCGTCATGCGCCGCGCCTTCCTCGACGCCCACGACCTCAGCTACCGCGAGGACATGCGGCTCGGCGAGGATTACGAGCTCTATGTGCGGGCGCTCATCGCCGGTGCGCGCTATACCGTCATCGAAAGCTGCGGCTACGGCGCGGTGGTGCGTCCCGATTCGCTGAGCGGACGGCACCGGACGAAGGATCTCGAAGCGCTGCACGAGGCCGAATGCACGATCCTGGCCACAGGCAACGTGCCCTCCGAAGCAGCCGAAGCCATGCGCCGCCATTGCCGCCAGGTCGGCCAGCGTCAAGCGCTGCGCCATTTCCTCGACCGCAAGCGCGAGGGCGGCGCGGGCGCGGCCCTCGCCTATGCCGCCGGCAACCCGGCCGCCCTGCCCGCCATCGCCCAGGGCATCCTCACCGACAAGCTGGAAGCGGCGCGGCGGCGAATGCGGCCAACGGAGCCGAGGCCGCAGGAAGGACTGCGCTACCTGCTGCCCGCCGGACGGTAATCGCTACACTATCATGTGGGAAACCAGCGCCGTTCAGCCCCCTCCGCCCCACCTGCGGGGAGAAGGGAGGCGGGGCGAGGCCGTGCCCGGGGCTTCCCCTCACAGATAATGCCGCCGCACGCCTTCCAGCACCGCGTAAAGCCGCTCCTTGCGTTCGCAAAGGCGGGCGTCCGTGCTGAGCTGCGGCTCCGCCCGGCTCGCCTGCCACAGGGCGAGCGTCGAGGGCGCGGCGAGGACCTGCTTGGCGGCAAGGCGCAGGCGCGAGCGGGGGGCGGCCTGTGCGACGGCCACCGTGTCCGCCTCGGCCGCATGTCCCGCGCCCTCGTAATCGACGCCCCAGAAGCGGGCGCCCTTGATGATCGCCTCGGCGCGGGTGGAGATGGGAATGCGCCGGGCCGTCGGGTCGACATCGACCGTCGCGGCCCAGTCGCGCCACTTGAAGCCGTTGATATTGGCCGAGGTGCTGACCGCCACCCAGGGCACGCGGAAGGCGTCGGCGAGGATCGCCCCGTGCATGGATTCGGCGACGATCAGCTCGCAGGCGGCGATCTCGCGGATCACGTCCTTCGCCTCGCCGCGCGGATCGATGTAATGCAGCCCCGCCATGGCGCAGACGAGCGGCCAGAGCCCCGCCACCGCCGATTCCCAATGGGGAACGAAGGCGCATTTGATGCGCTTCGGCTGGTCCGCGAATTCCGGCATGTCGGCGACCAGCACCGCCGGATCGACGATGCCGAGCTCTTCCCGCACGCCGACCCTTGCGGCCGTCAGCGGGCCGCGCACCGAGCGCACGTCCCACAGGTCCCGGTCGCGCATGTCCGGCAGGGTGCCGTAGCCGAAGCCGCTGCCGAGCACGAGCTTGCGGCCCTCCTTCGGCAGCAGCGCGCTGTTGAGCACCGTGCCGACGCCGACGAGCAGCACGTCCGGATGCGCCTCGCGGAATCCCGGCAGCAGGAAATCCCAGAGCCAGAGATTGAGGTCATCACCGAAATTGCCGTGCTGCGATTCCCAGTAAAAGGGCTTCATCCTGACCTCCTGTCCGCTCAGCGGGAGAACTTGCCGACGGCAAGGCCGACGACGCTGGCGAGCAGGCGCGGATCGCGCACCGCCCAGCGGGCCAGCATGTCGAACTGCGGCAGCTTGCGGTGCCTGACGCGCCGCGCCTGGCTCCAGAGCGCCTGCCGGCGCGCCGTCTGCTTGTAGGCGCGCAGCGAGGCGACCTCGGCGGGGCGCTCGGCAAAGCGGCTCTCCAGCCGGTCGAGCGCCACCCAGGTGTTGAACTGCTGGCGCAGGAACTGCGGCGAATCGTTGTCGACGCCGTGGAAGATGTTGATCCCCTCCCCGCGCACCGCGCCCGCCGCCCCGCTCAGCACCACCCGCCGCGCGGCGAGCACACAGTCGCAGAAGAACAGCACGTCCTCGGCCGCGAGCCTGAGGGCCGCATCGAAGCGCACCCGCTCGAAGACCGGCCGGGCGATGACCATGGCGGACAGGTGCAGGAAGCTCCAGTTCTTCAACATGACCTGCGTGAGATCGGGAATCTCGATCAGCAGCGGATCGTCGTTGAGACGCACCGTCGCCTCCGTCCTTTCGAGGTCCTCGACGCCGAAATGATAGTAGAAGGCATCGCCCCCGGTGATCGAGGCGAAGTAGCAATCGGCGGAAAAATGCGTCATCGCGGCATGGGCGATCGCGAGGTGACCGGGCGCCCAGGTGTCGTCCGAATCGAGGAAGGCGACGAAGTCGCTCGCCGCCGGGACATGGCCGAGCCCGGTGTTGCGCGCGCCGCCCGGCCCGGCATTTTCCTGGCGGATGACGCGCACGCGCGCCTGCTCGTCCTCGGAAAAGTCGATCAGATCGCCATCGGGCGGCCAGGGGGATTCATCGTCGACGACGATGACGTCGAAGTCGTTGAATCCCTGAGCAAAAACGGACGCGAGCGCACGCCTCAGGATGCCCGGCTCCTTCTGGTAGAAGGGGATGATAACTGTCAGCTTCGCCATCTTTTCGTCCCTGTGGTTTCTCTAGAAAGAGGTTCGTCTGGTCTCCTCCCACCGGGGCGCGGCCGTTTCCGGCGCAGGCTTTTGTCTCGTCGAGGCTCCTTTTGTGAAGCGGAATCCACCCATGTCCCAGTCCGTGAACGCGAAATCGGTGACGCGAAACGTCGGCTGGAGCGTCCTATCCAAGACAAGCACATTCGGGCTTAAGTTTGTCACCGTGCCCATTCTCGCCCGGCTCCTGACGCCCGAAGAGTTCGGCGCGGTGGCCGTCGCGCTCGCCGTCGTGCAGTTCCTCGCCATGATCGGCGGGGCGGGTCTCGCCTCCGCCCTCATCCTCGAACCGGGGGAGGAAAAGGGCACGATCCACTCGGTCTTCTGGGCCAATCTCGGCTTCGCCTTTCTGATGGCGGCGGGGCTCTATGTCTTCGCCGAACCCCTGGCCGACTGGTTCGGCGCGGCGGATGCGGCCTGGCTGCTGCGGGTCATGTGCCTGCTCATCCCGCTCCAGCTTGCCGGCGACGTCGCCTATGCGCTGGTCGCCCGGCGCATGCAGTTCAGCCGCGATGCGCTGTGGAGCATGATCTCCGAATCGCTCGCCGCCATCGCGGCGGTCGTCCTCGCCATCGCCGGCTTCGGCGTCTTCGCGCTGGTCGCCCAGCTCTTCGTCGCCGGGGTCATCCGGCTTGCCGGCCTCTTCCTCGTCTCGCGCTACCTGCCGCGCTTCCACTTCCATGCGGCGAGCGTCGTGCGGCTGACGCGCTTCAGCCTCGGCCTGATGGGCTCGGAGGTCGCCAATTTCGTCACCTTCCAGTCGCCCATGGTGGTGATCTCGCGCTTCCTCGGCCTTGCCGATGCCGGCGCCTATTCCGCCGCCAACCGCTTTTCCAGCATTCCCAACCAGGTGGTGCTGTCGGGCGTCATGGGCGTGCTCTTCCCCGCCTTCAGCGCGATGATGCACGACCGCGCGCGCCGCTCGCAGGCGCTGATGCTCAGCACGCAGGTGACGACCCTCCTGCTCGCGCCGATGATGTTCGGCCTGTGGGCGCTCGCCGAACCCTCGATGCTGCTGCTCTTCGGCCCGCAATGGGCGGCCGCCTGGCCGGTGCTCGGGCTGCTGGCGCTCTCCAAGGGGCTGCTGACGCCGTGCAGCACCTTCATCCCCTATCTCAAGGGGTCGGGCCATGGCGGGGCGCTCTTCTGGTGGGCGGTCGGCCGCGCCGCAGCGACCACCGCCGCCGTCGCCTACGGCGCCTGGCACGGCACGCTGATCGAGGCGATGGTCGCCCTCTGCCTCGTCAATGCCGCCGTCCTCGTCGGCTATTCCTGGGTGGTGTTCCGGGCGGACGGGTCGCCCTTCCTTTCCGGCTTCTACCGCGCGATCCGCCCCATGCTCACCGCCGCGCTGATGGCGCTCGCCGTGCGCCATGCGCTCGACCACTATCTCGCGCCGCATTTCCATCCCGTCCTGCAGGTCGCCATCGGCATCGCGCTCGGCGGCGTGATCTATGCGGTCCTCACCCTTCTCACCGAGCGCCCGCTGCTGCGAAAGCTCCTCGACATGGTGCGCCGTCCCCGCGCCTCCGCGCTCGCCAGCCTGCCTTGAGCCTGCCCCATTTCGGGGCCGGCCTGCCGGAATCAGCGCAGTCCTGCGCGAGATCGGCACAGCAGAGCAAAAAAAATTCGGCCCCGCCTGCACCCAGAAATTGCGCATGCATCAGTAATTTCGAATAGGCTGCAAAGTATTGAAGCGCCGGTCTTCACATTGACCTCACGCTTATGTGAGCGTGTATTTCCCGCGAACTGCACTTGCCCCGGCTATGCTGCAATGCAACCGCCGTCGCCGGCAAATTTGCTGCGTCGCCATATTTTGCGCTGTCCACTCACCCAAACTCCTCTTCACGGGGTGCAGGCCCCATCGTTTGAAGCCGCCCGATCGGAACGGCGCACCAGAGGGGTGACGGAACCGTGCAAATCGACGCGACCGTTTCGGCACGCATCAACATGATGCGCATCGTGCTGATCACCGGGATCATCTTCGTGCATGTTCCCTACGACCCGGCGACGAGCCCCTATGCGGGCACGTTCGGCGGGCTGGACTGGCTGCGGGTGTTCCTCGCCGACAGCCTCTTCCGCATCGGCGTGCCGTGCCTTTCCGCCATCTCCGGCTACCTGCTCTTCCACCGCGGGTTCGAGGCCTTCGATTACCGCCGGACGCTGCGCACCAAGGCCTCGACGATCCTCCTGCCCTTCCTGCTCTGGAACACGGCCTTCCTCGCGCTGGTCTATCTCGCGCAGTGGCGCGGCATCGGCTTCGGCTACCTGCCGGATGTCGTCAACGCCACGCCGCGCGAGCTGATGAACCTCGGCCTTGCCGTCGAGACCTGGCCGATCAACATCCCGCTCTACTTCCTGCGCGACCTTCTGCTCTGCCTCGTCCTGTCGCCGCTGATCGCGCTGGCCGTCATGCGCTACCCGCGCACCGTGCTCGCCCTGATGCTGGCCTTTGCCGTGCTGCCGGTGCCGAGCGGCATCTTCCTCAAGAAATCCATCCTGTTCGGCTTCAGCCTCGGTGCCGCGCTGGCGCTGCACCGTGTCGACATCAGGCGCCTGGACCGCTTCGCCCTGCCGGTCGTCTCGGCCGTGCTGGCGATGGCCGTGCTGCTCGCCGCCCTGCTCTACGCCCATGGACCGGAATTCCCCGTCTGGCTCGACATGCTGCGCGGCATGGCGGCCATCGCCGGCATCTTCGGCGCCTGGGCGTTCTCGGCGCTCCTCATCCGCACCCGCGCGGGCCAGGCGCTGTCGCGGCTCGGCGGGCTCAGCTTCTGGATCTTCTGCGGCCACTACCCGCTGCTCATCCTGTTCTGGATGGTCTGGAACCGGCTCGCCATCCCCGATTACCCGCTGTTCTACGCGGCAAGCCCGGTGCTTGCCCTTGCCGTCCTCGTTTCCACCCACGCGGCGGCGCGGCGCTTTGCGCCCGCGCTGCATGCCATCCTCACGGGCCGCCGCATGGGCGAGCGCAAGCGCGCCGCGGCCGGGCGACACCAGCACCCGGAGATGAAGCCCGCCGGCTCCATCGCCCAAAGGAGGTGACCATGACCCTTGCCCTGAAGACGACCGCCCTTCTCGCCACCCTCGCCGCCGCAGGTCCCCTTGCCGCGCAGGAGGGCGCGAACGGCACCTCCTTCGTCGAGGAATTCGACCGGCTCGACACCGCCCGCTGGTATGTCTCCGACGGCTGGAACAACGGCGCGCACCAGAACTGCACCTGGTCGAAGGACGCGGTGAAGGCGGCGGGCGGCAAGCTTACCCTCTCCTTCGACGCCCGGCCGGCCGGCGACCGCCGATATGCCTGCGGCGAGGTGCAGACCCGCAAGCGCTACGGCTACGGCACCTATGAGGTGCGCATGAAATCGGCGAGCGGCCCGGGGCTCAATTCGGCCTTCTTCAGCTATATCGGCCCGACCGACAAGAAGCCGCACGACGAGATCGACTTCGAGGTGCTCGGCAAGGATACCTCCCGCGTCCAGGTCAACCAGTACATCGCCGGCAAGGGCGGCAACGAGAAGCTCGTCGCCGTTCCCGGCGGCGCCGACAGCGGCTTCAACGACTATGCCTTCGTCTGGCGCAAGGACCGCATCGCCTACTACCTCAACGGCACGCTCGTGCACGAGGTGACGGACGCACGGAAACTTCCGACCAATGCGCAGAAGATCTTCCTGTCGCTCTGGGGCACCGATACGCTCAGCGACTGGATGGGCCGCTTCGCCTTTGCCGGGCCGGCGACGATGGAGGTGGAGCGCATCGCCTTCACCGCCGAGGGCGAGCCCTGCCAGTTCGACGGCTCCGTCGCCTGCCTCGTGAACTGAGGATGGCGCCGATGCT
Organism: Shinella sp. NM-101; assembly: GCF_021401195.1. NCBI lineage: Bacteria > Pseudomonadati > Pseudomonadota > Alphaproteobacteria > Hyphomicrobiales > Rhizobiaceae > Shinella > Shinella sp. NM-101. Next base: position 365,238 of record NZ_JACBFT010000004.1, on the reverse strand, counting down.
TCGCGTCCTCTACCTCGTCCACGATCTTTCCGACCCGGCCGTGCGCCGGCGGGTGCTGATGCTGCGCGCGGGCGGCGCCTCGGTGACGCTCGCCGGCTTCCGCCGCGGCGAGAACCGGCTTGCCGACATCGAGGGCGTCACGCCCATCGACCTCGGCGCGACGGGCGACGCGCGCTTCGCCCAGCGCGTCGTCGCGGTGGCCGGCGCGGCAGCGACGCTTTCGCGCAGGCTTTCCGGCATCGAGACGCCGGACGTCATTCTCGCCCGCAACCTCGAAACGCTGGCGCTTACCGGCCGCGCCGCCGCCCGCTTCGGCGATGTGCCCGTCGCCTATGAATGCCTCGACATCCACCGCCTCATGCTGCGAAACGGCATGGTCGGCCGGGCGCTGCGGGGCGCCGAGCGGCATTTCGGCCGCAAGGCGGGCCTCGTCGTCACCAGCTCGCCCGCCTTCGTCGAGCACTATTTCAAGCCGCTGTCCGGCATCCGCGCCCCCGTCCATCTCCTCGAAAACCAGGTGCTGGAGCTGGACGGCGACGCGGGCGGCCTTCCCGCCCGCACGCGCCCGGCAGGCGAGCCCTGGCGCATCGGCTGGTTCGGCGCGATCCGCTGCCGCAAGTCGCTCGACCTTCTTTCCGCGTTCACCCGGCGCATGGCGGGGCGCTTCGAGGTGGTGCTGCGCGGCCGGCCGGCCCACGGCGAATTCGAGGATTTCGACGGCCGTATCGCCCGCGAGCTCTTCATCCGCTTCGAAGGCCCCTACCGCAACCCGGAGGACCTCGCGGCCATCTATGGCGCGGTCGATTTCACCTGGGCCATTGATTTCTTCGAGGAGGGGCGGAACTCGCTCTGGCTGCTGCCGAACCGCCTCTACGAGGGCTGCCGGCACGGGGCGCTTCCCATCGTTCTCGACGGAACCGAGACCGCACGGCTCGCAAGGCAGCGCGGCGTCGGCGTCACGCTTGCCAACGACCGCGCCGACACCCTCTTCAACCGCTTCGCCGATTTCGACGGCGAGGCCTACGGGGCGCTCTACGCCAATCTCGTCAAGCTCGGCACGCGGCCCTGGGTCCTCGACCGCGCCGATTGCGCGGCCTTCGTCCAGCGCCTCGCCGCCCTCCGGCAGCCGTCCGCCCCGGCGGCGGCGTTCGCCCCCCTTCCCTCCCTCGTCGCAAACAAGGTGGATTGCCATGACCGCTGACGCTGCCGCATCCGTGCGTTGCCTGATCGTGATTCCATGCCTCAACGAGGCGCGCTACCTGGAACCGCTGGTCCGCCATCTCGAACCCAGCCTTTCCGGCCTTGCCGCGACGCTCGTCGTCGTCGACGGCGGCAGCACGGACGGCACGCGGGAGATCGCCCGGCGCCTTGCCGCAAGCGTGCCGAACATGCATGTGCTCGACAATCCCAAGCGCATCCAGAGCGCCGCCATCAACCTTGCCGTCGCCACCTTCGGCGTCGAACACGACTATCTCATCCGCATCGACGCGCATGGCACCTATCCCGACGATTATTGCCGCGTGCTGGTGGAGGACGCGCTGGAAACCGGGGCGGATTCCGTCGTCGTCGCCATGCAGACCGTCGGCTTCGGCACCTTCCAGAAGGCGACCGCCGTCGCGCAAAATTCCGTGCTCGGCAACGGCGGGGCCAAACACCGGGCGGGCGCGGAAAGCCACTGGGCGGACCACGGCCACCACGCGCTGATGCGCATATCCGCCTTCCGCGCCGTCGGCGGCTATGACGAGACCTTCACCGCCAACGAGGACGCCGAATACGACTACCGGCTCCGCCAGGCCGGCTACCGCATCTGGATGACCGCGCGCACGAGCATGGTCTACTATCCGCGCGACAGTGTCCTGCCGCTTTTCCGGCAGTATTTCGGCTATGGCCGCGGCCGGGCGCGCAACGTTTTGAAACATCGCTCGCGGCCGGGCCTGCGCCAGTTGCTGCCGCTGATGGTGGCGCCGGTCGCCGCCGGCGCCTTCCTCGCCGCGATCACCTGGATCGCCGCCGTGCCCTTCGTGCTGTGGGCCGCCGCCTGCATGGGCTACGGTGCGTGGATGGCGCTCGGCCAGCGCAATCCCTACGGCCCGCTCGCCGCCGTCTCCGCCATGATCATGCACTTCGCCTGGTCGGCCGGCTTCTGGCGCGAGGTGCTCGACTTCCGCAGCCGGAGGGCGCTGGCATGACGGCGCCGCTTCGCATCGACATCGCGGTCTGCACCTTCCGCCGCGCCGCGCTCAGCGAGACGCTGGCCTCGCTCTCCAAGCTGATCGTTCCGGCGGGCGTGCGCCTCGGCGTCATCGTCGCCGACAACGACGTGCAGCCGAGCGCGCGTCCCCGCGTCGAGGCCGCCGTGCCCCTGCTGCCGACGGACATCGTCTATGTGCATTGCCCGGCCGGCAACATCTCGATCGCCCGCAATGCCTGCCTCGACCATACGGATGCCGACTTCATCGCCTTCGTCGACGACGACGAGACGGTGGATGCGCTCTGGCTCGACCGGCTGCTCGCCATGGCCGTGAAAAGCCGGGCCGACGTGGTGCTCGGCCCGGTGCGCGCGCTCTACGGGCCGCAGACGCCCGACTGGATGCGCAGCGGCGACTTCCACGCCACGCGCCCCGTCTGGGTGAACGGCGAAATCCGCACCGGCTATACCTGCAACGTGCTGGTGCGCCTTGCCGCCCCGTGCATCGCCGGCCGGCGCTTCGACCTTGCGCTCGGGCGCAGCGGCGGCGAGGACACCGAATTCTTCACCGCCGTCCACGCCGCGGGCGGTCGCATCGCCTTTGCCGAGGATGCGTGGGTGGAGGAACCGGTGCCCGCCGCGCGCGCCCGCTTTTCCTGGCTTGCCCGGCGCCGGCTGCGCATGGGCCAGACGCACGGCCGGCTGCTTGCCGCGCGGCACGAGGGCGCGGCACGGCTGAACGCCGCGGCGCTCGCCGCCGCCAAATGCGCCGCCTGCCTCGGCGGGGCCACGGCCTTCGCCCTCTCGCCGGTGCGCCGCAACCGCTTCCTGCTGCGCGGCCTCCTCCACGCCGGCGCGGTCGGCGGGCTTTTCGGCACGCGCGCCATCGAGCCCTACGGCAAGCTGGAGGCGCTGCCATGAGGGAGCCCGAGGCGAGCATCGTCATCGCCGCCTACAACGCGGCCGACACCATCGCCCGCGCCGTGCGCAGCGCCCTGGCGCAGGCGGGCGTGAGTGTGGAGGTGATCGTCGCCGACGACGGCTCGGCCGACGCGACGCGCGCGGCCGTCGAAGCGCTCGGCGAACCGGCCGTGCGCCTCGTCGCGCTCGACCGCAACAAGGGCCCCGGCGGCGCGCGCAATGCCGGTTTCGCCGCTGCCCGCGGGCGCTGGATCGCCGTGCTCGACGCCGACGACACGATGCGGCCGGACCGCCTGCGCCGCATGATCGACGCCGCCGAAAGGCAGGATGCCGTGGCGGCGGTCGACAATCTCGACGTGCGGCACGGCGAGGGCCGGAGCGAGGCGATGTTCCCGCCCGGCCTTCTTGCCGCCATGCCCCGCCTGACGCTGCCGGCCTTCATCGATTCCAACCGGGTTTTCCGCGGCACGCACAATTTCGGCTACATGAAGCCGGTCCTCCGCCGCGCCTTCCTTGCGGAAAACGGCCTTGCCTATGACGAGGACCTGAGGATCGGCGAGGACTACCTGCTGCTCGCCGCGGTGCTTGCCGCCGGCGGCGGCTGCGCCGTCGTGCCCGAGGCCGGCTACCTCTACCATGTCCGCGAGACCTCGATTTCCCGCGTGCTGCATCTCCACCATGTCGAGGCGATGCTTGCGGGCGACCGGCGCTTCCTTGCCCGCTTCCCGCTGGAGGGCGAGGCCGCGCGCGCGCAGCGCCGCCGCACGCGCAACCTGCGGGAGGCCCATGCCTTCCTCTCCCTCGTCCGGCACATCAAGAACCGTTCGCCGGGCGCCGCCCTCAAGGTGGCGCTCGGCGATCCCGTCGCGCTCCGGCATCTTTCCATGCCGATCGCCGCTCGGTGGCGCCGCCTGACGGCGTCGCCGGCGCCTCGCACGGCGGCCGCATCCGGCCAGCCGCTCAAGAACAAAGGATAATTCCATGGTGCGAACCAAGACCGTCCGCAAGGCCGTCATCCCCGTCGCCGGCAACGGAACCCGCTTCCTGCCGGCCACCAAGGCCATGCCCAAGGAAATGCTGACCATCGTCGACCGTCCCGTCGTGCAATATGCCCTCGACGAGGCGCGCGAGGCCGGCATCGAGCATGTCGTCTTCGTCACCAGCCGCAACAAGCAGGTCATCGAGGACCATTTCGACGACACGCCGGAACTCGTCGCCGCGCTGGAGAAATCCGGCAAGGACGAGAAGGTGAGCGAACTGAGCGAGCTGCTTCCCGCCGCGGGCGCGGTGAGCTTCACGCGCCAGCAGGCCCCGCTCGGCCTCGGCCATGCCGTCTGGTGCGCCCGCGACCTCATCGGCGACGAGCCCTTCGCGCTGCTCCTGCCCGACATGATCTCCTTCGGCGCACGCGGCTGCATGGCGGGCCTGATGGAGCTTTACGAGGAGGTCGGCGGCAATGTCGTCGGCGTCGAGCAATGCGCGCCGGAGGAGGTTTCGCAATACGGCATCGTCGGCAAGGGCGCGGCCGTGCGCCACGGCTTTACCGTCACCCATATGGTGGAGAAGCCGAAGGCCGGCGAAGCGCCGTCCAACCTCTTCCTCAACGGCCGCTACATCCTCCAGCCGGAGGTCTTCGGGCAGCTCGCGCGCCAGCAGCGCGGCGCGGGCAACGAGATCCAGCTCACCGACAGCATGCTGAAGCTCTCCGAGACGCAGCCCTTCCACGCCCATCCCTATGCGGGGCGGACCTACGACTGCGGTTCCAAGCACGGCTTCATCGAGGCCAATGTCGCCTTCGCGCTGGCGCGTCCCGATCTTTCCGGCGCGCTCTACCCGGCGCTGCGCGACATGGTGTTGTCGCATGAGGGCCGGATTCGCGCGGCATGATAGCGCGGCCCCGGGCCCGTCGAGGTCCGGGGCCGCATTCTGGGGAGGAAAAGCTTTCCATCGCGCCGAAAGGCAGAACGGAGCCCCATGCACCAACGCACCGTACCGCACAGCAGCATCCTGCGACGGGAGCCGGATCCGTCCGATTCCTTCATCGACCTCAACCGCCTGCTGGCGATCCTCGTCCGCCGGGCCCGGCTGATCGGGCTTTCGGTCGCGCTCGCCGTGGCGCTCGCCGTCGCCTATCTCGTGTTCGCGACGCCGGTCTACACGTCCATGACGCAGATCCTGCTCGACGAGGACCTGTCGCGCTATGCCGAGGAAACCGAGCCCTCGCCGCAGAGCAGCCAGCAGGTCGACATGCGCATTTCGAGCGCCGTCGAGATCCTGAAGTCCGGCCGGCTGGCGCTTCGCGTCGTCGACGACCTCAAGCTTGCCGACAACGAGACCATCCTCGACCCGCCGCAATCGCCCGTCGCCATGGTCAAGGGCTGGGCGAAGGCGCTGACCTCGTCCGGCCCGGACGCCTCCGAGGAGGCGCTGGCGAAGGGCCGGCGCGACAAGGCCGCGGCCATGCTGCAGCAGTCGCTGGCGGTGGAGCGCGTTGCGCGCAGCGCCGTGCTCGCCGTCTCCTTCCGCTCGACGGATCCCGCGCTCGCCGCCGCGATCACCAGGCGCTACGCGCAAGCCTTCTTCGAGGACCAGCTCAGCGCCAATTTCACGGCGACCGAACAGGCCTCGACCTGGCTGCAGGAGCGGCTCGCCGACATTCAGGCCCGCGCGCAGGACGCCGCGCTGGAGGTGGAGCGCTACCGCGACGAGAACGGCCTCACCACCGCGCGCGGCGAACTGATGTCCGAGCAGCAGCTTGCCGACCTCAACAGCCAGCTCATCCTGGCGCAGGCCGATGCGGCAAGCGCCTCGGCGCGCTACGCCCAGTTCAGGGCCATCGTCGAGCAGGGGCCGGACAAGGCCGTCGACAATGCCTCCATTCCCACCCAGCAGGCGGGCGGCTCGGTGCTTCAGGACCTGCGCGAGCGCTACAATTCCGTCGTCAAGCGCGCCCAGGACATCGCGCAGAATTTCGGCGCCGACCATCCGCAGGCGGCCGCGCTGAGAGCCGAGAAGGAGGACCTTGCCGGGCAGGTCTACCGCGAGCTCCAGCAGCTCACCGCCAGCTACCGCAACGAATACGAGGTGGCGCGCTCGCGCGAGGTCTCGCTGCGCGAGAGCATCGACAAGGTCGCCGGCAGCAATGCCGAGGCGAACCGCTCCTCGGTGCGCCTGCGCGAGCTGGAGCAGAAGGCGACGGCGCTGAAGGCGCTGTCCGAATCCTACCTCAGCCGCTTCGAGCAGGCTTCGCAGAAGCAGTCCTTCCCCATCGCCAAGGCGCGGGTGATCTCGGATGCCGGCGTGCCGACCGCGCCGTCGAGCCCGAAGAAGACGATGGTGCTCGGCCTTTCGCTGGTGCTCGGCCTGATGGCCGGCGGCGTGCTGACCTTCGTGCAGGAGCTGCGCGAGCGCGCCTTCCGGCTGGAAAGCGACGTGCGCACCATCCTCGGCCTCAAGCCGCTCGGCTACCTGCCGCTCGTCGGCGGGCAGAGGAAGCGCAAGCCCGCGATGATCGGCGCGAAGGTGGTGAAGGCGGAGCCGGCGCCGGGCGATACGGACGAGGACATCCCGCTCGAGCGGATGACGCGCATCGTGCTCGACGCCCCGCGCTCGGCCTTCGCCGAAACGCTGCGCAACGCCAAGCTGACCTGCGAGACCATGCTGACGGGCCGGCAGAGCCGGGTGATCGGCGTCACCTCCGCGCTTCCCGGCGAAGGCAAGTCGACCGTCGCCACCAATTTCGCCGCGCTCCTTGCCATCAGCGGCAAGCGCACGCTGCTGATCGACGCCGACGTGCGCCGGCCCGGCCTTAGCGCCAGGATGAGCCCCGCCCCGCAGGCCGGCCTCATCGAGGCGGTCAGTGGCGAGATCCCGTGGACCCAGGCGGTCAAGACCGACCGCCGCTCGCAACTCGCCATCCTGCCGATCGCGATCCGGCCGGGCGAGGCCCGCCGGCACGACGGCAACGAGCTGATCACCTCGCCGGCCATGCAGCGCCTGCTCGAAGAGGCCCGGCAGGCCTTCGACTACGTGGTCGTCGACCTCGCCCCCGTCGGCCCGGTCGTCGACGCCAAGGCCTTCGAACCGCTGGTCGACGGCTTCCTCTTCGTGGTGGAATGGGGCAGGACCCCCTCCAACCTCGTGCGCGACCTGCTTGCCGCCGAGCACCGGATCGAGGCGAAGACGCTCGGCGTCATCCTCAACAAGACCGACATGGCCGCGCTTGCCCGCTACAGCGATGCGGGCGCGGCGGAGAAATACCGCGACCTCTACGACAAGTACTATACAGACGACATGGAGGCCGCCGCCCGCCGCCGATAGGCGGCGGGCGCATCGACAAAGCCGGGCGCCGGCTCTACCATCGCCACGGCCGGAATCGCCGGCCTGCTAGAGCATTTCCGCTTTTCTTCGAATCGCGAAAATGCTCTATCCTTTTGTTTCTACGCAATTCCGGACGCAAAACCGCTGCGCACTTTTGCTGGAATTGCTCCAGCCTGCGGAGCCGCTCATGTCCCTGCCCCTGAAAATCGGCTTCATCGGCACCGGCGCGATCACCGACGCCATGGTGCGCGGGCTTCTTTCGCCGCACGCCGCCGTGCCGCATGTCATGGTCTCGCTGCGCAGCGCCGAGACCTCGGCGCGCCTTGCCGCCGATTTTCCCGCGGTGCTGGTTTCCGCCGACAACCAGGCGATCGTCGAGGGCTGCGACACGGTCGTGCTGGCGATCCGCCCGCAGATCGCCGAGGAGGTCGTCCGCCCCTTGCGCTTCCGCGACGGGCAGAAGGTGATCAGCCTCGTCGCGGCGACCGGCAGGCCGGCCCTTCTCGACTGGATCGGCGCGGATGTCGCGCTCGTGCAGGCGATCCCGCTGCCCTTCGTCGCGCGGCGCAAGGGCGTCACCGCGATCTATCCGCCGGATACGGGCGCGGCGGCGCTCTTCGACGTGCTGGGCAATGCCGTCGAATGCGAGAGCAAGGCGGAATACGACCTTCTCGCCGCCGCCAGCGCGCTGATGGCCACCTATTTCGCCATCATGCACCGCACGACGCAATGGCTGGCGCAGAAGGGCCTGCCGGAGGAGAAGGGCCGCGCCTATCTCGCCCCGCTCTTCGCGGAGCTTTCCCAAACGGCGCTCCTTGCCGGCCCGCACGGGGACTTCGTCGAGATGAGCCGCGAATACGCGACCAGGGGCGGGCTCAACGAACAGGTGCTCCGGGATTTCGAGCGTGACGGCGGCATGAGCGCCCTCACCGAGGCGCTGGAGCGGGTCTACGCGCGGATCAGCCGCTAGAGCATGTCCGCTTTTCTCCGAATCGCGAAAATGCTCTATCCTTTTGTTTTTCCGCAATTCCGGACGCAAAACCGCTGTGCACTTCTGCTGGAATTGCTCTAGAGGGCATCCTTCAGGGCCGGACTCGCATGGATGAAGCCCCACAGCATCTTGCTGATGTCGGCGATCTCGGCGATGCCCTTTTCGAGCTGGCGCATCTCGCGCTGGTCCATCTGCTCGACCTTGCCGTAGAGGATCGAATCGTCCGTCTCCACCAGCCGCATGAGCTGCGTGCTGGCGATGTCGCCCTTCTCGTTGAAGGCGTAGATGCTGTGATTGTACTTGTTGCGCAGCCGGCTCACCCGCTTCAGCCGCCCCATCACGTCGAGGATGAAGCCGCGGTCGGCCGGCGGGGTCGCGCTGCGCTTGGCGAGGCGCTCCACGAGATCGATGCGCGCGCGCGTCGTGTTCAGCGTGAGGAAGACGACGATGGCCGCTTCCTTGTCCACGCCGAGCTGGTGGGCGATCATGTAGATCAGCAGGCTCTCGGTATTCGTCCAGACATAGTTGAGCCGGCCCACCAGAAGGAGAACGTCGGGCATGTTGCCCATGGCTGCCTCCGGGTCGTCATTTCTCCTTGAATGCTCGCGACATGCTATCTGCAATCGGCTTGGTGATATACTGGAAAAACGTGCGCTCGGAGGTCTGGATGAGGATGTCGGCGGGCATGCCGGGCACGGGATGGAACCCGGCGATCCGCCGGATTTCCTTTTCGGGAACCTGGACCCGCACGATGTAGACGTCCTTCGGCGAGGTCAGCGTGCCTTCATCGACGGAATCGGCCGAGACATAGATCACCTTGCCGTCCAGCACCGGCGTCGTGCGGCTGCTCAGCGCCGAAAGGCGCACGACGGCCGTCTCGCCCTCGCGCACCTGGTCGATGGAGGTGCGCAGCACCTGCGCCTCGATGATGAGCGGGACACCGGCGGGCAGGATCTCCATGATCGGCTTGCCCGTCGTGATGACGCCGCCGGCCGTGTGATAGTAGGAGCGCACCACCGTGCCGGTGACGGGCGAACGGATCACGGTGCGGTCGAGCACGCCGGAGGCCCCGCGCATCTGCTCGCGCACGGCGTCGAGGTCCGAATCCGCGGTTTCCAGCGCGTCCAGCGCCGATTGCTTGAGCGTGTTGACGGCGATGACCGCCTCCTGCTTGTAGCGATCGATCTGCGCGTCGCTTTCGTTCACCTCGCCCTGGATGCGCGCGATGTCGCCCATCGCGTCGGCGATCGCCCGCTCGACGGCGAGGTAGTCCGTGCGCTTCATGTAGCCGGCCTTGGACAGCTTGGCCTTGGAATCGCGCTCCTCCTCCAGGAGCACCACCTGGCGTTCCAGCGCCTCCTTCTGGCCGCGATAGCCCTTCGAGCGGAACTCCAGCGACCGGATGTTCTTGTCCACGAGGTTGAGCTGCTCCTCCAGCTTGACCTTGCGGCTGTTGAAGATGACGTGCTGGCTCTCGGCGATCGCGACGACATCGGGATCGCTCGCCTCCTTGACCAGCATCGGCGGCAGCGCGAAGACGCGCGCGCCGAGCGCCTCGGCCCTCAGGCGCGCGACGACGGCCTCCAGGCGCAGCCAGCGCAGCTTCAGCGCCCGCTCGTTGGCGAGCGCGGCCGTGTCGTCCAGCGTCACCAGCACGTCGCCCTCGCGCACCTTGGAGCCCTCGCCGACATGCAGCTCCTTGATGATGCCGCCTTCCAGATGCTGCACGATCTTGTTGTTGCCGGTGGCCACGAAGCTGCCCTGCGCGATGATCGCCGAGGCGAGCGGCGCGGTCGCGGCCCACACGCCGAAGCCGCAGAAGGTGACGCCGAGCGCGGTCATGCCGACGATCACATGCAGGCGGATCGAGCGCGGCACGTCCGCGTACCAGTCCGCCTGGCCGGTGGGCGCGATTGCCTTTTCATCCTTGCCCATGGCTCACCTTCCTTCGATGCCGGCGGTGCCGGCGCCCCTTGCAGCGGAGGTCTTCGCCAGGGCCGCCAGCACCTCGACCCGTTCGCCGAACATGGCGACCGTGCCTTCCTTGAGAACGAGGATCTTGTCGACGACCTGGAGGAGCGAGGGGCGCTGGGTGATCGTCACCGTGGTGATGCCCGCGCGCCTGGCATGCTGGAGCGCCCGCCCGAGGGCGGCCTCGCCCGGCGGGTCGAGATTGGAATTGGGCTCGTCCAGCACCACGAATTTCGGATTGCCGAAGAAGGCGCGCGCCAGCGCGATGCGCTGCTTCTGCCCGCCCGAGAGCGGCGCGCCGTCGGCGGCGACGATCGTCTCGTAGCCCTGCGGGAACGTGGCGATGAGCTCATGCACATCGGCCAGGACCGCCGCCTCGAAGATCATGCGGTCGTCGACGTCGTCGCGCATGCGGGCGATGTTGGCCTTGATCGTGCCGGGGAAGAGCTGGACGTCCTGCGGCAGGTAGCCGATGCTCTCGCCGAACTGCCGCTGGTCCCAGTTGCGAAGGTCCATCAGGTCGAGGCGGACATTGCCTGACGTCGGCATGATCGAGCCGACGAGCATCTTGCCGAGCGTCGTCTTGCCGGAGCCGGAATTGCCGATGACCGCAAGCGACTCCCCCTTCTTCAGCGAGAAGGAGACGCCGTTGAGGATGACGCGCTTTTGCGGCGGGGGCACGAAGAGGAGGCGCTCGACATCGAGGCGGCCCTCCGGCTGCGGCAGGCGCAGGCGCGCGAAGTTCAGCGACGAGGAGAGCAGCAGTTGCTGGATGCGGCCATAGGCGGCGCGCGACCTGTTGAACTGGTTCCAGCCCTCGATCGCCCCCTCGATGGGCGCGAGCGCCCGGCCGGAGATGATCGAGGCGGCGATGACCATGCCGCCGGTCAGCTGGCCCGACAGCGCCAGATGCGCGCCCCAGCCGAGCAGGGCGATCTGCGTCACCATGCGGCAGAACTTGGAAATCCCGGTGAAGACGATGGCGCGATCCTGGGCCCGCACATGCGCCTTCAGCGAGCCCGCCGTGTCGTGCCCCCACAGCTTGACGGCCTCGGGGATCATCGCCATCGCATTGATGATCTGCGAATTGCGCGACATGGAATCGAGCTGGAGGTTCGCGCGGCTGAGGAAACCGTTCGCCTCGGCGAAGTGACGCGCCGTGAACGACTGGTTGAGATAGGCCACGATGAACAGGACCGCGCAGCAGGTCATGATGATGACGCCGAGATGCGGGTGGACCAGGTAGACCACGAGCACGAACAGCGGCATCAGCGGCGCGTCGAGGAAGGCGATGAGCGTTCCAGATGTCAGGAAGCTGCGCAGTTGCTGGAGATCCTGCAGCGTCTGGTAGTCCTTGCCGTTTCCATGCAGGGAGGCGCGCGCGGCGGCGCTGAGGATCGGCGCGCCGAGCTGGACTTCGAGCTCCACGGCCGTGCGCATCAGGATGAAGCGGCGGATGCTGTCGGCGAAGGCCTGCAGCAGCACGGCACCGACGACGACGATCGTCAGCATGATCAGCGTGTCCATCGAGCGGCTGGTCAGCACGCGGTCGGAGATCTGGAAGAGATAGAGCGGAATGGCGAGCAGCAGGATGTTGATCGCCACGGTGAAGACCATCACGATCATCAGGTTCTGCCGCACGACCGCGATGGCCTTGGCAAGGCTGGTGGCGAAATTGGCCGGGCCGCTGCGCTTGTGGAAGCCCGCATTCTCGCTGCCGCCCCCGCCATTGCCGCCGCCGGACGGGACACCCCCGTCGCCGCTTCCGCCCCCGCCCTGCGGCCGCCTTTCGCTCACGCGGACAGGTCCGCGGTCGGCCTCGATCGTCCGGCCGAAGGGCTGGACGGGCGGCGCCTTTACCGGGTCGGGCTCGCGCAGCCTCGCCTGCGGTGGGACCGGCCCGGGCGCGGCGGGCGCGAACGCCGGCGCGGCGGCACGCCCGGCATCGGCCGGCGGCCTTGGGGCGGGCGCGATCCTTTCCTGGATGGTCGGCCGGACGGCGGCGGCGGCCTCGGCCCAGGCGCCCGGCCGTGCCTCGCGGCCGTCAGGCGCGGCGGCGAACGTCGTCACGGCCTCGTCGACGGCGGCGATGCAGGATCGGGTGAGGGCGTCGTCGCCGGCCGGATCGGCCTCCGGCCGGGGCCGCACGGGCCGGTCTGCCTCCCCCATGCGCAGCGGCAGGGGCAGTTCGGCGGGCATCGGGGAGGTGTTCTTGGTAAAGGCATTCATGGGGCGCCGCTCCTCGGCCGTCAGGCAATCACGGTTTGCATCGCATCGGAGGGCATGGCGGTGTTCCATGAATAGTCATGGCCGGCGTCGATGACGCCGTCGCCGCTCGTGCCCGGGTGGTCGGGGGTATCGTCGAGGAAGGCGATGACCTCGTTGGCCAGCTTCGTCCCGACCGTCTGGGGGTGGGTATCGTCCTGCTCGATGATGCCGCCCTGGATGAGGATGGCGTCGGTATAGAGCCCGCCGCCGAGATAGGTGGTTCCGCCGAAGCTGTCGTAGTCGACGATCTCGGCGATGTTGATGACGGCGTTGTTGCCGGTGCGGATGGTGACGCTGGCATCCTCGCTCTCCGCCAGCATGTTCGCGGCCAGCTGGCTGACATGGTCGGCATCGCCGAGGATGGAGACCTGGTTGACGTAGTTGAGCTGGTAGACGTTGCCGGTGATGTAGAGCACGCTCAGCACATGCTGGCCCTGGAAGGCGGCGTCGCCCGCAAGCCCGGCCGGCATGTTCGGATCGCGCTCGTCGATGGCGGCGATGACGTCCGACATGTAGCCCGGCATCTCCTGGAAGTTGCCGCTGCCGACATTGGTGATGGACGCCTGGTTCCAGATGAGGTTGCCGCCGCCGTCGAAGGAGACGCCGCTCGCCCCCGCGCCGCTTCCGGCCAGCCAGTCGTTGTCGTAGAGCACGGCAAGCTGGTTGATGACGTTCATGTCGATCACGTTGCCGCCGACGATCACCAGGTCGTACTGCATGCTCATGCCGAAGAAGGTCGACATGTTGAGCGCGGTGTTGCCGCCGGACAGGATCGAGATCTCGCTGCCCCGCGTGGTGATGACGAGCTGGTCGTTGTCGGTGACGAAATTGTACTGCTCGATCCACTCCATGAAGCAGACGTCGCCATCGATGCGGCTGACCACCCAGTCGGTCGGGAAGACCGGCGGCGCATCGCCGCCCTCCTCGCCGCCGCCGCCGAGCGCGAAGGCCATGTCCTTGATGGCCGCGATGTTGAAGGCCTGCGTCGTGGAGCCGGCATGGAATGCCGCGTCGCCGGCCGGGAAGCGGCCGTCATGGTCGACGTCGCTGTAGACATAGGCCTGCGAGATCACGTCCACCTGGTGGTAGTCGCCCATCACGCTCATCACCGGCGCGATGATGCCGACATTGGTGACCGCCGCGATGTTGGCGACGACATTCGCCCCCGCGTCGACGACGATGCTGTCGACCGCGGGGCCATGCGCGCCGGCCGTCGTCTGCTCTGCGTCCTCCGCCTCCTCGGCCGGGGGCGCGGCAAGACCGCGGTCGGGCAGCAGGTCCTTGAGGACCGGCATCTCCTCCCGCAACTCGCCGTTCACATGGATGCCCTTCGCCCCATCGCCGGTCGCGACGAACTCGCTGTGGGCGTCGGCGTGGATCGGCGGGCGGTCCTCCTGGCCGAGCGCCTCGCCGAGCGTGCCGTACCACTTGGCCATGGCGTCGAGGGATGCATGGTCCTGCGGCCGGTCGAAGTTGGTGCGCTCGCCGTAGGCCGCGCCGGCATCGGCATAGTCCGACAGGCGCCCGGCTACGAAGGACATGTCGATCCGCTCGTGCGGCTGGTCGGTCAGGTCCAGGTAGTCGGCGTCGTAGAGCACGTTGACCTGGAATATCTGCGCCTGGATCGAGCCGGGTCCGGCGAAGATGTGAAGCTGCTGTTCGACGTCGGCCGCCGGGCGGCCCGGCAGCACGTGGCGCGGCATGTCGGGATCGAACGAGACCGGCCGCTGCCAGCCGAAGCCGAGGCCGATGGGAGCGTGGTGGAAGTGGCTGCCGCCGCCGTAGAGCTCGAAGGGCGGCGCCCTGTAGGGAACGTCGGGGATGAAGCCGCGCAGGCTGAAATCGGTCGCGAAATCCGGCGCCAGCGCCTGCAGCTCGGCGGGTGGGGCCGCCTTTTCGCCCAGGACCCTGCCTTCCGATTGCTGGATGCGGAGCCGGGCCTCTTCGATCACGCTGTCGAAGTAGCCGATGAAATGGGCGATGGTCTGCGATGTCCGGTCGGGCAACATGTCGATCTCCCTCGCCGCGCGGCCGGAAGGAGGGCAACGATGGGACCGCGGTGGCGGTCGCTGCTCTCATCCCAGGCTCCGGGCTTTCACGCCTTGAGGGTCGCGCCGGCGCACCGGCGCGACCCTGTCTCGGGATGGGATGTCGTCAGGAGCCGGAGCCGGACGAGTCTTCGCCGACATTGGTGACATAATGGTCGCCACCGACGAAGCTGCTTTCGATATGGTTGGTGAGCAGGTTGGCACCCTGGACGAGCTGGAGGTGGTAGCCGGAATTGGCGAGGATTGCCGATGCGTCGGCCACGCTCGACCCGGAGACGTCGTCGCCGGCACCCAGATCCCAGCCCTTGAGGCCCGGGTCGCCATAGGCGCTTCCGGCGTCGGCCCGCAGGTCGTTTTGGGCCTCCTGGTTGTTCATGGTGACGTTGTAGGCGATGTCCTGGTCGACCAGGTGGTTGGCCTGGACCGCACTGAAGATGCCGTCGCTGTCGGCGCCGCCGAGGGACTCCTTGAGGATCCCGTCGATGTTGAGCGCGAACGAGTAGTCGTCGCCGATGTTGAACGTCAGGTCGCGGCCGGCCACGCCGAGATTGTCGAAGTCCGAAACGCCGCTGATCACCGAGAAATCGGTATCCGTCGATACCGTGTTGAAGCTGTCGCTGATGGCCGTGTTCAGCGTCGTGGTTTCGGTGTTCGTGGTGTTGCTGATGTCGGTATCGACATTCGTGTAGCTCAGGTTCGTCGTATGGTCGTCCGTGTAGGACCTGCCGTCATAGTTCCATTCGGACGAAGACGAGTTGTAGCTGTCCGACACGGTCTGCACGTTGGTGTCGGTGTCGGCCAGGGACATCGAGTTGGTGGTGTTGTTGGTGACGCTGTTGCTGTCGTAGTCCCAGGTATAGGTATTCTCGCGGTTGTTGCCGTTGTTGGCATCCACGTCGATGGCGGCATCGACGTCGACGTTGATGCTGCTGTCCACGTTGTCGCGGTTGTTGCCGTTGGCGACGCCGACGTAACCGGTCGAATCGTCACTGACTTCCGTGGAACTGATCGCACTGTTGGCGAACCCCTCGGCGAGCGCGCCGATATTGGTTTCATCGCCTCTCGGATCGTAATTCATGGCATTCTCCGTCCGAAAAGAAAACGGAGCCGCTCACGATAATCCCTGCTCATCTCGAATGGGATCGTATTCGCGCTTGCTCCGAGGTTGAATCAAGGCAGAAGAACGATGAACTCATCTCCTGCCACGGTAGCCGGTGAGAAAGACGACGTACAGCAGAACAAAGTCGTCCCTCCGTCGCAAAGCCCCCAAGGTTTCACGACGTCGATCCTTTCAGATCTCGGCTAGAAAACGCGGCTCCTGTGTCTTTTACTCCCCGGAGCCGGTTCACCATCGAAACTAACCACGACTGGGGCTGCGATCCTAGGTGCAAAAAGGGATTAGCCTTTCACGTCCGGATACCTCCACCGTATGAGGGCATGCCGACGGAGGGAGGGCCTTCCGGGCGGAGCATACCCGTCAGCTCCGGGCGGCGGGGTGTCTTGCCGGCCCGGCGGCGGAATGGGGCTTGTCGAAATGGAACCGGGCGGCCTCCGTCCTGTTCTTCACGCGCAGCTTCTTGTAGATGTTGCGGACATGCGCCTTGACGGTGTTTTCCGAGAGGCTCAGGCTGTGCGCGATGATCTTGTTCTGCGTGCCCCGGCAAAGCAGGTCGAGGATTTCGACCTCCCGCGTCGTCAGGTGGGATTCGCGCCCGCCGGGTTGCGCGAAATCGGCATATTGCGTGAGGAGGCGCCTGGCGCCGGCCGGGCCGGAGGGCGCGCCGGCGGACTTCAGCCGCCGCAGCAGCGCCGAGGGGAAATGCTCCCCGCCCTTCACGAGCAGGTCGACGCCGGCGAGAAACACGTCCAGCCGCACATCGAGCGGCAGGATGCCGTCGATATGCCGGTCTCCGGCAAGGAGCGTGAGGATCGGGTCGAGCGCGCGCGAATCCTCGATCAGGACGCCGGATGCCGCCGACGGGGCGTGAACATCGAGATCCCGCAGCATCCGGGCGATGTCCGCCGCGTCCATGCGGTGGAAGAGGATGAGGCGAATGCGCGGATGCTGCCGCAGCGCCTCGCCCGCCTGGTCCTCCACGACCACCTCGTGATCGGGGAAATGCCGCTTCAGCACCTCCGCGAGGCACTCCACCAGGAAATCCGGCTCGGCGACGATCACGATCCGTTGCAGCGCATGGTCTTCACGGCGGGAACGTGAAGGTTCCGGCCTGCCGTTTTCGGTCGCAAGCATTTTTCCCCCAACGCAACGCAGGTCGCTTGTCCAGGGCGGCACGGGCCGCCGCATCGTCATTTTAGAGATTGATCAGAGAGTAGGGTATTAATCAAATTGGAGTCAAATAACCCCTTTGGAGGAGCCGGGTATAACCCGGGGCATCTCGAAGACGCGTCAGCCGGCGCCCGTCGTCCTGCGCCCGCCGTTGCGGGCCTCGTGGAAATACCGCCTGGCCGCCTCCGTCCGGTTGGTGACGCGCAGTTTCCTGTAGATGTTGCGGATATGGGCCTTCACCGTGTTTTCCGACAGCTTGAGGCGGTGGGCGATGAGCTTGTTCTGGGTGCCCTTGTACAGGAGATCGAGGATCTCGACCTCCCGCGTCGTCAGGCGGGCTTCGTGCGTGCCGGGAGCGGCGGGACGATCGTCGGGATCGGCGATTGCCACCATCCCGGGCGTACCGCCGGCGATCCCGGCCACACCGTTGCCGGGTTTCAGCCGTCGCAGCAGCGCGGAGGGAAAGTGCTCGCCTCCCCTGATCATCAGTTCCACGCCGGCCAGGAACACGTCGAGCTGAATGTTGAGCGGCAATATGCCGTCGATGCGCTGTTCCTCGGCCATCGCTTCCAGGATCGGGTCGAAGCCGCGCGGATCGTCGATGAGGACGCCGACGGCGGTCGACGCGCTGCGCACGCCGGCATCGTCGATGCGCCGGGCGATCTCCGCCGTATCGCTGTGATAGTGGAGGACGAGGCGGATGCGCGATTTCTGCTCGCGCAGCACGTCCGGTTCGTCGTCGACGACGACGTCGTGCCCGTGAAAACGGCGACGCAGCACTTCCGCCAGGCACTCGACCAGGAAAGCCGGTCGAGCCACGATGACGATCAGCCGTTGTTCGCTGTCTCCGCGGGATGGGCGCGGGAGGCCCAGCCTGGTTGCCTCGGTAAGCATCTTGTACCCCACCCGACCGGAACGCTTGGAACCGCCAGAAAATTCTCTCCTCACCCCGAAATTTTTCATATTTCGGCCGGGCGGGCTCAACCCTAGCGGGGGCGGAACACACTTTTGAGACGAAGTGGGACATTCCTGCGCCGGCCCCGCCGGGGCGGCGACCGTGCTGCAAGGCGTGCGGCGGCTACCGGATGATCACCCGGTTGCGGCCGGCCTTCTTGACATCGTAGAGCGCATTGTCGGCACGGGAGATGATCGATCCCACGCTCTCCCCGCGCTCGCCGATCGCGGCGCCCACGCTGACGGAGACCGGCAGGCGGGCGGTGCAGAACGGCTGGTCTTCGACGGCCGCACGGATGCGCTCGGCGACATCGGCCACGGCCCGCTGGTCCGGCCTTCTCAGCACGACGGCGAACTCCTCGCCGCCCATCCGGCCGAAACAGTCATCCGCCTGGAGCAGCGCGCGGCAGCGTTCGGTGAACTCGATGAGCACGAGGTCGCCGACGCCATGGCCGTGCCGGTCGTTGATCGACTTGAAGTGGTCGATGTCGAGCATGAGGAAGGCGATCGGCATGTCGTGGCCGCCGCCTTGCGCATGAAGCCGGTCCGCCTCCTCGAAGAAGCGGCGGCGGTTCATCGCCCCGGTGAGCGGATCGGTATCGGCAAGGACCCGCAGTTCCTGCGCGTAGGCGCGCTCGCGCGTCACGTCGATATAGAGGTTGACGTGGAAATTGCCGATGGTGCGATGGCGGAACTGGATCGTCCGCCGCGCGCCGCTCGCCGTCGCCACCTCGAGGTCGAACGGCGTCATCTCGCGGTTCTCCGCGCGCGCGGCGGCGATGGACGAGTACCATTGCGCGCGGGCGAAGGCGCGATAGTCCGGATCGGGATAGACGAGCCGCCACCAGTCCTCGATATTGGCGATGTCGTCCTGCGAATAGCCGAACAGCTCCTTGAAGGTGGAATTGGCGAACTGGATCTGGTCGTCGGCGCTGGCGATCTCGAAGCCGAACGGCAGCCAGTTGAGCAGGGAAATGACGTTCTCCTGCCATCCCGCAAGCGTCACGGAGCCTTGCGGCGGCGCGTCCATGAAGGTGAAGAGGCGCAGGATCTCGTCTTCCACCGCAAGCTTGGTGACCTGCACCATCAGCATGCGCTCCTGCTCCTGCACGACGGCGCGGATGAGGAAGGGTTCGCCCGGCACGCCGACCGGGGCGACGTTCCAGATCTGGCCGAGCATCATCGCGGCCTCGGACCCGACGAGGTCCTCGACGGGGCACGGCCCGAACGGCTCCAGGCCCACGCCGAACAGGACCGCGGCGTTGCGGTTGGCGCGGCGCACGGTCAGCGTCTGCCGTTCCATGAGAAGCAGCGGCGCGCCGACGCAGTTCATCCAGAAGTCCACCTCCTGGCGGGAACGCCCGGGGCCTTCGGCCTCGGCGGACGCGCCGGGCGTGGAAAGGGGGATCGAAACTGCGCTGTCAGGCCTGCTCATGCCATCGGGACTCGCTGCGGAGACATGGGATCATTCCATCATTCGGAACACGCTAATGCGCTCTTATGAGGATTTCGTTTACAACCGCCCGCTATCCGCCGATCCGCCGCAAAAGCTAGGCCGCCAGCCGCCGCCGCGCGATGCCCGCATGGAAATCGGCGCCGTGGAGCAGTCCCCTGTCGTCGAAATCGTAGCCGGGATTGTGCAGCGGCGCGGAAGCCTCCCCGTTGCCGAGGAAGACGAAGCAGCCGGGCGCATGGGCGAGGAAATGGGCGAAATCCTCCGAGCCTGTCATCGGCTCGGCGGCCAGCGCCACATTCTCCGCCGGCAGGAAGCCGCGGGCGACCGCGAAGGCCTCCTCGACGAGGTCCGGATCGTTCAGCAGCGGCACGAATTCGCGCGTATAGGTGACCGTGGCGGCGACATTGTGCGCGAGCGCCGTGCCCTCGGCGATGATGCGCATCTGCCGCTCGATCTGCGCGCTCACCTCCGGGCGGAAGCTGCGGGCGTCGCCCAGCACGCGGGCAAGGCCCGGCAGGGCGTTGCGCGTGCCGTCGGTGACGAGTTCCGTTACCGAGACGACGCCGACATCCGTAGGGCTGAGGCGGCGCGAGACGATGGTCTGGAGATTGATGACGAGGGCGCAGGCGGCGACCAGCACCTCGTTGCCCCAGTGCGGCCGCGCGGCATGGCCGCCGACGCCTTCGAGCACGATCTCGAAATTGTCCTCCGCCGACATCAGCGCGCCCGGCCGCGTCTCGAAGCGGCCGACCGGCAGGCCCGGCATGTTGTGGATGCCGTAGATCTCGTCGAAGGGAAAGCGCTCCATCAGCCCGTCGGCGAGCATGGCGAGCGCACCCCTGCCCCACTCCTCCGCCGGCTGGAAGAGGAAGCGGACCGTGCCGTCGAAGCCGCCCTCCTCCGCCAGCATCCGCGCCGCGCCGAGCAGCATCGCGGTGTGCCCGTCATGGCCGCAGGCATGCATGACGCCGGAGGCCTGCGAGCGGTAGGCCCTGTCGCCCTGCTCGGTGATGCGCAGCGCGTCCATGTCCGCCCGAAGCGCGATGGAGCGGTTGCCCGCGCCGCGCCGGAGCGTGCCCACGACCCCCGTCCCGCCGACCCCCTCCACGACCTCGTCGAGGCCGAACTCGCGCAGCTTGCGCGCGACGAAGGCCGCGGTCCGCACCTCCTCGAAACCGAATTCCGGATGGGCATGGAGGTCGCGCCGCCATGCCGTCATCTCCGCGTGAAGGGCGTTCCTGTCGATTGTCATGGCGATGCTCCCTCCGCCGTCATTGCGCGAACCACATCCAGCAGCACATTGGCCCCGGCGACAAGGTCGGCATCCTCCGTTCGCTCGGCGGGATTGTGGCTGATGCCGGCGATGCTGGGAACGAAGATCATGGCGGCCGGCGCGATGCGGGCCATCATCTGCGCATCGTGCCCCGCGCCGGAGGTCATGCGCCGGTGGGAAAGGCCGCGCGCCCGCGCCGCGCTCTCGATCCGCCCGACGATGCGCGCATCGAACGTCACCGGCTCGAACCGGGCAAGCCGCTCGACGGAGATCGCGACCTTCTCCTCCTGCGCCAACCGGTCGAGGAAGGCGGCAAGCGCGGCCTCCTCCTCCCGCAGCCGGGCCTCGTCGGGATCGCGCAGGTCCACCGTGAAGGTCGCCCGCGCGGGGATGACGTTGATGGCATTGGGCTCGAAGGCCATGCAGCCGACCGTCGCCACCGTCGGCGTCTGCGACGCCCGTGCGCGCTCGCGCAGGAAGGCGACGACGCGGGCGGCCGCATGGCCGGCATCCTGCCGCATCGCCATGGGCGTGGTGCCCGCATGGTTGGCCTTGCCGTCGATCGTCACCTTCTGCCAGGAAATGCCCTGCAGGGTCTCGACGGCGCCGATGGCGATGCCCTCGTGCGCCAGCACCGGACCCTGCTCGATATGCAGCTCGACATAGGCATGGGGCGTGAGGAAACCGGGCGCGTTGCCGCCGGCATAGCCGATGCGTTCGAGTTCCCTGCCCAGCACCGTCCCGTCCGTCCCGACCGTCGCCAGCGCCGCTTCGACGGAAAGCCCGCCGGCATGGACCAGCGAGCCCATCATGTCGGGCGCATAGCGCACGCCCTCCTCGTTGGTGAAGGCGGCGACGGCAAGCGGACGCGCCGGCGAAAAGCCGGCGGCCTTCAGCGTCTCGATCACCGCCAGCCCCGACAGCACGCCGTAGCAGCCGTCATAGATGCCGGCGTCGATGACGGTATCGATATGCGAGCCAAGCATCAGCGGCGCGGCATCCTCCATCCCCGCCGGCCGCCAGATGCCGAAGATATTGCCGATCCGGTCGACGGCGACGTCGAGGCCGGCCTCCTCCAGCCAGGCGACCAACCGGTCGCGGCCCTCCCGGTCCGTATCCGAGGCGGCAAGGCGCACGAGGCGGCCGTCCGCGTCGCGGCCGATGGACCCGAGCGTGCGGATGCGGCCGAGCAGGCGTTCGGCGTCGATCGAAAGAGGGGTCATGCCGCGTCCTTCCCGTTAGCGGCCGCGACGGCGGCGGGCGAGAGGCCGACGATCTCCTCGTACCTGCCGGGATCCGTGGCGCCCTCGGTGTTCACCACGAGAATGCGCGCCGTCCCGTCGAGGCCGAGCGCCGCCCTGGCGGCCGGATCGGCCGCGGCGCGCATCAGGCCGGCAAGGCCGACGCCGCCGCTCTCGCCCGCCACGATGGCGGGGTCGCCGGCGACGGGGCGTGCGAGCTGCCGCATCGCGGCGACCGCATCCTCCTCCCCGACCGTCATGAAGGCATCGGCGGCGCGCGAAAGCACGCGCCAGGCGACGAGCGAGGGCTCGTAGCATTCCAGCATGGCCATCACGGTCGGCTCGCCATGGGCGATCGTCACCGGCCGGCCGGCCCGCGCGCTCTCGAAGAGGCAGGCCGCCCGCGCCGGATCGACGACGGTGAAAACCGGCCGCGCCGCGCCGAATTCGAGCGCCAGATGCCCGGCGACCGCCGCGGCGATGCCCCCGACGCCGGCCTGGACGAAGACATGGGTCGGCGGCGCCGGCAGCGTGCGCAGCGCCTCGCGCAGCAGCGCCGTGTAGCCCTGCATCACGAGGCCCGGAATGCGCTCGTATCCCGGCCAGGACGTGTCGGAGACGATCGTCCAGCCCTTCTCCGCCGCCACCCGCGCCGCCTCGCGGACGGAATCGTCGTAGGTGCCGGCAACGCGGATCATCTGCGCGCCGTAGCGGGCGATGGCGGCGACGCGCTCGTCGCTGACGCCGGAATGCACGAAGATGGCAGCCCGCGCGCCGACGAGCCGGGCGCCCTGCGCGACCGACCGGCCGTGGTTGCCGTCCGTGGCGCATGCGAAGGTCATGCCGCGCGCGACGGCCGCCACGTCAGGCGCGTGCAGGTCGACCATGTCGACCGGGCGGCCCAGCCGCTCGCCCGCCGCCTCCAGCACCAGCCGTATGACCGCATAGGCCCCGCCCAGCGCCTTGAAGCTGCCGAGCCCGAGGCGATGCCCCTCGTCCTTCACATGGATCGCCCCGACGCCGAGCCTTGCGGCAAGCCCCGGCAGGGCCACCAGCGGCGTCTCGGCGTGATTGTCGCGGAAGGAAAGATGCCGCTCCACCGCGGCAGCGCCCGCGGCGCCGAGCGTCTCGGCATCGCGCGGATCGAGCGGCGAACGGTGATCGGCGTGGCTGTTCATCAGAAACATGGGCGGCCCTTTCGTTTGATTGCTGAAGGATATTGCAACGCCACCGAGAAAAGCGCTGATATTCGCCCGGTGTTTTGCAAGTTTGTTTCGCCCGGAGCCCTAATCCGATGACCCCGCCGCGCCTCGACGCCTTCGACAGGAAGATCCTCGCCATCCTGCAGAAGGACAACACGACCCCGCAGCGCGCCATCGGCGAAGCGGTCAACCTCTCCGCGCCCGCCGTGCAGCGGCGCATAAGGCGCATGACGGAGGAGGGCGTCATCCGGGCGAACGTCGCCGTCGTCGATCCGGTCGCGGTCGGCCAGTCCATCACCATCTTCGTCGAGGTGGAGGTGATCAGCGAGACGGCCGAGCACATCGAGGCGGCCAAGCGCGCCTTCGAGGCATCGCCGGAAATCCAGCAATGCTACTACGTCACCGGCGAGGCCGACTTCATCCTCGTCGTGGTGGTGCCGGCCATGGCCGACTACGAGGCGCTGACCCGCCGCCTCTTCTTCGGCAACAACAATGTCAAGCGCTTCCGCACCTTCGTCGCCATGGACCGGGTGAAGGCCGGGCTCGCCGTGCCGGTCGGCGACTGAGGGCGGGAACCGGGCCTATTTGCGGGTGAGGCTGAAGGTGAAGTGGCTGCCGCGGTGATAATCGACGGCATAGTTCACCGGCTCGCCCGCCGCATTGAAGCAGGTCTCGGTGATGAGCAGCGCGGGGCCGAAGTCGCGCAGGCCGTGGCGCTCCACGACGTCGTCGGGCAGCATGACGGACGAGACGTTCGCCGCCGACATGCGCGGGCGCTTGCCGTAGCGTTCGAGCAGGTCCATCAGCGAGCCGCTCCAGTCGATGTCGTAGAGCCTGCCCGGAACGAGGCCGCGCGGCACGTAGTCGATGCAGTAGAGGATCGGCTCGTCATCGTGCAGGCGGATGCGTTCGAGGCGGATGACCCGGTCGGCCGGCCCGAGCCGCAGGCTTTCGGCCACAGGCCTGTCGGGGGCCTCCTCGGCGATCGACAGCACTCTGTTGGCCGTGACGTAGCCGTAGTGGCGCGCCATGTCGGTGACGCTCTCGAAGACGGTGATCGGGCGGTCGACCTGGATGGCGGAAAGCGCGGATACGAAGCGACCGCGGCCATGCTCGACAGAGATCACGTCGTCCTGCTCCAGCAGCTTCAGCGCCTCGCGCAGGGCCGGCCGCGAGATCTTGAAGCGCTGCGTGAGCTGGGCTTCCGTCGGCAGCCTGTCGCCCGGCTTCAGCCCCTCCTCGCGGATGAGATCGGCGATCCTGTCCCTGAGCTGAACGGCAAGGGTGCGCGAATCGCGAAGGGGTTCCTCCACAGGATTGCCTCGTCTGGTCATTGGTCCTGCCGCCCTTCCTGTCTGACAAATCCGGGTCGGTCAAGCACAACGCGGCCCGGCCGCAACCCTGCGCAATATGTTACTCTTCTGCCGGATGCCGGCCTCGCTCGACCGGCTTGACAGGGCATGACGTCAGATCAGTTGTCTTACAACATTGGTGCCGGCGTCCCGCAGGAGCCGACGCCGTTCCGACCGTCATTTCAGGACGAGCCAGCCCGACACGGCGATGATCGCCGCGCCGGCGAGCGTGTGCATCTCCACCGGGCTTGCGAAGAGGACGGCGCCGTAGAGGCAGCCCCAGATGATCTGGCTGTACTGGAACGGCGCGATCACCGAGGCCTCGCCGACGCGGAAGGCGCGCACCAGCAGCGCATGGCCGGCGAGCATCATCGCGCCGCCGGCGGCCGCATAGGCAAGGTTCGTCGTGCCGATCGTCGACAGCCCGCCGGAGGCGAGCGCCACGGCAAGCGCGACGGGCGACATCACCACGAGCAGGCTCGAAACGAGCGCTGCGTCCGTCTCGACCATCTTCGTGCGGCGCAGCAGGATCAGCGAGACGGCGAAGAGCACCGCCGAGCCGAAGGCCGCCGCATGGCCGAGATTGAGCGGCGCGACGCCCGGCTTCAGCGCCACGACGACGCCGACGAAGCCGACCAGCACACCGGCCCAGGCGACGGGTGAAAGCCGCTCCCGCAGCAGGAAGAAACCGAGCATCGCGACGAGGACCGGCGTCAGGAAGGCGATGAGATAGGCCTCGGCCAGCGGCAGCCGCGCGAAGGCGTAGTGGATCAGCAGCGTGTCGAGCGCCAGAAGGAGCGCCCTCCAGAAGGCGAGCGCCGGCTGGCGCGGCACCAGGCGGTGCATGCGGCCGGTGGCAAGCGCATGCAGCAGCAACAGGCCGAGCGCCGATGTCGTGAAGAGGAACGTCACCTGCGGCGGCGGCATCGTCGCGGCCATGATCTTCACGATGGCATCGGTCGCCGAGAAGACGGCGAAGGCCGCGAGCACGAGCATCGCGCCGCGGCCGTTGGAGGGCACGAACGGCGCGCCCTCGCCTCCTGTCGCGGGAGCCTCAGCGGACATTGAAGCGGCCGAAGCGTTCCTCGATGCGGGACTGGGCATATTCCAGGCAGATCGACAGGATCCAGTAGATCATCGAGGCGGTGATCAGCATCTCGATATGACGGAACTCGGTCTGGCCCTGGGTGCGGGCGAGATACATGATCTCCCAGACGCCGACGACGGAGACGAGCGAGGAATCCTTCAGCATGGCGATGAACTGGTTGCCGGTCGGCGGGATGATGACCCGCATCGCCTGCGGCAGGATGACGAGCGCCATCGTCTGGCTCGGGCTGAGGCCGAGCGCCGTCGCGCCCTCCGTCTGGCCGCGGTTGATGCTCTGGATGCCGGCGCGGAAGATCTCCGTCATGTAGGCGCCGTAGCACAGCGACAGCGCGAGGATGCCGGCCGGCACGGCGCTGATGACGTAGCCGACCTGCGGCAGGCCAAGATAGATGATGTAGATCTGCATCAACAGCGGCAGGCCGCGGAAGAGCGAGGTGTAGAAGGTCGCAAGGCCGTAGATCACGCCGTTGCTCGACAGCTTGGCGATGGCGCCCGCCAGCGCGATGACCGTGGCGATGACGATGGAGATGGCGGAGATGTAAAGCGTCGTCGTCACGCCCTGCGTGATGAGGAAGCCGATCTTCTTGGCGATGAAGGTGAAGGAGAGGTCGAAGGAATAGAAGAACATCATCAGGAGCACGAACAGCTCCAGCCAGACGGCGACGACCTGCTGGCGCCGCGAGAGCTGGCGCAGCGCCTTCCAGTTGGCCGCCAGGATCAGCGCGATGAGCAGCGCCGAGACCAGCCGGCCCGCGGTGGGGTTGGCCGCCAGCCAGTCCAGCGAGGACGGCAGGAGATGGCCGATCCAGGCCGAGCTGATGCCCATGGAATAGAGCGCCGCCACGACGACGGCGAGGACGAGCAGGCTCCCGACCCGGCGCGCCGCCTCGGGATAGGTGAGTATCAGCCGACCGATCATGTTCCACCCTTTTCCGTTTCGTTTGCCGGTTTGCGCATGCCGTTCAGGCGGCGCGCTCGCGCCACCAGTCCTGCGCCTGGAGCTTCCAGTAGGTGAGTTGCGCGACCGCAAGGCCGGCAAGCCCGCCGGCCCAGACGAGGCCGAAGGGCTCGTAGAGCCGGTAGCGATCGCTCTCGCCGAGAATGCCCTCGGCGATGACCTTGCCGCCGATCGCCGTCGTGTTGAGGCCATGCCCGCCGAAGGCGGTGCAGTACCAGACGCCGGGGCTCATGCGCCCGATCTGGGGCATGAGATGGCGGGCGTAGGACATCAGGCCCGACCAGGCGAGCTCCGTCTTCAGGCCGGCAAGCTGCGGGTAGGTGCCGACCATCTCGGCGCGCAGCTCGCGCACGAGGCCCGCCGTGGAGGCGGCGTGGGTGGTGATGCGCCCGCCCCACAGCAGGCGGCGGCCGCCGTCGACCACGCGGTAATAGTCGCCCGCGCGGCGGTTGTCGCCGATGGCGTCGGACGTGGCGATGGCCGAGGCGATCAGCTCCGGCGCCTCCTCGCTGACCATGACATAGGTGGCGATCGGCAGGAAGGAGCGCTTGAGCCTGCCGTTGAGCGCGCCCGTATAGCCGCCCGTGGTGAAGAGGACGTCGCGCGCCCTGACCTCGCCGCCCGCCGCCTTCAGCCGCTTTTCGGGGCCGTCGAGGTCGGATGCGGTCACCGGCGACTGCTCGCAGATGCGCCCGCCGAGCCGCTCGATCTCGCGGGCAAGGCCGCGCAGGTAGTTGAGCGGATGCATGTGGAAGGCACCTGGATTGCGCAGCGCCTGGAAATAGCGCTCCGACTTCAGCACCGCGCGCACCGCGTCGCGGTCCATGTATTCGAGCTCGTAGTCGTATTGCCGGCGCGATTCCTCGGCATAGGCCTTCAGGCTCGCGCCGTCGTCGTAGCGCAGCACGCTCATGATGCCCGGCACAGGCCTGGCATCGTCGATGCCGAGCGTGCGGATGTTGTCGCGGATGAACTCGACGCCCTCGATGGAAAGAAGGTGGAGCTGGCGGGCCTTTTCCTTACCGGCGACGCGGGCGATCTCCTCGCTGCCCGTCGCATAGCCCGGGCTGACGAAGCCGCCGTTGCGGCCGGAGGCGCCGAAGCCGACGCTCTCGGCCTCCAGCACCGTGACGCGCTTGCCGGCGCGGGCGAGCTGCAGGGCCGCCGAAAGGCCGGCAAGGCCGCCGCCGACGACCGCGACGTCGCATTCGACCGTGCCCGAAAGGGCCGGGCGCGCCGTCTGGTCCGCCATGGTTCTCTTATAATAGGTGTCCGGATAGGCCATGCTCACACTCCCCCCAAGGCATGGGGCGCGGGCGAAGGCCGCCCGCGCCGGTCGTTCGCGCGCGCTCAGTCGGCGCTGTAGTCCTTGCCGTACCACTTGGTGGTCAGCGTTGCGAGCGTGCCGTCCTTCTTCATCTCCTCGATGATGCCGCCGACCTTGGCGGTCCAGTCCGGATCGACCTTCTCGGCGATCACGACGAGCGGCTCGCGGAAGGCATATTCGCCCTCGATGACCTTGACCGGATAGCCGTTCTTGATGGCGTTCATCGCCGTCTGCTCGGGCGCGATCACCGCATCGAGGCGCACGCCGTTGCCGAGGCGCAGGTCGTCGAAGGGCAGCATGGAATCGGCGAAGGTGCGCACCTCGCCCGGCTCCAGCTTGTACTCGATCGGCGGCAGGCCCGGCGCGTCGATCTCCAGGCGGCGGTTGATGAAGTCCTCGGAGGTCGTCGCCGTCTCGACGCCGATCACCTTGCCGTTGAGGTCGGTGACGGTCTTGGCGTCGCTGTCCTTGTGGACCACGTAGACATAGGGGCTGTAATAGTAGATGCCGACGAAATCGATGACCTGGGCGCGCGCCTTGGTGGGCGTCACCGAGCCGACGCCGAGATCGTAGCGGCCCTGCCAGCGGCCGCCGGTCAGCGTCTGCCAGTCCGGCGTCTCGAAGCTCACCTCGACGCCGAGGCGCTTGGCGATCTCGCGGGACACGTCGATGTCGAAGCCAACCATCTCGTTGTTGTCGTCGAGGTAGCTCTGGGGCGGCCAGCCGCTGTTGGTGGCGACGACCATCGCCTTCTTTTCCATCACCCGGTCCAGCGTCTGACCGGCATGGGCCGAGACGGCGGCTGCGACGAAAGCGGCGCCTACGGCCAGTCGCATGAAGAGCTTTTTCATGTGGTCCTCCTTTTGATCCGTCAGCCGGGATCCCCATTTATGTAAGTTGTCTGACAACCGAGTGTGACAAGGCCGCCTTGCCGGAGTCAAGCACGCCGGATCGCCGCGCCATGAAATAAACGGATGAAGACATGCGGCCACATGATGAACGTCAAGAGCGGCCCGTAAGGTCAGCTCCGCTCGATGTCCCGCCGCAGCACGATGGAGGTGGTGAGGTCCTCGACATTGTCGATGACGGAGATTTCGTTGCGCAACTCGTTGAGCGCGTTGATCGAGCCGACCTCGACCTCCACGACGAGATCGAGCTGGCCGCTGACCGAGGAGACCTTGCGCACCGCCGCAAAGCCGGCAAGCCGGTCGAGCACGCCGATCGAGGGGGTCCGCGTGAGCGTGACGAGCAGGAAGGCCTCGATCTGCCCGTCGTCGAGCTGGCCGATATCGGCGCGGTAGCCGCGGATGATGCCGGCCTTTTCCAGCCGCGCCACCCGCTCCGTGGTGGCGCTGCGCGAAAGGCCGATCCGCCCGGCCAGCGCCTTCATGGGGATGCGCGCCTCGCGCGAGAGGATGGCGAGGATCGTCCGGTCGGTGGCGTCCGTATCCTGCATGATCCCCTCCCCTCAGGCGCCGGCAAGATGACGGTTAGTCCAAACAAAGTGCCGGCACAACCGGCATGTTGCCGGATGCGCCATGCACCCGTCCATGCCAGTCTCTCGCCGGAACGAGGATTGCCATGAACGACATGCTGAAGACGACCCCGGACTTTTCCACCGACGCCGCCGCCGCGCTGCTTGCCGAACACTACGGGCTGAAAGGCACGCTCTCGCCGCTTTCCAGCGAGCGCGACCAGAACTTCAAGGTGGAATCGCCGGAGGGCACCTTCATCCTGAAGATCGTCAATGCCGCCGAGCCGGAGGTGGAGAGCGACTTCCAGACGGCGCTTCTCGCCCATGTCGGGGCCCATGCCGGCGGCCTGCCGGTGCCGCACATCCGCCCGACGCTCGCCGGCGAAAGCCTTGCCCGCGCCACCAGCCCGGCCGGCGCCGGCCACTGCGTCCGCCTCGTCAGCTGGGTGCACGGGCAGCCCCTTGCCGAGACGCAGCGCAGCGATGCCGCGCTCGTCTCCCTCGGCCGGATGCTCGGCCGGTTCGATGCCGCCCTAAAGGGCTTCATGCATCCGGGCGCGCTGCGCGACCTCGACTGGGACATCCGCAAGGCCGGCCGCTCGGCCGACCGGCTGCACCATGTCACGGCTTCCGAGGACCGCGCGTTGCTCGAACGGTTCCTCGCCCGCTTCTGCGCGATTGAGCCGCGCCTTGCGACCCTGCGCGCCGCCGTCATCCACAACGACGCGAACGACTGGAACGTGCTGGTCGACAACGCATATCCCGACCGCATTTCCGGCCTCATCGATTTCGGCGACGCGCTCCATGCGCCTGTGGTGGCCGAGGTCGCCATCGCCGCCGCCTATGCCGGCCTCGACCATGCCGATCCGATCGGCGCGGCCGCCGCCATCGTGGCCGGCTATCATGCGGAATATCCGCTCATGGAGGAGGAGGTCGACCTTCTCTACGACCTCATCGCCATCCGCCTCGTCGCCTCGGTGACGATCTCCGCCTCGCGCCGTGCCCATACCGGCGACAATCCCTATCTGGCGATCAGCGAGCGCCCCGCCTGGACGCTGCTGCGCAAGCTCGACCGGATGAATCCGCGCTTCGCCGCCGCCATCCTGCGCAAGGCCTGCGGCTTCGAGGCCGCGCCCGGCGCACGCGCCGTCATGGACTGGATCGCCGCCAACCGCAAATCCCTGGCGCCCCTGCTCGAACGCCCCGCCGCGACCTATCCGGCCGCGCTCGTGCCCTATGGCGACCCGGCCCATCCGATGACGGTGATGTCCGCCGCCGGGCAGCCGGACGCGGCGCAGGCGGTCTGGGATGACCATTGCCGCGAAAACGGCGTCGAGCTCGGCATCGGCCCCTGGGGCGAGGAGCGCAGCGTCTATGCCGGGGAGATGTTCGTCTCGCGCTTCATCGAGAAGGCGCGCCGCACCCGCCACCTCGGCCTCGATCTCTTCATGGCCGCCGGCACGAAGGTCTTCACGCCGCTTGCCGCCACCGTCGCCAGCGTCGAGATCGAGAAGGACCCGCTCGGCTACGGCTGCCTGATCGCGCTGCGCCACGAGCCGGAGGGATGCCCGCCCTTCATGTCGCTCTGGGGCCATCTCGCCCACGAGGCGATGGGCCGCCTGAAAGCCGGCGACCGGCTGGAGGCCGGCGCGCTCGTCGGCGAGATGGGCGCGCCTTCGGAAAACGGCGGCTGGGCGCCGCACCTCCACCTCCAGCTTTCCACCGACACGGCCCTGTCGGCGACCGAAATCCTCGGCGTTGGCGAACCGCGCTATCTCGACGTCTGGGCCGAACTCTTCCCCGACGCGCGCGGCTTCGGCGGCATCGCGCAGGAATTCCAAGCGCGGGAAGGCCGCCCGCACGACGAGATCGTCCGGCTGCGGCGCGAATTGCTGCTGCCGAACCTTTCCATCTCCTACGACAGGTCGATCAAGTTCGTGCGCGGCGAAGGCGTCTGGCTGATCGACGACAGCGGCCGGGCCTATCTCGACTGCTTCAACAATGTCTGCCACATCGGCCATGCCCATCCCGCCGTGGTGGAGGCGATGGCGCGGCAGGCCGCGACGCTCAACACCAACACCCGCTACCTACATGACAACATCGTCGCCTATGCCGAGCGCCTGACGGGAACGCTGCCGAAGGCGCTGACGGTCGCCGGCTTCGTCAACAGCGGGTCGGAGGCCAACGGCCTCGCGCTGCGCCTGATGCGCGCCCATACCCGCCGCGAGAACGCCATCACGCTCGACTGGTCCTATCACGGCACGACGCAGGAGCTGATCGACATCAGCCCGTACAAGTTCCGCCGCAAGGGCGGCCAGGGGCAGAAGCCGCATGTCCATGTCGCCACTGTCCCGGACAGCTACCGTGCCCCGGCGGACTGGCCCGCCGGGGAACACGGCAGGCGCTTTGCCGAAAGCGTCGCCGAACTGATCGCCGCCATGCAGGCCAAGGGCGAGGCCCCCGGCTTCTTCATCGCCGAATCCATCCCAAGCGTCGCCGGCCAGGTCTTCCTGCCGGAGGGTTACCTGAAAGAGGTGTACCGGATGGTGCGCGCGGCGGGCGGAGTTTGCATCGCGGACGAGGTGCAGGTCGGCTTCGGCCGCGTCGGCAGCCATTGGTGGGCCTTCGAGACGCAGGGCGTCGTGCCCGACATCGTGACCATGGGCAAGCCGATCGGCGACGGCCATCCGCTCGCCGCCGTGGTGACGACCCGCGAGGTCACCGACAGCTTCGACAACGGCATGGAATATTTCAACACCTTCGGCGGCAACCCTGTGTCCTGCGCCGTCGGCCTTGCCGTGCTCGACGTCATCGAGGACGAGGACCTGCGCGGCAATGCACTGGCGATCGGCACCTATCTCATGGACGCCTTCCGCGACATGCAGGAGCGCCACGCGGTGATCGGCGACGTGCGGGGCCTTGGCCTCTTCCTCGGCATCGAACTGGTGAGGGACCGGGCCAGCAAGGCGCCCGCCACCGACTTCGCCCGCGCCGTCGCCAACGGCGCCCGCCGGTGCGGCGTGCTGATGGGCACGGAAGGCCCGCATGACAACGTGCTCAAGCTGCGCCCGCCGATGATCTTCTCCCGGCGCGACGCGGACCACCTGATCGCCGTCCTCCAGGAAACCTTCGCCGATGTGGAAAGGACGCTCGGCCAGGCGGCGGGCTGAGGGCGGCGCAACGGGTTTGCCGGGCCGGCGGGCCGCAAGTGGGTGGACTTGACCGCAGGGAACGTGTTCTACGGTGGTATCGCCAGCGCACGGCCCGCGTTCACTCGAACCGAAGCGGCCGTGCCTTCCGCATCTCGAAACGGAACGCACGCATGAACGACGCACGTCACCCGGACGGAACGGCAGCGACGGCCCCCGCCCTGTCGGAACAGGAAAAGAACGTCATCATCGCCGGCGTTCTTCTCTCCATGCTCCTCGCCGCGCTCGACCAGACGATCGTGGCGCCCGCCATGCCGACGATCGGCCATGCGCTCGGCCATGCCGACTACCTGCCCTGGATCGTGACGGGCTACCTGCTGACGGCGACCGCCATGGCGCCGCTCTACGGCAAGATCTCCGACGTCTACGGCCGCCGGCCGACCATCTTCGCCGCCATCGTCATCTTCCTTGCGGGATCGCTGATCAGCGCGCTCGCGCCCAGCATGCTGGTGCTGATCGTCGGCCGCGCGGTGCAGGGGCTCGGAGGCGGCGGCCTCTTCGCCCTTTCGCAGATCGTGATCGGCGACCTCGTGCCCCCGCGCGAACGTGCGCGCTATGCCGCCTGGATCTCCGGCACCTGGGCCGTCGCCAGCATCGCCGGCCCGCTGCTCGGCGGCGCCTTCGCCGAACACGCGCACTGGTCGCTGATCTTCTGGATCAACATCCCGCTCGGGCTGGCGGCGCTGGCGATCATCAACAATCCGCTGAAGAAGCTCCCCGTCGCCGCCCGCAAGCACCGCATCGACGCGGCGGGCGCCGGGCTGCTCGTCGCCGCCACCGCGCTGCTGCTGCTCGCGCTCAACTGGGGCGGCAGCCGCTATTCCTGGCTCTCGCCGATGATCACGGGGCTGCTCGCCGGCTCGCTCGTCCTGTGGGCCGCCTTTGCCCTGCGGCTCCGGCTCGCGGCCGAGCCGCTGATCTCACTGGAAGTCCTCGCCAATCCGATCGTGCGCTACGGGACGCTCGCCATGTTCCTCGTGCAGGGCGCCAATGTGGGCCTGTCGGTCTATATCCCCGTCTACCTGCAATCCTTCCACGGGCTTTCGGCCGGCGGCTCCGGCATCGCAATGCTCGGGCTGCTGCTCGGCACCGTGCTCGGCGCCACCACCAGCGGGCGCACGATCCCGCGCTTCGTCCATTACAGGCGGATCGCCATCGTCGGGGTGACGCTCAGCTTCGCCTGCCTTGCCGCGCTGGCCTTCCTTGCCGGGCGGACGTCGCTTGCCGTGCTGGAGCTCCTGACGATCGGCGTGGGCTTCGGCACCGGCATGACCTTCCCGGTCGCCACCGTCTCCGTCCAGAACGCGGTCGACCAGGCCCATCTCGGCGTGGCGACGGGGGTCCTCACCTTCCTGCGCTCGCTCGGCGGGGCGCTGGGCGTGGCGATGCTCGGCGCCATCGCGCTCGGCAACGGCCTGCCGCTCGGCGGCGAGGCGCTGCAGACGGCGAGCAGCATCCCCGCATCGGCGACGGCCTTCACCTATATCTTCGCCGCCTGCGCCGTCGCCACGGCGCTCTCGCTCCTCGTCTTCCGCCTCATGCCGGAAAAGCCGCTGCGCGGCCGCGCCGAGACGGAGGTGGCCCCGCTCGTCGAGTGAGGCGCAAAAGCATTTCCGAACGCAAAACCGCTGCGCGCCTTTGCTGGAAATGCTCCATATCCTTGTTTTTTACCGCATTATCCGACGCCGAAGCGAGATCGCTTCGGCTGGAAATGCTTTAGCGGATCTTCCGCGCGAGGTCCTGGAGCCGCTTGAAGGCGTCGTAGCGGGCGGCGTGGAGGTCGGCTGTCTCGCCGCCGGCCGGCAGGTAGGTGCGGTCGGTCGCCGAAAGCGCGGCCATGGCCGGGCGCACGTCGGCAAACGCCTTGCCGGCGACGCTGCCGAGAATGGCCGCGCCCAGCAGGACGGGTTCTTCCGAGCGGGTCGCCAGCAGGGGCTTTCCCGTCGCGTCGGCGAGGAGCTGGCGCACGAGGTCGAGCTGCCCGGCACCGCCGCTGATGACGATCTTTTCGACCGGCGCCCCGGCCGCGGCCTGCGCGTCGATGATCTGCTTCAGCCCGTAGCCGATGCCGCAGAGGCCGGCGACGTAGAGCGCGACGAGATTGTCGATGTCGCGCTCCATGCCGAGGCCGACGATGGCGGCGCGGGCATGGGGATCGGCGAAGGGCGCGCGGTTGCCGAGGAATTCCGGCACGACATGCAGGCCGTCCGCCAGCCCCGCGACGCCGGAAAGCGTTTCGGCCTTTTCGGCCGCAAGTTCCGCCAGCAGGACCGGCAGGGAGAGGCCGCGCGATCTGGCGCGCTCGGCCGCTTCGCCGGCCGCCGGGTGGAAGGAGAGAAGCTGCTCGATGGCCGCGCCCGCGGCCGACTGGCCGCCCTCGTTGAGCCACATGCCCGGCACCATGGCCGAGAAATACGGCCCCCAGACGCCCGGCACGAAGACCGGCTCGTGGGTCGAGGTCATGGTGCAGGAGGACGTGCCGAAGACATAGCCGAGGCTGTTTTCCGGCGGGCCGTCGACGCCCACCGTGCCGATGCCGCCCGCATGGGCGTCGATCATGCCCGCGCCGACCGGCGTGCCGGCGGCAAGGCCGAGGTCCGCCGCCGCGCGTGCGGTCAGCCCCGCGCCGACAGGCGTGCCGGGCTCGACGACGCTCTGGCCGATGCGGGCGAAACCTTCGTCGGCAAGCACGCCGAGGCCGATGGCGTGGAAATAGCCCGGATCCCAGCGCTTCTCATGCGCCAGATACGTCCACTTGCAGGTGACCGTGCAGGTGGAGCGGGCAAGATCGCCCGTCGCGCGCCAGGTGAGGAAATCCGCAAGGTCGAAGAACTGCCAGGCCGCGTCGAACACCTGCGGGCGGTTTTCCTTCAGCCACAGCAGCTTCGGGGTCTCCATCTCCGGCGAGATGCGCCCGCCGACATAGCGCAGCACCGGGTGCCCCGTCGCATTGATGCGCTCGACCTGGTCGACCGCGCGATGGTCCATCCAGACGATGATGTCGCGCTCGGGGTCTTCCGAGGGGCCGACGGGCAGCGGCGCGCCGTCCTTGCCGAGGACGACCAGCGAGCAGGTTGCGTCGAAGCCGATGCCGGCGACCTTCTCCGGTGCGACGCCCGCCTTCGCGACGGCCTCGCGGACCGAAGCGCAGACGGCGGCCCAGATCTCCGTGCTCGACTGCTCCACCATCGCGCCCGCCTCGCGGAAGAGCGAGATGTCGCGCTTGCCGGAGGCCAGCATGCGGCCGGAAAGGTCGAAGACGCCGGCCCTGGCGCTGCCCGTGCCGACATCGACGCCGACGAGGTAGCGTTCGCCGCCCGCGGGGCGTGCGGAGGATGAGGTGTTCATGGTTCTACCGCCTGCAATCGGGAATGGTCATGACGGGCGGCCTTGCGCCGCCCGCCGCTCTTGCCTCAGAGATCGACGCTGTTCGGCAGGATCACGAGGTCGCGGATCGTGACGTTGCGCGGGCGCGTCAGCATGAAGAGCACGGCGTCGGCCACTTCCTTCGGCTGCATCAGGCTGCCGTTGGCGAGCGCCTCATCCATCTTCTCCTTCGGCCAGTCGTCGAGGAGCGCCGTGACGACCGGGCCGGGCAGGACCGCGCCGACGCGCACGCCGTGCTGCGCCACCTGCCGGCGGGTCGAGTGCACGAAGGCCTGCACGGCGAATTTCGAGGCCGTGTAGATCGGCTCCCAGACGACCGGCACGACGCCGGCGATCGAGGAGGTGAAGAGAATGTCGCCCGTCTTCTTTTCGATCATGTAGGGCAGCACCGCATGGACCGAGCGGAAGGCCGCGTTGATGTTGAGGTTCAGCATGCGGTCCCAGGCATCCGGGTCGCCCTCCGCCACCGGCCCGCCGATATAGGCGCCGGCATTGGCGTGGAAGACGTCGAGCCCGCCGGCGATGTCGAGGATGCGCGGCAGCATGCCGGAGACCTCGGAGGGCTTCAGCAGGTCGACGACGAGCGGCAGGGCATTCGGGCCGAGCTCGCCGCAGAGCTGTTCCAGCCTTTCCTGCGCGCGGTCGACGAGCACCACCTTCGCGCCTTCGGCGATCAGGGTGCGGGCGCATTCGAGGCCGATGCCGGAGGCGGCGCCCGTGATGGCGGCGATCTTGCCCTTCATGAGGTCAGCCATTTCAAAAACTCCATTCCGAATATGTTACGCGCGGCCGTGGGTGACGCGGGAGCGACGGGCGAGCGAGTCGACGATGACGGCGATGGCAAGGACGCCGCCGGTAATCATGTAGCGCAGCGAGGACGAGAGGTTGAGCAGCGTCAGGCCGTTCGAGATCGCCTGGATGACGATGATGCCGAGCAGGGCCGAATAGGCGCTGCCGCGTCCGCCGAAGAGGCTTGTGCCGCCGATGACCGCCGCCGCGATCGCGTTGAGGTTGACGTCGCCGGTGCCCGCCTGCTGGCTGGAGGAGGCAAGGCGCGAGGCCGAGAGGATGCCGCCGAGCGCCGCCAGCGTCGAGCAGAGCATGAAGGCGCTCATGTAGATGCGGCGCACATTGATGCCCGAGCGGCGCGCGGCTTCCTTGTTGCCGCCGACGGCGAACATGGAGCGGCCCCACTTGGTGCGCGTCAGCGCATAGTTGAGGATGACGGCGAGCGCGACGAAGAGGGCGAACATCCACGGAATGCCGCGGCCGAGATTGAGGTAGAAGACGGCCGCTTCCAGCACGACCGTCAGCACGACGGCCTTGAGGATCAGGGCGCGCATCGGCTGGGCGGAGAGGTTCACCGCGAGCCGCTGGCTGCGGGTCCGCAGGCCCCGGCCGATCATGGCGAGGCCGGGCGCGAGCGCCAGCGTGTAGGACAGCCAGTCGGGCATGATGAGGATCTGGCCGAAGCGCACCAGCGAGGAGGCATAGGGCAGGTTGATCGAGCCGGTCGGGCCGAGGATGTAGAGCTGCATGCCGAGCAGCGCGAGCAGGCCGGCGAGCGTGGCGACGAAGCTCGGCATGCCCAGGCGATTGTAGAGCGTGGCATAGAGGAGGCCGACGCCCGCGCCGACGACGAGCGCGGCAAGGATGGCGCCGACGATGGGCCAGCCCTGGTTGACCCAGAGCACGCCGACCATGGCCGAGGCGAGGCCGCTCATCGAGCCGACCGAAAGGTCGATCTCGCCGAGCACCAGCACGCAGACGATGCCGAGCGAGATGACACCGACCGTGGCGCAGTCGAACAGCAGGTTCACCAGGTTGTTCGGCGCAAGGAAGATCGGGTTGAGCGCGGAGAACACCGCGGAAATGACGACGAGGCCGACGGCGACCGGCAGCATGCCAAGGTCGCCGGAGCGCACGCGGTCGATGAAGCCGCGCATCATGGCGGAAAAGCTGTCGTCGTGGCGCACCCGCTCGTCGCTGCGGTCGAGCGTCGGCTGGGCGGCGTTGGAAGGGTTCTGGCTCATGCGGCGCCCCCGTGGTTTTCCTGGACGTGACCGGACTTGCGGTCGGCACGGCGCGAGACGGAATTGTCCGTGGCGCCCGTGATGGCGGAGACGAGCTCCTGGCTGGACGAGTCGGGCGTGAAGATGCCGTTGTTGCGGCCGAGGCGCAGCACGACGATGCGGTCGGCGACGGCGCGCACGTCCTCCATGTTGTGGCTGATGATGATGACGCCGAGGCCGCGGTCGCGCACGCGCTCGATGAGGTTCAGCACCTCGGCCGTCTGCGCGACGCCGAGCGCGGCGGTCGGCTCGTCCAGCATGATGAGCTTGGGATTGAGCAGCAGCGAACGGGCGATGGCGACGGTCTGCCGCTGGCCGCCGGAAAGCGAGGCGATGGGCTCGCGGACGGACGGGATGCGCGCGGCAAGCTCGCGCAGCAGCGTCCAGGCGCGCACCTCCATCGCCACTTCGTCGAGCGCGAAGGGCGACATTTCGTGGCCGAGGAAGAGATTGGCGACGACATCGAGGTTCTCGCAGAGCGCGAGGTCCTGGAAGACGGTGGCGATGCCGAGGTCCAGCGCCTTGGCGGGACTGTCGAGCGTCACCTGGCGGCCGCAGAACTCGACCGTGCCCGACGAGGGCTGATGCACGCCGGCCAGCACCTTGACCAGCGTCGACTTGCCGGCGCCGTTGTCGCCGACGAGCGCGACGACTTCGCCGGCCTGCACGTCGAGCTCGATGTCGGTCAATGCGGATACGGCGCCGAAATTCTTGGATACGCCGCGAAGGCGCAGCACCGGCTCTCCCTTGGCGGGAGCACTTTCTTGCGTGGCTGTCATGGCCCCTGGACCTCCTGGCTGATCGGGATGCCCGGCCGCGCGGGGGCGCGGCCGGGCACGATGCGCGATCTTACTGCATGATGCCGAGTTTGCGGCAGCCCTCGGCATATTCGCCGGTGCAGACTTCCTCGTGCTTGTTGATGCCCTTGTCGAAGATCTCCGCCTTGATGTTCTCGGCCGTCACCACCGCCGGGACGAAAAGCTGCGAAGGCGTTTCGTAGAGCGTGTGGGTGGCTTCCGGCGTCTCGCCCTTGAGAAGCTTCACCGCGACGTTGGCGGCAGCGGCGGCGACGATCTCCGAAGGCTTGGAGATCGTGTTGTACTGGTCGCCCGAGATGATGAGCTGGAGCGCGGCGATGGTCGCGTCGTTGCCGGTGACCGGCGGCATTTCCTTGACGCCGGCCGCCTTCAGCGCGGCAATGGCGCCGCCGCCCGTGCCGTCGTTGGCCGCCACGATGCCCTTGATCTCGTCGCCGAAGCGGGTGATCTGGCCGGCCGCCCATTCCTGTGCCTTCGGCGGCGCCCAGTCCGGCGTGTCGAATTCGGCGAGCGTCTTGTACGGCGAGGCTTCGAGCGCCTCGTGGATGCCGTCGCGGATGAGGCCTGCGGCCGCGTCAGTCGGCGAGCCGTTGATCTCCAGCACGCCGGCGCCATCGGGAACGCCCTTGGCCTTCAGGTGGTCGACGAGCGACTGGGCGATGGCCTTGCCGATGCCCTGGTTGTCGAAGGAGACGTAGTAGTCGGCCGGCTTGTCCGGGATCGGGCGGTCATAGGCGATGACCTTGACGTCCTGCGACTGGGCGATCTCGACGAGGGCGGCGGCCGCGGCGGAATCGACCGGGTCGAGCACGATGACCTTGGCGCCCTGGGCGATGACCGAGTTGAACTGCTGCTGCTGGAGCGCGACGTCGGCATTGGCGTTCTGGTAGATCACCGTGCAGCTCGCGCAGAGCTTTTCCATCTCGGCCTTGAAGCCCGGATAGTCATGCTGCTCGTAGCGGGTCGAGGCCTGGTCGGGCATCAGGAAGGCGACGGTCGCGTTTTCCTGGGCAAGGGCGGCGGTGCCGAGCGACAGGACGAGGCCGGTCGATGCGAGCAGATGGGTGAGCGTCTTCATTGGGTTCCTCCACGGTTGATTTTCGCAAGTCATGTTCGCCGGCGACCTCAGGCGCCCAGGGCGATACGGGCCGACGCCTCCCGCGCGCAAAACGCACGGGTCATCGTGCGCGGCGGCGCCAGCCGCAGCGTACGGTTCGTCGGTTCTCCGTCTGACTCCTCCCTTGGGTCAGCCTTGCTGTTCAGGCAACTTCATCGATGGAGCAGCCTTGCTCAATCGATGAAGCAAGAATTGCCACCAAACCGCATTGGTGTCAAGGTGGCTTTCGAAACGGAGATGAAATGTGAACCGGACAAGCCCCACGAAAAGGACGACCATCTACGATCTGGCGGAGCTGGCGGGCACCTCGGCGAGCGCCGTCAGCGCCGTCCTCAACGGCAACTGGAAGAAGCGGCGCATCAGCGCGAAGCTCGCCGAGAAGATCACCAGGATCGCCGAGGAGCAGGGCTACGCGCTCAACATGCAGGCGAGCGTGCTGCGCCGCGAGCGCTCGAAGATCATCGGCATGATTGTGCCGAAATACGACAACCGCTATTTCGGCTCGATCGTCGAGCAGTTCGAGGCGCTGGCGCGCGAGCGCGGCCTCTTTCCCATCGTTACCTGCACGCGGCGCGACCCGGCGCTGGAGGTGGAGGCGGCGCGCGCCATGCTCTCCTACCAGGTCGACTGCCTGATCGCGACGGGCGCGACCGACCCGGACCGCATCGTCGACCTGTGCGCGGCATCCGGCGTGCGCACCGTCAATCTCGACCTTCCCGGCGCCCGCGCGCCCTCGGTCATTTCGGACAATTACGGCGGCGCGCTGGAACTGACGCGCCGCGTGCTCGCCAATTGCGAGCGGGAATACGGCGAGAAGGCTCCTCTCCTCTTCATCGGCGGGCGCGGCTCCGACCACAACACGATGGAACGCGTGCGCGGGTTCCGCGACGCCCATACGCAGGCGGGGGTCGCGGTCGACGAGGCGCTCGTCATGACCTGCGGCTACGCGCCCGAAAAGGCGGAAAGCGCCATGCGGCAACTGGCCGAGAGCCGCAGCACCCTGCCGCGCGGCATGTTCGTCAACTCGACGATCTCGCTGGAAGGCGTCATGCGCTGGATCCGCCATTCCGGCCGCTATGCCGACGGCGTGCCGCATCTCGGCTGCTTCGACTGGGACCCCTTCGTCGCCATGCTGGGTGACCATATCGAGATGGTGCGGCAGGACGTGCCGAAGATGCTGGAGGCGGTGTTCGCCATCATCGATTCCGGCTCCACCGAACTCACCGTCGTCAAGGTCCCGCCGATCGTCGAGAAGATCGGCTAGGCATTTCCAGCCGAAGCG
The DNA here is from genome assembly GCF_021401195.1 of Shinella sp. NM-101. Lineage (NCBI taxonomy): Bacteria > Pseudomonadati > Pseudomonadota > Alphaproteobacteria > Hyphomicrobiales > Rhizobiaceae > Shinella > Shinella sp. NM-101. The sequence continues at coordinate 324,015 of NZ_JACBFT010000004.1, read as the reverse complement.
GCATCGCTTCGGTGCCGGATAATGCGGTAAAAACAGGAAGATGGGCGCATTTCCGGTGAAGCGGGATCACCGGAAATGCTCTAGGGAAACGCGCGTGGCGGCTGGCCGCCTCCGGTCCGCGCGCCCTCGGCCGCCCCGACACCGGCAAAGCCCTTGCCGAAGCGCTCCCGCACCTTGCGGGAGAAGGCCGAGACGGTGGCATGGTCGGCCGAGCGCGACGTCACGAGCACGAATTCCACATCGTCGAGCGGCGGCAGCAGCGGCGGCGCGATCTCGCTGAGGCCGGCGGGCGCAAGGCTGCGCGGCTGAACGAGGACGCCCATGCCGGCGCGCGCGGCGGCCGTCAGCCCGCTGAGGCTCTGGCACGAGCAAACGATGCGCCACGCCGTTGCGCTGCGCTCCAGCGCCTCCATCAGCAGGACGCGCGTCAGGCTCGGCGGCGGGAAGACGATGAGCGGCAGCGCCGGCTTGGCCAGCATCGCCTCCGGATCGCTCGCCAGCCAGACGAGCGGCTCGCGCAGGATCGCATCGCCGTGCCGCTCGCCGATCCGGCGCTTGGCCATGACGAGGTCGAGCTCGCCGCGGTCCTGCATCTCGGCGAGCGTCTTGGAGAGCGCGACGGAAAGCTGGAGGTCGACAGAGGGATAGTCGGCGATGAAATCCTCCAGCAGGCCGGGCAACTGCCCGCTCACCAGGTCCTCCGAGACCCCGAGGCGGAACGGGCCGCGCGGCGCCTCCTTCGCGAACTGCCCCGCCGCCTGCCGCTCGAGCGCCAGGAGCTGGCGGGCATGGGGAAGCAGCGCCTCGCCGTCCGCGGTCAGCCGCACCGCATGGGTGTCGCGGTCGATGAGCCGCCGGCCGAGCCCGCGCTCCAGCCGCTGGAGATGCTGGCTGACCGTCGACTGGCCGAGGCCCAGCCGCTCGGCGGAGAGCGTGAAGCTTCGCGTCTGCGCCACCATGACGAAACTGCGGAGCTGGACGAGATCGAGCATATCGCGAACCTCGATAAGCGTTATCGTTTGCATCGCGAAACAGGATAGCTAAACTGGCGCACCTGTCGAGACCCAACCGTTGCCCGCAGGATCATGAAGCGCCTCCTTCCCGATACGTTCACCTGGCTCCTGATCGGCGCCGTCCTCCTCGCCTCGCTGCTGCCGATCTCCGGCGAGCCGGCGGAATGGTTCTCCGTCGCCACCAATGTGGCGATCGCCCTCCTCTTCTTCCTGCACGGCGCGCGCCTTTCGACCGATGTCGTGGTGGCGGGCTTCCTGCACTGGCGCCTCCAGCTCTTCATCCTCGCCATGACCTTCGCCGTCTTCCCGCTGCTCGGCCTCGGTCTCGGCCTCTTCTCGCCCTGGCTGATCGACGGGCCGCTCTATCTCGGCCTGCTGTTCCTGTGCGTCTTGCCCTCGACGGTGCAGTCCTCCATCGCCTTCACCTCGATTGCCGGCGGCAACGTGCCGGCCGCGATCTGCGCCGCCTCGACGTCCAACATCCTCGGCATCTTCCTGACGCCCGCCCTTGTCGCGCTGCTGTTTTCGGCCGGCGGGCATGTCGGCGTGTCCTTCGACATGATCTGGAAGATCATGCTGCAGCTCTTCCTGCCCTTCGTCGCCGGCCAGCTTCTCCAGCCCTTCATCGGCAACTGGATCCGCTCGAAGAAGACGCTGCTGACACCCTTCGACCGCGGCTCGATCCTGATGGTCGTCTACCTCGCCTTCTCCGAAGCCGTCACCGAAGGCATCTGGCACAGGCTCGCAGCCGGGGACCTTGCCCTCCTCATCCTCCTCGACGGCCTGCTGCTTGGCGCGGTGCTCGTGCTCACCAGCCTCGGCGCGAAGCTCTTCGGCTTCAATCGGGAGGACAGCATCACCGCCGTCTTCTGCGGCTCGAAGAAGAGCCTTGCCAGCGGCGTGCCGATGGCGAGCGTCATCTTCGCCGGCCAGTCGATCGGCGCCATCGTCCTGCCGCTCATGCTGTTCCACCAGATCCAGCTCATGGTCTGCGCCTGGCTCGCCCGCGTCTATGCCGATCGGCGCAAGGCCCTGGAGGCCGGGGCGACTCCCGTTTAACGCCGCGCGGTTGCCGCAGGCCGGGCGGGCGGCTATCGTGCCGCGCAAACCATCGGGAGACACGCCGACACATGATCAAGCGCATCAGCCTCGTTCGCCGCAGGGACGGCATGAGCCGGGAAGAGTTCTTCGCCCATTGGACGGGGCCGCATGCCGAGATCGTCAGGGACCTGCCGGGCGTGCTCGGCCTGCGCTTCGGCAAGGTGCAGGACTGGATGCCGGAGGCGGCGGCCTGGGACGGTGTCGGGGAAGTCTGGTTCGCAAGCGTCGAGGCCGCTGAGCGCGCCTTCGCGAGCGAACCCCATGCCGTCCGCCTTGCCGAAGACCGCAAGAAATTCCTCGGCGAAGCGCAATCCTGCTTCGTCGAGGAGCATACCGTGGTGGCCCCGCCCGAGGGGCGGTAGCCGCTGCCGCTAGAGCAATTCCAGCAAAAGTGCGCAGCGGTTTTGCGTCCGGAATTGCGTAGAAACAAAAGGGTAGAGCGTTTTCGCGATTCGAAGAAAAGCGGAAATGCTTTACGCCATGAAGAACTGCTTCGGCAGCAGGTAGGGATAGTTCGTCGTGGGGTCGATCTCGATCTTCATGATCGGTGCCATCCATTCGCCCCAGCGCCTGTCGACGGGGTCCTTGGCGAGCTTTGCCTTCGTCGCCTCAAGGTCGTCCGTCTCGAAATAGCCGAACAGCGTCAGCCCGTGGCGGAAGATGTTGTAGTTCCTGATGCCCGCGGCGCGCAGGGCCTCGATCATCTCCGGCCAGATCTCGTCGTGCCGCTTCCTGTATTCCTCCTCGTAGCCGGGGCGAACCTCCAGCACCCATGCATAACCCGCCATGTCAGGCCTCCCTCTGCCAGTTGCGGAAACAATCGCGCATCGCGATGGTTTCGGTCAGCACGTCCTCGTTGAGCGTGTTCATGTAATCCTGGTGCACATATTCGATGGCGAGCGCGCCGCCATAGCCGGCATCCCGCAGCGTTCCGAACATCGCGGGGAAATTCAGCGTGCCCTCGGCGAGCTTCGCCTGCAGCACGCCCATGCGCGCCTGGCGCAGGTGCACATGCACGGCATGCGGCGCCAGGGGGTCGATCTCCTCCTGCCGGTAGCCGAGGCAGGCGAAATGCGCGTAGTCGAGGGCAAGGCCGACGCCCGTCTCGTCCACCAGCCGGCGAACGAGCGCGGGGCTTTCGGCAAGGCTGTGGACATGCGGCTCCATGCAGAGCCTGGCATCGTAGCCCTTTGCCATCGCCTCCATCGCCTTGAGGCTCTCGATGCTGACCCTTGCTGCCGTCTCGCGGCTCTGGCCGGGATTGACGATACCCGGCAGGATGAAGACCGTGTCGATCCCGGCCTTGTCGGCGAAGGCGAGGACGCGTTCCAGATCCTTCAGGTTCGCCTCCAGCGTGCCGGGCAGCGCGAGATTGCGGTCTTCGAGGCCTTCGCCGAACAGGTGGTAGTAGTTCGCGACCGGCAGGCCGAGGCCCTTGAGGCGCGCCACGACGCTGTCGGGCTCGTGAAGGATCGCCCGCTTGTCGAGCGCGGAGCGATAGAAGAGGCCGACATCGATCGCCGGAAGGCCGATGGCCCGTGCGATGCCGGCGACCTCTTCGAGCGTGCAGGCCGGAAAGGACCAGGAGGTGACGGAGAGCCGCATGTCAGCCTCCCACCGTTTCGGCCCGGCCGGAGGCGGCGGAGCGATACATGGCGTCGAGCGCCTCCGTCACCCGCGCGCCGACCTCGGCATCGGCCGGGTTCTCCACGGCGCGGCCGGCGCAAAGCTCGGCGAAGCGCTGGACCGGCAGGGCGCCGTCATAATCCGCCTCGCCCGGCGCGAAGACCGCGCTGTCCTCGTCGCCGTCGAAACGGGAAATTTCGAGCCGGCCCCGGCCGCTCTCGCTGGCAAAGAAGATCATGCCCTCGGTGCCATAGATGCGGATATCGAAATGCAGGCCCCGCTGCTTGGGAACCGTCGAGGCGCCCGAGAGCGAAACGGTCGCGCCCTCCGTCGTGCGGCCGACCGCCGCGTCGTAGTAGTCGACGCCCGCAGGCGACTTGCCGTCGAGGCAGTAGAGACTGGCAAAGCGGATGTCGGCGACATGCACCAGCCAGCCGAGCGCATGGGACAGTTGCCCCCAGCCATAGCCGCCCGCCCGCGCCGGATCGGCCCAGGTGGAGGCGGGCGGGCGGATGGCGTGGTCCTTCGTCTCGGCCATCGGGGCGCCGGCGAAGAGGTCGTCCAGCGCCGAGCCCATCTGGCAGACGGCATGGCGCACGCTGCCGATGCGGCCCTGCCGCACGGCCTGCGCGGCCTTCTGCGTGAAGCGGGTGAAGCTCATGGCCGTCGGCACCATCACCTCGCGCCCGGCCCTTGCGGCGGCTTGCGCGATCGCCCGCCCGTCGGCCGCCGTCGTCGCCATCGGCTTTTCGACGAGGACATGGGCGCCGGCCGCAAGGCCCGCCAGCGTCGGCGCGGTGTGCGCGACATGCGGCGTGGAGACGATCAGGCCGTCGAGCAGCTCGGTGGCCAGCATGGCGCCGAGATCGGTATAGCGGCCGGCAATGGCGAACTCCGTGCCGACGCTCTCCACCCTTGCGGCATCGAGATCGCAGATGGCGACGAGGTCCGCGTCGGGATGCGCCTTGAGGGCGGGGATGTGATTGATGGTGGCCCACCAGCCGATGCCGACGATTCCGATCCGCCCTGCCATCATTCTTCCTCCGCTTTGATGCCTTGCTTGATGGTCGATCGATAGACGTTGCGCATATGCGCCTCCGCCGCCCGCGCCGCCGCTTCCGGGTCGTGCGCCTTCAGCGCGTCGAGCAGCGCCCTGTGGTCGCGCAGCGACTGCTCGAGCACGCCGGGGGTTTCCGAGGCGCGCTTGCGGAATTCGAGGCCGAGCACGTTGAGGCTCTCGCCGATGCGCTTGAGGACGGCATTGCCGGCGGCGATCCAGATCAGCTCGTGGAAGGCGAAGTCGGCGTTGCGGAAGGCGATGGGGTCGCTCACCGTGTCCTGCTGCTTTGCAAGGCTCTCCTCCAGCTTCGCCAGCGCCTCCGCGGTGATGTTGACGGCCGCGCGGCGCGCGACGTCGGCCTCGATCAGCATGCGCACGTCGTAGAGTTCGGCGATGTTGGTCTGGTCGAGCGAGAGATAGAACTGGATGGGCCCGAGCAGCGAATCCGGGCTGAGATCGCTGATATAGGCGCCCCCGCCCTGCCGGGTGCGCACCACGCCGAGCACGGTCAGGCCGCGCATCGCCTCGCGCACCGAGGGGCGCGACACGTTGAGCGTCACCGCGAGGTCCCGCTCGGGCGGCAGCGCGTCCCCCGGCTTCAGGACGCCGGCCTTCACCATGTCGAGCACCCGCCGCACGACGAGTTCCGCCACCGATTCCCTGACGATCGGGGCTTCGAAATCCTTGGCCGAGAGTGGCGATTTCATGTGCTTGCCTCCGATTTTGCCTGTCTGCCGAGGCTTATCCTGATTCGGGGAACGATCACCGAGGCGATCAGCAGGATGCCGATCACGCCGGTCTGGATGTGGCCGGTGATGTTGGCGAGCGCCATGCCGTTCCTCAGGTTCAGCACGATGAGGATGGCAAGGCCCGTGCCGACCAGCGTGCCCGCGCCGCCGAAGATCGACACGCCGCCGAGCAGGACGATGGTGATGATGTCGAGCTCGAAGCCGAAGGCGACGTCGCCGCGCACGGCGCCGACCCGGGCGGCATAGAGCAGGCCGGCGAAGGCCGAGATCACGCCGGAGCCGATGAAGAGGATCATCTTGTGGCGCGCCGTGTCGATGCCGGCGAATTCGGCGACCTCGCGGTTCGAGCCGATGACATAGGTCTTGCGGCCGAAGCCGGAATGCTCGAGCACGATGTAGAGCAGCACGAACAGCACCGCGAAGGAGACGAGCGCGAAGGGCAGCGGGCCGATCAGCCCCTGCTGGCCGAGCGCGTTGAACCAGGCGGGAAACGCGTTGATGCCGCGATCCTCGACGAGGACGCGGGCAAGGCCGCGGAAGCCGATGAGCGTCGCCAGCGTGACGACCAGCGAGGGCAGGCCGAGCGCGGTGACGAACCAGCCGTTGACCGCCCCGCCGACGACGCCGATCGCCAGGCAGATCACAATGGCGAGGCCCGCATCGACGCCCTGCTGCACCATCCAGCCGAAGGCGCAGGCCGAAAGCCCCATCATCGAGCCGACCGAAAGGTCGATCTCGGCATTGATGATGATGAAGGTCATCATCAGCGCGACGATGACTTTCTCGATCGACAGCTGGAACAGGTTGACCTGATTGCCGACCGTCAGGAACTGCGGCGAGGTGCTGGCGCTGACCGCGACGATCACCATGAGCACGAGGAGGAGGAAGCCCTCCCAGCTTCGCAGGCGCTTCATCATGCCGAGGCCTCCTTCTTCTCCAGCGCGATCCTGTGGGCGCGCGCCGCCCTGAGGCTCGCCAGGCGACGGTTGAAGATCGTGTCGGTCGCGACCGAGACCAGGATCAGCGCGCCGAGCACCGCCTCGCGCCAGAACTCGGAAACCATCTGCCAGCGCACCAGGCTCGTCTCGATGAGGTCGACGAGGATGGTGCCGAGGAAGGCGCCGATGACCGTGCCCGAGCCGCCGAAGATGTTGACGCCGCCGACGACGGCGGAGGCGACGGACTTCAGCTCGAAGCCGAGGCCGGCGACCACGGTGATGTTGCCGAAGCGGGCAAGGAACATGAAGCCGGCAAGCCCGGCCATGACGCCTGACAGCACGAAGGCCGTGAAGACGACGCGTTGCGCGTTTATGCCGGCCATGTGCGCGGCTTCCGGGTTCGAGCCGACGGCGAAGAGCTGGCGGGCCGGCCGGAAGCGGCTGAGGGCAAGATGGACGAGCACGACGAGGGCGAGCGCCGCGCAGAAGCCGGCGCGGAACTGGAAATCGCCGATCGAGAAGAGCTGCATGTTGGGGAAATCGGTCAGCCATTGCGGAAGCTGCTCGGTGGCGATCGACTTGGCGCCGGAATATTCGACGAGCAGGGACCGGTAGATCGCCATCGTCGCGAGCGTGACGATGATCGACGGCACGCGGGCATAGGCGACGAGCAGGCCGTTGACGACGCCGAAGGCGCCGCCGACAAGCGCGGCATAGAGAACGAGCAGGACCGGGTGGAGATCCGGCAGGCCGGCGATCAGGCTGCCGGTGGCGAAGGCGGAAAAGCCGATCACCGCGCCGACCGAAAGGTCGATGTTGCGGGTGAGGATCACCAGGGTCTGCCCGGTCGCCACCAGCGCCATCACCGCGACCGAAGAGGAGATGCGGTTGAAGAGCCGGCCATTCAGGTAGTTCTCGATCTGGCTGGAAAAGAAGATGACGAGCAGCGCGATGACGCCGACGAGGACGAGAAGGCGCAGCGCCTGCGGGCTGACGCGGTGGAGAAGGCCCTGCATCACGCCGCCTCCCTCTGGCCGGTGGCAAGAGCCATGATTTTCTCCTGATTGGCCTCGGCATGGTCGAGGATGGCCATCTGCCGGCCCTCCCGCATGACGAGGATGCGGTCGCCCATGGCCAGCACTTCCGGCAGGTCGGACGAGATGACGAGCGCCGCGCCCCCTTCGGCGACGAAGGAGCGGATCAGCTCGTGGACCTCCGCCTTCGCCCCGACGTCGATGCCGCGGGTCGGCTCGTCGACGATCAGCAGGTCCGGCTTCATGTTGAGCCACTTGGCGAGCATGACCTTCTGCTGGTTGCCGCCCGACAGCACGCCGACGGCGATCTCCGTGTCGGGGGCGCGGATGTTCAGCCGCTTGCGAAACGCGTTCGCCGTCTCCCGCTCCCGGCCCCTGTCGATGAGGCCGAGCGGCGAGAGGTACTGCGAGAGGGTGGCGAGCGTCATGTTCCAGCGGATCGGCAGCGCCATGGCGAGGCCGAGCTTGCGGCGGTCCTCGGAGACATAGGCGATGCCCGCCTCGATGGCATCGCGCGGCGAGCCGACGACGAGCGGCCGGCCCTTGTAGCGGATGGTCCCCTCGGTGGCCTTGAGCACGCCGAACAGGGCAAGGGCGACATCGGTGCGGCGGGCGCCGATCAGCCCGGCCATGCAGAGGATCTCGCCGCGGTGGAGGTCGAAGCGGATGCCGTCGAACACGCCCGAAACGCCGAGGTCCTGCGCCGAAAGGAGGACTTCCTCGCGCGCCGTCGAGGGCATCTTGGCGAAATAGTTGCCGACCTCGCGCCCGACCATCTCGGAAACGAGGGTCTTCGGATCGGTCTGCCCGATCGGCTTGGTGGAGATGTGCCGCCCGTCCCGGATGACGCTGACGCGGTCGGCAAGCTCGAAGACCTCCTCGAGGCGGTGGGAGATGTAGACCACCGACACGCCCTCGCCCGCAAGGCTGCGGGCGATGCGGCGCAGCTCGCTGGCCTCGTGGGCGGAAAGCGAGGCGGTCGGCTCGTCCATGATGAGGACGCGCACGTCCTGGCTGAGGGCGCGCGCGATCTCGACGGCCTGCTGCTCGGCGAGCGTCAGCCCGGAGGCGATGCGGTCCACGTCGAGCGACATGCCGATACGCGCGATCAGCGCCTCGGCCTTGCGGCGCATGGCGGCGCGGTTGAGGAACAGGCCCTGGCCGGTCGAGGAGATGAAGATGTTCTCGGTGACGTCGAGATCCGGGAACACCATGGGTTCCTGGTAGATCGCCGCGACGCCGAGCTGGCGGCCGGCCCTGGAGCCGGACAGGGTCACCGGCCTGCCGTCGATCTCCACCCCGCCTTTGTCGGGCTGGTAGATGCCGGTCATGATCTTGATCATGGTCGACTTGCCCGCGCCGTTCTCGCCGACGATGGCGTGCACCTCGCCGGGATAAAGGTCCAGCGACATGTCGATGAGGGCCGCGGTCATTCCGAAGGTCTTGGAGACCGCGCGAAGGGCAAGGGCGGGGCTTTGCGTCATGCTGGGATCCGATCGGGCTGGAGACGGCGGCCGGGAAACTCCGGCCGCCGTGCGGGCATCACTTGGCCGCCGCTTCCACATTGTCCTTGTTGTAGACGGTGAACGGCCCCATCAGGATGCGCTTGGCGCCCGGACGGCCGGCATCGGCCTCGATCGTGTAGTCGCCCATGCGGCCGGCGGTGAAGGTCTCGCCGATCTCGCCCTTGAGCTGGCCGGTGGCAAGGCCGTAGGCGGTGTAGTAGGTGAGGTAGCCGAGGTCGCGGAAGTCCCACAGCGCGAATTCCGGCGCGCAGCCGTTCTTGGTGTAGGACACCATTTCCGACGGCAGGCCGAGGCCCGACACCTTGATCTTGTCGCAAAGGCCCTCGTCCTGCATGGCCTTGGCGGCGGCCTGGATGCCGACCGTGGTGGGCGACATGATCAGCTTGAGGTCGGGATGCTTGTCGACCAGCGCCAGCGCGCGGTTGTAGCTGACCTCCGACTGGTCGTCGCCGTAGACGACGTCGACGAGCTTGATGTCGGCGTATTTCGGATCCTTGGCGAGCGTCTCCCTCATGGAGGCGATCCAGGCGTTCTGGTTCGCCGCGTCCGGGCTTGCCGACAGCACAGCCATCTCGCCCTTGCCGCCGAGGATCGAATGCGCCATGTCGGCGAGCACGCCGCCGATGGAGCCGAAGTCGACCTGCGCGACGGACACGTCCTCGCCCTCGCCGGACGGGATCGGGCTGTCCCAGGTGACGATCTTCGTGCCCTTGGCCTGCGCGGCCTTGGCGGCCGGCACGATCTGGTCGCCGGCATTGTTGGAAAGCATGACCGCGCCTTCGCCCTGCGTGCCGGCGGTCGTCACCATCTCGATCTGGCCGGCGACGGAGTTTTCCGGCGTCGGGCCCTGGAACAGCAGCTTGCCCTTGTTATCCAGCTCCTTGTGGGCTTCCTCGGCGCCCTCGTTGGCCTGGTCGAACACAAGGATGCCGAGGAACTTCGGCAGCAGCACCATATTGGTGGTCTTGCCGGCCTCGAGCTTGATCGCCTCGGCATAGGCGAGGCTCGTGCCGCACAGCATGAGCGCGGCGGCCGCACCCAAAAGGCTTTTCATTTTCATGGCTTCCTCCCAGTTTTAAACCGCGATCCCATATCGGGGTTTGAAATTCTGCTCCGGCCTACCGGCTAACCGGCCTGCGGGGTCCCTCGCCGCGCAGCGCCCGCGCGACGTCCTCCGCCACCAGGCCTTGCAGGCGATCGATCGCCGCGTCGGAATACCAGGCCGCATGCGGCGTCAGCAGCACGTTCGGCGCGGTGCGAAGCGGGCTGTCGGCAGGCAGCGGTTCCACGTTGAAGACATCGAGCGCGGCGCCGCCGATGGTGCCTGCGCTCAGCGCTTCGGCCAGATCGTCCTCCACGATCAGTTGCCCGCGCGCCGAATTGACGATGATGGCATGCGGCTGCATGGCCGCGAGATTGGCGGCATTGAAGAAGCCCGTCGTTTCCCGCGTGGCGGGCGCATGGAGGCAGAGCACGTCCGCCTCGCCAAGCAAGGTGGCGGTGTCGACCCGCCGGACGCCGAGGGCGGCGGCATCGGCCTGCGAAAGCATCGGGTCCGAGGCGATGAAGCGGAAGCCGAGGCCGGCGAGCCGCTGCTGGACCGCGCGGCCGATCTGGCCGAGGCCGAAGAAACCGAACACCGTGTCCGCGAAGGGCTTCATCGGCCGCGCCGTCTGCGCCGCCGCCCATGTGCCGGACCGCACCGAGGCATCGAGGGCGGGCAGCTTGCGCAGCAGCGCGAGCGCGACGCTGACGGTGTGCTCGGCCACCTCGTCGGCGCAGTAATCGGGCACGTAGCCGACGCGCAGGCCATGGTCGCCGGCCGCGCCGAGGTCGATATTGTCGTAGCCGACGCCGTAGCGGATGACCGTTCCGCCCGGCTTGAGTGCGGCGGCGGCAGCGGGGCCGAACGGGGCGAACTGCACGAGCGCCACATCGGCGCCGGCGACGGCCGCGGCGACATCCTCGGCCGTGCGGCACTGGAAGGCCGCGAAGTCCGCGCCCGCCTGCCTTGCCGCGGCCTCTTCCCTGTCGAGCTTCGGAAAGGTGTAGTCCGTGACGACGACGCGGGCGTTCATGGCGCGCTCTCCAGATAGTCGTGAATGATCTCGCCGGCCACGAGCGTGAAATCGGCCCGCCAGTAGAAGCCGCGCAGCGGCTCGACGACCGGCAGGCGGTAGACGGGAAGCTGGGCGTTGGCGCGCAGCTCCACCGTGCAGGGCCCTTCCCAGGCCTCGTGCACCGTGACCTCGGCAAGCCGGCGCGAGGTGAGCTGGCGGATCGCCGGCCGGCCGTCGATATGGTTGACGGCCTTCAGGTTGAGGTTGGTGGCGAAATCGAAATGGGGCTTGAGGGCAACGGCCTCGACCGGCTTTTGCTTGTAGGGCAGCGTCGCGGTCAGGACATCGATGCCGTTGCGCTCGACGCGGCCGACGATGAGGTCGCCGCGCATCTCTATGGAGGGCATGCCCAGCTTCTTCGGCTGGCCGTGCACCTCACGGCCATGGGCGACGCCGATATCCGAGGACAGGACCAGATAGGGCGAATAGGCGCCGGAAGCCTTGCCCGGCAGTTCGGCGCCGAACATCACGTTCGCCTCGGAATAGGGGCCGAGCCAGTCGGTGTCGTTCATCTTGTAGATGTGCACGCAGGCGACGTCGCCGGTGGGCCGCAGCGGCGGCGGCAACAGGAAGGCCAGGGCCTCGGGATCGGTGCGCCAGTAGAGCGTCATCACCTCCACGTTGCGGAAGCGGAACGGGAAGGGCGGGATCATCGGCGCATCCCAAGGCGTGGAGAAATCGCCCTTGCGGATGTCGTCCTCGCTCGGGCGCGTCACGCCGTATCGTGTCTCGTTCGTCATGCCGCAAGCCCCCTCACCACGTCTTCCCTCACCTCGATGCCCAGCCCCGGCGCCGACAGCGGACGCATCCAGCCGTCCGCGTGCCAGATCTTCTCGGCCACCAGCTCGTCCTGCACGACGACCGGGAACGGCTTGAGCTCGAAGATCTCCACATTGGGCGAGGCGAAGGACAGGTGCAGGCTGGCCGCGGTGGTGATCGCCGTCGACCAGGCATGCGCGTTGACCTTCTTGCCGTAGCGGCTCGCCAGCGCATCGACCTTCGCAAAGCCGGTGATGCCTTCGACCCGCGCGGGATCGACGCCATAGACGTCGATAGCGCCGATGAATTCCATCTGGCGGCGATAGCCGGCCTCGGTGAACTCGCGCTCGCCGGAGGCGATGCGGATCGCGGTGCCCTGCCGCAGGCGGCGGTAGCCGTCATCGTCGGTCGGATAGAGCGGCTCCTCGTACCAGTCCACGCCGAGCTCCTGCAGCCGGTTGCCGACCGAGATCGCGGTCTCGACGTCCCAGCGCACGCCGTTGCCGATATCGATGAGGATGCCGGCATCCGGCCCGAGGGCGGCGCGCAGCGCGCGGACGAAGCCGACGTCGCGGTCGGGATCGCCGCCGATGTCGCTCTCGCCCTTCTTGGCGAAGCCGAGCTTGGTGGAGCGGAAGCCGGCGGCGAAGAAGCCCTCGACCTCCGCCACGCAGGCCGCCTCGCCCTTCTTGTTGACATGGGCGGAGGCGTTGGCGGGAAGCCGCTCGTGCCGGCAGCCGCCGAGAAGCTCATGGACGGGCTTGCCCGCGATCTTGCCGGCGATGTCCCAGAGGGCCATGTCGATGCCGGCGATCGCCAGCGAGGCGATGCCGCCCTCGCCATACCACCAGCAGTGCCGGCGCATCTTCTGCCAGCAGGCCGCCGTATCGACCGGCTCGCCTTTCAGGAGCGGGTAAAGACCCTCGCTGACGATGAGGGCGACGGCCCGGCAGGCCTCCGGCCACATGGCGATGCTCTCGCCCCAGCCAACGATGCCGTCCGTGGTCTCGACGCGCACGAGAACCGTGCGGCGCACCGTGCCGAAATCGTTCGGATCCGGATAGGCGATCGCGATCGGCTCGATCAGCGCTATTGCAGTCATTCTCCACCCCGTCGCGCCGAGAGAAGGTTTGACAACACCCCTCGCCCGCTTTAATTTTGTAATTGGTCAGTCCAATTAACATCGCTATAAATCGAAGGTCAACCCGGAATGTTCAATCTGTCTCCCGTCGCGGTTCCCGATCTCTCCGGCCGGTCGATCCTCGTCAGCGGCGCCGGCAAGGGGATCGGCGCCGAACTGGTGCGGCTGCTCGATGCGGCGGGCGCCCGCGTCTTTGCCGGCGTCCATGCCGCCGATACGGTGGAGGACCTGCCCGCGCGCGTGACGACGCTCGCCCTCGACGTCACCAGCCAGCCGGCGGTGGATGCGGCCCTTGCGGCGGTCGAGAAGGCGGCGGGCCGGCTGGACGTCCTCGTCAACAACGCGGCGACGATCTCGACCATCGCGCCGCTGGCCGCCCTGCCGGCCGCCGCGCTCGCCCATGCCTTCGAGGTCAATGTCGTCGGCGCGCACCGGCTGACGCTGGCGGCCCTGCCCTTGCTGCGGGCGTCGCGGGGAAAGATCGTCAATGCGGGAACCGGGGCGGCGACGACGCCGATGGAGGGCTGGACGGCCTATTGCTCGTCCAAGGCCGGCCTGCAGATGCTGACCCGCATGATGGCGCTCGAACTCTCCGGCGACGGCGTGAAGGCCTTCTTCCTCGGCATCCCGCCGACGGACACGGCCATGCAGGACAAGATCCGGGCCTCCAACCTCAACCCGGTCAGCAAGATACCGAAGGAGAAGCTCGTCCCGGCCGTCGTCCCCGCCTCCTGCATGGCCTGGCTTTGCGGCCCCGGTTCGGACGGGCTGGAGGAGGTCCTGCTGGATGTGCGCCAGGACCTCTTCACCCGCCAGATGGACCTGGCGGGCAAGGCCTAGCCGGAGCATTTTCCTGACGCAGACCGCTCCGGCCGGGAGTGCCCTGGAGCCGCGTGATGCCGAGATCCGGCAGGGCGAGGGCGAAATCGCGGTTCGGCGGGCGGTCGAGATAGGCGCGCATCATGCGCAGCAGGATGGCAAAGCGCCCCGCCAGCCCCTCCCCTTCGAGCGGCGGAACGCCCGCGCAGAGGCAGCGGTAGAAGGCGAGCCGGTCGGGCGCGATGTCGGCATGGGAAAGTACCCCCGCCTTGCGCAGCCTGTACCAGTCCACGGCGAATTCCGTGAGGGGGAAATCCGCCTCCACGGGAAGTCCGAGGCGCGCCAGCAGGTCGGCCATCGTCGCCGTCCGCACGAAATCCGCCATGTCCGCCGGCCATTCGCGCGGCATGTAGCGCCGGCGCACCAGTTCGACCAGATGGCGGCTGAGGAATCCGCCGTGATCGCGCGCCGAACAGGCCGGCGGCTCGGGCTCGCCCTGCCGCGCCGCCTCCGCCCGATAGGCGGGAAAGGCCGCGTCATGGCCTGCGACCTGCCGCAGGCAAAGGGTGCGGATATCGATGCGGCCGGCGTGGAGGTCGACGATCTTCAGGCCGGGTCCGTAGCCGACCGACGAGGGCACCGCGACATTGACGAAACACCCGCCCGCTCCTTCGTGGCGCGCGGTGTCGTTGACATGGAGATGCCCGGAGAAATGGAGGGGGACGTAGGTGTCGGCAAAGGCCGCCGCGACCTCCACCGTCGGCGCGCGGCTCGCAAGGCCCGCCGCGCCGAAGAGCGCGACTTCCTCGCCCGAAGCCCCGCCGAGCGTATCGAGCGCCGGATAGTGCGAGAAGGCGACGAGGTACTTGCCCCCGGCCCTTGCGCGCGCCGCGACATCCGTCATCCACAGCAGGAGATGGGCGCGATGCCGAGCACCCAGAGCCCGTCCACCGGCTCGACCAGATAGGAGGCGTCGATCATCCGGCAGCGCGTGCCGCCGTCCGGGCTGGCGACCTCGTAGCTGCGGGCGGGCCAGCCGGGATCGGTGCCGAAAGGGGTTTCCCAGTGGAAGTCGCCCGCCTCCGGCCGGAAGCCGAGGCCGCAGAGCATTGCGAGCGCCTCCGCCGTTCCGAGCGTCGCGGCCTCCGGGCAATCGGCGCTGCGCACCATGACCGGCGTGCCGTCAGGGGCAAGGAAGGTCTTGTCCTGCGGCCGGCCGGCAAGGGCGAAGAGGTCGTGATTGCCGGGGGTCATCAGCACGCGCAGGCCGTGACGCTCGCGGTACTCCGCGACGATGGAAAGCGCCGCACGGATGTTCAGCCGCTGGCCGTCTTCGGTGAGGGCGCCGATCAGCAGCACGATCTTCGCGCCCGCCTGCGCCGCCCGGTCGAGCGCGGCGCGGCGCGGAAGGCCGGAATGCTTTCGTTGAAGACGCGCGTCGAGGCGGCGGTTTGCGCTAAGCTGCGGATCGCGCCGGGCAGGCCGGTGCCCTCCGGCCGCCAGGTGCAGTCGTGGACATGCGGGTCGGCGATGACGGCGATGCGGATCATGGAGATGCCCGGTCGATGGCCGCCAGCCTGGCAAGGTCCTCCCGGGCGCCCGGCCCGGCCGCGACGACCGGCGCGCCCTTCGTCAGCGTCTCGCCATCCGTCGGGAAGGGATGGTGCCAGCCGCCCGCCTCCTTCACGAGGCAATAGCCGGCAAGGCAGTCCCAGGCATGCATGTAGGGCTCGTAATAGCCGACGAGCCGGCCGGCGGCGACATAGGCGAGCATCAGCGCGCCGGACCCGTTGCGGATGAAATTGCCGCCCGCCTGCAGCAGCCGCGCGACGATGTCGGCGACGACCTCGGGCGCGACATGGCTGTTGGCGCCGATGCCCGTCAGCGCGTTCCTTTACGGCTTCGTGCGCCAGAGCGGCGGCGACGCGCGTATCGTCTCGGCGCCGGGAAAGGGCACGACGGTGGAACTGTCGTTTCCGCTCCCGGCATGACGGCGAAAGAGGCGGCCGCGACGATCACAACTCCGACATTTCCCTGTCGTACGGGCCGAGGCCGACAAGGGGGATCGTGCCGGATCCCGGATCCAGACTGAAAGGAAAGACCATGGATGTGATTTTTACGCCGGAACTGACCATTTGCGGCATCGAGGAACTGCCGGCGCAGCGGGAGCGGAAGGTTACCCATGTGCTCTCCCTGCTCGACCCGGAGCTTCCCGAGATCGAGACCTTCTCGACCTATGAACGGCATTACCGCACGACGCTGCGCTTCCATGACATCATCGTCGCCGCGCCCGACCGCGTGATGCCCCGCCCCGACCATGTCGAGGCGATCCTGCAGTTCGGCGCCGACTTCCAGGCGCGGCAGGAGGCGCAGGCGGCCAGCCATCTTCTGGTGCATTGCCACATGGGCGTGTCGCGCTCGACGGCCGCCATGCTGACGCTGATGGCGCAGGCGAACCCGGACGAGGCGGCCGAAAGCCTTTTCGCGCGGCTCGTCGCCATCCGCCCGCAGGCCTGGCCGAACTCGCAGATGGTCGGCTTTGCCGACGAGCAGCTCGGCCGCAAGGGCGACCTCACCGCCGCGCTCGCCCGGCACTACGGCCGCCAGATCAAGAGCCGTCCCCAGTTCACCGAATGGATGACAATGCTCGGCCGCCAGGCCGAGCTCAAGATGGCGATCCTCGACTGACACGGGACCCCAGCCGGCGGCCGCGCGGCCGCCGGACGCGCCGCGGCCTCACTGGGGCTGAAACTCGACCAACAGCGACTTGAGCTCGATCTCGCGCACGCGCCGCGCCGCCTCGTCGGGGCTCACCCAGGCAAGCACGCGCTCGCCCTTCTCCTTGAAGCGCCCGGCGATTTCGGTCGTCTCGATCTGGAAGACGTCGACGACGCAGGGCACCACCTCGCCGTCGTCGAGCATCTTCAGGTAGGTATAGTGGCCGACCGGCTTCTTGCGCACCTTGCCGCGCACGCCCGCCTCCTGGAAGGCCTCGATCACGGCGGCCTCGAACGGCTTCCTGCCCTTCATCGGCCAGCCCTTCGGAATGATCCAGCGGCCGCTGTCGCGCGACGTCACCACGAGGATTTCGATGCCGGGACCGTCCGCGGCGGGGCGAAAGCACAGCGCGGCATATTGCTGCCGGAACGCGCCCGAGAACAGCTTTTCAGGCGAGGCGGCGAGCTTCTGCAGAAGGGTCTTCGGCTTGCCGCCCTTGCGTGCCCTGGTCTTCCTGGTTTCTTTCACGCCACCTACCGCTGCCTTCGATCGCAAAGTGCCTATCTATGGCAGATGCTGGCCGCGTCCAAGCAGGATTACGACATGCGAAAGCCGCAGGGCGCGGCTGGCGTCCTGCGGCCTTCGGAAGACGGGACCGGTCAGAACGCCGGCTGGACGGTCTCGACATTGGCCTTGGTGACGACGGTCAGCGGGATCGGCAGGCGGGCCTTGACGTCCTTGCCGTCGAGGATCTCCGCCATGGTCTCGATGGCGAGCTTGCCGTCCTCGACCGGCGACTGGACGATGGTCGCGTACATCTCGCCCGAGCGGATGGAATCGAAGGCATCGCGCTGGCCGTTGATGCCGACGATCGGCGGCGTCGGCTTGCCGGAATTGGCTTCCTTCCAGGCGTCGATGAAGCCGCGGGCCATGGTGTCGTCGTTTGCGTAGACGCCGGTGATCCTGTCGCCGAAGCGGGTGATCAGGTCGCGGCTGGCGACGAGCGCCTTCTGCTGGTCGAAGTCGGCATTGACCGTTTCCAGCACCTCGACCTTGCTGCCGATCTCCTTGAAGCGATCGACGAAGCCGCCGACGCGGCCGATGGTCGTGCCGTTGCCGGCCTGGCCGGCGATGACGACGACGGCGCCCTCGCCCTTCATCGCCTCGTTCAGAGAATCGGCGGCAAGCTTGCCTTCCTCGTAGACGTCGGGGCCGGTGAAGGACTTGATGAAGTCGTTCGCCTGCTCGGCCATGGGCGAGTTGATGAGGATCGCCGGGATGTTCGCCTGCTTGGCACGGGCGAGCGCGGGGATATAGGCCTGCGGATCGAGCGGCCAGAGAATGATGCCGTCGGCCTTGCGGGCGATGCAGGTGCTGACCTGCTCGGTGCCGGTCTGCACGTCGAAGTTCTGGCTGAGGCTCAGGATCTCGATGCCGAGCTCCTTGGCGCGGTCGTTGAGCGCGACATTGGCCGGTGTCGCATAGGCGTGGGAATCGGCGGCCGTGACGTAACAGACCGTCTTCGCGCTGGCGAAGGCCGTCGAGGCGAGCAGTATGGCCGCCACGGCGGCGGGCAGGCGTGCAGTCTTACCAATCATGTTTTCCTCCTTCATCGATTGGAAAATTCTCAGGCATGGGCGGGGGCCGCGGCCGGCTTGCGCCGGCCGGTGCGAACGGTTCGGTCGAGGACGACGAGCAGGATGAGGATCAGCCCGGAGGCGACCTGCTGCATGTAGGCGGGGACCGACTGGAACTCCATCGCCGTCGTCAGCGCGGCGATGGTGAGGACGCCGCCGAGCGTGCCGAGCGCCGAGCCGCGCCCGCCCTCCAGCCGCGTGCCGCCGACGACGACGGCGGCGATGACCGCGACGGTGAGCTCGGAGCCGTAGACCGGCGAGCCCGTATTGGTGGCAAGGCTCTGCAGGACGCCCGCGACGCCGGCAAGGGTGCTCGCGAAGACGAAGGACAGGAACATGATGCGCCCCGCCGAGATGCCGCTCGCCTCCGCCGAAAGCGCGTTGGAGCCGACGGCGAAGAGGTTGCGGCCGGCAACGGTGCGCGTCAGCCAGACATGGAGGGCGAGGATCGAGACCAGGAACAGGCCGCTGCGGACGGTGAAGACCTCAAGGTAGATCTCGCTGAGCGTGATCGAGAACATGATGTCGTTGCCGGGGATCGGCTGGCTCGCCGTCATCCAGTGCGCGACCGAGCGGAAGACCAGCATGGTGGCGAGTGTCGCCACCAGCGAATTGATGCGCAGCGCCACGACGAGGAAGCCGTTGACCACGCCGGCGGCGGTGCCCGCCAGGACACCGGCGAGCGCCGCCCATCCCATGCCGAGCGCCGGCTGGAGCATGATCCCGACGATGCCGGAAACGGCGAAGACCGAGCCGACGGAAAGGTCGATCTGGCCGGCGATGAGGAGCACCGTCAGGCCGATGGCGATGAGGCCGATGGTCGAGCCGCGGTCGAGGCCGAGGCTGAGCGTCGTGAGGCTGGCAAAGCCCGGAACGATGAGCGTGGCGGCGGCGAGCGTCAGACAGAGGATGACGGCGACGCGGTAGCGCAGGAGCGTGGAAACGAAGGCGGGCATCAGGCGACACCCCGCTTGCGAAGCGCGATGTCGAGCGCGACGGCACCGGCGATCAGGAGGCCGAGGACGAAGCCCTGGATCGGCGTGCGCACGCCCTGAAGGACCATGACATTGGTCAGGAGCTGCACGAAGACGAGGCCGGCCATGGCCCGCGGAATGGAGCCGAAGCCGCCCATGATCGACACCCCGCCGACGACGACCGCCGTGATGGCGCTGAACTCGTAGCCCTGGCCGACGAGCGGGCGGGCGCTCTGCAGCGTCAGGCCGAGCAGCCCGCCGCTGAAACCCGCGGCAAAGGCGGTGATGACGAAGGCGCCGGCCCTGACGGCCCGCACCGGCACGGCGCTCGCTTGCGCGGCGCTGTAATTGCCGCCCGTCGCGATGGTCCAGCGGCCCCAGAAGGTGCGTGAAAGCACGAAATTGCCGAGGATTGCGATGGCGATGAAGATGACGGCGATCATCGGCACGCCGAGGATGCGGCTCTTGACGAAATCCGCCGAGCTCGGATCCGTGCCGTAGACGATGACGCCGCCGACGGCGGCCTGCACGATGCCGAGCACGATGGTGCCCATGCCGAGCGTGGCGATGATGGGATTGATGCCGACATAGCCGACGAGCACGCCGTTGACGAGGCCGGTGAGCCCCGCCAGCAGCACCGCGACGGCAAAGGCCGGAACCGGGCCGATATAGGGCTGGAGGGCGAGCGACAGGATCGCGCCGCAGGCGATGGTCGCCGGCACAGAGAGGTCCGCCATGCCGCCGACGACCAGCACGAAGGTCATGCCGACGACGACGATGCCGACGATGGACATGGACATCAGCACGTTCACGAAATTGCCGGCCGTGAAGAAGACCGGATTGGCGAGCGAGCCGTAGAGGATGACGGCGAGGATGGCGAGCGTGAGGCCCGCGCGCGAGACGAGGCCGACCATGCGGCTGCCCTGGCTGAAGCGCGCGGCGTCCTTCGTTGTCTGTCCCATGGCGGCGATGTCCGTCATGCGGCCTCCCCTTCTGCACTTTCCTCGCCCGTGGCGAGCGCCATGATGCGCTCCTCCGTCAGGCCCTCGCGGGCGAGCGGCACGGAGGCGCGCCCGTCGCGCATGACGACCACGCGGTCGCACACGCCCATGATTTCCGGCAGCTCGGAGGAGATCATCACCACGGCCATGCCGTTGGCGACGAGCTGGCCGATGATCCCGTGGATCTCCGCCTTGGCGCCGACGTCGACGCCGCGCGTCGGCTCGTCGAGGATCAGCACCTTCGGATCGGTGGCGAGCCAGCGGCTGATCACCGCCTTCTGCTGGTTGCCGCCGGAGAGCAGGCCGATGCGCCGCTCGCCGTCCGGTGGCACGATGGAGAACTTGCGCACATAGGTGCCGGCAAGGTCGCGCTCGGCGCCGCGCCGCACGCGGCCGAAACGGTTGGCGAGCCGGCGCAGCACCGGCAGGCTGATATTCTCGCGCACCGTCATGGCGGGCATGATGCCGTCACCCTTGCGGTCCTCCGGCACATAGGCGATGCCGGCACGGGCGGCGGCCGCGGGCGAGCCGATCGTCACCGGCGCGCCGTCGATCTCGACCGTGCCCGATGTCAGCGGTGCAAGGCCGAAGATGGCGCGGGCGACCTCCGTGCGGCCGGCGCCGACGAGGCCGGTGAGGCCGAGAATCTCGCCGGCGCGCACGTCGAAGCTGATAGCGTGGAAGCGCTCGCCGTCCCCGGCATTGCGCACCCGCAGCACCTGCCTGCCGATGGTCGACGGGGTCTTCGGGAAGACGTTGCTCACCTCGCGGCCGACCATGAGGCGGATCATTTCAGCTGCGGTGATGCCGCTGGCGGGCCGGGTCTCGATCATCGCGCCGTCGCGCAGCACCGTCACCTCGTCGGCGATATCAAGCACCTCCTTGAGGCGGTGGCTGATATAGATGATGGCGATGCCGGCATCGCGCATCTTGCGCAGGATGCGGAAGAGCGCGGCGGTCTCGTGCTCGCTGAGGCTGGAGGTCGGCTCGTCGAGCACGATGATGCGCGGCTCGGCGGCATAGGCTTTCGCGATCTCCACGAGCTGCTGCTGGCTGATCGACAGATCGCCCAGGCGCTGCTGCGGATCGATGGCGGCGCCGAGTTCCGCGAGGATGGCGGCGGCGCGGCGCACCATGCCGCCGCGGTCGAAGAAACCGAGCCGCCTCGGCATGCGGCCGAGGAAGATATTTTCGGCGACCGTGAGGTCGGGAACGAGGTTCAGTTCCTGGTGCACCATGCGGATGCCGAGCTTCTGGGCATCCGCCGGGCGCTTCATGCGCACCTCCGTGCCGGCGACCTCGATGGTGCCGGTGGTCGGGGCGTAAGCGCCGCTGAGGATCTTCATCAGGGTCGACTTGCCGGCGCCGTTCTCGCCGACGATGGCATGCACCGTGCCGAAGCGGACGGCGAGGTCCACGCCGGACAGGGCCTTCACACCCGGGAAGACCTTGCCGATCCCCCTCATGTGCAATGCGCTTGCGGCCGAAGCCATTCCTTCTCTCCCTCGTCCGGCCGGCATCTGCTGACGCCTTCTCATCTGGCTGGCGATGTTCTATTACACTAATATAACAGTACTGGCAAGCTGCCGCGCGCAATCGAATTCACGATCGACGGGAACGCGCCGGGACGGCCGGGGCCGGGCGCCTGGAGCGTTGCCGCTTTTTTTCGATCCGCGAAAACGCTCCAACTCTCGTCTTGCCGCATTTCCGAACGCAAAACCGCTACGCACTTTTGCTGGAAATGCTTTAGAGCCGATAGAACCTCACGGCATTGCCGCCGAAGACCTTCGCCATGCCCTCGGCATCGAGCAGCGGATCGAGGATGCCGCGGGCGGCGTTCATCACCTCGGCATAGGAGGCGGCGAGGAGACAGACCGGCCAGTCGCTGCCGAACATCAATCGGTCCGCGCCGAAGACGTCGAGGACATG
This sequence comes from Shinella sp. NM-101, assembly GCF_021401195.1. Taxonomy (NCBI): domain Bacteria; kingdom Pseudomonadati; phylum Pseudomonadota; class Alphaproteobacteria; order Hyphomicrobiales; family Rhizobiaceae; genus Shinella; species Shinella sp. NM-101. The sequence continues at coordinate 301,870 of NZ_JACBFT010000004.1, read as the reverse complement.
GCGGACATAGGGCGCAAGGTCGCCCGGCGCCCAGTCCTGGTGCCGCGCCTCGGTGACGAGGCCGGAAACCTTGCAGAAGACGCCCGGATGCGCGGCGATTAGCGCCATGTCCCCGGCCCAGCCCTCCAGCCGGCCGCTCGCCACCGGCGGCTTCGACAGGTGGTCGACGACGGCCCTGAGGTCCGGGACGGCGTCGAGCATGCGCAGCACGAAGGGCAGATGGCGCGGGAAGGTCAGGATGTCGAAGGCCGCGCCTGCCGCGGCCAGATGCCGGAGATTGGCGAGCACCGCCGGACGCAGCACATAGCCGTCATCCGCATGGTCCTGCAGCATCGGCCGCAGCCCGACGAATTTCGGCCGGCGCATCAGCGCTTCCAGCTTGGCGGGAAAGGCGGCATCCTCGAAATCCAGCCAGCCGACGACGCCGGCGACGAAATCGGCCTGCGCCGCCAGCAGGAGCAGGAAATCGGTCTCGGCCTCCGTCTGCGCCGCCTGCACGAGCACGCTCCTGTCGACGCCGGCGCGGCGCAGCACGGGCCGAAGGTCCTCGGCGAGATAGTCGCGCGCCAGCACCGGCACGTCCGGCGACATCCAGTCATAGTCCCCGCGGCCCACCTGCCACAGGTGATGATGCGCATCGACGATCATCCCGTTTCCTCCCCGCCCGCCTGCCGGGCGTCCATCTTGGCTTTTATACGTAACACTAGTATTATAAGGCCGAAGTCCGCAATCCGGATTTTCGCAGGACCTGCGCAAACGGGGCCGGCCGGACCTTCCTTCCGGCGCGCACCCTTCGTTGACACCAGGGTAATCTGCTGTTCTGCTTGAACAGCCTTTCATGAAACACGGTGGCCATGGACATCGACGCATCCAATCTCAACCGGTCCCTTCCGCTGCGCGACCAGATCTACCACAAGGTCCGCGGCCTGATCGTCAGCGGCCAGATGAAGCCTGGAGAAGCGATCAACGAGATGGCCATCGCCCAGTCGCTCGGCGTGTCCCGCACGCCGGTGCGCGAGGCCGTCAAGCGTATCAGCGACGAGGGCCTCGTCAACGTCTTCGCGCAGACCGGCACCTTCGTCGCGCGCATCAGCATCCGCGACATCGAGGAGGCCTATGTCATCCGCAACGCGCTGGAAATGGAGAGCGCGCGGCGCGCCGCCGACAAGCTGACGCCGGCGCAGGCCGAGGCGCTGGAAGACAACATCGCCGCCCACCGCACGGCAATCGCCCGCGGCCGCTACAGCGACGCCATCCAGCTCGACGACATCTTCCACCGCACGATTGCCGAGGTGAACGGCTTCCACATGCTCTGGCGCGCGGTCGACATCTCCAAGGCGCAGATGGACCGCGGGCGCTACCTCGCCATCCCCAAGCCGGGCTATGGCGAGCAGACGATCCAGCAGCACCAGGCGATCCTGAAGGCCCTGCAGCGCCACGACGGCGAGGCGGCGGCGACCGCCATGCGCGAGCATCTCAACACCTCGCTCCGCAACACGCTGGAAGTCGCCGCCGCGAACAATGCCTTCGGCTGACCGGCCGGACACCTTTCCCACGGAGCATCACATGCAGCGAATGGGCCTGTGCATCGGGTTGAAGCCCGAGGCGATCGACGAATACAAGGCGCTGCACGCGGCCGTCTGGCCGGACGTGCTCGCCGTCATCAGCGCCGCCAATATCCGCAATTATTCGATCTTCCTGCGCGAGCCGGAGAACCTGCTCTTCGCCTACTGGGAATATCACGGCAGCGATTTTGCGGCCGACGCCGCCGAAATGGCCCGCTCGCCCGCCATGCGGAAATGGTGGGAGATCTGTGATCCGCTGCAGCAGCCGCTCGCCACCCGCACGGATGGCGAATGGTGGGCGCAGATGGTGGAAGTCTTCCACCACGACTGACCGGCCGCCGCCGCTTTCCTCTTCCCTTTCCGCCACACGGCCGCGATGCTGGCGTCGACGCGCGCCTGCGCTTGACCGCGCGGTCACTGTTATATTAGTATTCAAATATCACGAACTCCATCGCGGGGCGCCTGCGCCGATCCGCCCGAGCATGCCATGGCCCGTTTCATCCAGCTTTCCGCCGCCGACAACATCGTCCTGGTGACCGACCCGTTCAATCCCGGCGACCGCGCGGGGCCCGTCGCGGCGACCGCGCGCATCCCGCGCGGCCACAAGATGGCGATCACGGCGATCGGCAGGGACCAGCCGGTCGTCAAGTACGGCCAGGTCATCGGCTTTGCGAAGGACGCCATCTCGCCCGGCGACTGGGTGCACGAGCACAATGTCTACGTCCACAGCTTCGAGCGGAACTACATGTTCGGCGAGGGACTGAAGGAGACGCCGGTGCTGCCGGAGGCCGAGCGCGCCACCTTCCTCGGCTACCGCCGCGCCAGCGGCAGGGCCGGCACGCGCAACTACGTGGCCGTGCTGACCTCGGTGAACTGTTCGGCGAGCGCCGCGCGCTTCATCGCGGAGGAGGTAAACAGGTCCGGCATCCTCGCCGACTATCCGAATGTCGACGGCGTCATCTCGCTGGTCCACGGCACGGGCTGCGGCCTCGATGTCAACGGCGAGGCGCATGACATGCTCAAGAAGACGCAATGGGGCTTTGCGACCAACCCGAATGTCGGCGGCGTGCTGATGGTCGGCCTCGGCTGCGAGGTGTTCCAGATCCCGCGCTGGATGAAGGCCTATGGCGTGGAGGAGACCACCACCTTCCGCACCCTGACGATCCAGGAGACCGGCGGCACGCGCAAGACGGTGGAGGCGGGCGTGAAGGCGATCGTCGACATGCTGCCGGCGGTGAACGCCCATACGCGCACCCCCGTCCCCGCCTCCGAGCTCGTCCTGGCCCTCCAGTGCGGCGGCTCGGACGGCTATTCGGGCATCACCGCCAATCCGGCGCTGGGCGCGGCCGTCGACCTTCTCGTCGCCCAGGGCGGCACCGCCATCCTGTCGGAGACGCCGGAAATCTACGGCGCCGAGCATCTCCTCACCCGCCGCGCCGAAAGCCGCGCGGTCGGCGAGAAGCTCGTCGAGCGCATCCGCTGGTGGGAGGACTACACCGCCCGCCACAACATGGAGATGAACAACAACCCCTCGCCCGGCAACAAGCTCGGCGGCCTCACGACGATCCTCGAAAAATCGCTCGGCGCGGCGGCCAAGGGCGGCTCGACGAACCTGCGCGCCGTCTTCGAATATGCCGACCCGGTGGATGCGTCAGGCCTCGTCTTCATGGACACGCCCGGCTACGACCCGGTGTCGGCGACCGGGCAGGTCGCGGGCGGCGCCAACATCCTGTGTTTCACCACCGGCCGGGGCTCGGCCTTCGGCTGCAAGCCGACGCCCTCCATCAAGCTCGCTTCCAATTCCCACATCTACGAGCAGATGCGCGAGGACATGGACATCGACTGCGGCGACGTGCTGGACGGCGTGTCGCTGGAGGACAAGGGCCGGCAGATCTTCGACCTCATCCTGAGGACCGCGTCGGGCGAGCGCACGAAATCCGAACAGCTCGGCTACGGCGACCTCGAATTCGTGCCCTGGAACATCGGCGCGACGATGTGATGCGGGCGGGGCCGCCGCCGTTCAGGCGGCGAGGTCCTCGCGCTCCAGCGTTTCCGAGAGGTCGGCGGGAATAACTTCTTCGAACCAGCCGACAGTCTGCCGGACCTGCCCGGCGTCGCGCGGGCCGATCAACACGGTGGTGACGGCGGGATGGCGCAGCGGATACTGGATCGCGGCAGCCGCAAGCGGCACGCGGAAGCGCACACAGGCCATTGCTGAAGATCGCGTCGGGCGAGCGCACGAAATCCGAACAGCTCGGCTACGGCGACCTCGAATTCGTGCCCTGGAACATCGGCGCGACGATGTGATGCAGGCGGGGCCGCCGCCGTTCAAGCGGCGAGGCTCTCGTGCTCCAGCGTTTCCAGAACTCGGCGGGAATGTCCTCTTCGAACCAGCCGGCAGTCTGACGGACCTACCCGGCGTCGCCCGGCCGATCAGCACGGTGGTGACGGCATGGCGCAGCAGATACTGGATCGCGCCGCAGCAAGCACCACGCCGAAGCGCGCACGGGTCACGGCAGAAGTCCCCGTCGGACGAGGGCACGAAATCCGAACAGTCTGGCTATCGCGATCTCGAATTCGTGCCCTGGAACATCGGCGCGACGATGTAATGCGGGCGGGGGCCGCCGCCGTTCAGGCGGCGAGGCCTTCGTGCTCCAGCGTTTCCCAGAGCTCGGCCGGAATGTCCTCTTCGAACCAGCCGGCATTCTGCCGGACCTGCCCGGCGTCGCGCGGGCCGATCAGCACGGTGGTGACGGCGGGATGGCGCAGCGGATACTGGATCGCCGCCGCCGCGAGCGGCACGCCGAAGCGCGCGCAGGCCGCCGCGAGCGCGTCGACCCGCCTTGCCACGTCCTCGGGCACGTCCTGATAATTGAACTTGCGGTGGCCGCCGGGACCGGCGGCAAGGATGCCGGAATTGAACACGCCGCCGATCATGATGCCCATGCCGGCCTGCCGGGCCTTTTCCAGGAGGGCGAGCGCGTTCTGCTCCAGAAGCGTGTGGCGGCCGGCCAGCAGCGTGCAGTCCAGCGCGGCTTCGTTCATCGCGTCGAGCACGATGTCGGCCTCGTTGACGCCGAGGCCGAAGCCGGCGATGAGCCCGGCGCCGCGCAATTCCTCCAGCGCGCGGAAGCCGCCGCCCTTCGTCAGCGCCGTCCAGTGCGCCGCCTGCGCCGCGCCGTGCGTGACGCGGCCGATGTCGTGCACGAAGAGGAGATCGAGCCGTTCCAGGCCGGTGCGCTGGCCGCTGTCGTCGAAGCTGCGCATGATCGCGTCGTAGGAATAGTCGAAGACCTCGCGGAACGGCAGGCCGTTGTGCCAGCCGGAATCGAGCGCGTTCTTCGGCGGCGCGGGCGGCAGGTCGCGGCCCGGACGCTCGCGCGCCATCAGCCGGCCGACCTTCGTGCTGACCGTGAAGGGCGCGTCCTCCCCCGCCTTCTCGCGCAGGAAATGGCCGAGCAGGTGCTCGGCGCGGCCAAGGCCGTACATCGGCGCGCTGTCGAAATGGCGGATGCCCGCCTGCCAGGCCGCCTCCAGCGCCGAAAGCGAGGCCTCCGCCGAAACGGGCGCATAGAGCCCGCCCATGGCGGCCGTGCCCATGCCGAGCGCCGTCACCGTCAGCCCCGTGCGCCCCACCGTCCTCGTATCGCCGACCCGCATGAAACCCTCCTCGCCGGGCCGCGCGAAAATCGCCGGCCGCTCTTGCCGTCATTGTTACACTAATATAATAGCTGAGATCAAGGCGGCGCTTCGGCGCCGGAGGAGAAGAAGCGGAAGGCGGAGGAAGCCATGAACCAGATCGATCTATCAGGCCAGCACGCGGTGGTGACGGGCGGCGCGCAGGGGCTCGGCTTCGCCATGGCGAGGCGCATCGTCGCCTCCGGCGCCACCGTCACCCTCTGGGACATCGACGAGGACCTGCTTGCCTCCGCCCGCGCCGCCCTTGGCGACGCGGCGACCACCGTCGCCGTCGACATATCAGACTGGGACCGGGTCGACGCGGCCCGCCGCAGGACCGAGGAGATCGCCGCGCCCGCCTCCCTGCTCGTCAATTCCGCCGGCATCGCCGGCGCGGCCGCACCGCTCGACACCTATGACGTGGCGATGTGGAAGAAGATCATCGACATCAACGTCAACGGCACCTTCTACGTCAACCGCGCCCTCGTGCCCGGCATGAAGGAGCGCAACTACGGCCGCATCGTCAACATCGCCTCGGTCGCCGGCAAGGAGGGCAATCCCAACGCCGCCGCCTATTCGGCCTCCAAGGCCGCCGTCATGGGGCTGACGAAGTCGCTCGGCAAGGAACTCGCCGGCTACGACATCGCCGTCAACTGCATCACGCCGGCCACCGCCCAGACGCGCATCCTCGAACAGCTCACGCCGGAATTCATCGAATACATGCGCTCGCGCATCCCGCGCGGCCGGTTCCTCGAGGTCGACGAGGCCGCCGCCATGGTCGCCTGGCTGCTCTCCAAGGAGAACAGCTTCACCACCGCCGCGACCTTCGACCTGTCGGGCGGGCGCACCACCTACTGACGCCGGCCCTCAGGCGCCGCGCCCAGCGATGGCGGCAAGGCGCGGCTGGCGCAAGGCGCCGTCCGTCGCGCCGGCAAGATCGAGGAAGGCGCCGATGCGGCGCTCGATCTTCTGCGCATGGTTCTGCGCGATGTCGGCCAGCCGATGATCGAGGAAGGGATTGGCGAAGCGTTCGAGCGTGACGGCCATGTAGCGCTCCGCCGCATCCGCCTGCCCGAGCCGCGCGAAGACCGGCAGCACCTCCTCGCGGTAGATCGCGGCAAGCGCCTCCCCCACCTCGGGAAGGGCGATGAAGGCGCGCACGACCGGATCGCCCTGCCCGCCCCGGCGTTGCCAGATGTCAACCAACACGGTGTGGCCGAGATTGAGGATATGCAGCTTCAGCCGCTCGATTGCCGCGAGGTCGTCGACCATCTCGATGGCCGGATGGACAGCGGGCGGAACGACGCCCGGCGCCTTCTGGATGGCCCAGAGCGCATAGGGCTCGGCGACCGCGCCGGCCGGCTCCAGCGGTGCCGAGACGATGCGGTCGACGAGGCTGCAGGCCCAGGTGACGCCGTCCTCGATATAGGAGACGAGCGCCGGGGCGCTGCCGCGCCGCGCCGCGACCGAGAGCACGGCCTCCTTCAGCACCCTGCCGTTGTCGACCACCAGTTCCATCGGCATCACGACGAGCGGCGCGCCGCCGGCGGCATGGCGGGCGGCGAGAAGGTGGAAGAGCTTGGCGGGAAAGCTCATCGCCGGATCATAGTCTTGCGCGGCGTCGTCGGGCCGGGGCTGGTAGCCGGCATCGCCCGTGTTGGAGAGGACGAATTCGGCTTCCTCGACGAAGACCCGCACGACCTGCGCCCAGTCGCTCGCCGCCGAAAGGCCGCGCTTGACGGAGGTGACGGTCCGCGTCTCGTCGACAGGGCGCCCCTCCCAAAGCCCGCGGATGCGGACCGGGTAACCCCCGGGCGCGGCGAGCGCGGCAAGCCTTCGCCCGCGCGCGGCATCGCCCGAGGTCTGGACGACGGTGATACCCCGCGCCGGGCGTGCCTCGGACAGGAAGAGGTCCGCATGGGCCTGCAGGAACCGGCTGGTGCCGAACTGGATGACGGGCGTCTTCACCATGGCCTCCGCCGGCCGGAGCGGTTGAAGGGAGGATCGTCGCGGCGCCGCATGGAAGGTCAGCCCTTGCCGAATGTGTGGGCGGCGATCGACTGCGGCTTCATCTCGATGGAGAAGCCCGGCCGCGTCGGCGGCATGTAGGCGGCGTTCTCGATGCGGCAGGGGTCGATGAAGTGCTCGTGCAGATGGTCGACATATTCGATCACCCGGCCCTCCTTCGTGCCCGAGACGGCGATGTAGTCGATCATCGAGAGGTGCTGGACATATTCGCAGAGCCCGACGCCGCCGGCATGCGGCCAGACGGGCAGGCCGTATTTCGCCGCCATCAGCAGCACTGCCAGCACCTCGTTGAGGCCGCCCATGCGGCAACTGTCGATCTGCACGATGTCGATCGCGCCGCCGGCGATCATCTGCTTGAAGACGATGCGGTTCTGGCACATCTCGCCGGTCGCCACCTTGACGGGGCGCACCGCCTCGCGGATCGCCCTGTGGCCGGCAATGTCGTCCGGGCTCGTCGGCTCCTCGATGAAGAAGGGCCGGTAGGGCGTGAGCGCCCTCACCCATTCGATCGCCTGCCCGACCTCCCAGACCTGGTTGGCGTCGATCATCAGGTAGCGCTCGTCGCCGATCTCCTCGCGGGCGATGCGCAGGCGGCGCCTGTCGTCCTCCAGGTCGCGGCCGACCTTCATCTTGATATGGTTGAAGCCCTGCGCGACGGCCTCGCGGCAGAGGCGGCGCAGCTTGTCGTCGTCGTAGCCGAGCCAGCCGGCCGAGGTCGTGTAGCAGGCATAGCCTTCCTTTTCGAGCGTTACGATGCGCGCGGCCTTGCCGGCCTCCGCCTTCTTCAGGATCGCCAGCGCCTCCTCAGGCTTCAGCGCATCCGTCAGGTAGCGGAAGTCGACGATGGAAAGAATCTCCTCCGGGCTCATCTCGGCGACGAGGCGCCAGACGGGCTTGTCCGCCTCCTTGGCCAGAAGGTCCCAGACGGCATTGACCACGGCGCCGGTCGCAAGATGCATGGCGCCCTTGTCCGGGCCGATCCAGCGGAGCTGGCTGTCGCCCGTCACATGCCGCCAGAAGCGGCCGGGATCGTCGCGCACCCAGTCGAGGTCGAGGCCGACCACCAGATGCGCCAGGGCATCGATGGCCGCGCAGCAGATCTCGTTGCCGCGGCCGATGGTGAAGGTGAGGCCGTGGCCTTCCAGCCCGGCGCTGTCCGTGCCGAGCACGACATAGGCGGCCGAATAATCCGGGTCCGGGTTCATCGCATCCGAGCCGTCGAGGCTTTGCGAGGTGGGAAAGCGCAGGTCGATCGAACGCAGGCTGGTGATCTTTGTCATGGAGGCGTCCCCGCAACGGCCCTTAGTGTGTCAGATGGTCCAGCCGCCGTCGATGGCATAGGCCTGGCCGGTCGTGTAGGTGGCGCCGGCGAGATAGACGGCAAGGTCCGCGATCTCCTCCGGCGTGCCGATGCGGCCGATGGGCTGGCGGGCGATGAAAGCGGCGCGCGCCGTCTCGTAGTCGCCCTGCGCCCGCAGGCGATCCTGCAGCGAGGGGCTTTCCACCGTGCCGGGGCAGATGCAGTTGCAGCGGATGCCCTGCGCCACATAGTCCGCAGCGACCGACTTCGTGAGGCCGACGACGGCGGCCTTGGTGATGGTGTAGGCGGCGCGGTTCGGCACGCCCTTCATGCTGGAGGCGACGGAGGCCATGTTGACGATGGCCCCGCTCCCGCGCTCCAGCATCGCCGGCAGGACCGCGCGGATGGTGCGGACCATGGCGCGCAGGTTGAGGTCGAAGGCGAAGTCGAGGTCGCCGTCCGTCATGTCGAGAATCGTGCCGGCATGGACGAAGCCGGCGCAGTTGAACAGCACGTCGAAGGGACCGGTCGCGGCCACGACGCGCGCCACCGCCTCGTCGCTGAGGACGTCGAGCCCATGGGTCTCGATGCCCTTCTCGCCGGCAAGGCCCTTCAGCGCCTCTTCATTGACGTCGGTCGCGACGACCGAGGCGCCGGCGCGGGCAAAGGCGATGGCGCTTGCCCGGCCGATGCCCTGGCCGGCGGCGGTGAGGAGGACGCGCTTGTTCTGAAGGGAAAGGGACATGGGATCTCCTTGGAATACGCGCCGATCCGATCGCCATGTCGTGCCGCTGGACCGGACGTGATCGCTACATTATTCATAGACAAACCATTTATTCATCACCGTCAAGCCGAAAGCGGCGTTTGCGCAATTGTCTCGCGGTGTTCTGACGTATATGAATTCATCAATTCACCAGAGGAAGATCGGGTGACCGACGAGGACAACGACCGCTACAGGGCTCCGGCGCTCGACAAGGGCCTCGACATCCTCGAACTGCTGGCCGGGGTGGACGGCGGCCTGACGCAGGCGGAGATCGCCCGGCGGCTGGAGCGCAGCCCCAACGAGTTCTACCGCATGCTCGACCGGCTGGTGAAGCGCGGCTACGTCACGCGCATCGACGGCGACCGCTTCTCGCTGACGCTGAAGCTCTTCGGCCTCGCCCAGCTCCACGCGCCGGTCCGCCGCCTCGTCTCCTTCGCCGTGCCGCTGATGCGCACGCTTACCGAGGCGTCGCGGCAAGCCGGCCAGCTCGTCGTCTTCGACCGCGGCAATCCCGTCGTCATCGCCCAGCAGGAGGCGCCGGGCTACTGGGGCATCTCCATCCGCGTCGGCTCGCGCATCGGCCTCTTCGACACCGGCTCGGGCCATGTGCTCCTCGCCTTCCGCGCCCCGGCCGAGCGCGAGCGCATGATCGCCGAGCATGTCGGCGACAGCGGCCCGGACGGCCGCGTGACGGCGGAATTCCTGGCCCGCCTCGATCTCATCCGCACGCGCGGCTACGAGATGATGCCGAGCGCCCAGACGGCCGGCGTCATCAACCTGTCCGCTCCGGTGCTCGGCGCGGATGGTACGGCCGTCGCGGCGCTCACCGTGCCCTATATCACGCTGATCAACACGCCGGGGGCGCCCGATATTTCCGCCACCATCCAGTTGCTCACGCAAACCGCCGGCAAGCTCTCCGACATGGCCGGCGCCGGCACGGGGACGCACGCCTGACCGCTTGCGACGCTTTGTCCGCGAACGGCGGATGACAGGAGAGGATACAGGCAATATACCGTCAATAGTCCCGCGGCCTGGAACCCTTTGACATGAAGAACTGGCATCCCGACCTCAGCCGCAGCAGCAGCCCGCTCTACATGGCCATCGCCGACCTCGTGGAGATGGACCTGCGCAGCGGGCACCTTTCGGCCGGCGACAAGCTGCCGACGCATCGCGAGCTCGCCCGGCGCCTCGCCGTCGACGTCACCACCGTCGCGCGCGGCTACCTGGAGGCGCAGAAGCGCGGGCTCGTGCAGTCGCATGTCGGCCGGGGAACCTTCGTGGCTGGCAGGCCGGATGCCGCACGCGGCGGCCTGCCGGCGGAAGCGGCGCCCGATGCGCGGCGCGCCGGCGCCGCCGACCCCTCGATGAACATGCCGCCGGAACCGGACGACCCGGAGCTCCTCGCCCGCATGCGCGACGGCCTGTCGGCGGTGGCGGCCGATCTGGTGCCGCTCCTGCGCTACCAGGGCTTCGGCGGCGCGGCGATGGACCGGGAAGCGGCCGCCGCATGGCTCGGCCGCCGGGGCCTGACGCCGCCGCACGAGCGCATCTTCACCGTGCCGGGCGCCCATCCGGCGTTGCTCGCCATCCTCGGCACCCTCGCACGGCCGGGCGACACGGTGCTTTCGGAAGACATCACCTATCCCGGCATGCGCTCGATCGCCGCGCAGCTCCGCCTGCGGCTTTGCGGCCTGCCGATGGACGCGGACGGCATCCTGCCGGAGGCGTTCGCCGCCGCCTGCGCGCGCGCGGCCCCAAAGGCGCTCTACCTCAACCCGACGCTGCACAATCCCCTGACGCTGACCATGCCCGCCGCGCGGCGCGCCGAGATTGCGGCCGTGGCGCGCCAGCATCGCGTGCCGATCATCGAGGACGACGCCTACGGCTTCCTTCCGGCCGAAGGGCCGGCCCCGCTCGCCGCGCACGCGCCCGACCTCACCTGGCATGTCGCCGGCCTGTCGAAATGCCTCGGCGCCGGCCTTCGCCTCGCCTATGTGGTGGCGCCCGACGACAGCCGCGCCATCTGGTCCTTCGCCGGGGCGATGCGGGCGGGCAACGTCATGGCCTCGCCGCTGACGACGGCGCTCGCCACGCGCTGGATCGAGGACGGCACGGCCGATGCGATCCTGCGCTTCCTGCGCGGCGAGGCCGCCGCGCGCCAGGGGCTCGTCGCCGGCCTGCTGCCCGCCGGAAGCTACCGCGCCGACGCGACGAGCTTCAACATATGGCTGCCGCTGCCGCATGGCTGGACGCGCTCGATCTTCGGCACCTACATGCGCGCCTCCGACCTCGGCGTCGTGGCGAGCGACGCCTTCACCGTCGAGGGCACGCCGGCCGAAGCCGTCCGCGTCTGCCTCGGCGGGCCCCTCGCCCGGCCCGATCTCCAGACCGGCCTCGAATTCATGGCGCACGCGCTGGAAGGCCCGCCGGAGCTCTCCGGCTCCTTCTTCTAGCCCCCCAATCCGCTTTCCCACACAGGCCGCGTGGCCCGCCGCGCGCCTGCGTCAGTATGTCTGATCGACATATTGACTGCATGAATACATCTATATGACAGCATCATATGAATGGATTGAACGGAACAAAGCCATGGACAAGGACTATCCCCCGCTGCCGCCCATGCAGACCGGCGTGCGCGGCCGCTGCCCGCGTTGCGGCCAGGGGCATCTCTTCAAGGGGTTCCTGACGCTCGCACCGAAATGCGAGGCCTGCGGGCTCGACTATTCCTTCGCCGACCCGGCCGACGGCCCGGCCTTCTTCGTCATCTGCTTCGCCTGCGTGCCGAGCGTCCTGCTCGCCGTGTGGCTGGAGGTCGCCTTCAGCGCCTCCCTGCTGACGCAGGTCCTGGTGACCGGCCCGTTCATGCTCCTCACCTGCATACCGCCGCTCCGCCCGCTCAAGGGATGGCTGGTGGCGAGCCAGTATTTCTACAAGGCCGAGGAGGGCAAGCCGGTCCGCCGGCAGGAAGCCGGCTGACGGCGCACGCGGCGCTTGAGCCGCGTGCGGGAAACCCTCAGGCGGCGGCCCGGTGGCGCAGCGCCTCGGCCGCGCCGTTGACGGTGAAGCGCATCACCATGTCGCGCAAGGTGCCGGCCTCGTCGTTGAGCAGGCTGGCGGCGGCCGTGGTCTCCTCGACCATCGCCGCGTTCTGCTGCGTCACCTGATCCATGTTGTTGACGGCGACGTTGATCTCCTGCAGTCCGGCCGACTGTTCGCGCGCCGATGCGGAGATGTCCTGGATCAACCGGTTGACCGAAAGCACCTGCTCGGCGATGCGCGTCAGCGCGCTGCCGGTCTCGCCGACGAGCGTGACGCCTTCCTGCACCTGCGCGCTCGAAGCGGAGATCAGCGCCTTGATTTCCTTGGCCGCCTGGGCCGAGCGCTGCGCGAGCTCGCGCACCTCCTGCGCCACGACCGCAAAGCCCTTGCCGGCTTCCCCGGCGCGGGCCGCCTCGACGCCGGCATTGAGGGCGAGCAGGTTGGTCTGGAAGGCGATCTCATCGATGACGCCGATGATGCGGGCGACCTTTTCCGAGGAATCCTCGATGCCCTCCATGGCCGTGATCGCCTTGCGCACGACGGCGTTGGAGCGGTCGGCGTCGGCACAGGCCTCGTTGACCCTTGCCGCCGCGTCGCCCGCATTGCGGGTGCTGGTCTGCATCTGCTCGGCGATCTCGTTCATCGCCGCGGCGGTCTCCTCCAGGCTGGCGGCCTGCTGCTCGGTGCGGCGCGAGAGGTTGTCGGAGCTGCGGCTGATCTCGCCGATGCCGGCATTGAGCGAATGGACGGTGGCGTTGAGCTGCAGGATGGTGCGTTCCAGGCTGTCCATCGTGTCGTTGAAATTGTCGCGCAGCTCGACATAGGACGGCGGGAAGGCCTCGACGATGCGGCACGTGAGGTCGCCGCGCGCGAGATCGGCGAGCCCGCGGCCGAGCGCCTCGACGACCTTGCGCTGCTCCTCGGCGGCGCGGGCGCGCTCCGTCTCGCTCTGGCGCCTCTCGCTCTCGGTGAGCTGGCGCTGCTCGGCATTGGCGGCCTCCAGGCGGTGGCCGTCGGCCAGCCGGTGCCGGAAGGCTTCGAGGGCGACCGCGACCTTGCCGATTTCGTCGCTGCGCTCCTGCCCGGCGACCGGCTGCTCGAGCCGGCCCTCGGACATGCGCCCGACATCGCCGAGCAGCGAGGCCATCGGCCGCTGCACGAAGGTGCGCACCGCCAGAAGCAGCGAGCCAACGACGGCCGCCAGGATGAAGAGACCGCCGATCACGAGGATTTTCGTCTGTTCGTTGACGACGGACGAGATCGCCGTCGCCGGCACGTCGACCGCGACGGCCCAGCGGGCGTTGAGGCCGGGAAGCTCGAACGGACGGACGACGCGGTAGACGGTGCCGCCGTCGCTGCCGGCGACGCCTTCAAGCGTCACGGTCTCGCCCTTGCCGATGGCCGCCTTCACCTTCTCGGCGCCTTCGGCGGCATAGTCCTTCATGACCTGCGAGGCATCGGGCGCGGCCAGCCACTTGCCGCCGCCGGAGAGCAGGTAGACGCGGCCTTCGCCGAAGGGGCGCTCCGATTCCAGCGATTGCGCCAGCGTGCCGAGCCCGATGTCGAGGCCGGTGACGGCGACAAGGCGGCCGTCGACGATCACCGGCTGGGCGACGGTCATCATCAGGAGGTTGTTGGCGGCGGCTTCCTCGTAGGGCTCGGTGGCCGCCCCCTTCATGCTGGTCGCGGCGAGGCGGTAGTATTCCGCCTGCCGGTCGACGGCGGCGGGCCGTAGCATTTCGAGGCCGCCGGCGCCGCGGACCCAGTAGGGCGTGAAGACGCCGTCCGTGTTCGTGCCCTGAACCGCGTCGTCGGACGGGCCGCGCTTGCCGTCGAGCCCCTCTTCCGTGTCGACCATCCAGGCGCCGAAGACGAGATCGAACTTCTCGACCTGCGCCGGCAGCATGGCGGCGATCCGCGCGCGGTCGAGCCCGCCGCTGGCAATGCCCCGTTCGACCGCGCCGGCAAGGCTTCGGGCGGCGGCGGTGAGGGCTTCGATCTTGCCGCTCATCGCCTGCGCCCTCGCATCCGCCTCGGCCTCGGCCTGCTTGAGCGTGATCGCCACGGTGCGCTCGCGCACCTGCAGGATGACGACGACGAAGGTCGCCGCCAGGAAGCAGGCGATGGCGAGCGCGCTGACGGACAGCAGCTTGACGGCGAGCGACATGGAGGATTTCGGGGAGGTTTTCACGCGCGCGGAGGCAGCGGAGATGGTGGCCATGGGTGCGGTCCTGTCTCGCCGGGCAGCGGCGACGGTTGCAGGGGTGAGAAAAGCGTGTGCACCCTAGGCTGTGGGATCAGAATTAAAATTTGATAAAATTTCCTCCGCAGGAACCAGCAGTCCGCTAGGGCCGCCCGCCGCCGAAAAGCGCGACCAGGCCGTCCGAGATGACGCCCTGCCAGACGAGATAGTCATGGCCGCCGGCATAGTCGCGGTAGATGACGGGAATGCCCTTGGCCGCAAGCACGTCCCGCAGGTGCCGGCTGCTGTCGAGGATGCCGGCCGTCCCCTGCGAACCGGTCTCGAAAAGCCCCGCCGACAGGAAGAAGCGCAGCGGCAGCGCCGGCCCCGCGGCAACCAGCCCGGCCACATGCTCCTGCCGGTCCTCCGGCGTGCCGGGCGGGCTCCACCAGAACGAGCCGGACATGGCAAGGACATTGCCGAAGACCTCGGGGTGGCGCATGGCGACCGTCGCAGAGGCGAGCCCGCCATAGCTCGATCCGGCAAGCACCGTGCGACCGGCCGGCGCGTCGAGCCCGGTTTCCTTCGCCACCATCGGATGGAGCTCTTGCGCCATGAAATCGGCGAAGGCCGGATTGGCGGGCAGCTCGCGGGCGCGCGCGGCGCGGTCGGGATTGGCGACGAAGACCGCGACGACCGGCGGCACCGCGCCGGCGGCGATCATGTTGTCGAGGATGCGCGGCACTGGCACCCTTTCGAGATACTGGTCGGCATCGAAGACGTAGAGCAGGACCGTGTCCCTGCGCGCCGGATCGAAGCCGGCCGGCCGGTAGATCGCGATGTCGCGGCGATTGCCGAGGCGGGCGCTTTCGATGGAGAGCCGGGCGAGCGTCCCGGCGGGGCTGCCCCTCTCCGCCAGCCACGGCTGCGGCGGGGCATCGGCCAGCTCCAGCACGGAATCCTGGTTGTAGGCGTCGATCGCCTCCGCCGGCCAGGGGTGGCGGTTGAGCGGGTCGGCCCTCGCCGTCGAGAGTATGGCGACGCGCCGGTCGCGCGCGGTGCCCGGCACGTCGGGCACGTCGAAGGCGAGCTGGTAGGAAAGCCGCGTTGCCGCCGGCACCTCGAAGCTCTTGAACCAGATGTCCGAGCCTTCGAGGCGCTGCAGCTCCTCATGATCGCCGCTCGGCGCGCCGAACAGGCGGATATTGCGCTTCGCGCCCCGGCCGAGGAAGGTGACGATCCGGTATCCCTCCCGCCCGTCCTCGACGAGCGGCGTGCCGCGCGCCGCGGCCATGGCCCAGAAGGCGTCCGTGGACGTTCCGGCAGCGACGGCGGCGGCCTCGGCGGCGATGATGGGGCTGAGGTAATCGGGTGCCGGCGGCACCTGCTCGGCCGCCGCGAGCTTGCGCTCGACGGTGAGCGCATAGGCCCCCGCCGCCTGCATCGTCACGACCAGCCGCTCGTCCGGCCCCCCGGCGACGAACTGGAAATCCGCAACGCCCCCCGCCTTCTCCGCCAGCCGGCGCAGGTGCCCGCCGGCACCGTCGACGAGGTCGAGGTCGAAGCGACCCGAGGCGACGCGGAGCTGCCCCCTGACATAATCGCCGGCGGCAGTCCGGGGATCGAAGACCTGCCGCTCCTCCCCCTTGCCCGCGACGACAGCGCCGACCGGCAGGGCCACGGCCTGCGGCTCTTCGGCCGCGGACAGCCCGCTGGTGGAAAGCATCATGGCGAGCGCGCCGATCGAGGCGATCCTTCGCATCACCATTGCTTCTTCAGCGTCGCGACGATGCTGCGGCCCTCGCCGTAGAAGCAGGCATAGGCGCTGGCGCAGGAGGCGACGTAGCGCTCGTCCGCGATGTTCTTGACGTTGACCTGCAGCGACAGGCCCTTCAGGTCGGGATTGCGCGCGCCGAAATCGTAGGATGCCATCGCGTCGAACAGTGTCACGGCGCCCACCTTGAACGTGTTGGCGTTGTTGCCCCAGCTCGTGCCGATATAGCGCACGCCCCCGCCGAGCGTCAGCCCCTCCAGCGCGCCGCCGTCGAGCGTATAGGTCGCCCAGAGCGAGGCCTGGTGCTGCGGAATGCGCGCCGGCATCCTGCCGACCTCGCTGGCCGTCACCGATTCCTTCACGACCGAACTGATGAAGCTGTAGCCGGCGATCAGCGACAGGCTGTCATTGATCTCGGCGCGGGCGGACAGCTCGACGCCGTGATTGCGGATCCTGCCGGTCTGCGAGTAGACGGGAACGCCGCCCACCCACTGGCTGCCCACGACATCGTTCTGCGTCAGGTCGTAATAGGCCGCCGTCAGCAGGAGATCCGAGCCTTCCGGCGCATATTTGACGCCGACCTCGAACTGTTCGGCGGTCGTCGGCTTGAAGGCGGGCGCGCCGGCCGGGGGCAGGTAGAGCACCGGCTCGAAGGACGTGGCGTAGCTGACATAGGGCGCGATGCCGTTGTCGAAGGCGTAGAGCGCGCCGGCGCGCCAGGTCAGGGCGCCCTCGTCGTAGGACTGGTCGTTGTTGGCGGCAAGCCGGTCGTCGATGTCGGTCTGCGCCCAGTCGTAGCGCAGGCCCGCGAGCAGGTTCAGCCCGCCGATCTCCATCTGGTCCTGGAGATAGACGCCCGTCTGGCGCGCATCGACCGCCTGGAGGTCCGACGTCGCCAGCACCACGGAGCCGTAGTTGAAGCCGCCATAGTGCGGATCGGCGATATTGATGCTCGGCACCGGCGCGCGGCCCCACTGGTAGTCGCGCGTTCGGTACTGGTAGTCCACGCCGGCCAGCAGCGTATGCTCCGCCGCACCCGTCGAGAAGGTCGCCTCCATCTGGTTGTCGATGGTGAACTGGCCCCAGTTGTCCGTGCCGCCGCTCGCCGAGCGGCTGATGACCGTGTTGGCGCCGGTCAGCGGGTCGGCGCTGAGGCTGCCGTAGACGAGCGTGTGGTGCAGCCAGTCGAGATGGAGGTAGCGCGCGTTCTGGCGGAAGGTCAGGTTGTCGTTGAACTCGTGCCTGAACTCGTAGCCGATCCAGGCCTGCTCGCGCTCGGAGCGTTCGTAGTTCGGGTCGGAGACGAAGAAGTCGCGCGGCACGTAGCCGAAGCCGGGGATCGGCGTGACGGTACCGGCGGCGTCGAGGAAGTTGCGGTAGCCGGCATCCGGCTCGTTCTGGTATCCGCCGAGGATCGTCAGCGACGTGCCCTCGTCCGGCGACCAGATGAACGACGGGGCGATGGCGAGCGAGCGCCTTTTGGCGAAATCCTCCTGCAGGTCGCGCGAAAGCCCCGTGGCGGCAAGGCGGTAGCCGAAGGCGTCATCGAACGTGTCGGAAATGTCGAAGCCGGCGGAAATGGAGCGGTCCGTGCCGATGGAGAGCTCGGCCGCGCGCAAGGGCTCGCCGGTCGGCTTCTTGCTGACCATGTTGACGATGCCGCCCGGATTGGCCTGGCCGTAGAGCACGGAGGCCGGGCCGGAGATCAGCTCCACCCGTTCGAGAAGGTAGGGATCGATCCTGGCATAGGAGAGGTCTCCGCCGAGGAACAGGCCGTCAAGATATTTCGGCACATAGTAGAAGCCGCGCACGAAGAGCTCGTCGCGCAGGTTCGAGGCGCCGCGATACTCGGTGACGACGCCGGGCGTATAGCGCAGCGCCTCGGCGACGGACTGGACGTGCTGGTCCTCGATCTGGTCCTTCGCCACGACGCTGATCGTCTGCGGCGTCCTTGCGACCGGCGTATCGGTCTTGGTGCCCGAAAGGCTCTTCTTCGCGACATAGCCCTTGACCGGGCCGTCGCCCCGCTCGCCCGCGCCGCCCTCGACGACGATCGCCTCCAGCGTCGTGCCCGCCGGCGATTGCGTTCGCTCCTGCGCATGCGCATTCAGCGCAAAGACGCTTGCCGCCGCCAATAGCATGATGCGCCGCCGCCCGGGCGACAGCGAAAGAGTGCCCCACATTGTCCTGAACCCACACGCGATAGCCGGCCCGAGGCCGGTGATTAAACTTGATTAACGTAGTCAACTATGCCAGTAGCATGAGCCGGTTGTCGACCGCGAAGACTTATGCGCAGGCCGCAGAAAATTTCGCGGACGCGGCAGCCGGGTCATTCACGCGGGTGGGACGATGCACGGGGGCGCGTCTTGAACATCAGGATCAAACCGGACATTCCCGAGCACCTGTTCGTCGGCGCCATGGACGGCCCGGCCAGTTGCACGCCGGACGACGATTTCTACGACATCTGGCCGAAATTCCTGGTCATGGTGCTGCTGCAGGGCCAGCAGCATTTCGTGATGGACGGGGAGCATTTCCGCATCGATGCCGGCGACGAGGAGAGCCCCGCCCCGCGCGTCTTCATGCTGAACATCGCCCGGGCGTGCACAGTGCAGTTCGTCAACGAGAGCACGACGCCGCTGCGCAAGGTGATGATCTCCGCGCCGCTGCCCTGGATCGACCGGCTGATCCGCTCGCAGCCGACGAGCATGCCGCGGCTGCGGGCCTTCTTCGCGCGCCACCTCGCCACCTTCGACTTCGCGCCCAGCCGCCACCTGACGCAGATCGCCGAGCAGATCCTCAAGCCGCCGGCGGCGATGACGGGCGAACTGCTGACGCTCCACCGCAATTCCCACGCCTTCGACATCCTGTGCCAGGCCTGCTCCATCCTGGTGCAGGAGGAGACCGCGCCGCGCCAGCCGACGGCCCTTGGCCGGCGGCAAGGCGAGAAGGTGCGCGACTATATCCTCGCCCATGCCTGCGAGGGCCCGACGCTGGAGCGCATCGCCCGCGCGGTCGGCATCAGCACCTCCTCGATCCAGCGCCATTTCAAGGAACGCTTCGGCGTCACCGTGTCGGATTTCATCCGGCAGGAGCGGCTGGAAACGGCCCGCGCCGCGCTCGAACGGGACGGCATCCCGATCTCGCAGGCCGCCTATCTCGCCGGCTACCGCAACCCTTCCAGCTTCACCACCGCCTTCAAGAAGGCCTACGGCGTCTCGCCGAAGCACCGGCGGGCGTGACGACGGGGGCATCCGCCCGCCGGGGCATGTTTTGACGTCTTGACCCGGCATCCGGTCTTCCGCGATCCTGCGGCGCGACCGTACCTCCCAGGAGCCTTCCCGAACCGATGAGCACACAGACAGACGCGATCCTCGATCTTTGCCGTTCCCTGCCGCCGACGCGCACCGCGATCGTGCATCCGGTGACGGCAAATGTCGTGGCGGCAGCGGCGGAAGCCACGCGGGCGGGGCTGGTCGTCCCGGTCCTCGTCGGCCCGGCGGCCCGGATCACCGCCGCGGCGAAGGAGGCGGCGGTCGACATCGCCGGCTGGGAGATCGTCGACACCGAGCACAGCCATGCGGCCGCGGTGCGGGCGGCGGAGCTGGCGGCCGGCCGCCACGTCGCCGCCATCTCGAAGGGATCGCTCCACACGGACGAACTGCTCGGCGCGATCATCCGGGCCGATGCGGGCCTGCGCACGGAGCGGCGCATATCGCACTGCTACCTGATGAGCATCGCGACCTATCCAAAACCCTTCATCATCACCGACGCCGCCGTCAACATCCTGCCGGACCTTTCAGTGAAGGCCGACATCGTGCAGAATGCCGCTGACCTCTGGCGCGTGGTGTTCGGCGAGGCGCGGCCGGCCCGGGTGGCGGTGCTGGCGGCCGTCGAGACCGTCAATCCGAAGATGCAGGCGACGCTGGACGCCGCCGCGCTCTGCAAGATGGCCGACCGCCGGCAGATAACCGGCTGCCTGATCGACGGGCCGCTCGCCTTCGACAATGCCATCAGCCCGCAGGCGGCGCGGGAAAAGGGCATCGTCTCGGAGGTCGCGGGCGATGCCGACATCCTCCTCGTGCCCGACATCGAGGCCGGCAACATGCTGGCCAAGCAGCTCACCTTCCTCAGCGGCGCGGAAGCGGCGGGCATCGTGCTCGGCGCGCGCGTGCCCGTGGTGCTGACGAGCCGGGCCGACGACGAGCGCACGCGCCTCCTGTCGGCGGCGCTCGCGTCCCTCGTCGCCGATGCGAGAACGAAAGGCCTCATCAAGTGATCGACGTCCTGCTCGTACTCAACACCGGCTCGTCGAGCCTGAAATTCGAGGTCTTCGGCTACGAGCGGCTCGACAGGCTCGCCAAGGGCAAGGTCACCGGCATCGGCACCGCGGCGCGGCTCGGCGCGACGATCGAGGAAACCGGCGCGAGGATCGACCAGACGCTCGCGGAAAACGACCACGATACCGCCATGGGCGCGGTGATCGACCTCATCGACCGCTACGACGACGGCTGGCGCATGGTGGCGACGGTCCATCGCATCGTGCATGGCGGCGCCGACTTCGTCGAACCCGTGGTCGTCACGCCCGACATCCTGAAGCGGCTCGAAGCGCTGGTGCCGCTCGCTCCGCTCCACCAGCCCTACAATCTGGCCGGCATCGCTGCCTCGGACCGGCTGTCGGACGCCCCGGACATCGCCTGTTTCGACACCGCCTTCCATGCCGGCAACGCGCCGCTCTTCCGCGTCTTCGCCGTCGAGGCGGCGCTTCGCGACCAGGGCATCCGCCGCTACGGCTTCCACGGCGTCTCCTACGAATGGATTTCCCGCATGCTGGAGCGGGACCATCCGGAGCTGGCGCGCGGCCGGGTCGTCGTCGGCCATCTCGGCAACGGCGCGAGCCTGTGCGCCATGGCGGGCGGGCGCAGCGTCGACACGACCATGGGCATGACCGCGCTCGACGGCCTTCCGATGGGCAGCCGCGCCGGGGCGATCGATGCCGGGGCCGTGACCTACATGCTGCGAGACCTCGCCATGACGGTGGACGAGGTGGAGCACGCGCTCTACGAGCGGTCCGGCCTCAGGGGCCTTTCCGGCATCAGCAACGACGTGAAGACGCTGCTCGAAAGCGAGGATCCGCGCGCCGCCTTCGCGCTCGACTATTTCGTGCTCAAGGTGGCGCAGCACGCCGCGGCGATGGCGGTCTCCATGGGCGGCATCGATGCCTTCGTCTTCACCGGCGGCATCGGCGAGAACGCCGCGCCGGTGCGCGAGGCGGTCCTCGCCCGCCTTGCCTTCCTCGGCCCGTTCCGCCCGCTCGTCATTCCCGCCAACGAGGAGCGGATGATGGCGATCCATGCGAAGGCGCTGCTGGAGGCGCGCGGCTGAGCGTCCGCCTCACGCCGGCGGCAGGGCCTCGCCCCGCTTGCCGAGCCCGGCCTGCCGGACGATCTCGGCGACCTGGGCGAACTGCGCGGCGAGCGGATTGGTCTTTCGCCAGACCATGCCGATCGTCCGGGTGGGGCGAGGCTCGGCGAGCCGCGACACGCAGACGGCGGACGAGCGGATCTCGGTATCGACCGCCATCTGCGGGATGAGCGTGACGCCGATGCCGGCGCCGACCATCTGGACGAGCGTCGACAGCGAGCTTCCCTCCATCAGGTCGCGCGTCGCGGCGGCGGTGATGTTGCACACGGAGAGCGCCTGGTCGCGGAAGCAGTGCCCCTCCTCCAGCAGCAGCAGGCGCATCTCGTGCAGCCGCTCGGAAGCCGGCACCGGCTTGCCCGCGTCCTCCAGCGGCCGCACCAGCACGAATTCCTCCTCGAAGAGCGGGATCTCCTCCAGCGCGGGCTCGGAGATCGGCAGGGCGACGATGGCGACGTCGAGCCTGGCTTCCGCCAGGTCCTCGATGAGCCTTTGCGTGATCGCCTCGCGCGGGCGCGGATCGAGCCCCGGATAGAGCCGCGTCAGCGCCTTTATGACATCGGGCAGCAGATAGGGCGCGACCGTGGGGATGACGCCGAGCCGCAGGCGGCCGGCAAGCGGCCCGTGCGCCGCCCGCCCGAGGTCCTCCAGTTCATCCACGGCGCGCAGGATGGCGCGGGTGCGCCCGGCGAATTCCTCGCCGAGGCCCGTGAGGCGGATCTGCCGGCCGCCCCGTTCGACCAGCGGCGCGCCGATCAGGTCCTCCAGCTCGCGGATCTGCACGGACAGCGCCGGCTGCGAGATGGAGCAGCTTTCCGCCGCGCGGCCGAAATGGCCGATCCGGGCGAGCGCATCGAAATAGCGGAGATGTTTCATCGAGAGGCCGATCATAATTAAAACATATCGCAGCCTTTAGTTTTTACAATTGGAATTTATGGAACCGATTTGCTACTGCTGGGACACTCGGAAGACGCTCCCCCGCGGCGGCGGCCAAGAGGCGGCCCGCAAAAGCCCTTCCGGTATCCGCAGATCGAAGAAAATCCGTTGGAGGACCAAATGGATACGAAGACGACCACGACCGGCAAGTGTCCGGTCATGCATGGCGGTGCCACCGCGCTGGGCAATTCCGTCATGGAATGGTGGCCCAACGCGCTGAACCTCGACATCCTGCACCAGCACGACAGCAAGACCAACCCGCTGGGCAAGGACTTCAACTACCGCGAGGAGCTCAAGAAGCTGGACGTGGAAGCGCTGAAGGCGGACCTGCGCGCCCTGATGACCGACAGCCAGGAATGGTGGCCGGCCGACTGGGGCAGCTATGTCGGCATGATGGCGCGCGTCTCCTGGCACGCCGCGGGCTCCTACCGCGCGGCCGACGGCCGCGGTGGCGCGGGCACGGGCAACCAGCGCTTCGCCCCGCTCAATTCCTGGCCGGACAACGTCAACACCGACAAGGGCCGCCGCCTGCTCTGGCCGATCAAGAAGAAATACGGCAACAAGATCTCCTGGGCCGACCTCATCGCGCTCGCCGGCACCATCGCCTATGACGTCGCGGGCCTGAAGACCTTCGGCTTCGCCTTCGGCCGCGAGGACATCTGGGCGCCGGAAAAGGACGTCTACTGGGGTGACGAGAAGCAATGGCTCGCCCCGAGCGACGGCCGCTACGGCGACGTCTCCAGGCCCGAAACGCTGGAGAACCCGCTTGCCGCCGTGCAGATGGGCCTCATCTACGTCAACCCGGAAGGCGTCAACGGCCGGTCCGACCCGATGGCGACGGCCGCGCAGATTCGCGAGACCTTCGCCCGCATGGGCATGGACGACGAGGAAACCGTCGCGCTGACGGCCGGCGGCCACACCATCGGCAAGTCGCACGGCAATGGCAGCGCCGGCAACCTCAGCCCCGACCCGGAAGCCGCAGGCCCGGAATTCCAGGGCCTCGGCTGGATGAACACCAAGGGCCGCGGCATCGGCCGCGACACGGTCGTCTCCGGCATCGAAGGCGCCTGGACCTCCGAGCCGACCAAGTGGGACAACGGCTTCTTCGAGATGCTCTTCAAGCATGAATGGACGCTGACGCACAGCCCCGCCGGCGCATCGCAATGGGCGCCGATCACCATCGCCGAGGAAGACAAACCTGTCGACGTCGAGGATCCCTCGATCCGCACCATCCCGATGATGACCGATGCCGACATGGCGATGAAGGTGGACCCGGTCTACCGCGAGATCTCGCTGCGCTTCATGAACGACTTCGAGGCCTTCTCGGATGCCTTCGCCCGCGCCTGGTTCAAGCTGACTCACCGCGACATGGGGCCGAAGTCCCGCTATGTCGGCCCGGACGTTCCGGCCGAGGACCTCGTCTGGCAGGATCCGATCCCGGCCGGCCGAAAGGACTACGACATCGGCGGCGTCAAGGCGAAGATCGCCGCATCGGGCGTTTCGCCCGCCGACCTCGTCGCCACCGCCTGGGACAGCGCCCGCACCTTCCGCGGCTCGGATTACCGCGGCGGCGCCAACGGCGCGCGCATCCGCCTCGCCCCGCAGAAGGACTGGGAAGGCAACGAGCCGGCACGCCTGGCGCGCGTCCTCTCCGTCCTGGAGCCGATCGCGGCCGCATCGGGCGCAAGCCTTGCCGACGTCATCGTCCTGGCCGGCAACTGGGGCGTCGAGCAGGCGGCCAAGGCCGCGGGCTTCGACATCGAGGTGCCCTTCGCGCCGGGCCGCGGCGATGCCACCGCCGAGCAGACCGACGCGGACAGCTTCGCGCCGCTCGAACCGCTCGCCGACGGCTTCCGCAACTGGCAGAAGAAGGACTACGTGGTGAGCCCGGAAGAGCTGCTGCTCGACCGCGCCCAGCTCATGGGCCTGACCGCGCCGGAAATGACGGCGCTCGTCGGCGGGCTTCGCGTCATCGGCACCAACCATGCCGGCACCGCGCACGGCGTCTTCACCGACCGCCTCGGCGCCCTGACGACGGACTTCTTCACGACGCTGACCGACATGGCCTATTCCTGGGTCCCGACCGGCAGCAACGCCTACGACATCCGCGAGCGCAAGACCGGCGCGACGAAGTACACGGCGACCCGCGTCGACCTCGTCTTCGGCTCGAACTCGGTCCTTCGCGCCTATGCGGAAGTCTATGCCCAGGACGACAACAGGGAGAAGTTCGTCAAGGACTTCGTTGCCGCCTGGACGAAGGTCATGAACGCCGATCGCTTCGATCTCGCCGCATAACCTTCGCCGTCACGACAACGCCTTCCCCCGTCGGAACGGGGGGAGGCTGGACGCGCTCTAGGACTTGCCGGCCGGCTTGCGCTCGGCGTCCTTCGCGGATTTGCCGCTCGTACCCGAAGGGGCCTTTCCGGACCCCTCGCGCGCATGGGCCTCGGGGCCGGCGACTATCGTGCCCGGCTTGGTGCTGTCCCGGCTGCTCTTGTCCTTCGACTTGCTGTGTGCGGCCTGTTTTTCCATGGCTGCCCGTTCCTCCGTTAGAAGACGCATCCTTAACGGGGCTGCCCGCGTCCGGTTCCCTTCCAGCCTGTGCGGCCAAACTGCGCGACAGGATAGAAAATTCCGGTCATGCCGCTGGATTCATGGGCTTAAACTGGAATTGCCGAAGTCGATTTCCCTGCCTTGCAAATAAAATTTGTTGCATAAGTCGGCCCCGGCACCTATGTTCGATCTATCGAACTTTGCTTGCGACCTTTGTCTTCGGCCTTTCGGCTTGGCCAGATTTCCTCTCATCGTCGATCTACACGCGATCGTTTCGGGTCGCTTTCTTTAACGATTGAAAGGACATCGCCATGAACTCCGGTACCGTAAAGTGGTTCAACAGCACCAAGGGCTTCGGCTTCATCGCACCCGATGATGGCGCCAACGACGTCTTCGTGCACATCTCCGCAGTGGAGCGCTCCGGCCTCCGCTCGCTGGCCGAAGGCCAGAAGGTGAGCTACGACCTCGTACAGGACCGCAAGTCCGGCAAGGTTTCGGCAGACAATCTGCGCGCTGCCTAACAGGATCGTCGCCCCTTTTCGCCGACCACGGATGTACCGGCGGCAGGAAAGGGTGAGCGACGGGAAGAGGTCGGGGTAACGCCCGGCCTTTTTGTTTCCGCACACGGGACATGTTCCCGAAAGGCGTTGCGCATGAGCCGGACCGTTCACGCGATCGGCGACAGGGTGACGCTCAGGGCCAGCCTGTTCCGGCCGGCAGACACCGACAGGACCTGCCGCATTGTGGCGATCCTGCCTTCCGATCACGGGGAGGTACAGTATCGGGTCCGCATGGGCGAGGAGACGTGCGAACGCCGTATCGTCGCCAGCGACATCGAAGCGCCGGAAACGGCAAGGCCGGGCAAGACCGCCGGCCCATCATCCGCCCGCAGGGCAAACGAGCCGTGGTTCAAGCCATCGAGCATACGGATCAAGAAGTAACATCAGGAAGCCGCCGTGCGGCCAGGGAAGGACATATTTTGCAGGTTCTCGTCAGGGACAACAATATCGAGCAGGCCATCCGCGTTCTGAAGAAGAAGATGCAGCGCGAAGGCGTCTTCCGCGAAATGAAGGCGCGCAGCGCCTATGAGAAGCCTTCGGAGAAGCGGGCACGCGAAAAGGCCGACGCCATCCGCCGCGCCCGCAAGCTCGCGCGCAAGAAGGCGCAGCGCGAAGGCCTGCTTCCGGCACCGAAGAAGAAGCCGATGCCCGGCAGAGCCGCATAACGACGCATCCGACGCCGCTTGCGGGCCGCTGCGCCCCTTGCGGCCTGCCGGCCCTTCCGCCTTGAGGCCGCGTCAGCGCGCGACCTTCTTCAGGCCGGCCAGCGCGTCCTGCACGGCGCGCCGGCCCGCGGCCGATTCCGGATAGACGGCATAGGCGGGATAGGTGAATTCGGGCGCGCCTTCGACCCGTTCGAGCGCGCCGGACGCCAGATAGGGCGCGAGCGTTTTCCTGCGGAAATAGCCCATGCCGCCGGCCCGCAGGATATAGTGCAAAGCGAGCGGGCCGAAGCCGGCCTGGAGCGCCGGCTCGGCAAAGCCGCCCTGCCCGGCAAATTGCGGTCCCCAGTCGACATGGACGTAATCCGCCTCGCCGCCATCCGCGGGCAGGCCGGCCTTGCGCACCAGCACGAGCTGCTCCTCCTCCACCAGTTCGACCTTGAAGCCCGCCATCAGTCTGGGCGCATAGAGCACGGCGATGTCGAGCACGCCGGTGCGCAACTGCTCCAGCAACTGGTCGGGAATGCCGACCTCGGCACGGATGGCGACCTGCGGGCAGTTTCCCTTCATCCACACGAGCCAGTCGACCAGCATCGGGTTCCACAGGCTCGTCTCCCCGCCAATGGCGACGACGCCGGTGCGGCCGGGCGGCACGGTGAGCTGCTGGCGCGCCCGCTCCCATACCTGCACGAAGGATTGCGCGAAGCGCTCGAACTCCCGTCCCGCCGCCGTCAGCGCCGCGCCGTTGCGCGTGCGCACGAAAAGCCGGCGCCCCAGCGCCTCCTCCAGCGTGCGGATGCGCGCGCTCACCGTCGTCTGGGTGATGTGCAGCCGTTCCGAGGCCTTGAGGAAGCTGCCGGTATGGACGATCTCAAGAAAGGTGCGCGCCCGGTCGATATCCATGCGAAACCCCCGTTCGATGCAATTTTTTTGTTCTTATAGCGCGTCCGGGGCCGCTCGCCTTCCGCTTTCTCCGCCGCCCCACCCGGCGACCGCCGATCCCGCGCGGCCGGCGGGAAGGCGTGCCTCATCCCTCGCAGCCGGTATCCTGCCCGATGCCCGGCGCGGCCAGCATCGGCAGGAAGCCGTGCAGCCAGACGGCGAAGCTTGCCCCCCAGAGCACGGCGCTCACCGCATGGTGCGCGGGGGCAAGGCCCGAGGCGAAGCCGAATTCCGGCAGCACGCGCACCGCCGCGGCGGCGGCCATCAGCAGGGCCGCGCCATGGGCCTGCCAGGGAAGATGCGCCAGGTCGCGGCCGGTATGCCGCAGGCCGGCGATGATGAACACCGCCATCACCGCGCATCCGAGCGCCCCGACCGACAGCATGTGCAGGCCTGCGACCGGCGGAAGATCGAGGCCGAGCCGCGTCGCCCCGAGCGCCAGGAACCCCGCGCCGGCAAAGGCGTTGCCGAGCGCGAGCAGCGCCACCTCCGTCTTGAAGGCCGCCCGGCCGATGAACCATTCGGCGAGCCGGTCGAGGAAGGCGGCGCCCGCCGCCAGCGCCAGCCAGGCCGAAACGCCGCTTTCCGGCAGGAACAGCGCGGCGGCCATGTAGAGCACCGTCATCGCCGCCGCCGCGTGGCGCCGCCCGGGATGCGGCCGGTAGGGCGTCGTCTCGCCGGTCGGGTCGAGCGCCAGGTTGATCACCACGACATTGATGCGCGAGGCGGAGAGGGAAAACAGGACGATGAAGATGCAGAGCGCGGTTTCGAGCAGGCGGGCGGACAGCGCGGTCTCGCCGGCGAACCAGCAATAGCGCACGCCCGCTTCCACGGCTGCGAAGGCGAGGAGCCAGAACAGGAAGGCGAGATGCTTCGTCGTGCGGCGCGCCAGCATCGCCCGGCCGAGAAGGAGGGAGAGGACGAGCAGGAAGGCAAGGTCGAAGAGGCCGGCCAGCGGGCTCAGCGCATCCGCCCCCGTCGCGCCGACCAGCCGGGCGGGAAGCCACAGGGCGGCAAGACAGACGAGCGTGCGGCCCCGTGCCGGCCGGGTATCGGTCCATTCCGGCACGGCCGAGCCGAGGAAGCCGGCAAGCGCCATGCCGTAGGTGCCGAAGATCATCTCGTGCGCATGCCATTGCGCGGGCGGGATGCCGGCGGCGAAAGGCAGCGCGTAGCCCCCGGCGACCACCCACAGGAAGGGCAGCAGCGCGCCATGGGCGGCGGCAAGGGGAAAGAACAGCCGCAGCGCTTCTGCAAGGATCGGCCGTTTCCTCATCTCAGACGCTCCGCCGCCGAAAACAGTTCCTCGAAAAGGGGATCGCGCGACCATGCCTCCACCTGCTCGAAAATGGCGCGCTCGGAGCGCTCGCCCGGCCGGCCGGCAAGCGCCCGGCTGGCGGCGATGCGCCCGTTGCGGGCCGAGAGGACGACGATGCGGTCCGCGATACGGACGGCCTCGGCGAGATCGTGCGTCACCAGCAGCACCGAGAAGCCCTCTTGCCGGGCGGCGGCGATCAGCAGGTCCTGGAGGTGCCGGCGCAGGCCGACATCCGTCGCGCTGAAGGGCTCGTCGAGGAACAGCATGTCGGGATTGACGGCCAGCGCCCGGGCCACGTTCGCCCGCTGCCGCATGCCGCCGGAAAGCTCGGCCGGATATTTCGCGAAGTCGGTCTCCTCCAGGCCGACGGCGAGCGCGAGGCGTTCGGCCGTCGCGCGGCGCGCGGCCTTGCCCTCGCCCCGGGCGGAAAGGCCGTAGGCGATATTGTCCGTCAGCGTCATCCACGGCAGGAGGCGCGGTTCCTGGAACACCACCGCCTGGCGGCGGTATCCCCGCGATACCCGGCCCTTGACCGGCTCGACGATCCCGGCGGCGATCTGCAGCAGGGTCGTCTTGCCGCTGCCGGAAGGGCCGAGCAGGGCGACGGCCTCGCCCCTGCCGATGGAAAGGTCGAAGTCCTCGAAGAGGCTGCGCCCGAGAAAGGCGTGCCCGACGCGGGAGAAGGAAAGCGCCGTGCTTGCGGTCATCGCTTCACCCCCCAGGGCAGGCCGGCGCTGCGCCAGCGCTCGGCGGCCTCGCGCACCACATGCAGCACGCCGTAATCGGTGGCGAGCGCGAGCATGACGGTGATCGCGAGCCACGCCGTGACGAGCGGGATGTCGAAGAGCGCGCGCGCCGTCGCCAGCTCCCCGCCGATGCCGCCGGAATTGGACAGGAGCTCCGCCATGACCGTGACCTTCCAGGCGCTGCCGGCCGTCGTCGTCCAGGCGGGAAAGAGGTAGGAAAGCACGTGCGGCAGCGTGATGGTGCGCAGCCGGTAGAGCCAGGACGCGCCGAAGGACTGGGCCATGATGTCGAGCTGCCGGTCGCGCTTGGCGACGCCCTCGAGCGCGCCGGCGAAGGAGAGCGGCGCGGAGGCGATGACGACCGTCATGACGGCCGTGCCGCCCGAGGAGCCAAACCAGATCAGCGCGAGCACGATCCAGCCGATCGGCGGCACGCCGAGCATCACCGTGACCACCGGCTTCATCAGCCGCATGGCGGCGAAGGAATAGCCCGCGAGAAGCCCGCTCATCGTGCCGATGACGGCGGCGAGCGCAAAGCCGGAAAGCGCCCGGCCGGCGCTCTGCCCGAGGATCGTCCAGAAGTCCGGCCGCGTCACGAGCGTGCCGATGGCCGCCGCGGTTTCCGCCGGCGACGGCAGGATGAAGGAGCCGTAGATCTCGTGCCCGGCCTGCCAGACGGCGAGGAAGCAGAAGATGCCGGCAAGGCCTGCCCAGCCGGCCCACAGATAGCGGCCCGTCCAGCCGAGGCCGGCGAGGATGGGGCTCATGGCATCACACCAGGTAGAACCCGTCGCCCGGCAGCTTCCCGCCGATGATCGCCGGGTTGGCCTCAGCCAGCACGCCGTAGAAGCCCTCCAGCGTCCTGCGCGCCGCGCTGGCGGGGATCGCGCTGAGATGGCTGGTCGGGAAGGAGGCGGCGATGATCTCCGGCGGGAAGCCGAGCGCATCGGCGACGGCATCGGCGGCCACCCCGGGATCGGCGAGCGCATCGGCAAGTGCCGCCTCGATCGCCTTCTGCAGGGCGCTGGTCCCGCCCCTGCCGAGCGCCTGCTGCACCTCGCCCGTCAGCGCGAGCCCGGCCTGGGGGATCTCCGCCGTGCCGGCGACGGAGCGCCATTCGGCCTGCACGTCGATGACGCGGTGGACGGTCATGAACAGCGACTTCGCCTTGATGATGACGCCCGTCGCCGCCGGCTCGCTGAGGAGGGCGGCATCGGCGCGGCCGGTCAGGAGAAGCTGGACGGCCTCGGGCGGCGAGGCCGTGTATTCGAGCGAGACCTCGCCCTGCCCCAGCCCGGCCTGTGCCAGCAGCCGCGCCATCACGAAATCCGGCATGTCGTTCTTGAACGGCAGGGCGAGCGTCCTGCCCTTCAGCCCGGCGACCGTCGTCAGGCTCTCGTCCTTGGAGACGATGTAAAGCAGGCCCGTCGTCAGGACATTGAGGAGGCCGATGCCGAGGCCCCTGTTGTGCAGGTTGGCGGCGGCGTAGCTCGGCATCACCACCGCGCCCATCGAACCGGAGGCGACGGCGGCGCGCATCTCGTCCGGCGTCTTCCAGGCGCGGAAGACCGCCGAGGGCGCGACGTCCTTCAGGAAGCCGGCCTTGACCGCATGGGCGAGCACGGCGGAGGGCGCGGCCGGCGGGCCGTACAGCGTCAGCGGCGCGGCGGCCCTCAGGATCGGAGGCGCCGAAAGGGTTGCGACGGCAAGCGCGGAAAGGCCCGCGAGAACGTCACGGCGGGTAGGAAGGGTCATGTCGTCGTCCTTTCGTCAGAAGCGGGCCTTGATGCCGGCATAGAAGCCGCGGCCGTCGCCCGGCAGGTAGACCGCCTGCCCCGGGGTCGCCTGATCGAGGATCAGGGTGGAGGAGGCATAGGTCTTGTCGAACAGGTTGGTAACGGCGCCGTAGACGCTGAAGGCCTCGTTGATGCGGTATTCGGTCTTGAGGTCCACCACCGCATAGGGATCGGCATAAAGCGTGTTCATGTTGTCGACGGGCGTCTTCGCCGGAACCCATTGCAGGGACGCGCCGATGTCCCAGTCCTCCGTCACGGCATATTGCAGCGCCAGGTGCACGACATGGCGCGGCGCGCCGGCAAGGCGGTTGTCGCCGCGCGTCGCGTCGCCGTCGAAACGGAAATCCTGGAACGTATAGGCGAGCCGGCCCGTCAGCCCGTCGAGGATCTCGCCCGTCACGCCGAGCTCCAGCCCCGCATGGATCGTCCGGTCGGCATTGAAGGCCGCCAAAAGCGAGCCGCTCGTGTCGCGCAGGCTCAGAAGCTCGTTGTCCACCCAGGAATAGTAGGCCACGGCGTCCACCGTCCAGGCATCGTGATCGCCCCGCCAGCCGATCTCGACCGTGGTTGCCGTCTGGGCATCGAGGCCGGGCGTGGAAAAGCCGGTGGGCGAGGCATTGGGCGTGCCGCCCGTGGTGCCGAGCAGGTCGTCATGGGTCGGCGGCTCGAAGCTGCGGCTGACCGCGGCGAAGAGCATGTTGCTCTCGTCGGGCCGCCAGCTTGCCGCCAATGCCGGCGACCAGCCGCCGTAGCTGCGGTCATAGCTCGTATCGACCGCCGGGACCTGGGTGACGACGCCTCCCGGGAAACTCAGCCGCGGGCGGGTCGCCGCGCCCCAGAGATCGTCGTTGCCGCGCGTCGCATGGGTGTAGGACAGCGAGGGCGAGATCGTCACCGCCGCGCCGACCGGCAGGTTGACGCCGGCGGAGAGCGACAGGGTGGCGGCGTCGAGATCGTTCTTCGAGAAGGCCGGCCCGTCGGCGCCCATGCGGTTGATGTTGTAGGTCCGCTCCGCCGAGCCGAGCGAATATTGCGCGGTCGTCTCGAAGAGCGGCAGGAGCGCGTCCGCGTCCGGCTGGTAGGCATAGCGCAGGAGGCCCGTCAGGTCGCCGCCCTCGGTGCGGCGCACGCCGCTCGAGATCGGGAAGCGGAACATGTCCTTCGTATAGGTATAGCCGAGCCCGATGTCGAAGAGATGGTCGTCGAGGGTGATCGAGGTGCGCGAGCCGACGAGGAACTGGCTGGCCTCGCGGCGCGGCCTGTCGCGGACGACATTGGGCCCCATGCTCGTCGGCGGCCCGGGCGAGACCTGCGTCGGATCCGCCTCCAGCGCGCTCCGCGTCAGCGGGCCGGAGACGTCGAAGCCGAGGTCGGTATAGCCGATGAAGGCGCGCGTCGTGACAAGGTCGGAGAGCGCGGCCTCGACCGTGCCGCCGAGGCTGGTGCGGCGGGAGCCGTTGTGCTGGCGGAAGCCGTCGCGGCGGCTGCTGTCGATGGAGAAGCTGCCGGCGAAGCGATCCGTGTCGAAGCCGGTCCTTGCGGAAGCCTCCGCCGCGCCGAAGCTGCCGCCGCCGGCCGACAGGCGCGTTCCCGCTTCCACGGGCGACGCGAAATTGATGGCCCCGCCGAGCACGCTGGCGCCGAGGCGGTTGGCGGTATAGCCGCGATAGACCTCAATCAGGCTCGACTGGCCGGGATTGGCAAGGCCGACGATGTAGGAGCCGTCCGCCCGGTTGATCGGCAGGCCGTCCCTGAGGACGAGGATGCCGCGCTCGACCGGGTTCTGCTGCAGGCCGGAGCCGCGGATCTGCACGCGCGGCTGGTCGTTGCCGCCGAAGAAGCGCTGCACGACGACGCCGGGCACCAGCGCCAGCGCCTCCGAAAGGGTCGGCACCGCGCGCGCGGCCATGTCCTCACCGCCGATGGCCGCCACGCCGCCGGGAATGGCGGCGAGCCGCTCCCGCGCCTTTTCGGCCGTATCGCTCCACCTGTTGCCGTCGACCACGATCGCGTCGAGGACCGTGGTCGAGCCGGGCGTTGCCGACTGTGCCCAGACCCCCGTTGCCGTGCCCGCCAGCAGGAATGCCGCCAGAAAGCCCAGTCCACCGTTGCGCGCCATGATAACCCCCGCTCGCCGATTGCCTTGCGGTGGGAATTGCATATCCGGCGAAGGCCGCTCTTTGCGCTGGCGCAAATAAGAGTCAAAACTTGAGTTTTGCAGACATGTTTATGCGCAGGAAGCCGCTCAGGCCGCGTCCAGCGCCAGCGTCAGGTCGGCGATGAGGTCGTCCGGATGCTCGATGCCGATGGAAAGGCGGATGGTCGATTCCAGCACGCCGATGCGCTCGCGCACCTCCACCGGCACGCCCGAATGCGTCATCGTCGCGGGATGGGAGGCGAGCGATTCCGTTCCGCCGAGGCTGACGGCGAGCTTGAAGATCGTCAGCGCGTTCAGGAAGCGGAACGAGGCCGCCTGCCCGCCCCTGATGTCGAAGGAGAAGGTGGAGCCCGCGCCGGTGCACTGGGCGGCGAAGGCGCGGCCGACGGGCGATTGCGGATCGTTGTAGGGCAGGTAGTGGATGGTCTCGACCTTGGGATGGTCGCGCAGGAAGCCGGCGACCGCCGCGGCATTGCCGTTCGCCCGCTCCATGCGGATCTGCAGCGTTTCCAGCGACCGTCCGAGCATCCAGCAGGAATGCGGATCGAGCTGCGTGCCGATGGCGCCCCTCAGCGCCTTCACCTGCTTCATGACCGCTTTCGGCCCGAGCGCCGCCCCCGCGATGAGGTCGGAATGGCCGCCGACATATTTCGTCAGCGAGTAGAGCGAGATGTCCGCGCCATGCTCGATCGGCCGCTGGAAGACCGGGCCGAGCAGCGTGTTGTCGCAGGCGACGACCGGCCTGTGGCCCTGCCGTTCGCCGATCCTGTCCGCGACGCGGCGGATCATCGCGACGTCGACCAGGCTGTTGGTGGGGTTTGCGGGCGTCTCGACGAGGATCACCGAGACGCGGCCCCTGCCCATCGCCTCCTCGGCCGCCGCCGTCACCGACGCCTCGCTGACGCCGTCGGCAAAGCCCACGGCCGCAACGCCGAGATTGAGGAACGTGCGGGCGAGCAGCGTCTCCGTGCCGCCGTAGAGCGGCTGCGAATGCAGCACGGCATCGCCCGGGCGCACGAAGGCAAGGAGGGTCGTGGCAATGGCCGACATGCCGGAGGAGAACAGCGCGCAGCTTTCCGTGCGCTCGTAGACGGCCAGCCGGTCCTCGACGATCTCGCTGTTGGGATGGTTGAAGCGCGAATAGACGAGGCCCGCGCCCCTGCCCTCCGGCGGCTCCTTGCGGCCGGAGACGTAGTCGAAGAAATCCCGGCCGTCCTCGGCCGACTTGAAGACGAAGGTCGAGGTCAGGAAGACCGGCGGCTTGACGGCGCCCTCGGAAAGCTCCGGGTCGTAGCCGTAGTTGAGCATCTGCGTTTCCGGGTGCAGGGCATGGTTGCCGATATGGGTCCTCGGCGGGTGCGGCGCGGTCATGGAAGGTCTCCTCGGTTGATGTCGCGAGTCCGGATGCGGATCATATCAAACATTGCGGCGCGGCGATCGGCCAAAAGTCCCGCTTCGCGAAGGCTGGAATGAGGTTATTTTCCCCGATGACGCGCTTTTAGGAATTTCATTCCTGTAAAACGCCGGCTACTCACGGCAAGAGTGCGGCGATCGGCCCGGAACCGGCGCCCTGTGACGGAGGGTCGCCCTTGATGGAGGGCGCCACGTCTTCGCATGAGGGAGCGGCGGTGCTATCTGCACCGGACGATCGGACTGAACGCGTGAGCTTGAAAATGACACTTCCAACCGCCGCGGCCGCGGCCCTGCCGCAGGACCGCGCGGACACCGCGCCCATGGTCGCCTTCGAAGGCGTGACGAAACGCTTCGGCGATGCCGCAAACGCCTTCGTCGCGCTCGACGGCGTCGACATGACGGTCGGCCGCGGCGCGATCACCGGCATCATCGGCCGCTCCGGCGCGGGCAAGTCGACGCTCATCCGGCTCGTCAACGGCCTTGAAAAGGCGACCTCCGGCAGGGTCGTGGTCGACGGGACGGAGGTGGGCGCGCTCAACGAGGCGGCGCTGCGGGGCCTGCGCCGCGAAGTCGGCATGATCTTCCAGCACTTCAATCTCCTGTCCTCGCGCACCGCCTTCGACAATATCGCCCTGCCGCTGGAGATCGCCGGGCTCGACCGCGCCGCCATCCGCGCCAAGGTTGGCCCGCTTCTCGACCTCGTCGGCCTCGGCGACAAGGCGGAACGCTATCCCTCCGAACTGTCCGGCGGGCAGAAGCAGCGCGTCGGCATCGCCCGCGCGCTCGCCACTTCGCCGAAGCTGCTGCTCTCGGACGAGGCGACCTCGGCGCTCGACCCGGAGACTACCCAGTCGATCCTCGCGCTCCTCAAGCAGATCAATGCCGATCTCGGCCTCACCGTGCTGCTGATCACCCACGAGATGGAGGTGGTCAAGACCATCGCCTCGCATGTCGCGGTCATCGACAAGGGCCGCATCGTCGAGCAGGGGCCGACCTTCGACATCTTCACCGCGCCGAAGCACGAGACGACGAAGATCCTGCTTTCCTCCACGCTCGGCACCAGCCTGCCGGAATGGCTGCGCTCCGGCGTGAAGGCCGCGCCTTCTGCGGGCGACCGCATCCTCGTGCGCCTCACCTTCTTCGGCGCGACGGCCTTCCAGCCGCTGACGGCGCGGCTCGTCACCGAGATCGGCGGCGACGTCAACATCCTCGCCGGTTCCATCGAGGAGATCGCCGGCGAGCCCTTCGGCACGCTGGTCGTCGCCTATCCGGCAACGCCCGAGGTCCTGGACCGCGCCGCCCGCTTCTATGCCGCAACCGGCCTTTCCACGGAGGTGCTCGGCTATGTCGCCTGACATGCTTTTCGACCTGCTCTGGAAATCCCTGCTGCAGACCCTGCACATGGTGGCCGTGTCCGGCCTCGTCGGCTCGCTGATCGGCCTGCCGATCGGCGTCTTCCTCGCCACCAGCGGCAGGAACGAGCTCTTCCCCGCCCCGGCGCTCAACCATGCGATCGGGCTCGTCGTCAACGCGGCGCGCTCGACGCCGTTCATCATCCTCGTGGTCGCCATCATCCCGTTCACCCGCCTCCTGACGGGCACGTCGATCGGCACGACGGCGGCCATCGTGCCGCTGACCATCGCCACCGTTCCCTTCTTCGCCCGCCTCGTCGAGGCGGCGATCCGCGAGATCGACAAGGGGCTGATCGAGGCGGCCCGCGCCATGGGCGCGACGCCCATGCAGATCGTCTTCAAGGTGCTTCTCGCCGAGGCCCGCCCGGCGATCCTGCTCGCCTTCACCATGACCATCGTCAGCCTGATCGGCTATTCGGCGATGGTCGGCGCGGTCGGCGGCGGCGGTCTCGGCGACCTCGGCATCCGCTACGGCTACCAGCGCTTCATGCCGGAGGTGATGCTGGCCGTGGTGGTCGTGCTCATCGTCCTCGTGCAGCTCGTGCAGAGCGCGGGCGACGCGCTCGCCCGCCGCTTCGACAAGCGCAACCGCAAGAGCTGATTTCCGCCCTCCCAAGCCTCATGTAACATCAAGGAGATACACATGATGAAATTCCTCGTTTCAGTGGCGCTGGCCGCCCTCATCAGCGTTCCGGCACTCGCCGAAGACATCAAGGTCGGCGTCACGCCCGGCGAGCACGCCCAGATCATGGAGAAGGTCAAGGAGATCGCCGCCAGGAAGGGCCTCAACATCGAGATCCTGGAATTCTCCGACTATGTCGTGCCGAACCAGGCGCTGGCCGATGGCGACCTCAACGCCAATTCCTTCCAGCACCAGCCCTATCTCGACAACCAGATCGCCGACCGCGGCTTCGACCTCGTCGGCGTCGGCAAGACCATCACCACGCCGATGGGCGTCTATTCGAAGAAGGTCAAGAGCCTCGCGGAACTGGCGGACGGGGCGACCGTCGCCATCCCGAACGACCCGACGAACGGCGGCCGCGCGCTGCTCATCCTCGCCAGGGAAGGCCTCATCAAGGTCAATCCGGACGCGGGCCTGAAGGCCGGCCCGGCAGACGTCACCGAGAACCCGAAGAACATCCAGTTCTCCGAGCTCGACGCCGCCCAGCTTCCGCGCTCGCTCGACGACGTGGACGCCGCCGTCATCAACACCAACTATGCGCTGGAAGCGGGCCTGCATCCGAAGTCCGACGCCATCGCCATCGAAGGTAGCGAGTCGCCCTATGCCAACCTGATCGTCGTGCGCAGCGCCGACAAGGATGCGCCGTGGGTCAAGACGCTTGTCGAATCCTACCACGACGACAGCATCAAGGCCTTCATCAACGACGAGTTCAAGGGCGCCCTGATCCCGTCCTGGTAATCGACGAAGCGCGACGCCCCGCCGGCCGGCGGGGCGCTCCGCCTGTTGACAACCTCGCCTTGCCACGACCGTCATCCTCGGCCTTGTGCCGAGGATCTGCCAACGCGTTGAGAAATCGGGACGTCGCAGATGCTCGGGACAAGCCCGAGCATGACGGAAGGGGAGTTGTCGCACCCAGCAGGCTGGACGCCCTGCCGGCCGTGGGGGCGTTTCTTTCAGATAATCCTCCCTTAGAGGCTGTTTTCCAGCCGCGCGCCGTCGAAGCGGCCGGCAAGCGCGAGGATCGCGTCCCTGTCCGGCATCAGGCAGGCGGCCGTGGCCAGCGCGTCGGCGATGGCGGCGGACGGCGCCGAGATCGAAACGGCACGCCACCTTGCGGGCGCCGGCATTCCGGTCTTCGGATCGAGGATATGGCCGTCCCTTCCGGCCTGGTCGAATGTCGTGCCGAGCGCGGCGGAGGTGGCAAGCGCCCGCTGGCGCAGCCCGAGGCGCTCGCCCGTTTCCAGCCGGACCGGCCATCCGCCGCCCTCCGGCCTGCCGCCGAGCGCGCGCAGTTCGCCGGTGTCGACCAGGATGTCGGTGAGGCCCTCGGCCTCCAGCAGCGCGGCCACCCGGTCGGCGACATAGCCCTGGCCGATGCCGTTCAGCGTGAGCGCCGTGCCGGGGCGAAGGGTGATCGCCGCCGCATCCATCTCCACCCTGTCCCAGCCGGTCTTCCGCCGCACGCGCTCCAGCGCCCCGGCGTCGGGCCGCGTTCCGTCGGCGGCGGCCTGCGCCCAGAGCGCCCACAGCGGCTGCACCGTCGGGTCGAAAAGCCCGCCGCTCGCATGGTGCACGGCGCCGGCCAGCGACAGGCATTCCAGCAGCTCGAAGGGCGGAGCGGAAAGATGCCCCTCCCGGTTGAGCCGCGACAGGGCGCTGGCGGGACGGTAGAGGCTGAGGATGTTCTCCAGCCGGTCGATCTCGGCCATGACGCGGGCGGCGACAGCCTCGCCGTCCGGATGGACGAGCCGGATCGAGGCGCGCGCGCCGAGCGCCTGCCCGGTCCACAGGCGGGCGGTTGCAGGATTGGCGCGCGCGACGGCGGGCAGCACGGCCAGCGCGGCGGATATGGCGATCAGGCGGCGGCGGGTCAGCATCATCGGGTCAT
The DNA here is from genome assembly GCF_021401195.1 of Shinella sp. NM-101. Taxonomy (NCBI): domain Bacteria; kingdom Pseudomonadati; phylum Pseudomonadota; class Alphaproteobacteria; order Hyphomicrobiales; family Rhizobiaceae; genus Shinella; species Shinella sp. NM-101. The sequence continues at coordinate 263,060 of NZ_JACBFT010000004.1, read as the reverse complement.
TCTCCGGCTGGATGGGGCAAGGCGCGCAGACGGCCGAGATAGTCGGCGTCGTCGGGCTCGGGCACCGCGCCGGTCTCCACCGGCGTCAGGACCATGGCATCGGTAATATCGGCAAGCGCCAGCACGCGCCCGCCCTCGACAAGCGCAAAGGCCGCCGCCCGTTCGCGGTTGGAGAAGGGCACGGTCTCCGGCGCGCCCATGCCGCCCTGCCGGGCGGAGCCGACCACGTAGAAAGCCTTGTCGGCGGCGATCCAGTTGCCCTTGCCGGGTTCTTCCCATGTCGCGCCGGCCGCGCCCATGTCGTTGACATAGACGGCGACGATCGGCGCGACCTGCTCGGGCGCGCGGGTATAGGCGATGGCGTCGCGCACCTGGCTGAAGAACAGCGGCGCCGCGTTGCCCTCGAGGAAGACCTGCGCCTTGGGGCCGGGATGCTCCAGCAGGTTCATCTGGCAGTAATGGCCGAGCGTCTCGGGCGTCATCTCCTGCGGCTTGAAGGTCTGCGCCACGTCCTCCTTGCAGGCGGACAGCAGCGCCAGCGCCGCGAGGAACACGGCATGGCGGAAAGGCACCCTCATGGCGTCACCCTCCGGAAGGCGGCGACGGCGAGCGCGACAGCGGCGAGTGGCCAGACAAGGAGCGAGGCCGCCGATTGCCAGAGCGGTATGGCCTCCGCCGCCCCGCCGATGCCGCCGGCCGCCGCGACGGCCTGCGCGGCGGAGAGATTGAAGACGCGGAAGGCATCGGCCGGGTTGGCGAGCAGCGCCACGGGCAGCGCCTGCGTGGTGAAGGCCCCGCCGCCGTCGGTGACGATCAGCGCGAGAAGCGCAAGGTCGTAGAGCACCACGGCGGCAAGCCACAGGGCGATGGCCAGACCCGCCGCGCTTGAAGGCCGGCGGGCGAGCGCAGAGAGCGCATAGCCCGCGCCGAGGAAGGTCGCGCCGAGCACGACCGACGACCAGATCAGCCGCCAGAGCGCGCCGAGCCCCTCGACCGCGGCCGGGTCGGTCCAGACGGCCACCAGCGCGGCCGCGCCATAGCCGAGCGTCGCGGCAAGGCCGAGGATCGCCAGATGCGCCAGGAGCTTGCCGAGGAGGATCTGCAGGCGCGAGACGGGATAGGTCAGGAGCAGCGGCAGCGTGCCGCGCTCCACCTCGCCCGCCACCGCATCGAAGCTCATCAGCAGCGCCAGCAGCGGCACCAGATAGACGGCGAGCGAGGTCAGGGACGCGACCGTGACGGAGAGCCGGTCGACGCCGACCTCGCCGGTCGGCGCGGAGCCGGCGGCGGCCAGCACCAGCGCGAAGAGCACCATCATGCCGGTGGCGATGGAAACCCAGCGGTTGCGGAGCGCGATGCGGAATTCGCAGACCGCGGTGGCGAGGATGCGGCTCATTGCCCGTCCCTCCGGCTGAAATGGCTGTAGATGTCCTCGAGGCTCGGCGGGATGACGTCGAGATCGGCGATCTTCGTCCCGAGCGCGGCGATGCCGGCAAGAAGCGGCAGCTTGTCGGCCTGCGCGCAGGTGAGGCGCAGGACGCCGTCCTCGCCGGGCAGGCCCTGCGGATAGGCGGCGGCGAGCGCGGCCGCATGGTCGGGCGCCGGGCGGACGAGGAGAGAGACCGGCAGCGCCGCGCGGGCGCGCAGCGCGGCGAGCGTGCCTTCCGCCACCAGCCGGCCGCCGGACAGGATGAGGATGCTGTCGGTGCGCGCCTCCACCTCCGTCAGGACGTGGGAGGACAGGAGGATCGCTGTCCCCTCGGCGGAAAGCCCGTCGAGCAGGTCGTAGAAATCGCGCCGCGAGACGGGATCGAGGCCGGAGGTCGGCTCGTCGAGGACGAGAAGGCGGGGGCGGCCGATCAGCGTCTGGGCAAGGCCGACGCGCTGGCGCATGCCCTTGGAATAGGTGCCGATGCGCCGCCGCGCGGCATGGGCAAGGCCGACGCGCGACAGGAGCTCCATCGCCTGGCGCGGGCTTTCGCCGCGCAGCGAGAGATAGTAGCGGAGCTGCTCCTCCCCGGTCAGGGCCGGGTGGAAGGCGGCGTTCTCCGGCAGGTAGGCGACCTGCGACCTGGCGGCGGGCGAGCCCGGCCGCGCGCCGCAGACGGATACCTCGCCGCCGTCGAAGGGGATGAGGCCGAGGACGATCTTCATCATCGTCGACTTGCCGGCGCCGTTGTGGCCGAGCAATGCGGCGCGCTTTCCGGCCATGAGGGTCAGCGAGACGTCCTGCAGCGCCTCCACGTCGCCGAAGCGCTTAGTGAGCCGAGAGATCGTCAGGGTCGGTGTCATCGTCATTTCCTTCGGTCCAGCGCCCGGCGGTCTCGGCCTCATAGCCGAGGATTTCGGGCGGGACGGATATGGTCAGGGGCTTCATCAGCGGCGCGCTGTCGCGCACGCCGCCGGGAAGCGTCGCGGGAAAGTCCCGCTGGCTCCAGCGCACGAGCTGCACGGCGGGCGAGCCGATGAGGAGGCTTGCCGCCGGCTGCGACCAGAGGATCTGGTCCATCAGGTCGTTCGGGCGGTAGAAGCTGTCGGCGATGCCGTCGCCGTTGAGGTCGAAGGCCGGATGATCGGACCAGAAATTGCCCCGGCCCTCATGGCTCCATTCGATGTTGCGCGTGCCGACATATTTCACCTGCTCGCGGTTGGCGATGAAGGCGTTGCCGGTCAGCACGTTCTTCTCCGAGCCGGCGGTGAAATGGATGCCGATGCCGCAGCCCTCGAAACGGTTGTTCCAGATGAGATTCTTGTGGGCGTTGTAGATGAAGAGGCACTTCTTCGTGCCGCCGCGCACCAGGTTGCCGCTGACGTCGGCATTGTTGGCGTAGTTCAGCATCAGCCCGTGCTCGCGGTCGCCGAGGCTGAGATTGTCGAGGATCTTCGCCCGGTCGGAGAACATGATGGCGAAGCCCAGATGGTTGCCGACCGAGACATTGCCGGACACCTCGGTATTGCGCGTGTACATGAAATGCACGGCGAAGCGCAGGTCCCGCATGGTGTTGCCGCGATAGACGCTGTTCGCGCTGGCGTTCGAGAAGATGCCGTCGCGGCCGTAGCGGATGGCATTGCCCTCCAAGAGCGTGCCGGGGCTGTTCCAGACGTAGATGCCGTTGCCGCGCTCGTTCATGCGCGGGCTCTTGATGCCGACGATCTCGTTGCCCGTGACGGCGGCGTCGCGGCCGCCATGCACGTCGATGCCGTGCATGTTGCCGGTGACGAGCAGCCTTGCGATCCGGGCGCGATCGGCGCCCGTGAGGATCTTCACGCCCGCGTCGAGATCCTGGTTGACGTGCCCCGAACCGGTGACGGTGAACCCGGTCAGCGTCACGTCGGGCGCGGTGATCGTCATCACGCTGCCTTCGCCGAGACCGTCCACCACCGCCCCGCGCGGGCCGGTGATGGTGAGCGGGCGGTCGATGACGACGGGGCCGGCATAGGTCCCGTCGCCGAGGACAAGCACATCGCCGGGGTCCGCCCCGGCGATGGCGGCTGAAAGGCTGCCCGCCCCCGGCGCAACCGCGCGCTCCGCCGCCGCAAGCGGCGAAGCGAGAAGGAGGCCGATGAGAAGGACGGGCAGGCGCATTGCTCAGGCGTCCTTCGGTTCGACGAACATCCGGCCGCGCATCTCCATGTGCAGGGCATGGCAGAACCACTGGCAATAGTACCAGTAGACGCCCGGATTGGCCGCGATGAAGGTGACCGAGCTCGTCTGCTGCGGCCCGATCTCCATGGCAACGCCGTGGTTGCCCATGGTGAAGCCGTGCGTCAGGTCGTCGATCTCGTCGAGGTTGGTCACGATCACGGTGACCTCGTCGCCTTCCTTCACCGTGAAGCTCTCGTGGCTGTAGTTCGGCGCGACCGATGTCATGTAGACGCGCACCTTGTTGCCGTCGCGGATGACGGCATCGGTCCATTCGTCGATATTGACGCCGTCGGCCTCGGCCTGCTTGCGCGTCTCGGCCCACATCTTGTCGTTGCGGTCCCAGACCGAGCGGATGTTCGGCAGGATCGAGGGCGAAACGGCGATGGCGTCGTGCGGCTCGGCGAAGTTCGGGCCGTCATGCACCAGCTTCATCTTGTCGCCGGAGATGTCGATGAGCTGGTCGTTCTCCGGCTTCAGCGGGCCGACATTGAGGAAGCGGTCCTTGGAGAACTTGCACAGGCACACCAGCCAGTCGTTGGCGGCATCCAGCGTCTCGCCCATCACCGTCTTCAGGTGGCCGGGCTGGTACTGAACGTCCAGCTTGTCCTTGATCGGGTTGATCTTCTCGCCGGCATAGGCGCGGATGGCCTCCTCGATGTTCCACTTGACCACCTGGCTGTCGAGGAAGAGCGACGTATAGGCGTTGCCGCGGCCGTCGTAGGCCGTGTGGAGCGGGCCGAGGCCGAGTTCCGGTTCGGCCACCACGGCGCTGCGCGGTTCGGCGTTCTCGTAGAAGATCGCGTCGAACTTGGTGACGTCGAGCACGGTGACGGTCGGCGAGAGCTTGCCGTTGATGCACAGGTGCTTCTTGTCCGGCGCCATGTTGCAGCCGTGCGGGTTGTTGGCGATCGGGATGTAGCGGGTGAAGAGGGACTTCGCCTCCTTGCGGCCGTCCAGCACCTTGACGCCGTTGATCTCCTCGAACTGCCCGGCGGCGATGGCCTTCTCGATCTCGGCGAGGTTGAAGACGACGACATGGTCCATCTCGGACTTGGTCATCTCTTCCAGCGTCATGCCCATTTCGGAGTTGTAGCTGGTCGAGAAGGCCCACTTGCCCTCGTAGTCGGCATCGCAGTTGTCGAGGTTGCCGGAGACCTTGACCTGCCAGGCGACTTCCCACTTGTCGGCATCGACCGCGGTGAAGATGTTCACATAGGTCGAGACGTCCTTCATGGTCGAGCCGTCGTTGATGAGCGGTGCCTCGTCCTCGCCGTTGCAGAAGACGTAGTTCGAGCGCGGCCACTTCTGCGGACGAAGGCCATGGATGCCCTTGGCGTTGGGGATTTCCAGGATCGCGTCGGTCTTCATCACGTCGCAGCGAACGCGCGCCACGCGCGTGTTGGCCTTGTCGTTCATGAAGAGGAAGCGGCCGTCGTACTTGCCCTCGGTGAAGGACATGTGGACGTGGTGCAGGTCGCCGTTGTCGTGGATCTTCTTGCCGTTGGCGGCGAGCTGCTTCTTCGTCTTCTCCGACATCGTGCGCTGGTGGATGTGGATCGATTCATTCGTCTGGCCCCAGCCGGTGGCCGAGCAGCGGTTGAACACCGGAACGCGCATCAGTTCGCGCATCGAGGGGATGCCGAGGATGCGCATCTCGCCGGTCTGGCCCGAGGACCAGAAGCCGTAGTAGTCGTCCAGCTTGCCGGGCGCGACCGAGCCGTCGGCCCCGCTCGCCGCACGCGCGGGGGTCGAAAGACCCGCGACGCCGAGGCCGAGCGCGGCCGGCCCCATCGTGCCGGCCAGAACGGCCGTGCCGGCTGTCGCGCTGAAAAGCGCGCGGCGGCTCAATCCCTTGTTTTCCTTGGTTTCCATGGTCGGTTTCCTTCTTCGGTTAAACCTTGGCTGCGGGTTGGTGGATCGGGGCGCCGCCGGGGCTCGCGGCGAGCCTGGCGCGCGACTTCATTCTCTTGATCACGACGGGGCACACCGTTTCGGACTGGTAGAGCACCTGGCAGTGCAGGCAGTTGATGCATTCGTTCGGGTTGATCTCGCCCGTCTTGTGGATCGCCTGCACAGGACACTGGTTGGCGCAGGTCTGGCAGGGGTTTCCGCACTCGTGGTAGCGCTTGAGCCAGTCGAACATGCGCATGCGCGCGGGGATGGCGAGCGCGGCGCCGAGCGGGCAGAGATAGCGGCAGTAGAACCGCTCGACGAAGAGCCCGGCGACGAGAAGCGCGACGGCATAGGCGACGAACGGCCAGGCGCGGATGAACTTCAGGATGATCGCGGTCTTGAACGGCTCGATCTCGGCGAGGTGCTCGGCCTGCTCGACGCTCATCAGCGAGACGCCGAAGAGGCCGAGGAAGATCATGTATTTCACCGGCCAGAGCCGCTCGTGCAGGCCCCAGGGCAGCGTCCATTGCGGGATGCGCAGCTTGCGCGCGATCTGGTTGGTCAGTTCCTGCAGGGCGCCGAAGGGGCAGAGCCAGCCGCAATAGGCCCCGCGCCCCCAGAAGAGCAGCGCGGCGGCGACGGCGAACCACAGGATGAAGGTCAAGGGATCGAGCAGGAAGGCCTGCCAGCTGAAGCCGCCGACGAGGCTGCCGAACAGCGCCATGAGGTTGACGACGGAAAGCTGCGCATTGGCATACCAGCCGAGGAAGACCAGCGTCACCACCAGGAAGGCCATGCGGAAGATGTAGAAGCCCTTGGCGTTCCTGACCGCGTAGGTCTGGAAGAAGAACACGCCCGTCAGCACCACCAGCATGGAGCCGAGCACCGCGATCTTCAGCTTGGAATCGCGCCAGATGCGCTTCCACAGGTCGGCCTGCGCCGCGCCCTCTTCCCGCGGCGAGACGGCGGCGACGTCCTTTGCCGGCGGCGCGACGGCGCGCAGGTATTTCTGCGGCAACTGGTAGCCGAGATCGAAGGTGTGGAAGACCTTCTCGATCGGCCCGACCTCGCGCTGCGCCAGGAGCTGGATGCGGAAGGGCTTTGCCGGATCGAAGCCGAGGCCGGCGGGGATGCGGAAGAGGTCCATCTCGGAAAATTCCGGCGCACCGGAAAGCGCGATGGCGCCGAGGCGGCGGTGGTCGCGGTCGCGGAAGCGCACGGAGACGTCGTCCTGGATCAGCACGATGCGGTCGAAGATGCCGCCGCGCACATAGCCCGAGCCCTTGAAGGAATAGAGCCCGCGCCCGACGACGGCGATGGCGTTCTCGCCCTCCTTCAGCCAGCCCTTGAGGTTGGTTTCCTCGGCCGGGCCGAGCAGCGCCTTGCCGATGGCGGGAACCGAAACGAGCGCCGCCTGCATGTCGATGAAGGTGGTCTGCGGCGCCTCGGCGATGGCGCGGTCGCGCGCCCGCTCGTCGGGATGCCCGGCGAAGGCGGCGTTGACCTGGGCGACGTCGAGCGACAGCCGGCGCAGCGTGCCGTCGCCCTCGGCCTCGACCCAGTCGGCCGGCGCGGCGGCATCGGGATCGATCTCGAAGCGCGGCCCGGCATTGTCCGTTTCCGGCGCCAGCCCGCCGAGGCCGAGCGCGCGGGCGACCTTCAGTCCCGAGCGGACGATCGAATCGTCGATCACCATGACCGTCACGGTCGCGCCGGAGATGATGTCCACCTCATGCGCCGTGCCGCCGGATTTCGCCTCGGCGACGAGGTCGAGCCCGGCATAGCTCGCCACCAGCGCCTTCACCTTCGCCTCGGGAATGCCGATGAGGACGATCGGCTCGGAATGCTTGACGAGCTTTACGCCGACGATCCTGGCATCCTTGCCGACGGCCACGAGCGTATGGATGGGCTTGCCGGAATAGCCTGTCGTGCCCACGAAGTCGGAGGTCATGAAGACCCAGGCCACCGTCTCGCCGCCCTTGAGGACCGGCGCCACCGCCACGTCGTCGCGGATCGGCCCGAAGCCGTCCGCGCCCGGCACGAGGTCGGAGGCCGTGGAGGAAGGGAGATATTCCTGCAGGACGCTGGCCGCGTTGGCGGAGACCGCGAAGCACAGGCTGGCGCAGAGCAATAGGACGAGACGGACGAATTTCATTCCAGGCTTTCCCGCAAATCGTGCCCGGACATTGGATCGCCCGCACCGGCTGGTCTTTGTGCCCCGACAAAGAAGCGGTGATTCCACAGGCAACGGGCGGGAAAGGCAGGCTTTGACGCCGGGGATCGGGGAGGAGATGGCGCGGGATGCGCCGACCGGGCATGCCTTGCGAAAACGGGTTCGCGGGCAGGCCGCTGCGCGCGGCGGACAGCGACCGTCAGCGCCTCCGCGACGCCTTCGGCAGGCAGCCTGCTGCCGCGCGGTAAGGCGCTAGAATGCCCCGGCGTCCCGTCTCAGCGGCGCGCCTGCCGCCGCCTGAGGCTCCGGTCGAGCTGTATCGTGACCGCCGCGATCAGCAGGAACGCCAGCGTGATCAGGACGAAGCTGACGACGAGGCTCGTCGCCTGGGCGAGGAAGCCGAGCAAGGCGGGGCCGAGCAGCAGGCCGCTGTATCCCATCGTGGTCACGATGGAGATGGCCCTGCCCGCGGCCTTTCCGCCGACATGGCCGGCGCTCGCGAAAACCGCCGGCACCATGTTGGCAACGCCGAAGCCGCAAAGGGCGAGAGCGACGAGGGAAACGGCCGCGCTGTCCGTGACGAGCAGGATGGCGACCGACAGGGCGCAGACGAAGCCGCCCGCCCGCACCAGCCGGACATGGCCGACGCGCCGCGTCACGGCATCGCCGACAAGGCGCCCGCCCGCCATGGCGGCGGCGAAGACCGCGAAGGCATAGGCGCCATGGCTGCGGGATGCGCCGAGGATGTCGATCATGTAGATCGCGGTCCAGTCCATCATGCCGCCCTCAGCGAGCAAGGCGAGGAAGGCGACGGTCCCGAGCAGGACGATGAGTGCGCGCTGCGATGCGTCGAGCGCGGTGTCCGCGGCATGCGCGTCTTCACCGGCGGCGGGCGCCGCATGGTCGGCATTCGTGGCGATCAGCCGCGCCGCGACGGCAAGGCCCATCACCAGCACCCCGGCTGCGCCGAGGCACGCCCGCAGGTCGCCGCCGTAGCCGATCAACTGCCCGACGAGGAACGCGCCCGCAAGGTTGCCGATGCTGAAGACGGCATGGAAGGACGACATCAGGTGCCGTCCGGTCTCCCGCTCGATCTGCGAGGCCTGCGTGTTCATGGCCACGTCGAGCGTTCCGAACGCCGCACCGGCCAGCAGCACGCATCCGCCCAGCGCGATCGGATTTCCCACGAAGGGAATGACCAGGAAAACCGCGCCGAAGACCAGGCTGCCGCAAAGGCTCAGCGCCTGGTTGCCGATCACCCGGTCGATATAGCGGCCGACGTTGATCATGAGCACGATCGCGCCGAGGGCGAAGCAGAGCAGGACCAGCCCGAGCTCTCCCTTGTTCAGCCCGACGCCGGCCGCAAGCAGCGGCAGGCTGGATGCCCACGCGCCGATGCCGAGGCCGGCGGCGAGGAAGAAGACGTTGCAATGCAGCCGGCCGGACCGGCGAAGCGGGTTCGCTGCGGCTTGATCGGTCGTCATCTCATTCACCCGCCGCATTCCGCCTGACGCGCGCGGCCGCCTCCGCCAGGCGCTCCGGCGCGATCCTGCCGTCCCGCGCTGCGGCGGCGATGTCCTCGCACAGGGCATCGAGATGCGGCCCGCCGCCGACCAGCAGCAGGTCCGCCCCCGCATTCAGCGACGCGACGGCCGTCTCGGCCAGGGATCGCCCGCGCAGGGTGGCGGGCGCATCGAGATCGTCGCTGACGATCAGGCCCGTGAAGCCGAAATCCTGCCGCAGCATCGCCATCACCGCAGGCGATGTGCTGGCGGCATTGTCGGCGTCGACCGCGGCGACCGGCGCCGGTCCCGTCATGATCGCCTTCGTCCCCGCCTCGATGGCGGCCCTGAAGGGCAGCGCATCCTGGAGAAGGCGCGCGCGGGAGGTCAGCAGCGAGACGTCGGCAAGGGCCGGATCGGCCGAGAGGCTGTTGAAGCCGGGAAAATGCTTGGTGACCGCCGTTATGCCGGCGGCCTGGACGCCCTCGACGAAGGCCGCGACCAGCCGCGCCACGGCTTGCGGGCGGGTTCCCATCGTGCGTGCCTCCAGCCAGGGATTCCTGTCGTCGATGATATCGGCGATGGGCGCGAGGAACATCGAAACCCCGAGGTCGCGGGCGGCGGCGGCCGTCGTCCGGCAGCGTTCGGCAAGCACGTCGCCGGCAATGGCATGCGCCTCGTCCAGCGCGGGAAGCGGCGGGACCAGCCCCTGGAGCCGCTGGATGCCGCCCAGTTCCTGGTCCACCGCGACGATCAGCCGGGGGCTTGCGGCCCGCAGCACCGCGATGGCGGCGCGAAAGCCCTCCGGCGTCTCTTGGGCCAGCCGTTCCGCCGACATGGCGCGCGCGACATACTCCGCCCGGCTCTCGCCGATGAGGACGGAACAGCCACCCTTTTCCAGAAAGGGCGCCATGACGTCCATGACGTCGAGCCTGTCGAAAGCGGGCAGGAGCACCGCCCTCGCATCCCGGTCCATTGAAGCGTTCATCATCGTCTCCGCAATCTCAAACCGTCTGGACATCGACGCCGGCGGCGCGGATGGCGTCGAGGATGGCCATGTCCCGGCTGTCGGTGAAGAGCGTCGAGACCGCGGACATCGGCGCCACTTCGTAGGTCGAGGCCTGGCCGAGCTTGTCGGCCGTCGCCAGGAGCAGGGTCTTGCCGGCGGCCCGGATCATCGCCGATTTCAGGTGGGCATCCTCGTAGTCGTCGGCGCGGAGCGTCAGGTCCCGATCGATGCCGCAGGTGCCGAGAATGCAGTAATCGGCGCGCAGGCCCCGGATCGCATCGACCGCCGCGACGCCGGTGACGCCGCGCGTCAGCCGGCCGAGGCGACCGCCGAGCATGACCACTTCGGCCAGCGGGTGGTCGAGCGCGGCGGCGGCGACATCGACGGCCACCGTCACGATGCGCACGGAAAGCGACGGCGGCAGCGCGCGCACGAAGCGGACGACCGTCGTGCTGGAATCCACCAGCAGCGTCGCGCCCTGCGCAATGGTGGCGGCCGCCGCACGGCCGATCGCCTGCTTCTCGTCCGCCTGCAGCGCCTCGCGGCGCCGGAAATCGAGCACGGGCGTCACGAGCCGCGCCGCGCCGCCGTGAAACCGCTGCACGAGCCCGGCATCCGCGAGGTCGCGCAGGTCGCGGCGGATCGAATCCTCCGAGACGCCGAATTCCTGCGCCAGCCCGGCGGCGAGCACGCGCCCGGCGGTGTTGATCCTGTCGAGTATGACGGCCTGCCGCTCCTCCGGCGACAGCGCCGCCAGTTCCTTCGCGCCCTCGCTCACCCGGCCACCTCCGCCGCGTGCGCCAGGAGGCCGAGCGCCGTCAGGCGGGCCTCCAGCGCCTCGGCGCTGCGGAAGTGCTCGGTATGGAACCCGAGGGCCGCCGCCGCGGCGATATTCGCCGCATTGTCGTCGATGAAGAGGCATTGTTCCGCGCCGACGCCCGCCCGTTCCAGGAAGCGCTCGAAGATCGGCGCATGCGGCTTGACGAGCTTTTCCCTGCCGGAGACGACGAGAACGTCGAACGCATCCAGGAAAGGGAAGATCTCCCGCGCCCTCGGGAAGGTTTCCGCCGACCAGTTGGAAATCGCGTGCACGGGCACGCCGCCCGCCTTCAGCCGGCCGAGCAGCCCCGCGGTTCCGGCGATCTCCCCGCCCAGCATCTCGTGCCAGCGCAGCCAATAGGCCTCGATCAGCCCGGCGCGGTCGGGGTGGCGCGCGCAAAGGTCCGCCACGCCCTCGGCGAAGGGGCGCCCGGCATCGAACTGCTCGTTCCATGCCGGCGTGCAGACCTCCGCGAGAAACGCCGTGACCGCCGCCTCGTCCGGCAGGAGCTTGCGGTAGAGATAGGCGGGATTCCAGTCGATCAGCACGCCGCCGATGTCGAAGACCACAATGCTCGGATTCATTCTTCTGCCTCTTCATGCGCGAATCTGTTCCGAGATATGCATGAACACGCACATAAACGCAATGGCAAAGCCGTCAGGCCCGCAGGAAATCGGCGGCGCGCTCGCCGATCATGATGCAGACGGAATTCGGGTTGCCCGAGATCAGCGCCGGCATGACCGAGGCGTCGGCGACCCGAAGGCCCTCGATGCCGTGCACGCGTAGCGCCGGGTCCACCACCGCCATGTCGTCGCGGCCCATCCGGCACGTCCCGGCGGGATGGAGGGCGGCATGGGCATCCTTGACGCAGAAGGCGCGGATCTCCTCGCGCGTGCGCAGCGACGGGCCTGGCATGTGGCGCGCCGCCACGAACTTCGCGATGGCCGGCTGAGCCATGATGTCGAGGGCCGCCATCGTCCCGTCCGTTATCGCGTCGAGATCGTAGGGATCGGAGAAGTAGCGGGGCGCCACGCGCGGGTTCATGGCAGGGTCCGCGCCGAGAAGCGTCACCTCGCCTCGCGAGCGCGGGCGGATCTGACCGAGATTGACCGTGCAGCCATTGCCGCCGGGCACCGCGTCGACGCCCTCCTCGATGCCCGCGCCGACCACCATGAAATACTGGATATCGGGCGTTGCCTCGTTCCTGTCGCCCCACCAGAAGGCGCCGCCCTCGATGAGGTTGGACGATGCGGGGCCGTTGCGGAAAAGCGCATAGTTGAGGCCCGCGGCGGCCTTCCAGTGCAGCTTCTTGTACTTGTCGTAGCTGTGCGGGCCGTTGAGCTGGTAGACCAGCGAAATCTCGATATGGTCCTGCAGGTTCTGGCCGACGCCCGGCAGGTCGGCATGGACCTCGATCCCGTGCCGCCGCAACGGCGCGGCCGGGCCGATGCCCGAGAGCATGAGGAGCTTCGGCGTGGCGATCGCGCCGGTGGAGACGATCACCTCCCGGTCGGCGCGGTAGATGACCTTGCGCCTGCCCCTGGCGCCCTCGACGCCGACCGCCCGCCCCTTCTCGACCAGCACGCGGGTGACCGCGGTGCCCGTTTCGATGCGCAGGTTGGGCCGCCTGCGCGCCGGGTTGAGATAGGCGACGGCGGCGGAGCTGCGGCGGCCGTTGCGCGCCGTGATCTGGTAGAGGCCGCAGCCTGCGGGATCGCCCGAGTTGAAGTCGGGATTGTAGGGCAGGCCGGCCTGCTGGCAGGCCTGCAGCCAGGCGCGGGTCAGCGGGTGGATGTAGTCGATGTCCGAGACCCCGAGCGGCCCGCCGACACCATGGGCCTCGTTGCAGAAGCGGTTGTTGTCTTCCGCGCGCTTGAAGAAGGGCAGCACATCGCCGTAGCCCCAGCCTTCCGCGCCGAGTTCGACCCATCGCTCGTAATCGGCGGGCACGCCGCGGATATAGATCATCGCGTTGACGGAGCTGCCGCCGCCGAGCACCCGCGCCTGCACCATGGTCGGCGTCTCGTCACGCGCCTGCTCGGGCATCGGTTCCCAGGGAATGCGCTTCAGCAGATCGCCCTGCGCGGTCTTGTAGTAGGCGCCGGGAATGTGGATGTAGGGGCTGAGGTCGCGCGGCCCCTCCTCGACCAGCAGAACGCGGACGGCGGGGTCCTCCGAGAGGCGCGAGGCGACGACGCAGCCGGTGGACCCGCCGCCGACGACGATATAGTCGAAGGTGTCGATCTCGGCCGGGGCGCGCGGGAAAATGCCGTGGCGCGCCGATCCCATGTCCCGAAGTTCCATTCAGTGCCCCCTTGATATGGCCGCGCCGGCCTTGATGGCGAGCGCGGCGACGGTCAGCGCCGGATTGACCGCGGCCGATGTCGGCAGCACCGAGGCATCCGTGACGTAGAGGTTCTCGACATCGTGGCTGCGGCAGTCGAGGTCGACGACCGAGGTTTGCGGATCGGCACCGAGGCGCGCGGTGCCGCACTGGTGCGACGTCGTCTTGCGGCCGAAGGTATGCGTCAGCACGATGGGGAATCCCGCCTTGCGCATGACGGCGCGGGTCTTGCCGATCAGCGCCTCGTGGGCGCGCATGTTCGAGCGTATCCAGTGCATGACGATGCGGCCGTCGCGCACCATCACCCGGCTCTCCGGATTGGGAAGGTCCTCGCTCGTCAGGAACCAGCCATAGGCATGGCGCGCCATGAGTCTCGCGAACCACGCCGGCGCGGGCACCGGCAGGTTGGCCTTCAGGATGTTGCCGGTGATGTGGCCGAGGAGCTGGACGTTGCCGAGCGGAAAGCCGTATTCGTTGTCGGCATTGTAGAAATCGTTGAAGGCGATCGTCTTCTGGTAGACGCAGCTGTTGGCGGCGAAGGGATCGATTGCCAGCATCGCTGTGGTGTTGTGGTTCATGAAGTTGCGGCCGAGCTGGTCCGAGCTGTTGCCGAGACCGGCCGGGTGCGCCGTGCTCGAAGAACGCAGGAGAAGGGCGGCGGACTGGACCGCGCCGGCGGCCACGGCGAAGCGGCCCGCCGCGATGCGATGCTCGGCGCCATCCTTCCGGTAGACGGCGGCGACGACACGCCGTCCCGCCGCGTCGGTTTCAAGGCGGGTGACGTCGGCCCCGGTCACGAGGCTGACATTCGGATGGGCGAGCGCGCTGGCGAGCGGTCCCACCTCCGCGTCGATCTTGCCGGTTCCGGTGTTCGGGAAGGCGTCCCAGCCCGTCTTCGCCCGCTTCAGCCAGGCCTCGATGTCGATCGACAGAGGGAGCGAGGCGGGATGGACGCCGGCCTTTTCCAGTCGGCGGCGGACGGCGGCCATCGCCGGCTCGTCGGGAACCGGCGGATAGCCGTAGGGCTTTTCGTGCGGCGGCTCCGTCGGGTCGCCTTCGGTCGAGCCGCGCACCCGGAAGATCTGCTCTGCCGCATCGTACCAGGGCGAAAGCTCCTCATAGGACAGCGGCCAGCCGGGCGATGCGCCGTCCATGTGGCGGCGGGCGGCGAAATCCTCGCGGCGATAGCGGTACATGACCGCGCCGAAGAATTTCGAGTTGCCGCCGACATAATAATAATTGCCCGGCAGGAAACTTTTCCCGTCCGTGCCCAACCATTCCTCGGACGAGCGGTAGAACCCCTTCTGGAAGATGGCGACATCATCGCGCGCCTCGGGCGTGTCCGTCAGATGCGTCCCGCGTTCGAGGATGACGATCCTGAGGCCCGAAGGCGCGAGGCTGTGCGCCAGGGAAGCTCCGCCGATGCCGGAGCCGATGATGACGATGTCTGCCGTCCCGGTCATGGAAATCTCTCAGTCGATACGCGTTTCGGTTTCGCTGTCGAAGAGGACGATCTTGGACGTATCGACCGCCAGCCCCGCCTCCTTGCCCGCATGGGCCTGCCGCGGCGGAAGCCGGGCGGTCACCTCGACGCCGCCGAGCTGGAAGACGGCGAGCGTATCGGGGCCGGTCGGCTCGACGACGTCGAAATCGACGGTCAGCGCCGGGGCGCCGCCGCTTGTATCAATCGAGAAGTTCTCCGGACGGATGCCGACCAGGACCTTCCTGCCGGAATAGCGGCGCAGCGCCTCCGGGGAGAGGGAAATGCCCGCGATGCGCGCGGCCGGCCGGCGCGCGATATCGATCACGGCGGTTGCCGCCGTGCCCTCGACCTCAAGGACGGCCGGCACGATGTTCATGGCCGGGGAACCGACGAAGCGCGCGACATAGACATTGGCCGGCCGGTCGTAGACGGCCTGCGGCTCGTCGAGCTGCTGCACCACGCCGTCCTTCATGACGGCGACGCGCGTTGCGAGCGTCATCGCCTCGATCTGGTCGTGCGTGACGTAGACGATGGTCGTGCCGAGGCGGGCGTGCAGGCGCTTGATCTCGGTGCGCATGTCGACGCGGAGTTTCGCGTCGAGGTTCGACAGGGGCTCGTCGAAGAGGAACAGCTTCGGCTCGCGCACGATGGCCCGCCCCATGGCGACGCGCTGGCGCTGGCCGCCGGAGAGCTGCGAAGGCTTGCGGTCGAGCAGATGGGTGATCTGCAGGAGGTCCGACGCCGTCTTCACGGCCTTGTCGCGGTCGGCCTGGGCGATCCGGCGGATCTTCATGCCGAACTCGATGTTCTGCCGCACGGTCATCGTCGGATAGAGCGCGTAGGACTGGAACACCATGGCGATGTCGCGGTCCTTCGGCGAGAGGTCGTTGACGGTCTTGCCGGCGATGCGGATCTCGCCGCCGGTGATCGTCTCCAGCCCGGCGATCATGTTCAGCAGCGTGGACTTGCCGCAGCCGGAGGGGCCGAGCAGCACGAGGAAATCGCCGGTTCCGATGGAGATCGACACTTCCTTCAGGACTTCGAGATGACCGTAGGCCTTGCGGACGCGATCGATTTCAAGAGTGGACATGGGCTCAGCCTTTCACGGCGCCGGCCGTCAGCCCGCGGACGAAATAGCGGCCCGCGACGATATAGACGACCAGGGTTGGGATGGCGGCGATCATGGCGGCGGCCATGTCGACGTTGTATTGCTTGCGACCGGTGGTCACGTTGACGATGTTGTTGAGCGCCACCGTGATGGGGCTGCTGGAGCCCGAGGTGAACGAGACGCCGAAGAGGAAGTCGTTCCAGATCTGCGTGAACTGCCAGATGCAGGACACGACGATGATCGGGATCGAGGTCGGCAGGATGACGCTCCAGAAGATGCGGAAGAAGCCCGCGCCGTCGACCATCGCCGCCTTGGTCAACTCGTCCGGCAGCGACACGAAGTAGTTGCGGAAGAACAGCGTCGTGAAGCAGATGCCGTAGGAGGCATGCACGGCGACGAGGCCGGGAATGGAGCCGGCGAGCCCCAGCAGGCCGAGCGTGCGGGCCATCGGAATGAGGATCGCCTGGTAGGGCAGGAAGCAGCCGAACAGCAGGAGGCCGAAGACGAAGTTCGCGCCGGGGAACTTCCACTTCGTGAGGATGTATCCGTTGATCGCCCCGATGCCGGTCGACAGCGCCACCGCCGGGATCACCATCAGCAGCGAGTTGACGAAATAGGGTTTCAGGCCCGTGCATTCGGTGCCGATGCAGGCCTGCGACCACGCCGCGCGCCAGGCGTCGAGCGTGACGGCCTTCGGCAGGCCGATGAAGGAGCCGCCGTAGATCTCGTCGAGCGGCTTCAGCGACGTCACGACCATGACCCAGAGCGGCATCAGGTAGACGAGCGCGACGACGGCCAGGCAGCCGTAGACGACGAGACGGCCGAGCCGCGCCTTGCCGGAGCGGGAGAGGACCTCAGTCATTGTTCTCGCTCCTCAGTTCGGAATAGAGATAGGGAACGATGATGGCCGCCACGGTCATGAGCATCATGACGGCGCTCGCCGCGCCGACGCCCATCTGGTTGCGCCGGAAGGTGGCGGAGAACATGAAGGTCGAGGGCAGTTCGGTCGCCGTGCCCGGCCCGCCATTGGTCAGCGCCAGCACGAGGTCGAAGCTCTTGATGGCGATGTAGCTGAGGAGAACGACGACGCTCAGCATGGCCGGGCGCAGCATGGGGATGATGATCTGCCGGTAGATCAGCGGCAGCGAGGCGCCCTCGATCTGCGCCGCCTTGATGACGGAATTGTCGATGCCGCGCAGGCCCGCGAGGAAGATCGCCATGGCAAAGCCCGAGGACTGCCAGACGCCGGCCACCACGACGGTATAGATCGCCATGTCGGGATTGGTGATCCAGTCGAAGCGGAAGTCCGTCCAGCCGAGATCGTTGACGACCTTCTGGATGCCCAGGCCGGGATTCATGATCCACTTCCACGCCGTCCCGGTCACGATGAAGGAGAGCGCCATCGGGTAGAGGTAGATCGCGCGCAGCACGCCCTCGGCCCGGATGCTCTGGTCGAGGAAGATCGCCATCAGCAGCCCGAGGCCGGTGGAGAGCGCGAGGAACAGCGCCGAGAAGATGAAGAGGTTGGCGACGGCGGTGTGCCAGCGGGGCGTCGCCCAGAGGCGGACATATTGCTCGAGGCCCACGAAATCATAGGTCGGCACGAATTTCGACGATGTCACGGAGATCACGCCCGTCCACAGGATGAACAGGTAGACCGTGACGATGACGACGAGCAGGCTGGGAGCGACGACGAGGCGCGGTAGCCAGCCTGCCAATCGCGAGGACATGCGCTTAGAGGCGCTCATGGGTCAGCTCCGATGGCGGGACTTGCGGAGGAGCCGGCGGGCCGGCTCCTCCTGAGGGCGACTTAGATCAGCGGGCGTTGTCGATGCCGGAGACCAGCATCTTGACCGCATCCTCCGAGCTCATCCTGCCGACGAAGAACTGGGCGGCGACGTCGCTGAAGACGGAAGCGAATTCCGGCTTGGCGGCAAAGCCGTGCGTCATCGCGCCCTGCATGCTGCCCTTCTCGACGGCCTCCGCACGCTCCTTGAAGCCGAGCTTGGCGCAATCGTCGAAATCGTCGACCGGAACGTCGCTGCGCGCCGGGATCGAACCCTTGATGAGGTTGAAGTCCTTCTGCACCTTCGGGTCCATGATGGTCTCGGCGAGCGCGGCCTGCGCCTGCTGCACGCTCTCGTCCTTCACGGTGAACATGCCGAAGCTGTCGATGAGATACTGGAAGGAAGTGACCTTGCCGGGCGTCGCGAAGCAGTAGAAGTCCTGGTTGGGCTTCAGGCCCTTGGCGAGGAACTCGCCCTTGGCCCAGTCGCCCATGAACTGCATGGCGGCCTCGCCGTTGATGACCATGCCTGTCGCCACGGCCCAGTCGCGGCCGACGAAGTTGTCGTCCACGAGGCCGCGCACCTCGCGCAGCGCGTCGAACACCTTGACCATCTCGGGGCTTCCGAGCGCTTCGGGATCGAGGTCGATCGCCGTCTTCTGGTAGAATTCCGGCCCGTTGATGTCCGTCAGCAGCGCATCGAAGATGATGCCGATCTGCCACGGCTCGTCGCCCATCGCGATGGGAACGATGCCCTTCTCCTTCAGCGTCTTGCCGGCTTCGATCAGCTCTGCCCAGCTCTTCGGCACGGCAACGCCGGCATCGTCGAAGAGCTTCTTGTTGGCCCAGACCCAGTTCTGGCGGTGCATGTTGATGGGCGCGGCGATGAAGGCCTCGCCCGAGGTCACGAAGGGCAGGAGCTGCGGGGCGAGCGCCTCGCGCCAGCCGCCGGCCGTGGCGAGGTCGTTGAGGTCGCGCACGACGCCCTGCTCGGCCCACTGCACGCCTTCCCAGCCGAGGAACTGCATGGCGCCCGGCGGGTCGCCCGCCGTCAGGCGGGCGCGCAGCGCCTGCTGTGCATTGGCGCCGCTCATGCCGCCGACCGCCGAATCCTTCCACTGGAAGCCCTTGGCCTCGAGATCCTTGCGGATGACATTGAGTGCCTCGACCTCGCTCTGCGAAACCCAGTGGTGCAGAACTTCGATCTGGCCTTCCGCCCGGGCGGCGACGGGCATCAGCATGGTCGCCGCAAGGGCCGTGGCGATAAACTTGGACATGGTTTCATCCTCTCTGGTTGGGTTTGACCGCGGCCCCTGGCGGGCTCTTGTGCGTGGCTGTTAGTTGGGCTCGACCGGCATAGCGTATCCGACGTTCTTCCCGCCGTAGCGGCGCACGCGGATGTTGGCCTGCTCGGCATGGCCGGAAAAACCTTCCATCAGGCAGAGCCGCGAGCCGTAGGCGCCGATCATGGCGGAGGCCTCGTCGGTCAGGACCTTCTGGTAGGTGCAGGTCTTGAGGAACTTGCCGACCCACAGGCCGCCGGTGTAGCGGGCCGCCTTGTTGGTCGGCAGGGTGTGGTTGGTGCCGATTACCTTGTCGCCGAAGGCGACGTTGGTGCGCGCGCCGAGGAACAGCGCGCCGTAGTTCCTCATGTTGTCGAGGAAGTAGTCCGGATCGTGCGTCATCACCTGGACGTGCTCGGAGGCGACGCGGTCGGCCTCGGCCAGCATCTCCTCGATCGTGTCGCACAGGATGATCTCGCCGCAATCCTCCCAGGCCTTGCCGGCGACCGCCGCCGTCGGCAGTATCTTCAGGAGGCGCTCGATCTCGACGAGCGTGTCGCGCGCCAGCTTTTGCGAATTGGTGATGAGGACGGCCGGCGAGTTGACGCCGTGCTCGGCCTGGCCGAGGAGGTCCGTCGCCACGAGCTCGCCGTCGACGCTGTCGTCCGCGATGACCAGCGTTTCCGTCGGGCCGGCGAAGAGGTCGATGCCGACGCGGCCGAAGAGCAGGCGCTTGGCTTCCGCGACATAGGCGTTGCCGGGCCCGGCGAGCATGTCGACGGGCGCAATCGTCTCGGTGCCGTAGGCCATGGCGGCGATCGCCTGCACGCCGCCGAGGCAATAGATCTCGTCCGCGCCGGCAAGGGCCTGCGCCGCGACGATCTTCTCCGCGATCTTGCCCTGGAACGGCGGGGCGCAGGTGATGACGCGCTCGCAGCCGGCGACGCGCGCCGTCAGCACCGTCATGTGAGCCGAGGCGAGCAGCGGATACTTGCCGCCGGGCACGTAGCAGCCGACATTCTGCACCGGCACGTTCTTGTGGCCGAGGATCACGCCCGGCAGGGTCTCGATCTCGATGTCCTTCAGCGCCGCCTTCTGCGCTTCGGCGAAGCGGCGGATCTGGTCCTGCGCGAAGTCGAGGTCGGCGCGTTCCTGCGCCGTCAGCGCATCGATGCAGCCGGCGATCTCCTGCCGGGTCAGGCGGTAGGAGTCGCGGTCGAACCCGTCGAACCGGACGGAGAGTTCGCGAACCGCCCTGTCCCCGCCGTCCCTGACCTTGGCGAGAAGCGCCTCGACCGCCGTGGTGACCGCACTGTCGGCGCCGCCGTCGTGGGTGGTGGCCTTGGCTGTTTTGATGTGCCGGATCATGACAAAGTCTCTTCGTTCACGGCCGCCGGTGGCGCCGCGTCATCAATGGGCTTGGGAGGGGGACGAGGGAGGCGGCGCCTCCCCCGCAGGTTCGCTTAGAGGTGCTGTTCGCGGGCGCGCATCTCGGCGTAGGCCGCCTGTTCCTTCTCGTAGTAGGCCGGCGACGGGAAGTCCCACCAGCCGGTGGCGAAGGGGCCGGCGGCGTCACGCGAGACGATGACCTCGACGAGGGCCGGGCCGCCGCATTCGAGCGCCGCCTTCAGGCTGCTTTCGAGATCCTCGTCCTTCTCGACCTTCCAGGCCTGAAGGCCGAAGGCCTTGGCGGAAGCGGCGATGTCGGCTGAATAGGGCGCGCCGTTGCCGGCGTGATGGTTGAACTCGGAGGCGATATGGCGGCCCATGAACTTGCGCATGCCGCCGCGGATCGACATGTAGCCCTGGTTGTTCAGCACCAGGAAGACGACATTGATGCCGTTCATGACCGCCGTGCCCATCTCGGGCAGCGACATCATGAAGTCGCCGTCGCCGACGATGGCCACGACCTGCCGGTCCGGGCAGGCGAGCTTGGCGCCCATCGCAGCCGGCACCGCCCAGCCCATCGGCGAATAGGAGCCGGAGGTCAGGTGCGTGCGCGGCTCGTAGACCGGGAAGCTCTGCTTGACCGAGCCCTGCGTGTTGCCCGAGCCGACGACGACGATGCCGTCGCGGTCGAGCACCTTGCGCAGCGCCACCAGCGGGCGCTGCGAGGTGAAGGGCGTCTCGCGGCTGTTCTCGCGCGGCTCGACCTGGGCGCGCCAGTCGGCCTTGGACTTCTGCACGTCGGCGAGGAACGGTTCGCGGCGAGCGAGCATCTTCTGCGAGTCCGTGTCCGAAATCAGCGAGAGCAGCGCCTCCAGCGTCACCTTGGCATCAGCGACGATGCCGACCTCGGTCTCGTAGTTCTTGCCGATCTCGCGCGGGTCGAGGTCGATATGGATCAGCTTGGCCGAGGGGATCGAGAAGGAGACGCCCTTGGCGTAGGACGAGGCCGACCAGTCGGTGAAACGGCAGCCGACCGAGACGACGACGTCGGCCGACGCGGTGATCTTGTTGCCGCAGGTCGTGCCGGTCTGGCCGACGGCGCCGATGAACAGGGCATGATCTTCCGAAATCGCGCCCTTGCCGTTCCAGGTGATGGAGACGGCGGCGCCGAGCTTTTCGGCAAGGCGCGTCAGTTCGGCAGAGGCGTTCGCCGTGATCGCGCCGCCGCCGGCGACGATGACCGGGCGCTCGGCGGCAAGAAGAACCTTCAGCGCCGCCTCGACGGCCTTCGGATCCGGATAGGCGACGCCGACCGGCAGACGCTTGCCGAGCGGATAGATGGTGACATCCGCCGCCTCGACCTGGACGTCCATCGGGACCTCGACATGAACCGGACCCGGGCGGCCCGTCAGCAGTTCGCTGAAGGCGCGGTGCATGATGCTTGGGAGGACCTGCACCGAATTGGCCTGCCAGGCGCGCTTGGTCACCTGCTCGGTGATGCGCGGGAAGGCGTTGTCCTGCTGGCGCTCCAGTTCCTGCATGGTGCCGTGGCCGTGCATGTAGGTCTGGGGCGAGCCGGAGACGTAGAAGAGCGCGGTGGAATCGCAATAGGCGGTCGCAAGGCCGATGATGGTGTTGGCCGCGCCCGGGCCGACCGAGGTCGAGCAGGCCATCGGCTTGCCGGAGGCGCGATAGTAGCCGTCGGCCATGTGAACCGCGCTCTGCTCGTGCATCACCTGGATGAAGGGGATTTCCGAGCCTTCCTGCAGGAAGGCGTCGAACAGCGACCAGATGCCGTGGCCCGGCACGCCCGCCACATATTCGACGCCGTATTCCTTCAACGCTTTCGCGACGACTTGGCCACCTGTCAGTTTCATGTGATCGACCCTCTGAAATCGTGTTCTCTCGGAGCGGAAAGATCGTCCCCTCGGCACGACTTCCAGCGATGGGCTCATTCTTCGTTGGGGCGGGGTGCGACCGCAAGTTCGCAGCCATCGAAACACTGACGCGGGATGACGCACTTCCAAAGCAGTTCTGCTTCATGGATCGCGGCCGCGCCGGCCGCACCGCCGCCACAGGGGCCGATTTGCGGCACCCCGCGCCGCGGCGGAACCGCGGGCGGAAAACGGCCTGACGGGAGGCACACTTCGCAAAGTGAAGCTGGCGTCGCGTCATTACGCGAACAAATTAATTGCGGCGCGCACTTTTTCGCAAGCGCGCGCTATGGCTTTCTCAGGGCACTTTCAGACAACAGGGACGCCGCCGTGCAGAACCTAAGCAGAGATTTGGCCTTCGCGGACGATTTCATTTCCGCAACGCTGGTTGAGAACGTGGTCGACTACGACGTGGCGGACGCCGTCGTGGTCAATATCAGCCCCTCCCCGATGGTGACGGGCGACGAGCACCCCGCCATCGTGCCGGCCTGGAAATCCACATGGCTGAAGGGCGGCCGCATCCGTTCGGCGGAGCGGGCGGCGATCATCAAGGTCGTCAACCCCACCAATCTCGGCGGCTGCATGTTCCGCGGCTGGGACTGGCTCGGCAACCGCATCCGCAGCTTTCCGCGCGATACGCCCCTCTACATCTCGGCGCAGGACGAGATCGGCACGGTGACCCTCGACCCGCGCGTCTTCACCAACGAGCGCGCGAGGGCGGAAGCGCCGCAGGTCTTCACGCTGAAGCTCAATCTCTGGTGGTCGCCGGGCAATACCGACTGCTTCATCCACAACGAGCACCCGTTCCTGGAAACGCATACGCAGATCCACGGGCTCGGGCGCATGCAGAAGTTCACGGCGCGTGACGCCGCCACGCTCTACGAGGACGTCGTGATGCCGATCGGCTATTCGCACGATCCCTTCTGCCGGGTGACGGGCGAGAACCGATGGACCTATCCCTGGCACCGCTACTACGCGGATACCGACAGCTTGTGGCTCGCCGTCGAACTGCACCCCTGACGCGGCAGGGGGTCGTCAGCTCATCTGGATCATGTCCGAGCCGTCGCCGAGATATTGCAGCGCCTCGCGCGGGATCGCGGGGTCGTTGCGGTCGAGCACCGTAAGGTCCTTCAGGTGATCGCGGCGCAGGAGCCCGGGGCCGCGATAGTGCAGCGCCACCTTGGTGGAATAGGGCTGGCGAAAGACCGTCTCGGCGATGCCGCTGGAAATGCCGAACATGAACTTCTTGGCGTTGCGCTTGACCTGCGCATAGACGCCGAAGGTCAGCTCGTTCGACTGGATGCCCTCGAAATCCGCCGTGAAGAGCCGGTCGGCCACCGGGAAGCAGAAGCCGTAGTACTTGAAGACGTATTCGGTCTTCTTCGGATTGTCGAAGCTCGGGAATCGCTCGACGTAATAGTGCTGGAGGAACTCCTTGTTGCGGTAGATGCAGAAGGCCGAGCGCAACACGAAGCCCTTGTAGATCGAGGAGAACTGGTAGCGGTCGTAGACGCCGACGATGTCGTCGTGATCGGCGCTGTTGTTCTCTACGATCATGTCGGAGACGAAGCGCGAGAATTCCGGCAACTGGCGGGCCGTCGCCATCGCGTGGAAGAAATTGCCCTCGACGAGCGTGCGGAACTCCTCGGGATCGGTGAAAAGCATCTGTACGCTGAGGCCGAAGTAGTTCGCGATGATCCGAAGGTTCGCGGTCGACGGCACATGGGCGCCGGACAGGTACTTGTTGAACTGCTGCCGGTTGACGTTGATCTTGCGGCACACCGCCGCGACCGATCCGTGCTGCTCGCAGAGCGTCCTGAGATTGGCTGCCAATGCGGCCCCGTCCCTTCCCATATGTTCCATTCCAGCCCCCGATGAGTGACGCATTGTGACGCTAGAATTACTTCATGTCGCTAATGACTTCAATGATCTGCGAAGTTGTGGCGGACGGCGCGCGCAGGCAATCTCCGGGTGAAGAAGAGGAGGATCCACGGTGCATTCGACAGGAGAGGCCGGGTGGTCGGTCATGGGCACCGGCACGATCGCGACCGAGCACATGGTCGCGGCAATCCGTGCGGCGGGCCACCGGCCGCTGTGGGCCGTCAGCCGCAACCGGCAATATGCCGCGCATTTCTCGCAGGACATGGAAATCCCCGGCATCTCCGTCGACGCCCGGCGGACCCTGCAGGATCCCCGCGTCGGCTTTGCCTATGTCAGCGCCGCCCGGGATCGCCGCAGGCACTATATCCAGGCGGCGGCGGCCGAGGGGCGGCATGTTCTTTGCGACGGCCCGATCGCCGCCAGCAGCCGCATCGCCGCCACCCTTGCCGAGACGTGCAGGAACGCGGGCATCGTGCTCGCCCTCAACCAGCCCTTCCGTGCCCTGTCGCCGCACCAGACCATGCGCCGCCTGCTTCAGGAGGGCGAGATCGGTACCCTGCAATCGCTTCTCATCGCGCGCGGCGCGCCCTTCCAGCCGCCGCCGAACCGCCATCCCGATGAGGAAACGGACCACGGCGACGCGCTCTTCGAGATGTCCGTCGACAGCATCGACCTCGCGCGTTTCCTGACCGGCCAAGAGCCGGCTGCCGTTTCCGCGCTCCCGGCCGTGCCGCCGGGCAACGGCGCGGGACAGCAGGCCTATGCGATCGAGATGTCCGGCGGGGCGATCTTCCAGTCCTACGAGAGCTTCACGACCGCGGAATTCGACAGCATCGTCATGCTCGCCGGCGATCGCGGCACCCTCCTCGCCCACGGGACGCTCAGCGGCAAGGGATCCGGCGCCCTCGTCCGGCGGCTGAACGGGCGCAACGAGCTCATCCCCATCCGCGACCGCGACCAGCATGTGACGACGGTGGAAGCCTTCATCGCCTTGCCGCAGAAGCCCGCGGGCTGGATGTCCGTCGGAGAGGACAATGTCATGGCGCTTCGCACCGCCGAGGCGGTGAGGGCTGCCCAGCAGAAACGCCCCGCATCCATCCGCACGCGCTGAAGAAACCAGACATTCACACGAGGTTCGCCCCCATGACCAGGCTCCAGAACCAGCTCATCTTCCATTCGATGGCCTCAAGGCCCAACAGCCTTGCGATGGATATCGCGATCGCAAGACGCCTCGGTTTCGACGGCCTCGAAACCTCCGGCGCCAAGATCGCCGCGTTCCTGGAGGCCGGCTTCACCGAGCGCGAATTGAAGGAGCGCCTCGACGGCCTTTTCCTTCCGGGCATCGGCTTCCTCATCGATCTCGAACGCCAGGGAGACGGACGCGCGCAGATGCTGCGCGAGGCGGAGGCGCTTTGCGGCCTCGCCGTCGCGGCCGGCGCGAAAGGGATCGAAGCCATCACCGGGCCGCTCGACATCAGGGTGTTCGAGCCGGATGCCGCCGCGCGCCATCCCGGCCTCTACCGCGGGCTCATCGACCTGCCGGAGGCGGACCAGACCGAGCTTACCGCGCGCAACCTCCAGGCAGTCGCGGACATCGCCGCCGCCCACGGGCTGGTGGTCTATCTGGAGGCGCTGTCCTGGACGCCGCTCAACACGCTCGATGCCCAACGACGCATCCTCGACCTCTGCAAGCGGGACAATGTGCGGATCGTCATCGACTTCTGGCATTCCTATACATCCGGCGACACGCCGGAGCGCATCTCGCGGCTCGACAAGGAGCTTATCTACGGCGTGCATCTCTGCGATTCCCTGCCCTTCACCGGCGGCATACCAAACGAGCCGGTGCTGCGGGACGTGCCCACGGGCCGGGGCGTCCTTGACCTCAGGGAATGGGTCGACGCCGTGCGATCGACCGGCTACCGGGGCTGGTGGAGCTGCGAGCTCTTCTGCAGGCGCCAGCACCAGGACGACAGCTTCGCCGTGGCCGCCGAACTCAAGGCCGTCATGGAGCGGCTGATCCCGAACTGAGGCGCGGGCCGCGAGATCGGCCCCGGGCAGGCCGACACCGCCGTGGCCCGCCCGCGACGGTGCGCGGCAAGCCACGGCGCCTTGCCCTCACGCCTTCTCGACGCTCGCCCTGTAGATCTCGTCGATCGTGCCGGCGAGGCTGGCGTCGAACTCGGCCTTGCTCATCGTCGCCTTCAGGTCCTCGGTGAGGGCGCGGGAGAAGCTGGCGATCATGCCGTGGTTGCGGCTGAGCTTCTCGCAGGCCTCCGCCCGGCTGTAGCCGCCCGAAAGGGCGACGACGCGGACGACCGCCGCATGGGCGACCAGGGGTTCATAAAGGTCGGCGACGGTGGGCAGGGTGAGCTTGAGCATCACCCTTTCGCCGGCAGGCAGGGCGTCGAGCTCCTGCAGGATCGCCTCCAGCAGGATCGTCTCGGCCTCCGCCTTGGTCGGGCTCTTGATGGACACTTCCGGCTCGATGATCGGCACCAGCCCGTGGCCGAGGATGCGCCGGCCGATCTCGAACTGCTGCTTCACCACGGCCGCGATGCCGGCGCGGTCGGCATTGGCGATCACCGAGCGCATCTTGGTGCCGAAGATGCCCTTCTTCACCGCGCGGGCGAGCAGGTCGTCGAGCCCGGGCATCGGCTTCAGGAGCTGGACGCCGTTCTCCTCGCCGGCAAGGCCCTTGTCGACCTTGAGGAAGGGCACGACGCCGCGGTCCTCCCAGAGGAAGGCCGGGACCTGTTTGCCCCCCGCCTCGCCGTCCATGGTCTTTTCGAACAGGATCGCGCCGATCACCTTGTCGCCGGAAAAGGCGGGCGCCGTCATGATGCGCACGCGCATCTCGTGCATCAGGCGGAACATCGCCTCCTCGCCGCTATAGTCGGTATCGGCGATACCGTAGTTGCGGAGCGCGCCCGGCGTGGAGCCGCCACTCTGGTCGAGGGCGGCGATGAAGCCCTCCCTGCCCGCCATCTGCGCCATCATTCCCGCGTCAACCATGCCTGCCTCCCTGCTGCTGGCCAATCCGATCCCATCCTAGCCTATCACCGATGCGGACGCACGTACCGCGATCTTCGCACCTGTTTTCGACCGTCGCACCCGTTCACAGCACCCTGTGGATGCCACCGGCCGGCACGGGAAATTGCGTCTTGACAGTTTGAAATCTGATGTGTGTTATAACACTCGACAGAACCCGGAGTGAACAGGAATCCGATCCATGACCGTGCACCAACTTTCGCCACGCCCCCTTGCCGAACGCCTTGCAGACCCCTCGCTGTTGCGCGAGCGTGCCTATATCGACGGCGCATGGGCGGAGGCCGACAGCGGCGCCGTGGTGGCGGTGGTCGACCCGGCGACGGGCCTTGAGATCGGCACCGTGCCGAACATGGGCGCCGCCGAGACCCGCCGCGCCATCGAGGCCGCGGAAGAGGCCCGTCATGATTGGGCGGCGCTCGCCGCCAAGGACCGCGCCGTCGTGCTGCGCCGCTGGTTCGACCTGATCGTCGCCAACCTTCCCGACCTTGCCGCCATCATGACTGCCGAGCAGGGCAAGCCGCTGGCCGAAAGCCAGGGGGAAATCCGTTATGCCGCCTCCTTCGTGGAGTGGTTCGCCGAAGAGGCGAAGCGCGCCTATGGCGACCTCATCCCCGCCCCGCGTGCCCAGTCGCGCATCATGGTGCTCAAGCAGCCGATCGGCGTCGTCGCCGCCATCACGCCGTGGAACTTCCCCTCGGCCATGATCACCCGCAAATGCGCCCCGGCCTTCGCCGCCGGCTGCGCGGTCGTCGTCAAGCCTTCCGAGTTCACGCCCTATTCGGCGCTGGCGCTCGCCGAGCTTGCCGAGCGCGCCGGCATCCCCAAGGGCGTCTTCAACATCGTCACCGGCGACGCGACGGCCATCGGCGGCGAGGTGACCGCAAGCCCGATCGTCCGCAAGATCAGCTTCACCGGCTCCACCCGCGTCGGCAAGCTGCTTCTGGAGCAGTCGGCCAACACGGTGAAGAAGGTGGCGATGGAGCTCGGCGGCAACGCCCCGCTCATCGTCTTCGACGACGCCGACCTCGACGTCGCCGTGCAGGGCGTCATCAACGCGAAGTTCCGCAACACCGGACAGACCTGCATCTGCCCGAACCGCATCTATGTACATGAAAACGTCCACGACGCCTTCGTCGCCCGCCTTTCGGCGGCGGTCGGCGCGCTCAAGGTCGGCGACGGCTTTGCGGACGGCGTGCAGCAGGGCCCGCTGATCAACGAGGCGGCGCTGACGAAGGTCGAGCGCCATGTCGCCGACGCGCTCGGCAAGGGCGCCAAGGTCGCCACCGGCGGCAAGCGCCACGGACTCGGCCAGACCTTCTACGAGCCGACCGTACTGACGGATGTCGACGCCACCATGCTCTTCGAGAGCGAGGAGACCTTCGGCCCCGTCGCCCCGATCCAGCGCTTTTCCGACGAGAAGAGCGTCATCAAGGCGGCGAACGCCACCGCCTCCGGCCTTGCCGCCTACATCTTCACCCGTGACCTCGACCGCATGTGGCGGGTCGCCGAGAAGATCGAGTCCGGCATTGTCGGCGTCAACGAGGGCCTGGTGTCGAACGAGGTCGCGCCCTTCGGCGGCGTGAAGGAATCCGGCATCGGCCGCGAGGGCTCGAAATACGGGATCGAGGAATTCCTCGAGCTCAAATACGTCTGCATCACCCAATCGGCGGCCTGACGGCGGCCGGAAGTCCATCCCGCCGGCAATGGTGCCTGCGGGCCTCACCTGAATGCGCATGAAAAGGGGAAATACATGAAACTTGCGACTTCACTGAAACTGGGGGCTCTCGCCTGCGCGAGCGCGCTGATGGGCGCCATGTCCTTTGCCGGCACCGCCGAGGCCGGCGCGACGCTCGACGCCATCAAGGCTCGCGGCAACCTCGTCTGCGGCGTCGGCCAGGCCGTTCCGGGCTTCTCCGCGCCGGCCGCCAATGGCGAGCTCGCCGGCATCGACATCGACTATTGCAAGTCGATGGCTGCCGCCATCCTCGGCGACGCTTCCAAGGTGACCTACCGCCAGACCTCCTATTCCGAGCGTTTCGTCCTGCTCTCCTCCGGCGAGATCGACGTTCTCGCGCACGACACGACGACCACGCTCAACCGCGAAGGCGCCCAGAGCGCGCGCTTCGCCTCGCCGAACTATTTCGACGGCTACACCTTCATGGTGCCGAAGTCGCTCGGCGTCGACAGCCCGGACCAGCTTGCTGACGCCACCGTCTGCATCCTGCAGGGCTCGACCTTCGAGGTGAACACCGAGAACTTCTTCAAGTCGCGCGGCCTCAACTACACGCCGCTCGTCCTCAGCGCCTGGGAACAGCTCGACGCGGCCTTCTTCGGCGGCCGTTGCGACGCCTTCGGCGGCAACTACGGCAACCTCGCCGGCTCGCGCGCCGGCAACGGCAATGTCGACGACTACATCATCTTCCCGAACTTCATCACGCTGGAGCCCTATGCGCCGGCCGTGAAGAGCGGTGACGAAGAACTCTTCCTCGTCGCGCGCTGGGTCATGTTCGCCCTCGTCGAGGCCGAGCGCCTCGGCATCACCCAGGCCAATGTCGACGACCTCGCCAAGAACTCGCCGGATCCGGAAGTCAAGCAGCTCCTCGGCACGACGCCGGGCAACGGCAAGGACCTCGGCCTTTCCGAAGACTGGGTCGTCAAGATCGTCTCGTCCGTCGGCAACTACGGCGAGAGCTTCGAGCGCAACCTCGGCAAGGCCTCGCCCCTCAAGCTCGACCGCGGTCTCAACGACCTGTGGACGAAGGGCGGCCTCATGTACGCAGCACCCTTGCGCTGATGCGTAGCGAGCGCCTTCAAAACGCGCTGTTTGTCGCGGCAGCCATCGCAGTTCTTGCGTGGCTGTCGCACAATCTTGCGTCCAACCTCGCCGCCCGCGGCATCACCATCGACTACGGCTTCCTGTGGAGCGCCACGTCGTTCCCGATCGGCGAGTCGCTGATCTCCTTCGGTTCGGGCGACACCTATTTCCGGGCGCTGCTCGTCGGGCTGCTCAACACCGTCAAGCTGGCGCTTGCCGCCATCGTGCTCTCTACCCTGCTCGGCGTCTTGATCGGCCTTGCGGGGCGCACCGCCCATCCG
Organism: Shinella sp. NM-101; assembly: GCF_021401195.1. Lineage (NCBI taxonomy): Bacteria > Pseudomonadati > Pseudomonadota > Alphaproteobacteria > Hyphomicrobiales > Rhizobiaceae > Shinella > Shinella sp. NM-101. The sequence goes on along the minus strand of NZ_JACBFT010000004.1, from coordinate 232,665 downwards.
CAGCTCCGTGCCCTCGCGAAAGCCTATATCGAGGTGACGCGCAACACGCCGCTGCTGCTCATCCTCGTCGTCTGCGCCACCGCCGTGCGCGTCCTGCCGCCGCCGCGCCAGGCCTGGACCTTCGGCGAATCCGTCTTCATTTCCAGCCGCGGCCTCTACATCCCGACGGTGCTTGCCGGCGATGCCGGCCCGGTCCTCGCCGCCGTCGCCGTGCTCGCCCTTGCCTGCGGCGTCCTCTTCTGGCGCGCCATGGTGCGCGGCCGCAACGAGACGGGCCGTTTCCCGCGGCCCGCGACCGGCGGCCTCTTCCTCTCGGCCGCCGCGCTCGTCGGCGTCGTCGTCTATGCGCTCGGCTGGGGCGAGATCCAGAAACCGACGCTGATGGGCTTCAACTTCCGCGGCGGCATGGGCATGACGCCGGAATATCTGGCGATGCTGGTGGGACTTTCCTTCTATACCTCCGGCTTCATCGCCGAGATCGTGCGCGGCAGCCTCGCTGCCCTGCCGAAGGGCCAGTCGGAAGCCGCCAACTCGCTCGGCCTCAGCCCGCTCCTCACCCTCTACCTGGTGCTCGCCCCGCAGGCGATGCGGCTCATGCTGCCCCCGCTCGCCAACCAGTATCTCAACGCCATCAAGAACACGACGCTCGCCGTGCTCATCGGCTATCCGGACCTGGTTTCCGTCGGCAACACCGCGCTCAACCAGACCGGCCGGGCCATCGAGACCGTATCCATCTACCTTCTGATCTACCTGTCGCTCAGCCTCGTGACCTCCGCGGTCATCCGCTGGCTGGAAAAGCGCGCGCAACTGGTGAAGTCATGAGCGAAATTACCGCGGCCCTCCCCCGCCCCTCCAATGGCGGCCTCGCCGGCCGGCTGCGCCCGTACTTCCATCCGTGGCCGCATGCCCTGCTGACGGTGGCGATCACCGGCGGCCTCCTCTATCTGCTTGCGCGCTTCTACCGCTGGGCCGTCACCGATGCGGTGTTCGGGCAGGCCTCGCCCGAGACCTGCCGGGCGGCGGCGGGCGCCTGCTGGGCCTTCCTGCACGAGCGCTACCACATCATCCTCTTCGGCAGCTATCCGGCCGACCAGTACTGGCGCCCGACGCTCGCCGTCGTGCTGGTGCTCGCGATCCTCATCCTCAGCGGCTTCCGCCGCTTCTGGAAGCCGCCGCTGGCGCTCGCCTGGATCGCCGTCATGGTGATCAGCCTCATCCTGATGGGCGGCGGCGTCCTCGGCCTTCCCTCGGTCTCCACCAGCCGCTGGGGCGGCCTGCCGCTCACCGTCGGCCTTTCGGCCTTCGGCATCGTGCTCGCCCTGCCGCTTTCCGTACTGATCGTGCTCGGCCGTCGCTCCAAGGCCGCCGTCATCCGCCGCTTCTGCTCGCTCTATGTGGAGATCGTGCGCGGCCTGCCGCTGATCGCGGTGCTGTTCATCGCCTCGACCATGCTGCCCTTCCTGCTGCCCGGCGGCAACCTGATCGACAACATCCTGCGCGCGCAGGTGGCGCTGATCCTCTTCCAGGCGGCCTATCTGGCAGAAGCGATCCGCGGCGGCCTCGAAGCCGTGCCGCGCGGCCAGTCGGAGGCCGGCCACAGCCTCGGCCTTTCCGGCGGCCTGATCTCCCGCCTCATCGTGCTGCCGCAGGCCTTCCGCATCGCGCTGCCGGCGATCATCAACACCTTCATCGAATCCATCAAGGACACGACGCTGATCAGCATCATCGGCCTCATCGACGTGCTTGGCGGAGCGCGCGGGGCGATCGCCGACGGCGCGTGGCTGGGCTTCTACCGCGAGGCCTACCTCGTCGTCGGCGGCGCCTTCTTCGTCTTCTGCTTCATCCTCTCCCTGCATTCCCGCCGCCTCGAGCGGGAATTCGCCAACGAGAAGCACTAGGCATGGAAGGCAGGAAACACGCGCCGGCGGATGGCGGGTCGATGCAGACCTACAGGACCCTCGTCCAGGATACGCTCAACGAGCAGATCTACCAGCAGATCAAGGAGAAGCTGATCATCGGCGAGTTCCGCCCCGGCGACCGGCTGGTGCTGAGGAACCTCGCCGCCGCCCTCGGAACGAGCGTCGTTCCGGTGCGCGATGCGCTGCAGAAGCTCGAAAGCCTCGGCGCGCTGCGCCTCGAACGCACCTTCGTCGTGCCGCGCCTGACCATTGCGGAGCTGACGGAAATCCGCGACATCCGCGTCGCCCTCGAAGGCCTTTCGGCCGCCCGCGCGGCACGCGGCGCGACCGCCGAGAGCCTTGCGGGCCTGCGCGTCCATTTCGACGCGATGAAGGAGGCGGCCCGGGCCAACGACACCAGCCGGTTCCTGCGCGCCAATGCCCGCTTCCACCTGCATATCGCGGACATGAGCCATTCGCCGATCCTGCGCGACATGATCGAGCCGCTCTGGCTGCGCATGGGGCCCTCGGTGCGCCTCGCCAAGGCCGAGCCCGGCAAGCTGACCGATGCCATTCCCGACCACGAGACGGCCTTCGCGGCGATCGCGTCCGGCGACGCGGCCGCCGCGCGCAAGGCGGTCGTGTCCGATGTCGTCAACTGCTTCGGCATCCTGGCCGATGCCTTCCAGGGCGCGGACGAATGAGCGTGCGACCCGCCCATGGCGGCGGAGAATAAGATCAACGGCGCGGCCGGAACGGCGCGCGCAGCAAGACAGGAGGATGCTCGGATGGCGGGCGAAAATGTCATACGTGCCGGCGATCTTCATGCCGACACCGCGAAGATGCAGGTCTCGGCGACCGATATCGCGATCAGGATCGAGAAGATGCACAAGTGGTACGGCGAGTACCATGTCCTCAGGGACATCGACCTGACGGTGATGAAGGGCGAGCGCATCGTCATCTGCGGACCCTCCGGCTCCGGCAAGTCGACGATGATCCGCTGCATCAACCGGCTGGAGGAGCATCAGAAGGGCCGCATCGTCGTCGACGGCATCGAGCTCAACGACGACCTGAAGAAGATCGACGAGGTGCGCCGCGAGGTCGGCATGGTGTTCCAGCACTTCAACCTCTTCCCGCACCTGACGATCCTGGAAAACTGCACGCTCGCGCCGATCTGGGTGCGCAAGATCCCGAAGAAGGACGCCGAGGCGGCGGCCATGCACTATCTGGAGCGCGTCAAGATCCCCGAGCAGGCGCACAAATATCCCGGCCAGCTCTCGGGCGGCCAGCAGCAGCGCGTGGCGATCGCCCGCTCGCTCTGCATGAAGCCGAAGATCATGCTGTTCGACGAGCCGACCTCGGCGCTCGACCCGGAAATGGTGAAGGAAGTGCTCGACACCATGGTCTCGCTCGCCGAGGAAGGCATGACCATGCTGTGCGTGACGCATGAAATGGGCTTTGCCCGCCAGGTCGCCAACCGGGTGATCTTCATGGACCAGGGCCAGATCGTCGAGGAGAATGCGCCGGCCGCGTTCTTCGACAACCCGCAGCACGAGCGCACCAAGCTCTTCCTCAGCCAGATCCTGCACTAGCACCGCGCCAGCGACAGCCGCGAAGGAGACGACCATGCAACGCTACCGTTACACGGACCTCATGGCCTTCTCCGCGCGGCTGCTCGAACGCGCCGGCCTTGCGCGCGAACGGGCGGAAACCGTCGCCTCGCTCTTCCTCGAAGCCGACCTCCTCGGCTATTCGACCCACGGCATGCAGCGCCTGCCGGCGAATGTCGAATGGTTGCTCGGCGGCGAGACGCGCCGGGAGGGCGACCATACGGTCCTCAGCGCATCCCGCGGCAGCGAGGTGTGGGATGCCGAATTCCTGCCCGGCCCATGGATCACCGCGAAGGCCGTGGACCGGGCCTGCGACATCGCGACGGCGGAGGGAACCGGCACGGTCGTCGTCCGCCGGGCGCAGCACATCGCCTGCCTTGCGAGCTATCTGGAGCGGGCGACCCGGCGCGGCATCATGGTGACGATCACCGCCAGCACGCCGACCGAGGCCGTGGTGGTGCCGCATGGCGGATTGAGCCGGGTCTTTTCCTGCAATCCGATCGCCGCCGGCATCCCGACGGACCGGGACCCCATCCTCATCGACACGACGGCGGCGATGTCCGCGCTGGGACCGCTCAACCGCAGCTACCGGCTCGGCCAGACGCTGCCGGCGCCCCTGATCGTCGCGCAGGACGGCAGGGTCACGGACGATCCCGCCGAATTCGTCGAACGGGGCGGCGGTATCCTGCCCATCGGCGGCACCGAACAGGGCTACAAGGGCTTCAGCCTTGCCCTCCTCACCGAAGCACTCTCCGGCGCGCTCGGCGGCTTCGGCCGCGGTTCGCAGACCGGCGACAGCGAGGCGAACGGCGTCTTCGTGCAGGCCATCGACCCCGCGCATTTCGCCGGCCGCGCGACCTTCGAGCAGGAAATGGGGCGGCTTGCCGAACGATGCCGGGCAAGCGCGGTCGCGCCGGGGCACGACCCCGTGCGCATTCCCGGAGACCGCTCGCTCGCCCGCAAGCGCGACCAGCTCGAAAACGGCGTGGGGCTGATCGAGACCATCGTCGGCGACATCCGCCCCTGGGCGGTCAGGCTGGAATGCCCCTTCCCCGAGCCGATCTGAACCGCCTCAATCGAGCGCCGCCAGCACGGCGGCGGCAATCGCCTCCGTCCTGTCCTTGCCCGGCCTGACGCCGATGCCGCGCGCTGTGGTGCGCTCGATGGCGGCCATGACGCGGGCGGCGGCCTCGCGCTCGCCGAGATGGTCGAGCATCATCGCGCCGGACCAGATGGCGGCGATGGGATTGGCGATGCCGAGATGGGCGATGTCGGGCGCCGAACCGTGCACCGGCTCGAACATCGAGGGGGCGCTGCGGTCGGGATTGATGTTGGCGGAGGCGGCGAAGCCGAGGCCGCCCTGGATCGCCGCGCCGAGGTCCGTCAGGATGTCGCCGAAGAGGTTGGAGGCGACGACCACGTCGAGGCTTTCCGGCGCCATCACCATGCGGGCGGCCATGGCGTCGATGTGATAGCTGGTGACCTCGACGTCCGGATATTCGGCCGCAAGCTTGCGGGTCATCTCGTCCCAGAACACCATCGAATATTTCTGCGCATTGGACTTGGTGACGGAGGCGAGCCTGCCGCTGCGGGCGCGCGCCTTCTCGAAGCCGAAGCGCAGGATGCGCTCGACGCCCGTGCGGGTGAAGATGGAGGTCTCCACCGCCACCTCGTCCGCCGTGCCCTGATGGACGCGTCCGCCGGCGCCGGAATATTCGCCTTCCGTGTTCTCGCGGATGCACAGGATATCGAAGCCTTCGGCGCGCAGCGGGCCCTCGACGCCCGGCAGCAGGCGGTGCGGGCGGATATTGGCATATTGCACGAAGGCCTTGCGGATCGGCAGCAGCAGGCCGTGCAGGGAAACGGAATCGGGAACCTCGGCCGGCCAGCCGACCGCGCCGAGCAGGATTGCGTCAAAGCCGCGCAGCGTCGCGATGCCGTCCTCCGGCATCATCGTGCCGGTCTCCTTGTAGAAGGCGCAGGACCACGGGAAGGTCGTGCCCAAGAGCCTGAAATTGCCCGCCGCCGCCTTTTCGAGAACCGCAAAGGCGGCTTCGGTGACAGCGGTGCCGATGCCGTCGCCGGGAATGAGCGCGATCGAATAGGTCTTCATGGGATAGGTCTCCAGGTCGGGCGTGAAAGGGGCGCCGCGATCGATGCGGCGCCCCTTTGTCTCAATTCAGGTTTTCTTCAGTGCACCACCTGGCGGTGTCGTCAAGCGCCTTGCGCAGGCGGCCGACCGTCTCGTGCACCTGCTCCTCGTTGATGATGAGCGGCGGGCAGAGGGCGACGACGTCGCCGATGGCGCGGACGATCAGGCCATGCTCATGGCCGGCCGCGAAGGCGCGGGCGCCCGCCTTGCCGGCAGCGGCGAAGGGACGGCGCGTCTCCTTGTCGGCCACCATCTCGATGCCGGCGATGAGGCCCGCGCCGCGCACTTCGCCGACCAGCGGATGATCGGCCAGTTCCGCAAGGCGCGCCTGGAAGATGGCGCCCATGCGGGCGGCATTGCCGATGAGGTCGCGCTCCTCGATGATCTTGAGGTTTTCCAGGCCGACGGCAGTCGCGACCGGATGGCCGGAGGCGGTGAAGCCATGGCCGAAGGTGCCGATCTTCGCCGTGTTGTCGGCAATCGCATTATAGACCGCCTCGGTGAAGACGACGGCGGCAAGCGGCATGTAGGACGAGGTGAGCTGCTTGGACATGACCATGATGTCCGGCGTGAAGCCGTAATGCTCGCAGCCGAAGGTCGTGCCGAGACGGCCGAAGCCGCAGATCACCTCGTCGGCGATGAGCAGGATGTCGTATTTGCGGCAGAGCGCCTCGATGCCCTTCCAGTAGCCGGACGGCGGCGGCATGACGCCGCCCGCGGCCATCAGCGGCTCGCCGATGAAGCCGGCAATGGTTTCCGGGCCTTCCTCGAGGATCACGGCTTCGGCCTCGGCGATCAGGCGGTCGGCGAACTGCGCCTCGCTCTCGCCCGGCTGGCCGAAGCGATAGTAATGCGGGCAGGTCAGGTGGCGGACGGGGATCGCCGGAAGGTCGAAGTCACGGTGGTTGTTCGGCAGGCCCGTCAGGCTGCCCGAGGCGACCGTGATGCCGTGATAGGCGCGGGTGCGGGCGAGGAACTTCTTCTTCTGCGGCCGGCCGAGCGCGTTGTTCATGTACCACACCATCTTGATCATGGTGTCGTTGGCTTCCGAGCCGGAGCTGGTGAAGAAGACGCGGGTCAAGGGCTCCGGCGTCATCTCGACGATCTTCTCCGACAGGCGGATGGAGGGCTCGTGCGACTTGTGGCTGAAGGTGTGGTAATAGGGGAGCTTCGCCATCTGCTCGGCCGCGACCTTGACGAGGCGCGGCTCGTCGAAGCCGATGGCGACCGACCAGAGGCCCGCGAGGCCCTCGATATATTCCTTGCCCGCGTCGTCGTAGATGTAGATGCCCTTGCCGTGGTCGACGATCATCGGGCCCTGGCGCTCATGGGCGCGGGCATCCGTATAGGGATGCAGGGTCGTCGTGATGTCCGCATGGGCCAGCGAATTGGAGAGCGTGCCGCTCATGGTCTGTTTCTCCTTCGGGCTTTTCCGCCAGCGCGGAACCCCGGCGGCGGAAGGATCCGCCGCAAGCATGTTGTCCTGCCACCCTTGCGGATGGCCGTTCGGGAAACCGGTGGCGCGGTGCTGGCGCCTGCCGCCGGCAGCGCAACCCCGCGCGATCGATCTTGTCTACTGTTATAACAAAATCACCATGCCTTTTCATGTTTTTGGTGTCAAGCGGCCTGCTCGGTGTTATGACAGGTGCACGCAAAGGGAGAGCCTATGACAAGCCACGACACCGCCCATGGTGGGGCGCTTGCGCCGGAACTGTCGCCCGTATCCCGCGACATGCTGCACGAGCAGATCTACGACATGCTGAAGCGCAACCTGATGATGGGACGCTTCACCCCCGGGCAGAAGCTTCCCCTGCGCGGCCTGGCCAAGAGCCTCGGCACAAGCCTCATGCCGGTCCGAGACGCGCTGCAGCGGCTGGAGAGCGTCGGCAGCGTGGTCTCGACGCCGAACAGGACGATGATGGTGCCGATCTTCAGCACCAAGGAGCTGGAGGACATCCGTACCCTGCGCTCGATCCTGGAAAGCGCCGCCCTCGAGCGCGCGGTGGAGAACCGGACGGAAGAGGAACTCGCGAAGCTGAAGGACTATGTCGCCGACATCTGCCGCTCCGCGGAGATCAACGACATCGATCTCTTCCTGGAGGCCAACTACCATTTCCACATGATGATCGCGCAGATGAGCCGCCTTGCCTTCATCGGCCAGTTGCTGGAGCCGCTGTGGATGCATATCGGTCCATCGGTCCGCCGCTCCGTCCCCAACGAGGCGCTCTTCCAGAGCTCGGCGCAGAACCACAGGGACGTCTATGACGCGATCGTGGCGAAAGACGCCAGGGCCGCCAACGAGGCGCTCCAGCGCGACATTTCCGAAGGCTACAACTTCTGACCGGCCCGGCAGCGCCTCAAAGCGGCAGCTCGGTCGTGTATTTCACGCTCTTCAGCGCGAAATGCGAGGAGGAGTTGGCGACGGCCTCATGGGTCAGGATCGCCTGCATGAGGAGCTGTTCGTAGTCCTTCACGTCCTTGACGACGACGCGGATGAGATAATCCCATTCGCCGGACATGGAATAGCATTCCAGCACCTCCTCGTGGCGCTGCACGAAGCGCTCGAAATCGCGCCGCGCGGCGGGATCGTGCGTCTTCATGCGCACCTGGCAGAAGACGTTGAGGCCGCGACCGATGCGGTCGGGATCGAGCAGGCGCACCGTCGGCCCGAGCACGCCGGCCTCCTCCAGCGCCTTGATCCGCCGCCAGCAGGAGGCGCTGGAGGCGCCCACCTCCTCGGCCAGCGCCGCATGGCTGATGTCGCCGCGCTGCTGCAGGACCTTCAGGATCTTCCGGTCGACGGCATCCAGATGAACTGAACTCATCATAAAACTCGTAATGTTGAAACGCTCGTTTCATTTCTACCGTAAATCGCGGTCTGTTTGAAACGCCTTTTCGCGCTTGACGTTCTACAATTTTCCCGAAGAGACATCATGCGGGAGGAAACCATGGCGCAGGCTGCTCTCAAACCCGTCGTCAGGCACGCACCGGACGAGGCGGTGGACTGGAAACGCGTCGCCCGGCTCGTGCACCTGTCGCGCGCGCTCGACGAGATGGAGGAAACCCGCCTCGTGCCGGAGAAGAAGGTGCTCTACCAGTTCTCCGCCCGCGGCCACGACATGGCGCAGGTGCTGCTCGGCCTTCGCCTCACCGGCCGGCATGACGCGGCCTGCGGCTACTACCGCTCCCGTCCGCTGCTGCTGTCGCTCGGCGTCGATCCCGCCGATGCGCTCGGCTCGGCCATGGGTCGGGCCGGCGGCTATTCCGGCGGGCGCGACATCGGCGTCGTCTTCAACCACCCGAACCCCGAGGGCGCCTGCGCCCTGCCGATGTGCGGCGGCGTCGGCACGCAATACACCCCGACGGCCGGCTGGGCGCAGGCGATGAAATACCATGCCGAGGTGCTGGGAAGGGCCGACCATGCCGACAGCATCGCCGTGGCACTCGGCGGCGACGGTTCGGTCGCGTCCAACGGCTTCTGGTCCGCGCTGACGATCGCGACCACCGAGACCCTGCCGATGCTCTTCTACATCGAGGACAACGGCTACGGCATCTCGGTGCCCTCCGTCCTCCAGACCCCCGGCGGCAACATCGCGGCCAACCTCTCGGGCTGGAAGAACCTGACAATCTTCGAGGGCGACGGCACCGACCCGGCCGCCGCCGCCCGGCTGACCGGAGAGGCCGTCGCCCATGTGCGCCATCGCCGCGCGCCCGCGCTGCTGCGCCTTGCCGTGCCGCGCCTGCAGGGCCACTCCTTCCAGGACACCCAGGCCTACAAGAGCGAGGAGACGGTGCGCCGCGAATGGGCGCGCGATCCCCTGCCCCGCCTCAAGGAGCATGTCGTGCCGGCCGTGCTGAGCGAGGCGGAATGGCAGGCGGCCGGCGAGGAGGCCCGAAAGGTCGCCGAGGCCGCGCGCATCGCCGCGGAGGCGCGGCTGGCGGCCGCGCCCGAAACCGTGACGCGGCATGTCTTCTTCGAGGGGGAGATGCAGGCGATGGGCGGGCCGGCCCGCCACGCCAACCCCGCGCCGCGGACCACCGACGTGCCGCAGGCGGACGGCCAGCGCATCAACATGGTCACCGCCATCCGCCGCACGCTCGAGCACGAGCTTTCGGTGAACGAGCGCATCGTGCTGTTCGGCGAGGACATCGGGCCGAAGGGCGGGGTGCATGCCGTCACGCTCGGCCTTCAGGAGAAGTTCGGTCGCGCGCGGGTGTTCGACACCTCGCTCTCGGAGGAGGGCATCGTCGGCCGGGCGGTCGGCATGGCGCTGGCGGGCCTGATGCCCGTACCGGAAATCCAGTTCCGCAAATATGCCGAGCCGGCCACCGAGCAGATCAACGACTGCGGCACGATCCGCTGGCGCACCAACAACCGCTTCGCCGCGCCCATGGTGCTGCGCATGCCCGGCGGCTACTTCAAGTGCGGCGATCCCTGGCACAGCCAGACCAACGAGGTCGCCTTCGTGCACCAGCCCGGCTGGAAGGTCGCCGTGCCCTCCAACGCCGCCGACGCGGTGGGCCTCCTGCGCACCGGCCTTCGCGGCAACGACCCCGTGATCTTCTTCGAACACCGCGCCATGCTGGACCATGCCTCCGCCCGCCGGCCCTATCCGGGCGACGACTATGCCCTGCCCTTCGGCAAGGCGAGCCTCACCCGCCGCGGCGACAAGATCACGCTCGTCACCTGGGGGGCGATGGTGCATCGCTGCGAGGCGGCGGCGGAAGGCCTTTCCGCCGATGTCATCGACCTGCGCACGCTGATGCCGTGGGACCGGGAGGCGGTGCTCGCCTCCGTGCGGCGCACGCGGCGCTGCCTCATCGTGCATGAGGACCTCGGCACCGCCGGCTTCGGCGCGGAGATCGCCGCCGTCGTCGCGAACGAAGCCTTCATGGACCTCGACGCGCCCGTCTCGCGCCTCACCATGCCGGACATACCGAGCCCGCACAATCCGGCGCTGCTCGACCATGCCGTGCCCTCGGTCGCGACGATCCGCGCCCGGATCGAAGCGCTGCTGGAGTTCTGACCATGACCGACCTCATCGACATCCGCGCGCCCGCGGAACAGGAAGGCACGCAGGCCGTGGTGCGCGACTGGCTCAAGGCCGTCGGCGACACCGTGGTGCTCGACGACCCGTTGGTGGAGCTGGAAACCGACAAGGTGACGCACGAAATCCCCGCGCCCGCCACCGGCATCCTGCACGAAATCCTCATGCAGAACGGCGACAAGGCCGAGCCCGGCTCCGTGCTCGGCCGCCTCAGGCCGGCGAATGCCGATGACGCCGGGCAGGCCGCCCCCGCACCGGGCATGTCCTACTCGCCCGCCGTGCGGCGCGCGGCGGAAGAATACGGCATCGACCCCGCGACGGTGACCGGCTCCGGCAAGGACGGCCGGGTGACGCGGGCCGACATGGACGCGGCGCGGCAGGCGATGCCCGCCGGGGGCTCCGCCCCGCAACCGCCGGCGGATGCCGACGCTTCGCCATCACGGGAAACGGAGAGGCCGGCCACGGGCCTGCGCTCGCGCGCGATCCCCCATTCGCCGATGCGCCTTGCCATCGCCGCGCACATGCAGGCCTCCGTCTCGACCGCGCCGCATGTCACCTCGGTCTTCGAGGCGGACTTCACCGCCGTCATCCGCCACCGCGAGGCGAACAGGGCAGCCCTTGCGGCATCCGGTGTCCCGCTTTCCTACACCGCCTATATCGCCGCCGCCTGCGTTTCGGCCATGAAGGCCGTGCCCGCGGTCAACAGCCGCTGGTTCGACGACCGGCTGGAGGTGTTCGAGGACGTCAATATCGGCATCGGCACGGCGCTCGGCGATGAAGGGCTGGTCGCGCCGGTGATCCGCGCGGCGCAGGGGCTTTCGCTGTCCGGCATCGCCGCGCGCCTGCACGACCTCACCGGCCGCGCACGGGCGGGCGCCCTCACGCCCGCGGACCTCAGCGGCGGCACCTTCACCATCTCCAACCACGGCGTCTCCGGCTCGCTTCTCGCCGCGCCCGTCATCATCAACCAGCCGCAGTCGGCGATCCTCGGCGTCGGCAGGCTGGAAAAGCGGGTCGTCGTGCGGGCGGTGGACGGCGTGGACACGATCCAGATCCGCCCCATGGCCTATGTCTCGCTCACCATCGACCACCGCGCCCTCGACGGCCACCAGACCAATGCCTGGCTCACCCGCTTCGTCGAGGCGCTCGAAACCTGGCCGCCGTAGCGCCCGGCGCTGCGATCAGGACGGGCGTTCCCGTCCCGACAGCCACTCCGCCCGCGACAGCTCGTACCAGACCTCGCCATGCTCGCTGCCGGCAATGGCGTCGGACAGGCCGGCATGGACGGTGCGCGTGTATTTTAGGCCGATCTTCTCCATGACGCGGCGCGAGGCGCGGTTCACCGCCATCGTGGTCGCCACGACCCGCTCGTATCCGGCATTGCGGAAGCCCCAGTCGACGAGGGCCGCGGCGCCTTCCGCTCCGAGCCCCTGCCCCCATTCCGCCCGGCGCAGGCGGTAGCCGAGCTCGGCCAGCGCCTCGCCTTCCGGCCACAGGCAGAACCAGCCGACGAAGGTGCCGTCCGCCGTGCGCCGCGCCGTCCAGACATGGTGCTCCGTCCCCCGCGGCCGCAGGAAGGTCGCGTCGGGATCGACCGTGTCAGGCTCGATGGCGTGCCCGCCGTTCAGGAAGCGCATGACCTCGCGGTCGCGTTCGAGGCCGATGAAATCGTCGCGGTCTTCCGGGCGGCAGGGCTTGAGCGTCAGGTGCGTCGTCTGCAGAACGGCCATGTCGGTACTTCCTCCCTCACGGCCGCCAGTATGCCCCGATTTGCCCGCCGTTCCAGCCCCTCAGATGGTGATCCCGCCATCGAGATTGATCGCCTGCCCCGTGATGAAGGCCGCCTCGTCCGACGCGAGGAAGGCACAGAGCGCGGCGATCTCCTCCACCGTGCCGAAGCGGCCGGCGGGCTGGCGGCTGATGAAGGCGCGGTAGGCCTCCTGCCTGCTGCCGAGGGTTTCGCCAAGTTCGCCGATGCGCTCCTCCAGCGAGGGCGAGGCGACCGTTCCCGGGCAAACCGCGTTGCAGCGGATGCCGAAGGAGACGTAGTCCGCGGCAACCGCCTTGGTGAGGCCGATGACGCCGCCCTTGGCCGCGCCATAGGCCGCGCGCCGCGGGAAGCCCTTGATGGAGGAGGCGACCGAGCCGATGGTGACGATGCTGCCGCCATGCGCCTTCATCTTCGGGACCGCCCCGGCGATGACGTTGCAGGCGCTGTCGAGCGTGATGCCCACCGAGCGCCGCCCGTCCTCCGGCCCGCATTCCTCGATGGTGCCCTGGTGGACGTAGCCGACCGCGTGCACCAGGACGTCGATCCGCGCGAAGGCGGAGAAATAGGCGGCCGCCGCCGCCGCGTCGGTCGCATCCAGCCGCGCCGTTGCGGCGCCCTGGAGGCTGGCGAGGAGGTCGGCGTTGATGTGGCTGGCGTAAACCTCGGCCCCTTCCGCCGCCAGCCGCTCGGCGGTGGCCCGGCCGATGCCCTGGCCGGCCGCGGTGACCACGGCCACGCGTCCGGCCAGTCGTCCAATCCCTTGATTCATGATCGTGTCCTGTCTTGTGGATGATTGCTCAGCCCGTGGGGGCCGGCTCCGCGGAAAGGCGGTAGCGGGTGAGGAAGGGCCGGTCCGGCGCGAAGGCGAGCGCCGTCGGCGTGCCGGCCCGAGCCAGCGGATTGGCGGCGGTGGAGACCGCCGGTCCGAGATCGAAGGCCGAGGCGACGGGCTCGACGCCCAGCGCCACATGCCGCCCGCCCCAGGGATAGGCCGTGCGGCCGCGATTGCTGTACCAGATGAGGAGACCAGGGAAATGCTCCTTTTGCCAGGAGAGCCGCGCGCGAAACCCCGCGTCGCGATAGTGCAGCGCGACGCCGCCGTCGATGCCGGTCAGTTGCAGCAGGTCCTCGATGTCCTCGGCGAACGGCACGTCCTCCGTCTCGCCCCACCGCGACGAGACGATCGTGCCGAAGCCTGCGCGCCATGCCAATGGCGCGGCTCGGCGCCGAGCCGTGCGGCGCCGCCCGCCACCTTGGCGATCATCGGTTCACCCGTGCCCACCTCGACATGCAGGAGCTGCACCTCGCGAACTCCGGCATCCCGGCGGGCGGAGTGCCATCGCGCCGGTCCGCAGGCCCTCATCATGCGCAATACCGCAGCGAATGCTGCACTTCTGCGCACATGACGCGCCGATCCGGCGCATTTTTCCGCCTGCCGTCCAAATATGGGTTGCCACCGGCGGGAATTGTGGCGGGATTGCGCATGTCCTCTGGTGCAATGCCGGAGCAACAGGCCACTTCGGATCGGATCTGGAATGAAAGTACACGCGCCCGGCACCGCCAATTTCGATGCCCTGCTGGTCGACTGGATCGACGGCGAAGGCCGTATCTGTGCCGTCAACGCGAGAGAGGCGCACGAGCTTGCCATCGCGCTTGGGCACGGTGAAAGCGTGCCGCTGGAGCGCATCTACAGCAGCACCTCGGCGCAGATGCTGCGCGCCATCGCCCGCGACGGCCAGCCGTTCGTGTCCGGGCGCGCCGTCTGGGTGAATTCGCCGCAATATAGCGAAATCCCGATGATCGCCACCGTGGTCTCCGATCCGGGCCGCGGGCTCGCCGTCATCAAGCAGCCGTTGCCCGAAAGCGTGCTCGGCATCGGGCCGGAGCTCGCCGAGCGGGTGGAAATCCTCTCGCAGATGATCGGCGCGGCGACGGAAGCGTGCTGGTGCATCGAATTCCTCGAACCGGTCGATACGGCGCTCGCCGAGGACGAGATCGTCGAGCGCATCTTCTCCAACCAGAGCCGCTGGCGCGCCTGCAACGAGGCGATGGCCCGGCTCTACCGAGTGCCCGAAGGGCTCGATTTCAATATCCAGCCGGTCTCGCGCTATTTCCCGGCGACCGAGATCAACCGCCGCATGGTGCGCGACCTCGTGCGCTCCGGCTACCGCCTCGACCGCGCCGCCGCCGTCGACCGCCGGCACGACGACAGTGAAATGCTGGTCGAGAACGATTTTCGCGCCGCGATCAAGGACGGCTTCCTCGTGCGGCTGTGGGGCACGACGCGCGATATCGGGGCGCACCGCCAGCGCGAGCAGCAGCTCGCCGACCGGGCGGACACGATGCAGGACATCCTGAGCGCCGCGCCGGACCCGATCCTCGTCATCTCCGAGGACGGTCTTCTGCTGGCGACAAACCCGGCGGCGGAGAGCGTCTGGGGGCGCACCGCCGAGCAGGTGCTCGGCCGGCCGCTGCAGCAGTTCGTCGAAACGCGCAACGCGCTCGACAAGCTCCGGCAGGCGGCCCTTGCCGGCGAGGACAGCGACGGCGAATGCGACCTTGCCGTCATCGCCGCCGATGCCAGCCGCGACGTCTGGCGCTTCCGCGCCGCGCGCATCGAGGGCGAGATGCGCCGCTACGTGCTGACCGCCCGGCGCAAGAGCCGCCGCAGGACGCGCGGCCTTCTGCAGGAGGCCGCGTCATGAAATTCTACGCCAACGACCTCACCCCATCCGGCCAGCGGCGCCTGCGCCCTTCCTTCATCGACGAGCCGCAGTTCGGCGCCTTCCTCGAAGCCTTCCCCGACGGCGTGGCGCTGCTGGAAACGGACGGCACCATCAAGCTGGTCAACGGCAAGCTCGAACTGCTGCTGAACCTTGCGCGCGGCGACCTCGTCGGCTCGGATCTGGCGAAACATGCCAAGACCGCCGGCCCCCTCGTCCAGAAGCTCGCGAGCGCCCTGCGGCAGCTCAAGCGCACCGAGGTTTCCGGCACGCTCAATTCGCAGCGCAACGTCACCGCCTCCATCGGCATCCTGCGCACGCCCGACGGCGGCGCCTATGGCGCGCTGCTGACGATGCGCGAGACCGGGCGGCACAGCCGCGGCTACGAGCGCAGCGACCATTTCCGCTTCGGGGCCGAGCCCCTGCCGGCGGCCGGCGGCGGCGGCCCTGTGCTCACGCCGCGCCTCGCCACCATCGCCCGCCGGGCCGCGACCGCCATCGAGCGCGGCAGCGCCGTGCTCCTGACCGGCGAGACCGGCACCGGCAAGACGGAGCTTGCCCGCTTCATCGGCAAGGCCGGCGCCTCCGATGCGCCGCCCTTCGTCCACGTCAATTGCGGCATGCTGAGCGACGCGCAGTTCGACGCGGAGATGTTCGGTATCGAGCCGGGCTCGTCGCTCGACACCTCGACGCGCGGCAAGCTCGGCTTCGTGGAGGCGGCCGACGGCGGCACGCTCTTCCTCGACCAGGTGACGGACCTTTCGCCCGTCTCGCAGATGAAGCTCGTCGCCTTTCTCGAAAGCCAGACCTTCAGCCGCCTCGGCTCGATGCAGCGGCGCAAGGCGCGCATCAGCCTCGTCACCGCCACCAATGCCGACCTGCCGGACCTGATCGGGAGCGGCGCCTTCCGCCGCGACCTCTATTACCGCATCGCCGTCGTGACGCTGGAGCTGCCGGCGCTGCGGGACCAGCCGGAACTGGTCGCCGCGCTGACCGAGAACGTCCTGCGGCGGCTCAATGCCGGCCGCACGCCGACGCTGCAGCTTTCCGCGGCCTTCAGCAAGCGGCTTTCCGCCCATGCCTTTCCCGGCAATGTGCGGGAGCTGACGAATATCCTCGAACGCGCGGCGGCGAGCGCCGAGGACATGGCGCTTGCCGAGCATTTCATCGTCGCCGAGGGGGCTTCGTCACGGCCTGCCTCTGCCCGCCCAGTCGGCGATGGGGAGACATCGCCGCAGAGCTTCCGCGACCTGATGCAGGCCTTCGAAAGCTGGGTCCTGGAAAAATCCATCGCAGAGCATGGAAGCAAGAGAGGCGCCGCCAAGGCGCTCGGAATCGATATCGCCACCCTCGTCCGAAAGACAAAGCGGGCGAAATGACCAACCAAAGACATGAAGGGGAACAAACATGTCCAGACTGCGCAGATCCGCAATTCTCGCCCTTGCTGCCGCAAGCCTCATCCCCCAGACCCTCGTCGCGAAGGCCGGCGAGCTCAACTACCTGACCTGGGAGGGTTATGCGGTTGACGGCTTCATCTCCAAGTTCGAGGCCGCCTCGGACTGCAAGGTGACGGCCTCCTATGTCGGCTCGAACGACGACTTCGCCGCCAAGCTTGCCGCCGGCGGCGGCGTCTACGACATCATCAGCCCCTCGCTCGATACCGTGCCGATGATGCGGCAGGCCGGCTTCGTCGCGCCGATCGACACGGCCAGGGTGGAAGGCTTCGACGGCATCTATCCGGAATTCTCCAAGCAGAGCGACGTGGTGGCCGATGGCGAGACCTGGGCCGTGCCGCTGATCTGGGGTTCCGTCTCGCTGATCTACCGGCCCGACAAGCTGGCCACCAAGCCGGATTCCATCTCCGTCCTGTTCGATCCCGCGCTCAAGGGCAAGGTCTCGCTGTGGGACGACAAGTCGGCGCTCTACTGGACGGCACGCTATCTCGGCTACGACAATGTCTTCGACCTCACGGACGAGCAACTGGAGGCGGTGAAGGCCAAGCTCATCGAGCAGAAGGCACTGATCCGCAAATACTGGGCCTCGGCGGGCGAACTGACAGAGCTGATGGCCAACCAGGAGGTCTATGTCTCCAACGCCTGGACAGGCCTGACCAGCAAGGACGTCAACAACCTCAAGAAGGGCTTCGAGGTCGTCGAGTTCACGCCGAAGGAAAAGGCCGAGGGCTGGATGGATTCCATGATGCTGGTGAAGGACTCGCCGAACGAGGAATGCGCCTACAAGTTCATGAGCTTCATGCAGTCGCCCGAGGGCCAGTGCGGCATCGCGCAGTCCACCGGCTATTTCCCGGTCAATCCGAAGGCCGTGCAGGGCTGCATGGATGACCAGATGAAGAAGGATCGCCAGGTCGACAATGTCGAGTTCGTCAAGAGCCTCGTCATGTGGCAGCAGCCCGTCCGCCTCGACAAGTATCTGGAAACCTGGAACGCCGTGAAGGCCGCGCCGTAAGGCCCCGGCGGAAAGCGCCGCCAGTCGGGGCGCTTTCCGCCACCCACGCGAGACATTTCAACAGACACGGGGATCCGATGACCTCCAACCCGATTGTAACGCTCGACGGCGTTGCGAAACGATATGGCGCATTCCTCGCCCTCCAGGAGACCGACCTTGCGATTGCCGAGGGCGAGTTCGTCACCCTGCTCGGCCCGTCGGGCTGCGGCAAGACGACGACGCTTCGGCTGATCGGCGGCTTCGAGCAGGCAAGCGCCGGCCGCATCGCCATTGCCGGACAGGACGTGACGGACAGCCCGCCCTATCGCCGGCCGGTCAACACGGTCTTCCAGGACTATGCGCTGTTTCCGCATATGAGCGTGGCGGAGAATATCGGCTACGGCCTTTCGGTGAAATCCGGCCGGGTGGCGAAGGCCGAGCGGGACAGGCGCGTCGCCGAGGCGCTGGCCATGGTCGGGCTGGAGGGCAAGGCCGGCATGCGGCCCGGCGCCCTCTCGGGCGGCCAGCGCCAGCGCGTGGCGATGGCGCGCGCCATCGTGCGCCGCCCGCGCGTGCTGCTGCTCGACGAGCCGCTTTCGGCGCTCGACGTGAAGCTGCGCGAGGGCATGCAGGTCGAGCTGAAGCGCCTGCATCGCGAGCTCGGCATCACCTTCCTCATGGTCACGCACGACCAGAACGAGGCGCTGGCGCTCTCCGACCGCATCGTCGTCATGAAAGAGGGCCGCATCGCACAGGTCGGCTCGCCGACGGATCTCTACGATCGTCCTGCCAGCCCCTATGTCGCTGACTTCATCGGCGGGGCGAACCTGGCGGACGCCGAGGCCCTCGGCGGCGGCGCCTTCCGGCTTGCGGGCGGACAGGTGCTGCAAAGCCGGCGCGGCGAGGCCGCCAGCCTTGCCGCCGGCCGCCATGCCAGCCTCGGCCTTCGCGCCGAGCACCTGCATGTCACGGCGGCCGGGGCGGAAAACACGCTCGCCTGTACCGTGATGGAGCGCCTGTTCCACGGCGACCGGCTGCGGGTCGAGCTCATGCCCGAAGGGGCCGAAAGGCCGATCTTCGCGGAGCTTGCCCGCACGGCCGTCCCGGCGGCGCTTGCACCCGGTGATCGCGTGACGATCGGCATCGACCCCGCCGACGTACTGGTCTTCGACGCGGAGGGCGGGCGATGAACCTCACCCGCCGCACCTTCCCCGGCTTTGCCGCCCTGTTCTCGCTGCCGCTCTTCTGGGTGCTGCTGCTGATGGTCGTGCCCTATGCGATCATGATCTCGGTGGGCTTCTGGTCGCGGCAGTTCCCGCTGTTCTATCCGGATTTCCAGTTCGGCAACTACGCGCAGATCGCCGCCGACCCGCAATATACCACCGTCATCCTGCGCACGCTGAAGATCGCCGCCAGCGTCACGCTCTGCTCGCTGCTGCTCGGCTATCCGCTCGCCTATTTCCTCGTCTTCACCGTCCGCTCGCGCGCGCTGCGCAACCTTCTCTACATGTCGGTGATCGTGCCGCTCTGGGTGTCCTACCTGCTGCGCGCCTATACGTGGAAGATCATCCTCGGCACGGACGGCGCGCTGAACTCGCTGCTGGTCTCCACCGGCATCGTCTCCGCGCCGCTCGACATCTTCCTCTACAACCAGACCGCCATGGTGGTGACGCTGGTCTATATCTTCGTACCCTTCATGGTCATGCCGCTCTTCGCGGTGCTCGACAACATTCCGCGCCGCCTGATCGAGGCCTCGGAAGACCTCGGCGTCGGCCCGTTCATGACCTTCTGGAAGGTGATCTTCCCGCTGTCGCTCGGCGGTGTCGTCGCCGGCGCGACCATGACCTTCTGCCTGTCCTTCGGCGATTTCGTCGCGCCCGTGCTCGTCGGCGGGCCGGACGGGACGATGGTGGCGAACCTCCTGCAGACGCAGTTCGGCGCCGCACTCAACTGGCCGCTCGGATCGGCGCTCGCGACGCTCGTGCTCGCGCTGGTGCTGATCCTCCTGCAACTCTCCAGCCGCCTCGACCGGGCCGGCCGGGTCGATCTTTCCTAGGAGGCCGCCATGCTGCGCTTGAGATGGTGGCAGAAGGGCATGGTGGGCGTCAGCCTCGGCGTGCTCGCCTTCCTCTACCTGCCGATCGTCATCCTCGTGATGTTCTCCTTCAACGACAGCAAGGTGACGTCCTTCCCGCTTTCCGGCTTCACGCTGCACTGGTACGAGGCCTTCCTCGCCAACGGCCAGATGCTGCGGGCGCTCGCCAACAGCCTGTGGGTCGCGCTCTTCGCGACGGCGCTCTCCGTCGTCATCGGCGTGACGGCGGCGCTCGCGCTCGACCGCTACGACTTTCCCGGCAAGCGGCTGTTCCAGAACGTCATCCTCCTGCCCCTCAGCCTGCCCGGCATCGTCACCGGCATCGCCATGCTGAACTTCTACAAGCAGATCGGCATACCGCAGAGCCTGACGGCGGTGGTGATCGGCCATGCGACGGCGCTGCTCGGCGTCGTCGTCTCGCAGGTCATGGCGCGGCTCGCCAAGATCAACCGCCGCCAGTTCGAGGCCTCCGCCGATCTCGGCGCGACGCCCTTCGAGACCTTCCGCCACGTCACGCTGCCGGGCATCCGCAGCGCCATCCTCGGCTCGGCGCTGCTCTGCTTCACGCTGTCCTTCGACGAGATCCCCGTCACCTATTTCCTGACGGGCCGCGAGGTGACGCTGCCGATCTACATCTATTCGACGCTCCGGCGCGGCATCACGCCGGAAATCAACGCCATCGGCACGGTGATCGTCGCCGTGTCCTTCGTCCTCATCGTCCTCTCGGTCACGCTCCTGCGCGACCGCGACCAATCCTGATCCATGGAAGGGAGAACAAGCATGGATGCCTCGACCTACACGCTCGACTTCTGGCGCAGCAAGGCAAGCGGCCTCAAATTCCGCACGCAGCACTTCATCGACGGAGCCTATGTCGCCTCCGCCGACGGCCGGACCTATCCGACGATCAATCCGGCGACCGGGGCGACCATCGCCGAGGTGGCGCGCGGCGGGGCGGCGGAGATCGACCGCGCCGTCGCCGCCGCCCGCAAGGCCTACCGCTCCGGCGCCTGGTCGCGCATGGACCCGCGCGCCCGTATGGCCGTGCTGGAAAAATTCTCCGCCCTCATCGAGGCGCATGCGGAGGAATTCGCCGTGCTCGACAGCCTCGACATGGGCAAGCCGGTCATGGACATGATGAACATCGACATTCCCGGCGCCGTCACGTCGCTGAAATTCTTCGCCGAGACGGTCGACAAGATCGAGGGCGCGGTGACGGCGACGGCCGCCAATGCCCTGCACTACATCCTGCGCCAGCCGCTCGGCGTCGTCGGCCTCATCGTGCCGTGGAACTATCCCCTGATGATGGCCGCCTGGAAGCTCGGCCCGGCGCTCGCCACCGGTAATTCCGTCGTCCTGAAGCCGGCCGAGCAATCGCCGCTCTCGGCCAACCTGCTCGCCGAACTCTTCATCGAAGCGGGCGGCCCGGCGGGCGTCTTCAACGTGGTGCATGGTCTCGGCGAGGAAGCGGGCAAGGCGCTGGCGCTGCACAACGACGTCGACAAGATCGGCTTCACCGGCTCCACCGAAGTGGGCAAGCTGCTGATGATCTATGCCGGCCAGTCGAACATGAAGCGCGTCTCGACCGAGTGCGGCGGCAAGACCCCGCAGATCGTCCTCGGCGACTACGACGACCTCGACACCGCCGTCACCTATGCCGTCAACGGCATCTACGGCAACCAGGGCGAGGTCTGCAATGCGGGCTCGCGCATTCTCGTGGAAAAACGCATCCACGACGATTTCGTCGAGCGCTTCGCCGCCCGCACGCGGGAAAACTTCGTGCTCGGCGATCCGCTCGATCCCGCAACGACCATCGGTCCGCTCGTCACCGCCTCGCACCAGCAGCGCGTGTTGAATTATATCGACATCGGCCGGCAGGAAGGGGCGGCGCTCCGCTTCGGCGGCGGCACGCTCGCCTCATCCCCGAAAGGCGCCTTCGTCGAGCCGACCCTGTTTACAGGTGTCAACAACGGCATGCGCATCGCCCGCGAGGAGATCTTCGGCCCGGTCGCCGCGATCATCCCGGTGGAGGGCATCGACGACGCCATCGAGATCGCCAACGATTCCATCTATGGCCTCGCCGCCTCCGTCTGGACCCGCGACATCTCCAAGGCGCACCGCTTCGCCCGCGACATCGAGGCCGGCGTCGTCTGGGTCAACTGCTTCGACCACGGCGACATGACCTCGATCTGGGGCGGCTACAAGCAGACCGGCAACGGCCGCGACAAATGCCTGGAAGCCCTGACGCAGTACACGCAGACGAAATCGGTCTGGGTGAATCTGGACTAGGGACGCGCGAGGAAAGGACCGGAGCGGGGCGCCTCGCGCCGCTCCGGTCACCCGTCGCCTAAATCCGCCGAAGCGCGCGCAGCCGCTCCAGCACGCCGTCGAGCGCCAGCGTCAGGGCATCAAGGCCGCCGTTCCTGCCGAACACGGCGAACATCTGCTCGTTGAGGCCCCCGCTCGTCGAATATTCGCGACGCAGGTCCGCCAGCGGGACGGATGGGTTTCGCAAGGCGACCAGCGAAAGGCTGTAGAAATGCTGCGCGAGATAGGCGCGCGCGCCGTCCTGCGGCAGTCCCCCTTCCTTCAGCCAGCCGACGACATGGTCCATGATCCCGAAGAAGGACCCCATCAGCGCACTGGCCGCGGCGAGCAGATCGAACTCGTCGATCGTGCTGCAGGGAACCGCCGTGCCAAGCTGCGAAAAGAGCGCTTCGACCATGCCGTTCGGCGGGAAGACCGTCGTCACGCCGCTCCGGTTGGCGACGAAGGGCAGCGGAACGGCCCGCACGATGTCAACCTCGCCGCCGATCCAGGCGCGCAGCGTGTCATGATCGACCGTCGACACCAGGCTGATGACCAGTTGTCCCGGCCGGAACCGGAGGCCACGGACCACCGCTTCGGCGACATCCGGCCGGATCGCCAGGAAGAGGATGCCGGCGGCATCCGCCACCGCCTGGTTGTCCCCTGCGACGCGAACGCGCGGCGAGAGATCCGCAAGGCGCGCCGCCCTTGCGGCGGACCGGGGAGACAGAACGATGTCCTGCCCGTCCTGCCCGCCGGCCAGAATGCCCGTGACGATGGCCTCGGTGATGGTGCCGGTGCCGATGAAGCCCAGCCGGGATCTTGCCGCCTGCGTCACCGCTCGTCCTCCGCCGCGCCATGAAAGCCGGGCGAACGCGCAGGACCAGCCTCCGGCACGGGCGGCACGCCGGGCCGCGCCCCCACGATCATCGCATGGGCGGCGACCACGGAACGGATCGCAACGGGGCGATGGTTGCGCACGAGGTCCGGCCGCCCGCCGTCTTCCTGCCTGTCGGTCATTTTCCTTCTCCAAGGCTGCCGCGCGCGCGACGTCACGTCGCCTCGAACTTCACCATCGTGCCGCCGCCGGTCGCCTGGTCGGTCGGGAAAACCTCGACGCGCGCGACATCCACATGGACGGGCAGCGCGATCACGTCGTTGACGATGCGGGCGATGTGCTCCGGCTGGATCGGCCGGTAGCCGTCATAGAGCACGGCCTGTGCCTGGTTGTCGGCGATGGATGTCCTGTAAAGGTCCGTCTGGACGCGGCCGGGAACGATCTCGGTGACCCGCACGCTGGTGCCGAGCAGGTCGCAGCGCAGGTTGTCGCAGAACAGGCTGAGGCCCGCCTTCGACGCGCCGTAGGCGCCCATGTTCGGATACGGCGCCTGTCCGCCGCTGGAGCCGATATAGATGAGATGGCCGCGCCGGCGCGCCACCATGCCCGGCAGCACGACGCGCGTCAGATGCAGCGGCGCCTTGAGATTGACGTCGATCATCGCGTCGATCTCGGCCGGATCGATGTCCTGGAAGGCGGCGCGGGTCGACAGGATGCCGGCATTGTTGACGAGGATGTCCACCTCGACGCCGGCCAGCGCCCCGGCGATGCGCGCGGTGTCGCGCACATCCGCCTGCACGGGGATCGCGCCGGTCGCGCCGGCAAGGTCGGCAAGCTGCGCCTCGTTGCGGCCGATGGCGTAGACCGTGAGGCCGAGGGCGCGCAGGGCCGGAACGATGGCCCTGCCGATCCCGCTGGTCGCGCCGGTGACGACGGCGATGCGGCAGGCGTCAGACATAGATGTAGCCTCCGCTGATCACGACGTTCTCGCCCGTGGCATAGGTGTTGCGGCTCGAGGCCATCATGACGATCCATTCGGCCATTTCGGCGGGCTCGGCGGCGCGGCCGAGCGCGCTGGCTTTGGCAAGCTCCGGCAGGAAGCCGAGTTCCTTGGCCCGGTCGGTGGCAAAGCCGGCGGGCGCCACGGAATTCACCAGGATCTGGTCTGCGGCGCATTCCTGCGCGAAGGACTTGGTGAGGCTGACGACGGCGGCCTTGGTGGCGGCATAGTGCGCGTTCTGCGGATGCGCCTTGAAGGCATCGACGGAGGTGACGTTGACGATGCGCCCGGTCACCGCGGGCGCGTTGACGAACTGGCGCATGTGGCGCACGGCCGCGACCATCATGTGATAGGTGCCCTTCACGTTGATGGCGTTCTCCAGGTCCCAGTCCTCGTCGGTGATCTCCAGGATGGGCTTGCGCGGATAGATCGCCGCGCTGTTGACCAGCGCATGGATGCGGCCAAGCCGGGCGGCGACCGCCTCGAAGCCGCCATGGGCCGTCTCCGCGCGGGAAATGTCGGCGACGGCGGTCGCCACCTCGGCGCCAAGTGCCTCCAGCGCCGCCGCGGACGACGCGAGCAGCGCCTCGTTGCGGTCGATGAGGCCGATCTTCGTCGCGCCCTGCGCGATCATCAACCGGGCGGTCGCAAGTCCGAGGCCCGAGGCGCCGCCGACGATGACAACAGACTGGTTCTTCACGTTTCCGACCTCGCGATAGTGGGTTGCGCCGTCATACTGGCATGTTATCACTTATATGCCAACTTATAGGAAGCACAAGCCCCTTTCCCGGACGCCGACATGATCCCTCGCCTTGGAGCCGCACCCCGCAAACCGTCACCGGGCGAGGCGTTCCTGTCCTATCTCGCAGGCGCCGGCTTTGCGGGAGACATCGGCCGTTCGGCGGCGGAGCGCACGGTCTTCGCCACGGACAATTCCATCTACCAGGTCGAGCCGGAAGCCATCGTCTTTCCGCGGGACGCCGGCGACCTGAAGCACATCGCAAGCGCCCTCGCCCGGCCGGAATTTACCGATGTCACCATCGCCCCGCGCGGCGGAGGAACCGGCACAAACGGCCAGTCGCTGACATCGGGCATCGTCGTCGACTGCTCGCGGCACATGAACCGCATCCTCGACATCGATCCCGTACGCCGCGTCGCGCGGGTGGAGGCGGGCGTCGTCAAGGACCAGTTGAACAGGGCGCTGGCGCCGCACGGCCTGTTCTTCGCGCCGGAGCTTTCGACTTCCAACCGCGCGACGATCGGCGGCATGATCGCGACGGATGCCTGCGGCCAGGGCTCCTGCCTCTACGGCAAGACGAGCAACCATGTGCTCGGCCTGCGCGTGGTGCTTGCCGACGGCACCGACTTCCTCTCCCGGCCGGTGGGCGCGGAGGAATTGCGGGCGCTCCAGGCGCGGGGCGACCGGATCGGCGACATCCACCGCACCCTCGCCCGCATCGCCACCGACGACCGCGCCGAGATCGAGCGCATCTTCCCGAAGCTCAACCGGTTCATGACCGGCTACGACCTCGCCCACCTGCAACGCGACGACGGCCTCTTCGACCTCAACGCGGTGCTCTGCGGCTCGGAGGGCACGCTGGCCATGATCGCGGAGGCGGAGCTCAATCTCCTGCCCCTGCCCGCGCAGGCGGCGCTCGTCAACATCCGCTACGATGATTTCGACGCCGCCCTGGAAGACGCCCGCAATCTCGTGGCGCTGAACGTCGCCTCGGTCGAGACGATCGACGAGACCGTACTGCGCCTTGCCAAGGGCGATATCGTCTGGCCGCGCATCGCGCCCTTCTTTCCCGACGACGCGGACGGTCCGGCCAACGGCATCAACATCGCCGAAGTGCTGGCCGAGACGCCCGCGGCGCTGGCGGAAAAGCTGGACGCCGTCACCGCGGCGCTGGAGCGCATCCCCTTCGCCGGTCGCAAGGGGTTCACGATCACCCGCGGCAAGGCGGATGTCGAGGCGGTCTGGACCATGCGCAAGCGCGCCGTCGGCCTGCTCGGCAATGTGGACGGGCCGACGCGGCCCGTCGCCTTCGTCGAGGACACCGCCGTGCCGCCGGAAAACCTTGCCGCCTATATCCGCGAGTTTCGCGCCCTGCTCGACGGGCACGGCCTTTCCTACGGCATGTTCGGCCATGTCGATGCCGGCGTGCTGCATGTGCGCCCGGCCCTCGACCTCACGCGGCCCGGGCACGCGGCGCTGGTGCGCACGATCAGCGACGCCGTGGTGGCGCTGACGCGCAAATATGGCGGCGTGCTGTGGGGCGAGCACGGCAAGGGCGTGCGCTCGGAATATGTGCCGGCGTTCTTCGGGCCGCTCTATCCGCGACTCCAGGAGATCAAGGCGGCATTCGACCCGCTCGGCCAGCTCAACCCCGGCAAGATCGTCGCGCCGGCCGGCCGCGCGTTGCCGAAGATCGACGCCATCCCGCTGCGCGGCGCGCTCGACCGGCAGATCGGCAACGACATCCGCGCCGCCTTCGACAACGCCGCCTACTGCAACGGCAACGGCGCCTGCTTCGATTTCGACGCCGACGGGCTGATGTGCCCCTCCTACAAGGCGACGCGCGACCGGCGCCAGTCGCCGAAGGGCCGCGCCTCGCTGATGCGCGAATGGCTGCGGCGGCTTGCCGAGAAGGGCGTCGATCCGCGCCGCGAGGCCATGCGCCGGCCCGCCGGAGGGCTGGCACGGCGGTTGTGGAACAGCCTCAATCCCGCCAATCGCGACGACTTCTCCCACGAGGTGCGCGCGGCCATGGACAGCTGCCTTGCCTGCAAGGCCTGCGCCGGGCAATGTCCGGTGAAGGTGAGCGTGCCGGCCTTCCGGGCGAAGTTCCTTGCGCTCTACCACCAGCGCTATCTCAGGCCGCTCAAGGACCCGCTGGTCGCGGCCATCGAAACCACCCTGCCGCTGATGGCGCGGATGCGCCCGCTCTACAATCTCGTCGCCGGCTCCGCCGCCGGCCGGGCCGCGATGCGCCATGCGGGGCTGACCGCGCTGCCGCTCCTTCCGCCGCTCTCCCTGCGCCGGGTGCTTGCCCGGCTGGAGGTGCCGCTCGCCACGCCCGCTCGCCTGCAGCGGCTCGATGCCGCCGCGCGCGCAAGGGCCGTCGTCTTCGTGCCGGATGCCTTTACCGAATTCTTCGATCCGCAGGTGCTGCTCGACGCGGTGGCGGTGGCGCGGCTGCTCGGGCTTTCGCCGCTCGTCGCGCCGGCGCTGCGCAACGGCAAGGCGCTGCATGTGCACGGCTACCTGCGGGCCTTCGAAAGGACGGCCCGCCGCACCGCCGCCGCGCTCGACAGGCTGGCGGAGGCCGGCGTGCCGCTGGTCGGCATCGACCCGTCGATGACGCTTGCCTTCCGCGGCGAATATGCAGGAACCGGCATGCGCGCGCGCATCCTGCTGCCGCAGGAATGGCTTGCCGCCATGATCGACCGGCTGCCATCAGGCGAAAGGCCGCGGCGGCATGTGCTGCTGGCGCACTGCACGGAGCGCACGAACGCGCCGGCCGCTTTCGCCCAGTGGCGGACGGTCTTCGAAAGGCTTGGCGTGGACCTTGCTGTCGGGGAGACCGGCTGCTGCGGCATGGCCGGCACCTTCGGCCACGAGGTGCGCAACCGCGCGCTTTCCGAAACGCTCTACAAGATGAGCTGGCAGCCCGCGCTGGCCGCCACAGGTCCGGCGGACGTGGTGATGGCGACGGGCTATTCCTGCCGGTCGCAGGCCGCGCTGATGGACGGACGGACGCTTGCCCATCCGCTCCAGGCGATCCGCGCCGTGCTGCAGGAAGGCCGCGCGCTTCCCTTGGGCGGGGATGCGACGTATGATATGTGATAAATTAGAAGTCTAAGGCAGGGGCGGTATCGCAATGTCGGTCATAACGCAGCGCGGCAATCTCGCTGAAATCGTCGTCGCCAAGCTCGCCGAGCGCATCGATTCCGGACTGTACGCCCCGGGCGAGAAGATCCCGTCGAGTGCGCAGCTCTGCGAGGAGTTCGGCGTTTCCCGTACCGTCATCCGCGAGGCGCTGACCTCGCTCAAGGTCGCCGGCCGCGTGATCGCCCGGCAGGGCGCGGGCGTCTACGTCACGGAAAAGGACGCAAGGACGCTGAACTTCGAGATCAGCCGGATCGACGACATCCGCTCGGCCATGCAGATCCTCGAACTGCGGCTTGGCGTGGAGATGCAGTCCGTGGCGCTTGCGGCCCAGCGCCGCACGCCAGAAGCGCTGGCCGAGATCGCCCGCGCCTTCGACCATATCGAGAACCTCGACACCGGGGACGCCGAGATCGAGGCGCGCGCCGATTTCGAATTCCACCTCGCCATCGCCAAGGCGACGCGCAACCCGCATTTCCCGCGGTTCCTGGAAGCCGTCATGGGGGAGATCAACTTCGATCTCGTGCTCAAGCACAGCCAGTCCGGCCGCTCCTACAACGCCTATCTGAAGAAGATAAACCGGGAACACGCCGCCATTCTCGCCGCGATCACCCAGGGCGATGCCAAGGCGGCAAGGCAGGCGCTTTCCGCGCATCTCGAGGAAAGCCTGAGCCGCTACCGCGCCCTGCTGGCCGAGCCGGCGGACGCGAAGACGAAAAAGTGATCTCGCGTCCCCCGCTCCGGGCAAACCGCGCCCCTTGACCCTGCTCCGCGGACGAGATGACCGGCGTCTCGCGCGCCGGCGCGCAGGCGTCCGCCGCCCCGGCCGCGGGGCAACGCCGATGTATCAAGGATAGCTTGTCGATCGACGGAATTTCTTACGCAGGCCCATGGCTGGGCAGCCCATATACTCCTTTCAGTGGCGATGGAACTTGCAAGGCGCTCCCCACACGACGCGCGTGCGGGACGCAGATCATGGCGGATACGTCATGATCCCTGCTGTCCGTCCTTCCAGGGATGCGCGCCCGCAAGAGGCCGGCGCCGCCCCTGCAACGACAAGAGATGCGGACGAACCGCATCCCGCTGAATCGTAAAAGGCTCAACCAGAGGGAAGCCCCGCACATGACCCAACTTCCGAAATTCCTGGCGGCGACCGCCATCGCCTCCTGCCTGCTTCTCGCGCCGGCCCTTGCCGCCGACACCATCAAGATCGGCGTCGCCGGCCCTTATACCGGCGCCAACGCCACGTTCGGCGAGCAGGTCTATAACGGCGTGTCCGCCTATGTGAACGACGTGAACGCCGCCGGCGGCATCAACGGCAAGCAGGTCGAGCTGGTGAAGGGCGACGATGCCTGCGAGCCCAAGCAGGCCGTGGCCGTCGCCAACCGCTTCGTCGACCAGGACAAGGTGCAGGCGGTGATCGGCCACTTCTGCTCGTCGAGCACCATCCCGGCCTCGGAAATCTACAACGATGCCGGCATCCTGGAGATGACGCCGTCCTCCACCAACCCGACCGTCACCGATCGCGGCTTCGACAACCTGTTCCGCGGCTGCGGGCGTGACGACCAGCAGGCCGTGGTGGCCGGCAACCTCATCCTCGACACGCTGAAGCGCGACAAGATCGCGCTGATCCATGACAAGGACACCTACGGCCAGGGCCTCGTCGACGCTGTCAAGAAGACCATCGAGGCGCGCGGCGTCCAGCCGGTCCTCTATGAAGGCCTGACGCGCGGCGAACGCGACTTCAACGCGCTCGTCACCAAGATCAAGAGCACCGGCGCCAATGCCGTCTATTTCGGCGGCCTCATTCCCGAAGGCGGCCCGCTGGTGCGCCAGTTGAAGGAGCAGGGCGTCGACGTCGTCTTCGTCACCGGCGATGCCTTCGCCCAGGCCGAACTGGTCGCGGCGGCCGGCGGCCCGGCCAACCTGAAGGACGTCTACTATTCCGCAACGCCCGATCCGCTCGCGGACCCCGCCACCAAGGGCGTCCAGGACGCGCTGACCAAGGCCGGCGTGACGCCCGCCAACTACGTGCTCTACGGCTATGCCAATGCCCAGGCGGTCGTCGCGGCGCTGAAGGCCGGCGAGGATCTCCAGGCCCAGGCCGCCTGGCTGCGCGCCAACACGGTCAATTCCGCTATCGGCAACATCACCTGGGACGAGAAGGGCGACATCAAGGACTTCAAGTTCGTCTTCTACAGCTTCGACGACAAGGGAACCCCCGTTCTCGTGAAGTAAGGGCGCTTCGCCCATGCCGGCCGGGCCGCCGCCCGACCGGCACCGCCTTGCCAGGTTTCAGAAGGACCGAACGTCCCCGGGGGTTCACGCATGGATGTCTACATCCTCGTCCAGCAATTGTTCAACGGCATCACGCTCGGCACGATCTACGGCCTGATCGCCGTCGGCTACACCATGGTCTACGGCGTCATCCGCATGATCAACTTCGCCCATGGCGACGTCTACATGGTCTCGGCCTACATCGCCGCGATCACCCTTGCCGTGCTCACCTTCTTCGGCATCCAGTCCGTGCCCTTCGCGCTCGTCACGGTGCTGGTGATCACCTGCGCCATAACGGCCGTCTACGGCTGGGCCATCGAGCGCGTCGCCTACCGGCCGCTGCGCGGCTCGACCAAGCTCGCCCCGCTGATCTCGGCCATCGGCATCTCGCTGATGCTGCAAAGCTACGTGCAGATCTCGCAGGGCGCGCGCGACCAGGGCGTGCCGACCCTCGTCAGCGGCGCCTTCCGCTTCGGCGACGGCACCCATTTCGCGCAGATCACCTACATGCAGACGGTCATCCTCGTCGCCTCGCTGATCGCCATGGGCATCCTGACCTATGTGATCAACTACACGCGCATCGGCCGCGAATGCCGGGCCACGCAGCAGAACATCCGCATCTCGGCCGTGCTCGGCGTCAACACCGACCGCATCATCTCGACCGTCTTCGTCATCGGCGCCGCCACGGCCGCCGTCGGCGGCACGCTCGTCACCTTCAACTACGGCTCGTTCAACTTCTTCATCGGCTTCGTCATGGGCATCAAGGCCTTCACGGCGGCCGTGCTCGGCGGCATCGGCTCGCTGCCCGGCGCCGTGCTGGGCGGCGTGCTGCTCGGCCTGACGGAGGCGCTGTTCGCCGGCTATGTCAGCACCGACTACAAGGACGTCTTCGCCTTCGCGCTGCTCATCACCCTGCTGTTCTTCCGCCCCTACGGCCTGCTCGGCCGGCCGGAAATCCAGAAAGTGTGAGGGCAGGGACATGGCACAGAACCGCTTTTCCACGCTTTTCAGGCAGGCGCTCCTCACCTTCACCGTCTCGCTCGTGCTGTTCGGCCCGATCTCCGGCCTCGTGCTGGAAGGGTTCTCGTTCCGCAACGAATTGGCGCGCGCGGTGCTGCTGGCCGCCATCGTCACCGCCGGGCGCATCGCGCTGTCGCTGGTCGACATGACGGCCTTCGGCCGCCGGATCGCCGGCAGGACCGCCGGCAGCGGCAGCGGCGTCACGGTCATGACGGGCAGGGAGAAATCGCCCGCGCTCATCCTCGTGCTGGTCTTCGCCGCCGGCCTCGCCCTGCCCTTGTTCGCCGACAAGTATTTCCTCGGCATCGCGATCCTGGCTTTGATCTACTGCCTGCTCGGTCTCGGGCTCAACATCGTCGTCGGCCTTGCGGGGCTGCTCGACCTCGGTTTCGTCGCCTTCTATGCGGTCGGGGCCTATCTGCTGGCGCTCGGCGCGCAGTATCTCGGCCTCGGCTTCTGGAGCGCGCTCGTTATCGCGCCGTTCCTGGCCGGCCTGTGCGGCATGGTGCTCGCCTTCCCGGTCCTGAAGATGCATGGCGACTATCTCGCCATCGTCACGCTCGGCTTCGGCGAGATCATCCGCCTCGTCCTCAACAACTGGCTGGAATTCACCGGCGGCCCGAACGGCGCGCCCGTGCCGCCGCCGACCCTTTTCGGCCTCGAATTCACCCGCACGGCCAAGCAGGGCGGCGTGCCGCTGCACGACTATCTCGGCATAGCCTACAGCGCCGACTACAAGTTCTGGTTCATCTATACGGTGCTGTTCCTCGTCGTCTGCCTGGTCGTCTATGCCGTGGAGCGCCTGCGCGTGATGCCGCTCGGGCGCATGTGGGAGGCGCTGCGCGAGGACGAGATCGCCTGCCGCTCGCTCGGCGTGAACCACGTCTTCACCAAGCTGACGGCCTTCATGCTCGGCGCCTCGACCGGGGGGCTGGCGGGCGTGTTCTTCGCCGTCCACCAGGGCTTTGTGAACCCGACCTCCTTCACCTTCTTCGAATCCGCCCTCATCCTCGCCATCGTCGTGCTCGGCGGCCTCGGCTCGACCGTCGGCGTCATCGCCGCCGCGCTGGTGCTGACCATCCTGCCTGAACTGCTGCGCGATTTCGCCGAATACCGCGTGCTGATCTTCGGCGTGATGATGGTCGTCATGATGATCTGGAAGCCGCGCGGCCTCGTGCGCATCCAGCGCCCGGCCTTCTTCCCGAGCACCGCCGCCGGGGGCCTCGATGCGGCCCCGCTCGCCGCGCGCCCGGAGGCGGCCCGATGACCGCGCCCCTTCTCGACGTGCGCAACGTCACCATGCGCTTCGGCGGCATCGTCGCCAACCGCAATGTCAGCTTTGCCGTCGAGCGCGGCGGCGTCACGGCCCTGATCGGCCCGAACGGGGCCGGCAAGACGACGATGTTCAACTGCATCACCGGCTTCTACCGCGCCAGCGAGGGCCAGATCCTGCTGGACGGCCCCGGCGGCGCGCAGGACATCGGCGCCCTGATGACGAAGCCGATCACCGGCGGCTCGCATCTCGTCACCCGTGCCGGCATCGCCCGCACCTTCCAGAACATCCGCCTGTTCAAGGAAATGTCCGTCGTCGAGAACCTGCTGGTCGCCCAGCATCTCGTGACGGCCAACAATGTGCTCTCCGGCGTCTTCCGCACCCCGGCCTTCCGCCGGGCCGAGCGCGAGGCCGTCGACCTTGCCTATCACTGGCTCGGCGAGATGAACCTCGTCGACGACGCCAACCGCCTTGCCGGCGAGCTGCCCTACGGCCGCCAGCGCCGCCTCGAGATCGCCCGGGCGATGTGCACGGGCCCGCGGCTCATCTGCCTCGACGAGCCGGCCGCCGGCCTCAACCCCTCCGAGACGCGCGAGCTTTCCGAGGTCATCCAGCGGCTGTGCGGCGAGCACGGCCAGACGGTGCTCGTCATCGAGCACGACATGGGCCTCGTGATGCGCATTTCCCAGCATATCGTCGTGCTCGACCACGGCGAGGTGATTTCCGACGGCACGCCGGAGCATGTGGCGAACGACCCCGCCGTCATCGCCGCCTATCTCGGCGTCAGCGAAGAAGAGGTGGAGGCATGAGCGAGGCAGGAACACCGCTGCTCGAACTCTCGGGCGTGCGCGCCCATTACGGCCCGGTCGAGGCGCTGAAGGACGTCAACGTCCATATCTTCAAGGGCGAGATTGTCAGCCTGATCGGCGCGAACGGCGCCGGCAAGACGACGCTGCTCTCGTCCATCTTCGGCGCGCCGCGCGCCTCCTCAGGGCATATCCTGCACCGGGGCGAGGACATTTCCCGCCTGCCGACGAACCGCGTCTCGCGGCGCGGCATCGCGCTCGTGCCGGAGGGCCGGCAGATCTACCAGGACATGAGCGTGGAGGAGAACATGATGATGGGCACGACGCCCATCGGGATGGCGCATTTCGAGGAGGATCGCTCCGCCATGTTCGAGCTCTTCCCGCGCCTGAAGGAGCGCCGCAACCAGACCGCCGGCACCATGTCCGGCGGCGAGCAGCAGATGCTCGCCATCGCCCGCGCCATGATGGCCCGGCCGGAGCTGATCCTCTTCGACGAGCCCTCGCTCGGCCTCGCCCCGCTCGTCGTCAGGCGCGTCTTCGAGGTGCTGGGCGAGATCGCCGCCATGGGCAAGACGATCTTCCTCGTCGAGCAGAACGCCAACCACGCGCTGAAGCTCTCCAGCCGCGCCTATGTCATGGTCAACGGCCGCATCCACCTGTCCGGCGAAAGCGCCGCCCTCCTCGACAACGAGGACGTCCGCAAGGCCTATCTCGGCCTGCACTGAGCGGGAGGGACGAAGCGGAGCGGCACCGGACGGAGATCGCGGGTTACCCGTCGCAAGCGGGCCGCCCTGTGCTATCAGGTGGTCAACGATTCTGAGTGTGTAGTCCCATGACCCCCAAGACCCGCGGTTATCTTTTCGCCTTCCTGGCCGTCTGCATCTTTGCCGGCCAGGACGCGATCACCAAATATCTGGGCGATCGCTATCCGGCCCTGTTCATAACGATGATCCGGTTCTGGGCGTTCGCGCTCTTCGTCTGCGCTTTCGCCGCCTCCTCGCCGGGCGGCATCCGGCAGGCGGTCCGCACCCGGCGCCCCTGGCTCCAGGTGGCGAGAGGGCTCCTGCTCGTCGCGGAGATCGTGCTCATCGTCTTTGCCTACGTCCATGCCGGCCTTGCCATGAGCCAGTCGATCTTCCAGGCGACGCCGCTGATCATCACCATCCTCTCGATCCCCCTGCTCGGCGAGGCCGTCGGATGGCGGCGCGGCACCGCGGTGCTGGTGGGCCTCCTCGGCGTCCTCGTCATCATCAATCCCGTGGACGTGCATTTCGACATGTCGCTTCTGCTGCCCCTCGGGGCATCCGTGCTGTTCGCGCTCTACAGCATCGCCACGCGCGCCGTCGGCCGCGAGGATTCGGCCGTGACGAGCCTCTTCTACGCCGGCATGGCGGGCGCCGTCGCGATCTCGCTGATCGGCCCGTTCTACTGGACCGAGGTCCGGTCCGCCGACTGGTTCGCCCTTGCGGCCCTCTGCGTCTGCGGCACGCTCAGCCACTATTTCCTGATCCGCGCCTACGGCCTGCTGCCGGCCGCCGAGGTCCAGCCCGTCACCTATTTCCAGCTCGTGCTCAACGTCATCCTCGCCGTCTGGCTGTTCGGCGAGATCGTCACGCTCAACATGATCGCCGGCGCCCTCATCGTCGTCGGCGCCGGCCTCTTCACCATCTGGCGCGAGCACCAGCTCGCAAGGCGCCCCTCGCCCTGAGGGCATCCGCCGCTCACCAGTGCTCGGAGGCGATCCAGTCGCAGAAGGCGGAGATGATCTTGACCCGCTTGTGGGCCTTGGGAACGACGAGATAGAAGCCGGGGACGTCCTTCTTGTCCATCGTGTCGAGCACGTCGATGCCGAGCGGCGCGACGAGGACGCCCGCCTCGATGTCGCCCAGCGCGTCGAGCTTGGAGACGAGCCCGACGCCGATGCCCGAAATGCTGCCCCTGCGCATCGTGGCGGCGTCCTGGAACTCGATCTCGCCGGCCATCTCCAGCGACGGCAGGCCGAGATGGGCGAGCACCTTGCGCCAGAGGTCGCGCGCCATGACGGGATGGAGCAGCGTCATGCGGCCGAGGTCGGCGGGCGAGCGGATCTGCCTGGCAAGGTCCGGCGAGCAGCAGATGATCTTCGGATCGTGCATCAGCAGCCGGACGTCGTATTCCTTCCAGTTGCCGAAGCCCCACTGGATCGAGACGTCCACCTCGTCGGCCGCGAAGTCGCGCACATTGACCATCGTCGTCAGGCGGATGTCGGCGCCCGGCATGAGCTGGCGGAAGCGCTCGAGCCGCTCCATCAGGTAGCGCGTGGCGAAATAGGGGCTGACATTGATGTTGATGCGGTTGCGGTAGGTCGAATTGGTGACCCGGCGGATGCCTTCCGTGAACTCGTCGAAGCCGGCCTGGATGAAATGCGACAGGACGATCGCGTGCTCCGTCGGCTCGATGACGCGCGCCTTGCGCTCGAAGAGCGGCACATGCAGGGTATCCTCCAGCAGCTTGATCTGCTGGCTGATGGCCTGCGGCGTGACGAGAAGCTCGTCCGCCGCGCTGCGGAACGTGCCCTGGCGCATGACGGCCCAGAAGGCGCGCAGCGCATTGAGAGGGGGAAGCCGCGTATGTTGTCCAGCCAATTCACCCTCCGGTAGACGACGCATCGCATTGCAGCCGGCCCCGCCTGCCGGCCGGGCCGGTCGCCGTTATATCACAGCTTTCTCGAGGAACGGGCGATTCTCCACGATCCGCTCGTAGCCGACCTCCGTCAGGTCGAGCGTGCGATATTCGCCATAGACGATCAGCTCGCACACCCCGCGCCCGGTCGCCGGTCCCTGCTGCAGGCCGTGGCCGGAGAACCCGTTGGCGAAGACGAAATTGCGCACCACGGGATGGCGGCCGACGACCAGGTTGTGGTCGAGCGTGTTGAAATCGTAGTGGCCCGCCCACTGGTTCACCGCCTTGATCGCCTCGAAATCCGGCGAGCGCCCGGCCAGCGCCGGCCAGATGATCTCCTCGAATTCCTCGTAGCGCGGCTCGAAATCGTCCCAGTCGGCCGCGGGGTCCTCCACCGGCGGGCAGCCCGCCAGGAAGAAGCGCCCTTCGGGCCGGCAGAACACGCCGGACGGATCGATCATCAGCGGAAGCCGCCCCTGGTTGACCCGCGCCGTTCCCTCCGGCGTTCGGGCGCAATCGAAGACGAACAGTGTGCGCTTGCGCGGCTCGACGGGAATGTCGAGGCCGGCCATGCGGGCGGTCAGCGCCGCGCGGGGGCCGGAGGCGTTGACGATCGTGCCGGCCTCGACGACCGCGCCCGATTTCAGCGTCACCGACGTCACCCGGTCGCCATCGCGGCCGATGGCCACGGCTTCGTCCGTGACATAATCGACACCGAGCGAACGCGCCTTGTTCCGGAAGCCGTACATCAGGCCGGTATTGTTGAACCAGCCCTCGCCGGACCGGCCGTAGGAGGCGAGCTCGATGTCGGCGACGTTGAGGTGCGGGAAGGCGTTCGCCAGTTCGTCGCGGTTCCACAGCACGACATCGGCGCCGCAGGAGACCTGCGCCGCGTGGTTCTCGCGCAGCACCTGCACCTGCGCCGGGCTATTGGCGAGGAACAGGTAGCCGCCCGGATGGAAGCCGAGATCCGGCCGGTCGTCGCCGACCTGCATCATCTCGCCGAAATTGCGGATGACCTGCGAGCCGTACTGGCTGATCTTCACGTTGATCGGGTTGGAGAACTGCGTGCGGATCGAGGACGACGAGAGCGAGGTCGCCGCCTTGAGGTAGGTCGGGTCGCGCTCGACGACGAGCACCGAGCCGTCGAAATCGGGGTTGGCCGAAAGATAATAGGCGACGGCGGAGCCGATCACGGCGCCGCCGACGATGACCACGTCGTACCGGTCCTTCATTTCGATGCCTCGTCGTCGGGATGGCCGATGTCGACGAACCATCCGCCGAGATAAAGGGTGGAGGGCGCCTTCGGATAGGCTGGCGGCTTTTCCGCCTCGACCTTCGCGCGGAAGCGCTCCGTATCGTCCTTCGGCACGTAGCCGAGATGGCCGGCCCCGGAATTGTCGACCGGCTTCACGGCATTGTCGGAGAGGCCGAAGCTGATCGTGTGGCCGACATGCGGCGCCGTCAGGCTGGCCGTCACCAGGCGGATGCAATCCTCGAAGGACAGCCAGGACCAGAGCATGCGGCGATCCGCCGGCTCGGGGAAGGAGGAGAAGATGCGCAGGCACACGCTCTCCAGCCCGAACTTGTCCCAGTAGAAGCGGCTCAGCGCCTCGACGAAGCATTTGGAAACGCCGTAGAGGCTGTCGGGCCGCACCGGCGCCTGCGTGTCGATATGGGCGTCCAGCGTGTGATAGCCGATGGCATGGACGGAGGAGGCATAGACCACGCGCCTGACGCCGTGCTTCCTGGCGGCCTCGTAGATGTGGTAGCTGCCGCGGATATTGGCGTCGAGAATGTCCTGCCACGGGCTTTCCAGCGGAATGCCGCCGAAATGCACGATGGCATCGACACCGTCGACCGCCCTCGTCACCGCGGCCTCGTCGGCAAGGTCGAACACCATCGCCTCCTCGTTCGGCTGGATGTCCGCGATGTCGCTGATATCCGCAAGGCGGAGCCTTTCGGCCAGCGGCGCAAGGCCCCGGCGCAGTTCCGTGCCGAGGCGGCCGGCCGCGCCCGTGATCAGGATGGTCTTGTAAGGCTTGGACATTCTTCCTTCCAATCAGAATTCGAGTTTGGCGACGGCGGCGCCGATGCGCTCGACCGCCTCGGCCAGCACCGCCTCGGAGGTGGCGGTGGAGATGCGGAAGAAGGGGGAGAGGCCATAGGCCGCGCCCGGGACGGCCGCGACATGCGCCTCCTCGAGAAGATATTTCGCGACCGCGACATCGTCGTCCAGCGTCCCGCCCGAGGGGGTCTTCGCGCCGATCAGCGCCGCACAGCCGATATAGGCGTAGAAGGCGCCCTCCGGCGGATCGAGGCTCAGCGCGTCGATCTCCGCGATGCCGGCGACCACGAGGTCGCGGCGCCGCTCGAACGCCGCGCGGAATTCGGCGACGCAATCCTGCGGCCCCTCCAGCGCCGCCCGGGCGGCGATCTGCGCGGGGGCGGAGACGGAGGTGCAGGACTGGCTCTGGATCGTCGCCATCGCCTTGATCAGGTCCTTCGGGCCGGCGGCGTAGCCGACGCGCCAGCCGGTCATGGCATAGGCCTTGGACATGCCGTTGACGATCAGCGAACGCTCGCGCAGTTGCAGGCAGGCCGCGCCGAAGGAGACGAAGGCGCGCCCGTCGAAGAGGATGTGCTCGTAGATCTCGTCCGACAGGATCATCACGTCGGGATGCTTCGCGAGCACCGCGCCGAGCGCCTGCAACTGCGCTTCGCTATAGACCGCGCCGGACGGATTGCCCGGCATGTTGAGGAAAAGCCAGCGGGTCTTGTCCGTGAGCGCGGCTTCCAGCATCTCCGGCGTCAGGCGGAAGCCGTTCTCGGCCGGGCAGGCCGGGGTGACCGGCACGCCGCCGAAGAGCTTCACCATTTCCGGGTAGGAAACGAAGTAGGGTGCGGGCAGGATCGCCTCGTCGCCCGCCTCCAGCGTCGCCATCAGCGCGTTGAAGATGATCTGCTTTGCGCCGTTGGCGACCGCGATCTCGTCGATCGCATAGTCGAGGCCGTTCTCGCGCCTGAACTTGCCGGCTATGGCGCGGCGCAGGTCCGGCGTGCCGAGCGAGGCGGTGTAGAGCATGCGCTCGCTGCGGGCCGCCGCGAAGGCGGCCTCGGTGATGTGGGCGGGTGCCGGGAAATCCGGCTCGCCGAGGCCGAGGTCGATCACGTCGATCCCGGTCGCCGCGAGGTCCCTGGCAGCCTGCGAGACGGCCATGGAGGCGGAGGGCTTGACGGCGGAAAGCCGGCTGGCGACATGGCTCATCGTTTCTTCTCCGTCACGTAGCCCCTCGACAGGTCTTCGGCGTCCGCGTCGCCCGCGCGCTCGGCCGGGTTTCCGAACCCGCCGCCGCCGGGCAGTTCCAGCACCAGCCGGCGGCCCGCCGGCACATGCTGCCAGCCTTTCGGCCGCAGCTTCGTGCCGTCATCCAGCCGCGCCGAGCCGGGCGCGCCGTCTTCACCGCCGTCGCGTCCGCGCGGCGGCGTCGCGATGCGGTCGAACATCGCCGAGAAGTCGAATTCATGGCCGTCTGCCGGCGCGATCTCGATCACCTGGCCGAGACCGCCGCGATACTTTCCCGCGCCGCCGGAATCCGGGCGCAGTTCCTTGCGCCAGACGACGATGGGGCCGGTATGCTCGGTCGCCTCGATCGGCATGGTATGGACGCCGGAGGGAAAGGCCGTCGCGGACAGGCCGTCGATGCCCGGCCGCGCGCCCATGCCGCCGGAGTTGAACATCAGCACCTCGGCGCGCCGGCCGGCGGCGCCGGCGACCGGGCGGACCGAAATGTGGATGTTCCACAGCGCCGCCGCGCCTTCGGCAAGGATCCGGCCGGGCAGCGCCCGGGCGAGCGCGCCGAGAACCAGGTCCGGCACCATGTGGCCGATGACGTGGCGCACCGACACCGGGGCCGGCCGCTCCGCATTGAGGATATTGGTCGGCGAGGAGACGTCGAAGACGGCGAGCGAGGCGGCATTGTTCGGAATGTCCGGCGCCACCACGCATTTCAGCGCATAGCAGGCATAGGCCTTGGTGTAGATCAGCGGCACGTTGATGCCCCAGCGGCTCATGCCGTCCGTGCCGGAGAAATCGACGTTGACGCCGCTGTCGGTGATCGAGACCGCCGCCGCGAGCCGGATCGGCTCGTCATAGCCGTCCGTCAGCATCTCGTTCGTCCACGTTCCCTTCGGCAGGCCGGCGATGCGCTCCATCGTCGCCGCGTGGGTGCGCGACAGGATGAAGTCGCCGAGCGTGTCGAGATTGTCGTAGCCGACCTCGTCCAGCATCTCGATCAGCCGGCGGTGGCCGACGTCGTTGCAGGCGGCGAGCGAATAGAAGTCGCCGATCACCTGGTTGGGCTCGCGCACGTTGAGGCGCAGGATCCTCAGGAGGTCCCGGTTCACCTCGCCGCGCTCGGCGAACTTCATGATCGGGATCTGGATGCCTTCCTCGTAGACCGACTTGCCGTCCGCCCCGAAGCCGCGCCCGCCGACATCGACCACATGCGCCGTGCAGGCGAAGAAGCCGATCAGCTCATCCCCCTTGAAGGAGGGCGAGACCATGGTGATGTCGTGCAGGTGGCCGGTGCCCTTCCACGGGTCGTTGGTGACGTAGGTGTCGCCCGGATACATCTCCTCGCGCGGGATCTCGGCGATGAAGTGCAGCACCGCCTCGGCCATGGTGTTGACGTGGCCGGGCGTGCCGGTGACGGCCTGGGCGAGCATCTCGCCCTTTGCGTTGTAGACGCCCGCCGAAAGGTCGCCCGCCTCGCGAACGGAGGTGGAGAAGGCCGTGCGCAGCAGCGTCAGCGCCTGTTCCTCGACGACCGAGATCAGGCGGTTCCACATGACCTGCATGCGAATTTCGTTGATGTCGCTCATGGTCAGCGGCCCTTGCGCACGAGAAGGATGGTGCCGTCGACCTGGATGACGGCATCGAACGGCGAGGTGACGACGGTGGAGGTTTCCCGCTCCACGATGACGGCGGGGCCTGCCACGCGCGCGCCGGGGCAGAGCGTATCGCGTGGCACGATGGCGGTTTCCAGCACCGTGCCGGACGCCGGATCGAAGACGCCCCTTCGCGCCGGCACGGCGACGGCGGCACCGTCCGTTTCCAGCACGAAGCGCTCGCCTTCGGGACGGACGTCCTGCGCCTTGACCGACCAGGTGACGAATTCGATCTCCGGCCCCTCGACCGCGCGGCCGAAGAACCGGGCGTAGCGCTGCTTGAAGGCCGTCTCGAACATCGCCGTGTCCGCCGCGGCGAAGGCCCGGTCGGGCAGCGTCACCGGGATTTCCCAGCCCTGGCCCGCATAGCGCATGAAGGCGGTGATCTCGCGCACGATCGCCCCATCCGTCCCCGCGCGCACGAAGCCTTCGGCGGTCGCCTTCAGGTCGTCGAGCATGGCATTGACGGTTCCGGCGTCGAATTTCGACAGGCCCATGATCTTGGAGGCGAGCGCCTCGTAGCCGAACGGCGCCTTCAGGAAGCCGATGGCCGAACCGACGCCCGCCCCTTGCGGCACGAGGCATCGCTCGACGCCGAGCTTCTCGCAGAGTCGGGCGGCATGAAGGGGCGCGGCGCCGCCGAAGGCGATCATGGTGTTTTCCGAGATGTTCTTGCCGTTCTCGACCGCGTGGACGCGCGCCGCATTGGCCATGTTCTCGTCCACCACTTCGACGATGCCGAAGGCGGCAGCCTCGGGAGAAAGCGCCAGCCTGTCGCCGACGTCGCGCGCGATCGCCGCGCCGGCATTGTCGAGCGAAAGCCTGATCTTGCCGCCGGCGAAATTGTCGGGGTCGAGCTTGCCGAGCACGAGGTCGGCATCGGTGATCGCCGGGCGTTCGCCGCCGCGCTGGTAGCAGGCCGGCCCCGGCTCGGACGCCGCCGATTCCGGGCCGGCCTGGATCCGGCCCATGGCGTCGACCCAGGCGATGGAGCCGCCGCCCGCGCCGATCTCGATCATCTCGATCACAGGAATGGAGATCGGCATGCCCGATCCCTTGCAGAAGCGGTAGGTGCGGGCGACCTCGAAGGTGCGCGCCGTGTGGGGCTGGTAGTCCTCGATGAGGCAGATCTTCGCCGTCGTGCCGCCCATGTCGTAGGACACGACGCGCTCGAGGCCGAAGCGGCGGGCGATGTCGGCGGCGAAGATCGCCCCGCCCGCGGGCCCCGATTCGACGAGGCGGACCGGGAATTCGGACGCCGTCTCCACCGAGATGAGCCCGCCGCCCGAATGGATCATGAAGACAGGGCAACCGGCCCCCATCTCCTTCAGCCGCACCTGCAGGCGCGACAGGTAGTCGGCCATCTGCGGGCGCACATAGGCATTGGCGCAGACCGTGTTGAAGCGCTCGAACTCGCGCATCTGCGGCGAGACTTCCGCCGAAATCGAGATCGGGATCGAAAGCCTGCCTGCGAGGATGTCGCGGGCGCGCTGCTCATGCGCCGGGTTCATGTAGGAATGGATGAAGCCGATGGCCACGGCCCCGAAGCCGCGCTCGGCGATGACGTCCGCCAGGACTTCCAGCGCCGCCTCGTCGAGCGGCTGGAGCTCCCTGCCCTGCGCGTCGATGCGGCCGCGGACCGCGAAGCGGTCCTCGCGCGGGATCAGCGGCCTCGGCAGGACGAGGTCGAGGTCGTACTGCTCGAACCGGTTTTCCGTGCGCATCTCGATGACGTCGCGGAAGCCCTCGGTGGTGACGAGCGCGGTCTTCGCGCCGCGGCGCTCGATCAGCGCATTGGTGGCCAGCGTCGTGCCATGGATGACGATGCCGATGTCGCCGGGCGCGATGCCCGCATCGCGGATGACGATGTCGATGCCGTCGAGGATCGCCTGCTCCGGCGCGGCATAATCGGTCAGCACCTTCGTCGAGAAGAGCCTGCCCCGCACATCGAGCGCGATGTCGGTGAAGGTCCCGCCTATATCGGCGCCAAGGCGGATGTCGTGACGCTGTGTCATGCGGTTTCCTTTGCAGAAAGGGCTGCCTTGCGCATCTGGCTCAGAGTCTGGCGCGGGGTCAACGCCTCGGGCGAAACGACGAGGTCCAGGAGGGCGCCGGTCTTCGACGCGCGGGCCCGCTCGAAGGCGGCCGGAAAGTCCGCGGTCGATTCCACGCGCTCGGCATGAAAGCCGTAGGACCTCGCCAGCGCCACGAAATCCGGATTGACCATCGTGGTGCCGGAGACGCGCTCGGGATAGTGCCGTTCCTGGTGGGCGCGGATTGTGCCGTAGATGCCGTTGTTGACGAGCAGGATGATCGGCTGCGCCCCGTGCTGCAGCGCCGTCGCCAGTTCCTGGCAGTTCATCTGGAAGTCGCCGTCGCCGGCAAAGCACACGACGGTGCGCCCGGGATGGGCGACCCTGGCGGCCACGGCCGCCGGGACGCCATAGCCCATCGCGCCCGATTGCGGGGCGAGAAGGCGCGCCTTGGCGCCGAACCTGAAGAACTTGTTCGGCCAGACCGTGAAGTTGCCCGCGCCATTGGTCAGGATCACATCGTCGGGCAGGACCGCGTTGAGGTGAGCCGTGACCTTGCCCATGTCGACCGGCGACGGC
The DNA here is from genome assembly GCF_021401195.1 of Shinella sp. NM-101. Lineage (NCBI taxonomy): Bacteria > Pseudomonadati > Pseudomonadota > Alphaproteobacteria > Hyphomicrobiales > Rhizobiaceae > Shinella > Shinella sp. NM-101. Next base: position 189,290 of record NZ_JACBFT010000004.1, on the reverse strand, counting down.
AGGTCGGGCAGGTCGAAGCCGTTTTCATAGGCGGCGCGCGCGCCCGCCCGCCATTGCGCCCATCCGCCCCGGACGGGTTCGAGGGCGCCCAGCGCTTCGGCAAAGGCATTCGGGCCGGCATGGATGCCGAGCGCCGGCCGGTAGACCTTGCCGATCTCCAGGTCCGAGCCGTGGACATGCACGATCCGCTGGCGGGGCTGCGGCACGTCGAACAGCGTGTAGCCGTCGGTGGAGTTCTCCCCGAAGCGGTTGTTGACCGCGAGGATGACGTCGGCTTGGCGCAGCAGGTCCTTGACCGAGGGGACGATGCCGACGCCGGCTTCGCCGCAGAAGGTCGGCGAGCCGTTGTCGTACTGGTCCTGGTAGCGGAAGACCGAGACGACCGGGATGTCGGACGCCTCGGCGAACCGCTGGACGGCAGCCATCGAGCCCTCGGCCCAGTTGCAGCCGCCGTAGAGGATGACGGGGCGCTTCGCCCCGTCCAGCATTTGCCGCAGGCGCCGCATGGCCGGCGCCGACGGCGCGGCCTCGGCGATCTCGACGGGGCCGGACAGCGGCGCGGCCGCGGTCAGCGACGTCAGCATGTCCTCCGGCAGCGCGATCACGACGGGGCCGGGACGCCCGGAAACGGCAAGCGTCCAGGCGCGCGAGAGGATTTCGGGGATGCGCTCGACCTGGTCGATCTCGACGGCCCATTTCGCCATGGTTCCGAAAACCGCCCTGTAGTCGACCTCCTGGAACGCCTCCCTGCCCTTCATGTCGGTCCCGACCTGGCCGACGAAGAGGATCATCGGCGCGGAATCCTGCATGGCGGTGTGCACGCCGATCGAGGCATTGGTGGCGCCGGGTCCGCGGGTCACGAAGCAGATGCCGGGCTGGCCGGTGAGCTTGCCATAGGCCGCCGCCATGAAGGCGGCGCCGCCCTCGTTGCGGCACAGGATATAGTCGAGGCGCCCGCCGGTGTCGTGCAGCGCATCGAGCACCGCGAGATAGCTTTCCCCCGGCACGCCGAAGCTCTTCCTCGCCCCCAGCGCCAGGAGGCTCGCGACGAGCAACTGCCCTCCGTTACGGTCCATGTCCATGTTCCTGTCGTTCGATGAAGTGAGATTGGAAGCCGGATGCGGACAGGAGCGAAAGGACCTGCGGTCCCAGCCGATGAAAAGGCGGCCTTCCAAGCGCAAGGGCGTGGACGAAGACCCCGCTGCCCCGGACCTCGTCCGCAAGGGCGCGGGCAAAGCCGTCGATCGCGCCGGCCGCCGTCCGCTCGAGCGCGCTTTTCGCCTCGCACTCGTCCGGCACGAGCATGACGAAGGCGCCATGGCCCCGTTCGGCCATCGCCGGCAGCACGGCGCGCGTGACATGCAGCGTTGCGGAGAGGTTGACTTCCAGCGCCATGTCGATGTCGGCCTCCGCAAGACCGAGGAAACGGGTCTCTTGCGGCCAGCGCAGAGCCGCGTGGACGACGACGTCCGGCTCCATGCCTTCGACCGTGAGGCGCACATAATCGCGGTCCGTCAGATCCATCGCAAGCGGCACGATGCCGTGCCCGGCGCGCATGTCGTCGAGCGCGATGCGATCGCGGCCGAGCGCGTGCACCTCCCAGCCTTCCTTTGCAAGCGTGGTGGCGATCGCGCGTCCGGGAGCCCGCGTCGCCCCCGTGACAAGTGCTTTCGTCATCACACGATCCCCATGAGGCAAACCGGAAGATGCCCGCGGAAGCCATCGCCTTAAACGAAGAAATTGACGTGCTTAGACAAGTTCTCCTTGTTTGCGCCCGGCCGCGGCATCCGGAGCGCACGGCGGCGCGGCCGGGAAAGGAATTACGGCGCGTGCATCCGATCCCGGCTGGCCGATCCCTTCCGGCGTCACAATCGTGACGCCGCGCGCCTTGCCGGCGGCGGCCTCGTGCCTGTGCCGTCAGGTAACCACGGCGCCGGCCGGGCGGCGGTATGCGGCCTTGTCCCAGCGCCTGCCGGCCATGATGCCGACAAGGATCTGCGCGGCGCGCCGCACGTCGTCCAGGCCGACATAGAGAGGGGTGAAGCCGAACCGCAGGATGTCGGGCGCGCGGAAATCGCCGACGACCCCCTCATCGATCAGCGCCTGCATGATTGCGTAGCCTTCCGGATGACGGAAAGAGATCTGGCTGCCGCGCTCGCCATGGGCGCGCGGGGTTGCCAGGACGAGCTCCGGGCAGCCGGCCTCGACCTCCGAGACGAACAGATCGCCGAGCTCCAGCGACCGCGCCCGCACATCCTCGATGTCGACGCCGTCCCACACGTCGAGCGCGGCGTCCAGCGCGGCGAGCTGCAGGATCGGCGGCGTGCCGACACGCATGCGCTCGATCCCCCGGCCCGGACGATAGTCAAGATCGAAGGCGAACGGCGATTCGTGCCCCATCCAGCCGGAAAGGGCAGGACGGGCATGGTCGATGTGACGCGGCGCCACATAGATGAAGGCGGGGCCGCCCGGACCGGAATTGAGGTATTTGTAGGTGCAGCCCACGGCAAAATCGGCCTTGCAGGCCGCCAGCTTGACCGGCAGGGCGCCGGCGGAATGGGCCAGGTCCCAGATCGTCAGGATGCCCAGCGCGTGCGCCCGCGCGGTCAGCGCGGCCATGTCGTGCCGGTAGCCGGTACGGTAGTCGACCTCGGTCACGAGCAGGACCGCGACCGTTTCGTCCAGCGCCGCGGCGAGATCGCCGGGCGCGGCCAGCCGCAATTCATAATCGGGGCCGAGCGTGCGGGCGAGCCCGCCGGCGATGTAGAGATCCGAGGGGAAATTGCCGGTATCCGACAGGATCACCTTGCGGGACGGGTTCATCTCCAGGGCGGATGCGAGCGCCTGATAGACCTTGATCGACAGCGTGTCGCCGACGACCACCGTGCCGGGTTCGGCTCCGATCAGGCCGGCGATGCGGTCGCCGACCCGGCGCGGAAGGCCCATCCAGCCCGCGCGGTTCCAGCCGCCGATCAGCATCTCGCCCCATTCCTCGCTCACCGTGCGCGCCAGCCGTTCCCTCACCGCCGTCGGCAGGGGGCCGAGCGAGTTGCCGTCGAGGTAGATCATTCCTTCGGGCAGGTCGAAGGCCCGGCGGGTGGCGTCGAAATCCGTTTTCATCATGCTGCTCCTGTTTCTCGCGGCGCTCAATGGCCGCCATATTCCGACATCAGGCCGGGTCGCACGCCGAGGCCCATGGAGGCGTCGAGGATCGCGCCATGCAGGACGCGGGCGGAAGGGCTGGCGAGGAAATGCACGATGGCGGCGATCTCCCGCAGTTCGATCAGGCGCCCCTTCGGCAGGCGGGCAAGGAAGGCCGTGCGTTCGCCGGACCCGAGCTTCGACAGCGTGCTGGCCTGGAACATCGGCGTGTCGGTGGCGCCGGGGCAGACGGCGAACACGTCGACGTCCCCGTGCACCGTCTCGGCGGCGAGCTGCCGCGTCAGGAAGGCGACAGCCGCCTTGCTCATCCCGTCCGACAGGCGGAAGCCGGGAAAGGCGGTGATGCCGCCGCCGACCGAACTGATATTGATCAGCTTGCGCTCCGGCCCGCCGGGGGCGTCGAGAAATTCCCGGCACATCTTCAGCGTGCCGTCCGCGTTGATCGCCAGCATAAGGCTGTCCTGCTCGTCGGCATCGCCCGACCAGTTGGCGACCGTGGCCGAGCCGACCGCGGCGTTGTTCACCAGCATGTCGATGCGGCCATGCGCATCGAGCACCGAGGCGATGCAGCGCCGGATCGAGGCGACGTCGCGCAGGTCGAGGGCATGGGCCGTCAGGCCCTGCGGCCCGTCGAATGCGCCGAGGACGGCGGCGGGATCCTCGACGCCGTCGACGCAGGTCAGCGCCACGGTCGCGCCATAGGCTTGCAGGCGCTCGACGCAGGCGCGCCCTATTCCCCCGGTGCCGCCGGTGACAAGGGCGACGCGTCCCGTCAGGTCGAAAGGAGCGAGGAGATCGGTGGCTGTCATTTCTGGGGCTCCGGTGTTTCTTCGGGGATCAGTCCACGCGGCGCGAAACGCATCACGAAGACCAGGATGAGGCCCATCACCACATAGCGAAGCTGGGCCGGACTTTGTTCGAACGCGGCGCGAAGGGGGTTGTCGGGGGCAAGGAGCGCCGACGCCGTACCGGCGATCCACAGACCTGCCGTTTCCGCCTGAACCCATACGAACCAGATCAGGAACGCGCCATAGACCGCGCCCCGATGGTTGCCGGCGCCGCCGATGATCACCATCACCCAGATCAGGAAGGTGTAGCGGAGCGGCTGGTAGGCGCCGGCGGTGAACTGGCCGTCCAGGGTGACCAGCATCGCGCCGCCGATGCCGACGATGGCCGAGCCGAGCACGAAGGCCTGGAGATGACGGCGCGCGACATCCTTGCCCATTGCGCGGGCGGCTTCCTCATTGTCGCGGATGGCGCGCATCATTCGGCCCCATGGCGCGCGGCCAAGGCGCTCCAGAAGCCAGAAGATGACCACGAGAACGGCGAGGAACCACGCGGTATACGCCAGTTTCACCAGGATCGACGCCAGGTCGCGGAGCGGCAATCCCAGCCACAGGGCAAGCGACTGGACCCAGCCGGCCGCCTGGAGATCGCTCTCATAGGGCACCGGACGCGGCAGGCCGGTCACGTTCTTCACGCCGCGCGCCAGCCATTCCTCGTTGCGCAGGACCGCCAGAACGATCTCGGAAATGCCGAAGGTCGCCACGGCGAGATAGTCGGAGCGCAGCCCGGCGGTCAGCCGGCCGACCGGCCATGCGAGCAGCCCGGCAAACACCCCGCCGACCAGCCAGGACAGCGCCACCGGCAGGCCGAGCCCGCCGAGATAGCCGGCGCTTGCCGCATCGACCGCCTCGATCGCGGCCGTCGCGGGCAGGAACCAGTGCTGTGCCAGCAGGAAGCCGAAAAACAGGACCGCCGCGACCGCCGCCCCGCGCAGCGCGGGCCGGGAGCCGAGCCACCGCCATAGCGCCAGGGCGACGGCGGCCGTCAGAACCAGGATCGACGCGCTGGAGAAGAGGCCCGCGCCGCCCTCCGCCCACGCCGCGCGCACCGGGGGAGCCGAAACCAACACGACCGCCAGCCCGCCGATGGCGGCCGAGCCCATCGTGCCGACATTGAACATGCCGGCGACGCCCCATTGCACGTTGACGCCCAGCGCCATCACCGCGGAGATCAGGCAGAGGTTGAGGATGGTGAGCGCCAGTTGCCAGCTTTGCAGCAGGGCGACCGACAGGAGCACCGCCGCCATGGCAGCGTAGAGAAGCGTCGTGCGGCGGTTCATTTCACGGGCTTTCCAAACAGTCCCGCAGGCCGGACGAGCAGGACGACGACGAGGATCAGGAAGGAGACGGCGAACTTGTATTCCGTCGAGAGGAACTGCATCATTCCCTCGGGCGCCCATGCCGCGGGCAACAGATAGCCCAGCACCTTCTTCCAGGCGAAGGTGAGCGCCAGTTCCGAAAAGGCGACGATCATCGATCCGGCGATGGCGCCGAGGGGGCTGCCGAGCCCGCCCACCACGGCGGCCGCGAACATCGGCAGCAGAAGCTGTTGATAGACGAACGGGCGATACCCCTTGTCCAGGCCGAACAGCACGCCTCCGGTGACCGAGAGCACGGCGACGAGGATCCAGGTCAGCCGCACGATGCGGTCCGGATCCACCCCCGACAGCAGGGCGAGGTTGCGATTGTCGGCATAGGCGCGCATCGAGCGTCCCGAACGCGTCCTGTTGAGGAACAGGAACAGTGCGACCCCGACCGCCAGCGCCAGGGCTATGGTCATCGCCTGCGACGTCTTCACGACGAGGGGCTCGGCCAGGCCGGACCATTCGCGAAATCCCCTGGCCGTGACGATGAAGCGCTCGCCATCCTCGAAATCGCGACCGTTCGGACCGATGATCAGACGGATCGCGCCGTTCATGATCAGCATGACGCCCGCCGAGACGATCATGAACACTTCAGGCCGGGCATTGATGCGGCGGAAGTGCCGATAGAGGGCCTGGTCGGTGCCGATGAAGACCAGCGCCATGACCGGAATGGCCAGCAACATGCCGATGAGCGCCGTCGGCAGGGGACCGAGCGCGATGCCCCTGCCCTGCAGCCACAGGGTGAAGAGGATGCAGACGGCCGTTCCGAGCGACATGCCCTCGGCATGCGCGAAATTCGAGAAGCGCAGCACGCCGAAGATCAGCGTTACACCGAGCGCGCCGAAGGCGAGCTGGCTGCCATAGGCGAGGCCGGGAAGCAGGAGCATGCTCGCCAGATGGACCAGGGCGTTGAGAATATCCGTCATTTGCGTCCACCCAGAAAGCTGCGGCGGGTGTCGGGATCGTTGAGGAGATCCCGACCGGCCCCGGTGAAGCGGTTCGCGCCATGCACCAGCACGTAACCCGTATCGGCGATTTCCAGCGCGCCGGCCGCGTTCTGCTCCACCATCAGGACGGCGAGGCCCTGGGCGGCGATGCGGGTGATCTTGTCGAAAAGCTCGTCCATGACGTTCGGGCTCACCCCGGCCGTCGGCTCGTCGAGCAGGAGGACGGAGGGGCGCGTCATGAGCGCCCGCCCGACGGCAAGCTGCTGGCGCTGGCCGCCGGATAGCTGGCCGGCAAGCTGGTTCCGCTTCTCGGCGAGGATCGGGAAGAGGGAAAATATCTCCTCCAGCGTCCCCTCGATCGGATCCCTGCGCAGCAGCGCGCCCATCTGGAGGTTTTCGAACACGCTGAGGGAGGGAAAGACATTGTCGGTCTGCGGCACGAAGGCCATGCCGGCGCTGATGCGCGCCTGGGTCGGCAGGGCCGTGATATCGCGCGCGTCCAGCAGCACCCGGCCCGAGGTGAGCCGGAGCAAGCCCAGTATCGCCTTCATCGCGGTGGATTTTCCCGCACCGTTCGGACCGACGATGACCGCGATCCGGCCCCGGTCCACCTCGATCGTGCAGCCGTTGAGGATCGTCGCGCCGCCATAGCCGCCCACGAGCGCCTCCGCCTTCAGATAGCTCATGCCACACCCGTGCCTTTCGCGGCGCGCCCGCGTCCAAGATAGGCCTCGATCACCCGCTCGTTGCCGAGGATGTCGGCGACCGAGCCGCGGGCCAGCGCCTTGCCCTCGGCCATGCAGGTCACGTCGTCGCAGAGCTCGGCGATGAACTGCATGTCGTGCTCGACAAGGCAGAAAGTGTAGCCGCGCTCGCGATTGAGGCGGCGGATCGCGGTGGCGATATTGTAGAGCAGCGTCCGGTTCACGCCGGCGCCGACCTCGTCGAGAAAGACGATCTTCGGCTCCGCCATCATCGTGCGGCCGAGCTCCAGGAGCTTTTTCTGACCGCCGGAAAGGCTGCCCGCCGGCAGGTCGGCGACATGGATTATCTCCAGGAATTCGAGAATCCCGTCGGCCTTCTCCCGCAAGGCCCGCTCTTGCGCGCGCACCCTGGCCGGATGCAGCCAGGCCCCGAGGAAGGTTTCCCCGGCCTGGCCCGCCGGCACCATCATCAGGTTCTCCCGCACGGTGAGCGTCGAGAATTCGCGCGCGATCTGGAACGTGCGCAGCAGCCCCCTGCCGAACAGGATATGCGGCGGCTTGCCCGTGATGTCGTCGCCTTCCAGCAGGACGCGCCCGGAATCGGGGCGATGGTATCCCGCGATCAGATTGAAGAGCGTGGATTTACCCGCACCGTTCGGGCCGATCAGCCCGGCGATGCTGCCCTTCGCGATGGTCATCGACATCCTGTCGACGGCCTTCAGGCCGCCGAAGGCGATGCCGAGGTCCTCGACCACCAGCAAGTCCGGCGGCGTGTCGGCTTTTCCCATGACTGGATTCCCCCCGAAGGGCGCGGGACCGCGCAGGGCGGCCCGCACCCGGCCTCATTCGGCCGTCAGCATGCGGACGGTTTCGAACTTGCCGCCCCTGTTCTCGAACTCGCGGTAGCTGCCCGCGCTTTCGCCGGTGCCGATCATCTGCACGTCCGAGGCGCCGACATAGTCGATGCTGCCGCCGTCCTTGAGGATCTTGAGCGCCTTGGCCAGCTCGCCGGGATAGATCTTCTCACCCGGGCCATTGGCGACCTCCATGATGTGCCCTGCCGCCTTGGCCGGATCGCCGGCCTTCTGGATCGCCAGCAGGATCAGCGCCGTCGCATCGTAGGATTCGCGCACGAACGAGCTGTCGGCGTTCTTGCCGGCGGCCTTGGCCAGGGCGGCGAATTTCGCCGCGCCGTCGCCCACCGTCCACGGCACGGTGCCGAAGATCTTCAGGTCCGGGCCGAAATCGGCGGTGAGCTTTTCGGAATGCATGCCGTCGCCGACGGCAAAGCTGTCGAAGGCGCCGCTGTCGAGCGATGCCTTGATGATGCCGTGGCCGCCCTGGTCGGAATAGCCCAGAACCACGAGCGTATCGCCGCCTGCCACCGACAGTGCCGAGACCTCCGCCGAATAGTCCGCCTTGCCGTCCTCATGCGGGGCAACCAGCGTCACCGTGCCGCCGGCCGCCTTGTAGGCGGCGACGAAGGAATCGGCGAAGCCCTTGCCGTAGTCGTTGTTGGTGTAGGTCACGGCGACGGCCTTGATCCCCCGATCGATCAACACCCTGGACAAGAGCTCGCCCTGGCGCGAATCCGAAGGCGCCGTGCGGAAGAACAGGCCCTTGTCGGTATCGGCCGCAAGAGCGGGAGACGTCGCGGACGGCGAAATCATCAGAAGATCGTTCGGGATCGCCACGTTGTTCAGCACGGCGGTGGTGACGCCCGAGCAGTCGGCACCGACGAGCGCCACGATCCTGTCGACCGTCACCAGCCGTTCCGCAGCGGCCGTTGCCGCCGACGCATCGGTGCAGGTGCTGTCGCCGCGTACCGGCACCACGCTGTCGCCGCCAAGCAGCAGATGGCTGTCGGAGACCTCCTTCATCGCCAGTTCGGCGCCGTCCGCCATCGGCGGGGTCAGCGATTCGATCGGGCCGGTGAAGCCGAAGAGAATGCCGATCTTGATGTCTTTGGCTATGGCCGGCGCCGCCGCCACGACGACGGATCCCAGCAAAAGGGTCCTGAGGATTGTTTTCATAATCGTTCCCGCTGTTTTGTTTGATTTTTGATCGTTCGGCCCGGCGCCGCATGGCGCGGTGGCCTCTCCTCCATGCCCTTAAAATAAAATATAATATCCAAAAAATGTCAATATAAAATATAATTGGCATATCTATTTGATGATTATATATAAATTTGGATCGAGATTCGTTGACCGCCCCGAGGACCGTCGACCGGGGGTGGGAAGGCAGGTGAAAGATGTCCAAGACAGATCAGGCCTATGAGGCCTTGAAGCGCGACATCCTGGCGGGAGTGCTCCTGCCGGGGGAGCCGCTGACCGTTTCCGCGCTTGAAGCACGTTACGGCTTCGGCTGGACGCCGTTGCGGGATTCGCTTTCACGGCTCGAGGGCGAGAATCTCGTGACCTCGGCGCGCAATCGCGGTTACCGGGTTTCGGGCGCCAGCTATGCCGAACTCCAGGACATCCAGAATGCGCGGCTGGTCATCGAATCCCAGCTTCTGCGGGAATCCATCAGGACCGGCGACGACGAATGGCAGAAGGACGTCCTGCTGGCACACCGGGCCCTGTCGCGGGCGCCGGCCCTGGAGCAGGGCATGCCGGAAGCGGCCTACGAGGAATTCGAAGCCGCCCACCAGGATTTCCATCTTCGCCTTGTCGGAGGAAGCCATAGCCGCTGGCTGCGCCGCTTCCTCGAACAGTTGCATGGGCAGGTTCGCCGGCACCAGCGCCTGATCGTGCTGGGCAAGGGTGTTCTGTCGGATGCGCGCGCGGATGCAGCGCTGATGGCCATACTGCGTTCGACCTCGACGATCGACCACCATACCCTGCTGATGGACGCCGCCCTCGACCGGGACGAGGACCGTGCCGTCGCGCTGTTGCACGAGCATATCGGCATCAAATCCATGCCGCTTGCGCAAGACGGTCCCTGACGGTCGCCCCCGCGCGTTTGAAAATGCCGCGGGAGGTTGAAGCGTCGGTGCAATCGCGACACAGCCCTGGATCGGGGACTAGAACCGGTACGTCAGCCCCAGCACCGGGCCGGAAAGCCGGGTGTCGAAGACATGGCCGTCGTGCTTGTAGTCGACATCCAGCACCTTGTAGCCGGCCGAGGCGGAGAGGTTCTGCGTGAACGTGTAGTTCACCGTCGCCAGCGCCGACCATGTGAGGTCGGATCCGACGCCGAAGCCGCCTATGTCCACCTGCCCCTGCACGGAGAGCTTGTCCGTGAGGTTGATGAAGAACCGCGCACCGATGACCGGGTCCACCCAGCCGAAGCTTTCGTCGTGGCTCGCGGAGACCGTGCCGATGGAAATATGGCTTGCCGTCACCGAAACGTCGTTGGAAATGTACCAGAAGCGCGCGCCGCCGAGCGCATCCAGGGAAAATTCCGGCGTGTCGAGGACGCGGTAGCCGCCCTGGAGCGTCGCCGTGAACTGCGTCGTGTCGACATTGGCATCGACGCTCGCGCCGGGAGGTATCGTGCCGATGCCCGGAATCTGCAGCGCCGGCAGCGGACCGGTCGCGTGGCTGTCCGTCGTGTCGACATACATGATGTCGCCGGAAAGAACGAAGCGGTCGTAACGCCCCCAGACATTGACGAAGCCGCCGAAATTGAGGTCGTCCATCACATCGGAGAACGACTTCTCGACGTGAAGCGTCGGCGCGCGACGGAACGGCGATATGTTCCCCTCGAGGCCGGCCGCCCACATATAGGGCGTGACCTGTAGCGCCCAGTCCGGATGCCCCTCCGCCGCCGGGCCGGAAGCGCCTCCTGTGACAGCGTCGTCGGCGTGGGCGGCATGGGCCGCGCACAGCGCCAGAATGACTGCAGCAAAATATCTCTTCAAGGAAGTTCCCCCGCCCTTCAAGCCGGCAACGTATTCCTGTGAACACGCCCGTCCTTCATCACCAGCGCCAGCGTCCGTTCCGGATCGGCAATCAGCGAAATGTCCTGGAGCGGATCGCCGTCGACGACCAGCAGATCCGCATAGGCACCCGCTTCGATGCGGCCGAGCTTTGCCGGATAGGGATTGCGCGGCCCCGAGAGCCCCATGAGGTCGGCATTGCCGCTGGTCAGCATGCGCAGCACCTCGGCATTGTCGTACCAGCGGGCGAACTTCGCGAGCTGGCGGCCCTGGCTCGCCGTTCCGGTCGGGCTGAACAGGATGTCCGTGCCGAGCGCCATCTTCACCTTGTGCTGCTTGCCGAGCTCGATGGCGCGGACCGTGCCCTCGGCGATCTGTTCCTGCTGGGCACGTTGCTCCGGCGACGGTTTTACATTGGCATCCTCGTCCGCCAGGAAAGGCTGGATGCTCCACCACGCATCGGCGTCCACCATGCGCTTGACCGTCTCCTCGTCGACCAGCTGGCCGTGCTCGATCGACTTGACGCCGCACGCGAGCGCCCGGCGAACGGCCGCGGAGGTATAGGCGTGGATGCAGACATAGGTGCCCCAGTCCGCCGCCGCCGCCACGGCCGCCTTCATCTCGGCCTCGGTATACTGGAGGGAATCGATCGGGTCGAACGACGACGATACCCCGCCGCCGCCCATGATCTTGATCTGGCTGGCGCCGAGCATGAGTTGCTCGCGCACACGGCGCAGCACTTCTGCCTCGCCATCCGCGATGGCGGAGATGCCCGCCTGCTCGGCCCCGCTGAGATCGGTCTGCGGCGCGCGCGGCAGCTCCGTGCGCATGCGGAAATCGCCATGCCCCGAGGTCTGCGAGATCATGGCGCCGGACGGATAGATGCGGGGGCCGGCGATACGCCTCTCGTCGATCGCCCTCTTCAGGGCAAAGGACGGGCCGCCGACATCGCGCACCGTCGTGAAGCCGCGAAGAACGGTCCGCTCGGCCTCCTGCGCGGCAACGAGATGCACATAGGGCACATCGGCGGTCATGGCCACGACTTGCGAAATGGCGGCGAGGATGGAATGCCAGTGGGCATCGATCATGCCGGGCATCAGCGTGCGCCCGCCGCAGTCGATCACCTCGGCGTCGGAAACGGCATCGGCGGCCGGAACCAGCGACTTGATGCGGTCGCCTTCGACAAGCACGCCCTGCCCGTGTATCAACGCGCTGCCGGTTCCGTCGAATATGCCGACATTGCGAAGCAGTAGCGGCCTTGCGGATGCCTGCGCGAAAGCCGGGCTGACCGCACCGAGCGCCGGAGCGGCGAGGCTGGCCGCGATGCCCTTCAGCACGGACCGGCGCGAGATACCGGCGTTGATGCGCGCGAAAAGCTTCTGCGCCTGCGGATTGTGACACGGGCAGGCGCCGCCATGGTCGAGATGACCGTATTTACCCCCGAAACGAAACCCCAAGACAACACTCCCTCGTCGCCGCGACGCGCGATCCGTCACCCTTCCCGCCAGTCTAGCCGATTTCCATCCCCCAACAAGCCCGCTCCAGGCGGATCGCGAGGATAGGTCCCGCCTCCATAGGGCGGCGGCTTCACGCATTCATGCAAGGATGGCCAAACCGGAAAATTCGCGGCAAGCCCCCGGCCGTGAAACCATCGATGAATACGGTTTCCAATATAACGAAACGACATATTAAATTTGAGAAAAATCATTAAATCGGGTGTCCACCGCTGCTAGCCTCTCTTCAATCGGGAGGACAAGAATGGCGACATTGCAGGAGATGTTCGACGTTCGCGACAAATCGGTCATCGTCACCGGCGGCGCCAGCGGTATCGGCCGCGCCTATGCCGAGGTCATGGCGGACAATGGCGCGCGGGTCTGTATTTTCGACCTCAACCCGGCAACGCTCGACAGCGTCGTGGCGGAGCTGAAGGCCGGTGGCGGCGATGTGTGGGGGCAGGTGGTCGATGTGGCCGACCGTCTGCGCATGAAGGAAGCCTTCGATGCCGTGGCCGAACGCCACGGGCGGATCGACGTGGTCTTCGCCAATGCCGGCATCGACGCCGGGCCGGGCTTCCTCTCGACGACCGGCGAGCGCATTCCGGAAGGGGCGATCGACGTGCTCGACGACCACCACTGGGACCGGGTCATCGAGGTCAACCTCTCGTCCGTCTACACCACGGTCAAGCATTCCGCGCGCCACATGAAGGCGACAGGGGGCGGGCGGATCATCGTCACCTCCTCCATCGCCGGCCAGATCAACGAGGCGATCGTGGGCACGCCCTACATGCCGGCCAAGGCGGGCGTCGACCATTTCGTCCGGCAGATGGCGATGGAGCTGGGCATGTTCGGCATCCTCATCAACTGCATCTCGCCCGGCCCCTTCATGACCAACATCGCCGGCGGCCGGCTGAAGATCCCCGCCGACCGCAAGGCCTTCGAGGAGCAGTCGCTGATCGGCCGGATCGGCAGCACCGAGGACATCAAGGGCCTGGCGCTTTATCTCGCCTCGCCCTGCTCGTCCTACGTCACCGGCAGCCAGCTGGTGATCGACGGCGGGTCGATGAACCGCATCAAGTAAGGCGACGGCCGGGTCGGGGAGGACCTGCCGTCACCGCATGCGCGTCAAGACGACAAGAACACCAGAGGGAGGAGACCAAGGTGGACCTGAAGACGAATTTTGCGCAGCCATCCCGCCGGACCGTGCTGAAGGGCATGGGTGCCGGACTTGCCGCCTCGGTGCTCGGCGCACCGATGATCGCCAGGGCCCAGTCGGCCGGCACGATCAAGCTCGGCTTCGTGACGCCGACGACCGGCCCCCTCGCCCTGTTCGGCGAGACCGACGGCTGGGCGGCCCAGAAGGTCAAGGCCATGCTGAAGGACGGCCTCGAGACCGCCGCCGGCAGGTTCGATGTCGAGATCCTGATCCGCGACAGCCAGTCCGATCCCAACCGCGCCGCCGAAGTCGCCGGCGACCTGATCCTGAACGACGGCGTGCACCTGCTTTTGCCCGCCTCGACGACCGACACCGTCAGCCCCGCGGCCGACCAGGCCGAGCTTAACGAATGCCCGTGCCTTTCGACCGGCGCGCCCTGGCAGGCGGTGATCTTCCCGCGCGGCGGCCAGAACGAGCCGTTCAACTGGACCTATCACTTCTTCTGGGGCCTCGACGAGGCGCTCAACACCTTCGTCGGCCTGTGGAACACGCTCGACACCAACCGCAAGGTCGGCATGCTGTTCCCGCAGAACGCCGACGGCGAGACCTGGGGCAACAACGACTACGGCCTGCCCGCGCCGACCCAGAAGGCCGGCTTCGAGATCACGGTCCCCGGCTTCTTCCAGCCGCGCACCAACGACTATTCGGCGCAGATCGCCGCCTTCAAGAACGCCGGCTGCGAAATCGTCGGCGGCATCACCTATCCCGACGACCTCAAGACCTTCATCAACCAGTGCGCCCAGCAGGGCTACAAACCCAAGGCCGTCACCGTGGCGGCCGCGCTGCTCTTCCCCGGCGGCGTGCAGGCGCTCGGGCCGCTCGGCGACGGCATGTCGTCGGAAGTCTGGTGGACGCCCGCCTTCCCCTTCAAGTCGACGCTGACGGGCCAGGTGAGCCGCGAGATCGCCGACCAGTGGGAGAGCGAGACCAAGAAGCAGTGGACGCAGCCGCTCGGCTACAGCCATGCGATCTGGGAGGTGGCGCTCGACATCCTCAAGCGCGCCGCCAACCCGCTCGACCGTACCTCGATCCGCGACGCCATGGTCGAGACCAGGATCGACACGCTGATCGGCAAGGTCGATTTCTCCAGCGGGCCGCACAAGAACGTCTCGACGACGCCGATCTTCGGCGGCCAGTGGGTCAAGGGCGAGACGTGGCCCTACGACCTGAAGATCGTCGACAACACCGTCAACAAGCTGTTCGAGCCCGAGCAGACGATGAAGGTGATCCCCTGGGCGGGCTGAGCCTGGCGGATCGGACATCGTGCCGGGCGGCCCGCCGCCCGGCCATCCGCAAAACCATACGAATGCATGTGAAGACCGGCCCGGCGGCGCGTGAAGGCGCCTGTCGCGGCCCGGAGCGGAGGATCGATTGGACGGCATATTGCTGGAAGCGAGGGGATTGAGCAAATCCTTCGGCGCCCTCCCCGTTCTGCACGACATCAGCTTCGATGTCCGGCGCGGCGAGGTGCTGGGCATCCTCGGCCCCAACGGGGCGGGCAAGACCACGCTGTTCAACCTGATCAGCGGCGACCTCAGGAACGATGCCGGCGAGCTCGTCTTCGCCGGCGAGCGCCTGGTCGGCCAGCCGCCCTATTCGCGCTGCAAGATCGGCATCGGCCGCACCTACCAGATTCCCCGGCCCTATGTCGGCATGTCCACCTTCGAAAACCTCCTCGTGGCCGCCACCTTCGGCGGCGGGCGCACCGAGGCCCAGAGCTATGCGCTCTGCGCGCAGATCCTGCGCGACTGCGAGCTCGCCGACAAGGCCAACCGCTCGGCCGGATCGCTGACGCTGCTCGACCGCAAGCGGCTGGAGCTGGCCCGCGCGCTCGCCTCCAGCCCGAGCCTGCTGCTGCTCGACGAAATCGCCGGCGGCCTGACCGACGAGGAGGGCAAGGCGCTCGTGCAACTCATCCGCCGCATCCGCGACCGCGGCGTCACCATCGTCTGGATCGAGCATGTCCTGCACGCGCTCCTCGCCGTGGCCGACCGGATCATGGTGCTGAACTTCGGCGAGAAGATCGCCGAGGGGCTGCCGGACGACGTCATCAAGGACCCGGAAGTGCGGCGCGTCTATATGGGGATCGAGGCATGACGGGAAAGACGCTTCTCTCCACCCACGACCTCAAGGCCCGCTATGGCGACTTCCAGGCGCTCTACGGCGTCGATCTGGAGGTCGCCGAGGGCGAGGTCGTCGCCCTGATCGGCGCCAACGGCGCCGGCAAGTCGACGCTTTTGAAATCGGTCATGGGGCTGATCAGGGTCGCGCCCGACATGGTGCGGCTCGACGGCCGGCCGGTCGGAGGCAGCCGGCCGCACAGCATGGTGGCAGACGGCGTGGCGATCGTGCCGGAGGGCCGCCGGCTGTTTGCCGGCATGTCGGTTCTCGACAATCTGCGCGTGGCCATCGACCATGCCGCCCCCGGCCGTGGCGACGCCTGGACGATCGAGCGCATCCATGCGCTGTTCCCGATCCTCAAGGAAAAGCAGGCCGTGCCGGTCCAGTCGCTTTCCGGCGGCCAGCAGCAGATGGTGGCGATCGGCCGCGCGCTGCTCAACCAGCCGCGCCTTCTGCTGTGCGACGAGATCAGCCTCGGCCTCGCCCCGAAGGTGGTCAAGGAAATCTACCAGTCCATCCCGTCGATCTCGGCCAACGGCACGGCCATCGTGCTGGTCGAGCAGGATGTCGGCCTCGCCAAGTCCGCCTCGGACCGGCTCTACTGCATGCTGGAGGGCCGCGTGACGCTGACCGGCCGTTCCGCGGACATGTCCCGCGAGGCGATCGGCGAAGCCTATTTCGGAGCATCCCATGCAGTGGCTTGACGGTCTCGTCCAGGGCGTTCTTCTCGGCGGCCTCTATGCGCAATACGCCCTCGGCATGGCGCTGATGTTCGGCGTCATGCGCGTCGTCAACATCACCCATGGCGACCTGATGATCCTGCTGGCGCTGGTCGGCATCAGCCTCGCCTCGACCTTCGGCCTCGGCCCCTGGTCGGTGCTGGTGGTGCTCGTCGCGCTCGGCGGCATCATCGGTGTCATCCTGCAGCGGCTGATCCTCAACCGCGTCGTCGGCGCCGACCCGCTGCCCTCGCTGATCGCCACCTTCGGCCTGTCGATCGCGCTGCAGAACGCGATGCTGCAGGTCTGGTCGGCCGATACGCGCTCGCTGCCGAGCGACGGCCTCGCTCAAGCCTCCTTCCAGCTCGGGCCGCTCTTCGTCGGCGTGCTGCCCGTCATCGTCCTCTTCACGGCCACCGTGCTGACGGCGGCGCTGGCGACCACGATGCAATATACCCGCTTCGGGCGGTCGCTGCGCGCGGCCGCCGCCGACGTGGAAGCCGCGGCGATGACCGGCGTCGATCCCAAGGCGGTCTATGCCGGCGCGACGGCGCTCGCCGTCGGCATCCTCGGCTTTGCGGCCGTCTTCCAGTCGATGCGCTCGACGGTATCGCCGGCCGACGGCGCCTTCCAGCTCATCTATGCCTTCGAGGCCGTCATCATCGGCGGCATGGGCTCGATCTGGGGGGCGTTCATCGGCGCCATGGTGCTCGGCATCAGCCAGTCGATCGGCTTCCGCATCGATCCCGGCTTCGGCATCCTCGCCGGCCATCTCGTCTTCCTCATCATCCTCGCGCTGCGGCCGCAGGGCATCCTCGGAAAGGACTGAGACCGTGACCCACGCGCTCGCAACCGCACCAGGCCCGGCCGCCGCCACGGAACTCCCGCCGGTCCGCGTCCAGCGCCAGACCCTTTCCGGCGTCATCGCCATGGGGCTCGGCATAATCGCGCTTCTTACCATCGCCTCGATGCCGCTCTGGGCGAGCCAGGGCCTCATCCGCGACGTGGTCGAGCTCTGCTGCTACATCGCCGTCGCCCAGATGTGGAACCTGCTTGCCGGTTATGCCGGCCTCGTGTCGGTCGGCCAGCAGGCCTTCGTGGGCGTCGCCGCCTATGCGATGTTCGTCATGGCGCAGCTCTGGGGCATCAATCCCTTCATCGCCGTCGTGCTGGCGATGATCGCGCCCGCCCTGCTCGCCATTCCCACCTATGGCCTGCTGCACCGGCTCGACGGCCCCTATTTCGCCATCGGCACCTGGGTCGTGGCCGAAGTGATGCGGCTTGCGACATCGGTCTTCGGCTATGTCAACGGCGGGGCGGGCATGAGCCTGCGCGTCATGACCGGCTATTCGTCCATGGAGCGGGCCGTCGGCGTCTCGCTGCTCTGCGCGCTGATGCTGCTCGTCACCGTCGGCGGCAGCTACCTGCTGCTGCGCTCGCGCTACGGGCTGGCGCTGATCGCCATGCGCGACAATCCGGTGGCGGCCGCAAGCCAGGGCGTCAATGTCAGCCGGCTGCGCTTCCTGATCTGGGTCGCCGCGGCTGTCGGCACGGGCCTTGCAGGCGCGATCTATTTCATGGCCCAGCTCCGCATCACGCCGCCCTCCGCCTATGACCCGAACTGGGCCAATATCGCGATCTTCATCGTCATGGTCGGCGGGCTGGGATCGCTGGAGGGCGTGCTGATCGGGGCGCTGATCTATTTCTTCGCCGAGCGCTGGTTCGGCGAATATGGCGCGACCTATCTGGTGGTGCTCGGCCTGCTCACCGTGTTCATGGCGCTTTTCGCGCGCGGCGGCCTCTGGGGCCTGATCTGCAAGGTCGTCGACGCCCCCTGGTTCCCGACGCGGCGAAGACTGATGGAGGACCGGACATGAAGGCCGTCCTGTTCGATGGCGTCGGACTGCCCCTGGCGGTGGGCGAACGGCCGATGCCCGAGCCCACCCCGGACGAGGTCCTGCTCAGGATCGCCGCCTGCGGCATCTGCGGGTCCGACCTGCACATGACCGAGGATCCGGCGACCTTCGGGCTCAACCGCCACGACGTGCTCGGCCACGAATTCGCCGGCGAGGTGATCCGGTGCGGCAGCGACGTTGCCGGCCTGACACCGGGCGACCGGGTGGCGGTGGCGCCGATGCGCGGCTGCGGCGCCTGCGACAGTTGCAGGAGGGGCGAGCCGGCCTGGTGCGCCGAGATGCGGCTGATCGGCGGCGGCTACGCCGAATTCACCACCGTCGCCGCCCGCCAGTGCCGCATCCTGCCCGACGACCTCCCCATCGAGGAGGGCGCGCTGGCCGAGCCCGTCGCCGTGGCGCTGCATTGCGTCATGCGGTCGGGGCTGAAGCCGGGCGGGCGCGTGCTGATCCTCGGCGCCGGGCCGATCGGCCTGCTGGTCGCCTTCTGGGCACGGCGCCAGGGCGCCCGCGACGTCATCGTCGCCGACATCAACCGGCACCAGGAGGAACGCGCGGCCCTTGTCGGCGCGACCGGCTTCGCCCTGTCCGGCCCCGGCCTTGCCGAGGACTTCCGCAGCCGGACGGGCGGGGAGCCCGACATCGTCTTCGAATGCGTCGGCAAGCGCGGGCTGATCGATTTCGCCTGCAGGCTCGTGCGGCCGCACGGAACGGTGGTCGGCGTCGGCCTATGCGTCGGCGGCGACGAGTGGGACCCCTTCGCCGCCATTTCCAAGGAGATCCAGGTCGTCTTCGCGGTGTTCTTCAACATGGCCGAATTCGAGACGGCGCTCGGCGCGCTCGGCCCCGGCCGCTACCGCCCGCAGGCGCTGATCACCGGCCGGATCGGCTTCGACGCGGTGCCGGAGACCTTCGAAGGGCTGAAGCGCCGGACGACGCAGTGCAAGGTATTGATCGCCGCCGAGGCGGCGTGAGCGAACGGACGAGGAGGACAGGCCATGGAATTTGAGACCCTGACGCAGGACATCGACGGCGTCCGCACGGTGGTGAAGGCGATCGGCCGCGGCCCCGCCGTGCTCGCCCTGCACGGCGCGGCGACGATCGAGGGCTACGACTGGGCGCGCGGCCTTGCCGACCGCTTTCGCGTCTACCTGCCCTTCCATCCCGGCTTCGGCGAGAGCGCCGAGGCGCCGCATGTCTGCGGCATGCAGGACATGGTGATCCACAATCTGCGCCTGGCGGCCGCGCTCGGCCTCGAACGTCCGCATCTCGTCGGCCATTCGATGGGCGGCTGGATGGCGGCCGAGATCGCCGCCGTCGCCGGCGAACGCTTCGGCAGGCTGGTGCTGAACGCGCCGGCGGGCCTCAACCATCCCGATCATCCCGGCGCCGATCTCGGCCAGATCCCGCCCGAGCAGTTTCCCGCCTATCTCGCCCACGATGCGGCGGTCGCCGCGCGCTATTTCCCGGGCGGGTCGCAATGCCCCTCGGTGGAGGATTTCGTCGCCGCCCGCGAGAAGGAAGGCCCGGCGCTGGGCAACATCCTCAAGGTGCACGGCATGGGGCACCCCAATCTCGGCCGCTGGCTGAGCCGGATCCCCAACGAGACCCTGATCGTGTGGGGCGACCGGGACCGCATGCTGCCCGCCGCGCAGGCGCCGCTCTGGCAGGCCGCGATCCCCAATGCCCGAACGCTGATCATCGAGGATGTCGGCCATCTCGCCATGCAGGAAGACCCGCGCACCGTTACGGCCATCGGCGACTTCCTGGCCAAGTGAAACCCCAGCGCGGCGCCAAGGCGACCCGCGACGACAGGACCATCAAGGAGGAATTGTCATGAACGCACCTATCAAGCACGCATCCGGCTACTGGGGCACGAAGACGGACTTCGCGTCGCTCCTGGCCCAGGTCGAGAAGATCGGCCCCACCCTCGACAGGAATTCCGAGGCGAACGAGAAGCTCGGCCGCCTCAACGACGAGACCTTCGAGGCGCTGAAGCCGCTGCGCATGAGCCATATCTTCGCCGGCGAGGACATCGGCGGCGCGCAGCTCTCGCCCACGCAGGGCCTGCAGCTCATCGAGGCCATCACCTATAACAGCGGCGCGGCCGGGTGGGTGTCGATGGTCCACGCCTGCATCGGCGCGATGTCGGCGGCCTTCCTACCCGACACCGCCATCGCCCGCCTTTACGACGGCAAGACCGACAACCGGTTCTCCGGCCAGGGCACGCCGACCGGCATGCTGAAGAAGGTCGAGGGCGGCTATCGCCTGAACGGCAAGTGGTCCTATGCCAGCGGCATCTACCACGCCACCTATACCCATACCGCGGCCCTGCTCGACGACGGCAACGGCCAGCCGGCCAAGGACGAGAAGGGCGACGTGATCGTGCTGTGCGCCCATGCGCCGGTCGGCGAGCACGAGCTGCTCGGCAACTGGAGCGTGCTGGGCCTCCAGGCCACCGGCAGCATCGACTATGCCGCAAACGACGTCTTCATTCCCGACGACATGGTGTTCCCGATCCTGACCGCAGAGCCGCAGCGCATGCAGGAATTCTTCAGCCTCGGCGTGGTGGGCCTTGCGGCCATCGGCCATTCCGGCTGGGCGATCGGCGCCTCGCGCCGCATGCTCGACGAAGCCGCGAAATACGCCAAGACCAAGACCGGCCGAGCCGGCCTGCTCGGCGAAAGCGACAAGTTCTGGTATGATTTCGGCCGGGCCGAGGCCCGCGTGCGGGCCGCCCGCGCCTTCCTGTTCGAGGTCTGGCGCGATGTCGAGGCCTCCATCGAGGTGGGCAACCGCATGACGACGCGCCAGATCAGCCTGGTGCACCTGGCCAAGTCCGAAGTGCACGAGGCCGGCGTCGATGCCTGCCACTTCGTCTATCGCTCGCTCGGCGGGGCGTCGCTGCGCTACGGCGTGATGCAGCGGATCTATCGCGAGATGCTGACGGCGGCCAACCATTTCACGATCAACCCGAACATCGTCGCCGCCGCCGGCCGCGACATCGCCGGCCTGTGGAGCGACCGCACCTGGCAGTTCTACGACCTGATCGAGAAGAAATGAGCGCGCCGGCGAAAGACCTGCCGGGCGGACAGCCCGGACCGGCCGCCGCCGCCAGCGGCGCCGGCCTCACGGAGGCGTTCCTCGCCGCCTTCCGGCACCACCCGTCCGGCGTCGCCATCGTCACGGCCGACGGCGCCGACGGCCCGGTGGCGCTGACCGTGAGCTCGCTGATCTCGATCAGCGCCGCACCGCCGATGGTCGCCTTCTCGCTCTCGGCATCGTCGTCGAGCGCAAGGGTCGTCGAGGGCGCCGCGTCGGTGGTCGTGCATTTCGTGCGCCGCGCCGACATGCAGCTCGCCCGGCTCTGCGCGACGTCGGGCAAGGATCGCTTCGGGCCGGACGTCCGCTGGTCGCGGCTTGGCAGCGGCGAGCCCTACTATCCGCAGGTCGAGCTCTGGTTCCGCGCCGAGCTGCGCGGCCGGCTGGAGACGCCGGGCGCCTGCCTGGTCACGGCCGAGCTGACATCCGTCTCGGCTGGCGCCCATGCGACGCGGCAGGCCGAGGCGCTGGTCTATTCCAACCGGGCCTGGCACGCGCTGGGGCCGGTGGTGGACGCCGCGGCGGCGCCGGTGCTGCTGTGGCCGGACGATTCGGCCACCTTCTGAGAAAGATGCCGGCAATGCCCGCCGGCATCCTCCGCTACATCCCCCAGATCACGGACTGCTCGTGGCGTTTGATCAGATGCCTCAGATTCTCGAAACTCTTGCGCAGATGCGCCGAGAACGCCTCGATGGCCGGCGCCCCGAGATCGCCCGAGCGGCGCAGCAGGCCGAGCGCCCGCTCCGGATGGGGAATCTCGACCGGCAGCGCGGTGATCGCCCTGTCGTTGCGATAGGCGAAGACGACGCTGTGCGGCAGGATCGTCAAGGCATCGCTTTCCTTCATGTAGTTGATCGCGCTCGTCAGCGAGCCGCCCGCATAGCGGATCTTCGTCTCGGTGGCGCCGAGCGAGAGCACCAGGCTGCGCAGGTCGGCCAGCAGCGGGCTGCCCGGCGGCGGCGCGATCCAGGGAAAATCGAGCAGTTCGGGACCGGCGAGCTTGCGCTTGAGCAGCAGCGGATGCGTGACGCGGCAGGCCACGACATTGCGGCCGGGCAGCAGTTCCTGGAAATGCATGCCCGACCCCTCGTCGAGCATG
This sequence comes from Shinella sp. NM-101, assembly GCF_021401195.1. NCBI lineage: Bacteria > Pseudomonadati > Pseudomonadota > Alphaproteobacteria > Hyphomicrobiales > Rhizobiaceae > Shinella > Shinella sp. NM-101. The sequence goes on along the minus strand of NZ_JACBFT010000004.1, from coordinate 166,722 downwards.
TCGATCGGGCAGATGGCGAGATCGATCCGGTCCGCGACGATGGCCGCGCGCAATTCGGAAAGATAGCCGTAGCTTTGCTCGACGCGGACGTCGGGGTAGGCATTCTGGAAGCCCGCGACCATGCCGGCGATCAGCGCGTCCATGAAGAAGGGCGTGCCGCCGACGCGCACCAGCCCCGTGCGGCCGTGGCGGAACCCCTCGACCAGGGTCGACGCCTTGCGCGCGGAGGTCAGGATGGCCTGGCCGTGATCGGCCAGCGCCCGGCCGAGCGGCGTCGGTTGCAGCGGCCGCCGTCCCTTGAGGAAGAGCGGCTCGCCCAGGCGCTTCTCCAGCATCGCGAGCGTGCGCGATACAGCCGGCTGGCTGAGCCCGAGCATGGTCGCCCCCTCGGTCACGCCGCCCGCCTGGACGACCGCTGCGAGCTGCGCAAGGTGCCTTTCGTCGATCTTCATAACAATAACGAATATAAATCGCCGAAAAAATTATCAAGCACTCTATTCCGGCCTGTTAGGTTCTCGCCATGGGAGAAGTCATGCCAGACATATCGTTCAGTGAGCGCACCTCTGCGCAGCGTGTCGCCGAGCGGCTCGACAAGCACGCCGCGGGACCGCTGCAAGCCTTCATGGTTCCTTTCATAGAGCATCTGCACAAGCTCATTCGGGAGACCCGTCCCTCGCAGGCCGACTGGCGCCGGGCGATGGAATTCCTCACCGATGTCGGCCATGCCAGCGACGGCCGCCGGCAGGAATGGGTGCTGCTCTCCGACCTGCTCGGCGTCACCGCGCTCGTCGAGGAAATCAACACGAACCGGCCGAAGGGCGCCACGCCCAACACGGTGCGCGGCCCCTTCTACCGCGCCGATGCACCGCGGCTGGCGCTCGATGCCAACATATCGCTCGACGGCGTCGGCCCGGCGCTCGCCGTCACCGGCCATGTGCGCGACCTCGACGGCAAGCCGGTCGCCGGCGCCACGGTCGAGACCTGGCAGGCCAACAGCAAGGGCTTCTACGAGAACCAGCAGCCGGACCAGCAGCCGGAATTCAACCTGCGCGGCATCTTCACCACCGACGCGGAGGGCTGCTTCCGCTACAGGACCGTTCGCCCCGGCGGCTATGCCGTGCCCGGCGACGGCCCGGTCGGCCAGATGCTGGGCGGGCTGGGCTTTCCCATGCGTCGTCCCGCGCACCTGCATTTCCTGATCAAGGCCGACGGCTTCGAGACAATCAGCACGCATGTCTATGACGGCAGCGATCCGCATCTCGGCCAGGACGCACTGTTCGGCGTGAAGGACGAGCTCATCGGGGAATTCAGACCGGCCGGAAAGGGTGACGCGTGGACGCTCGACTTCACCTTCACCATGGTCCGGGCGAAGAAAGCGAGGACCACGACATGACCCTGTCCTTTACCTACCAGGGCAGCGCTGCGCGCATCGTCTTCGGCAACGGGGCGAGCGAGGACGTCGGCAAATGGGTGGAAGCGCTGGAATGCCGCCGCGCGCTCGTGCTGTCGACGCCGCACCAGGCCTCCGATGCGCACGCCATGTCGAAGCGGCTCGGAGCGCTCTCGGTCGGCACCTTCACCGACGCGACCATGCACACGCCGGTCGACGTCACGGAGCGCGCCGTGGCGCGCGCGGCCGAGCTTGGCGCGGACTGCGTCGTCTCGCTCGGCGGGGGCTCGACGACCGGGCTTGGAAAGGCCATGGCCTATCGCACCGACATTCCGCAGATCGTCGTGCCCACGACCTATGCCGGCTCGGAAGTGACGCCGATCCTCGGCCAGACCGAGAACGGCGCCAAGACCACGCTGCGCAGCCCGAAGGTCACGCCCGAAGTGGTGATCTACGATCCGGAGCTCACGCTCGGCCTGCCCGTCGCGATGAGCGTCACCAGCGGCCTCAACGCGATCGCCCATGCGGCCGAAGGGCTCTACGCGCCCGATCGCAACCCCATCGCGACGATGATGAGCATCGACGGGATGCGCGCGCTGAAGGAAGCCCTGCCGGTTCTCATCGACAGTCCGCGCGACGGCGCCGCCCGTGAAAAGGCGCTCTACGGCGCATGGCTGTGCGGCACCGTTCTCGGCCAGATCTCGATGTCGCTGCACCACAAGATCTGTCACACGCTGGGCGGCAGCTTCGACACGCCGCATGCCGAGACCCATTCCGTCATGCTGCCGCATACGATCGGCTTCAACGCATCGGCCGTGCCGGGCCTGATGACGCCGGTCTCCGACATTTTCGGCGGGGCGACGCCGGGACAGGCACTCTACGACTTCGCCAAATCCATCGGCGCGCCGATGGCGCTGCGGGATTTCGGCCTCGGCGAAGCCGATCTCGACCGGGCGGCCGACATTGCGACCAAAAACCCCTATTCCAATCCGCGACCGATCGACCGGACGGCGATCCGCGCACTGTTGCAGGACGCCTGGAGCGGAACACGACCGCCATATTGAATTCTTTTGGGAGGAGGAATGAATATGCTTACGAGACGTGAATTGCTGAAGTCCGCAGCCGCCACGGGCGCGCTGGCGGCGACATCGGGCCTGCCCATGCCGGCGATCGCCCAGAACGCCCCGATCAAGCTCGGCTATGTCAGCCCGCAGACCGGCCCGCTCGCCGCGTTCGCCGAGGCCGACAAGTTCATCATCGACGGCTTCATGGCCGCCACCGAGGCCGCCGGCCTGAACTACCAGGTCGTGGTGAAGGACAGCCAGTCCAATCCGAACCGCGCCGCCGAGGTGGCCAAGGAGCTGATCGTCAGCGACGAGGTCAATCTCGTCCTCGTCGCCTCGACGCCGGAGACGACCAACCCCGTGGCGACGACCTGCGAGGCGGAGGAGGTGCCGTGCATCTCGACGGCCGCCCCCTGGCAGCCCTGGTTCATCGGCCAGCAGGCAAATCCCGGCGATCCGCAATCCTGGAAGCCGTTCAACAGCGCCTTCCACTTCTTCTGGGGGCTGGAGGACGTCATCGCCGTCTACACCAACATGTGGGGCCAGCTCGAGACCAACAGGAAGGTCGGCGGCCTGTTCCCGAACGACGGCGACGGCAATGCCTGGGGCGACAAGGCCGTGGGCTTCCCGCCGGTCCTGGAGAAGCTCGGCTATACACTGAGGGATCCGGGCCGCTACCAGAACCTGACCGACGACTTTTCCGCCCAGATCAACGCCTTCAAGTCCGACGGCAGCGACGTCATCACCGGCGTGATGATCCCGCCCGACTTCACCACCTTCTGGAACCAGGCGCAGCAGCAGGGCTTCAGGCCAAAGGTCGCCTCCATCGGCAAGGCGATCCTGTTCCCGCAGGCCGTCGAGGCGCTCGGCAACAACGGCCACAACCTTTCCTGCGAGGTCTGGTGGTCGGCGAGCCATCCGTTCAGGTCGTCGCTGACCGGTGAGAGCGCCGGCGAGCTGGCCGAAGGCTTCACCAAGGCCACCGGCCGGCCCTGGACCCAGCCCATCGGCTTCGTCCATGCCCTCTTCGAGGTCGCAGCCGACGTGATGAAGCGCGCCGACCCGACCGACAGCGAGGCGGTGATCGCCGCCATCGCCGCCTCGAACATCGAGACGATCGTCGGCAAGGTGGCCTGGGACGGTTCGAACGTGCCGCCCTTCGCCGCCAGGAACATCGCCAAGACGCCGCTGGTCGGCGGCCAGTGGCGCCTCAAGGACGGCGGCGGCTACGACCTCGTCATCGTCGACAACCAGACGGCGCCGAACATCCCGACCGGCGGCAAGATGGAAGCGATCGGCTGAGCCATGCCCATACTCGCCCTCGACCAGGTCTCGAAAAGCTTCGGCGCCCTCAAGGTCGCAGACGGCATTTCGTTCGCGCTGGAAAAGGGCGAGGCGCTCGGCGTGATCGGGCCGAACGGCGCCGGCAAGTCGACGCTGTTCAACCTCATCACCGGCAATATCCGCGTCGATGCCGGCACCATCCGGTTTGCCGGCGACGACGTGACGCGACAGCCGCCGATGGCCCGCTGCCTCGGCGGCATCGGCCGCACGTTCCAGATCCCGCAGCCCTTCGAAAAGCTGACGGTGTTCGAGAACCTGCTGGTCGCCGGCGCCTTCGGATCGCGCAGGACCGAGCGGGAGGTCGCAGACCGCTGCGCCGACATCCTCGTCGAGACGGGGCTCCATCCCAGGGCGAACCAGCCTGCCGGCAGCCTGGGCCTCCTGCAGCGCAAGCGCCTGGAACTCGCCCGAGCGCTCGCGACCGACCCGAAGATCCTGCTGCTCGACGAAATCGCCGGCGGATTGACCGAGGGAGAATGCCGGGAACTGGTGGAGACGATCCGCGCGATCCATGCGCGCGGCGTCTCGATCATCTGGGTCGAGCATGTGCTGCATGCCCTCAATTCGGTCGTCGGCCGGCTCGTCGTCCTGCATTTCGGCCGGGTGATCGGCGACGGCGATCCCGGCGCGATCATGGCCTCCAAGGACGTGCGCGAAATCTATCTCGGGATCGACGTCTGATGGCCCTGCTCGAGACCCGTGGCCTGACGGCCTTCTATGGTGACTTCCAGGCGTTGTTCGGCGTCGACATCACCCTCGACGAAGGCGAGACCGTCGCCGTGATCGGCGCCAACGGCGCGGGCAAGTCCACCCTGCTGCGGTCGATCTCCGGCCTGATCCGCAACGTGCCCGGGCATATCCGCTTCGACGGCCGCCAGATCGGCGCGCTTGCCGCGCCCGATGTCCTCAGGCTCGGCATCGCCATGGTGCCGGAGGGCCGCCGGCTCTTTCCCTCGCTTTCCGTCGAGGAGAACCTGCTGATCGGCAGATACGGCCGGGTCGGCGGCGGTGCGTGGTCGCTCGATACCGTCTACGATCTCTTTCCCGTCTTGCAGGAGCGCCGCCGCCACCCCGCAACGGCGCTCTCCGGCGGGCAGCAGCAGATGGTGGCGATCGGCCGTGCGCTGATGTCCAATCCGCGCGTGCTGCTGTGCGACGAGGTGAGCCTCGGCCTCGCCCCCGTCGTCATCAGGGACATCTACGCGGCCTTCCCGAAGATCCGCGCGACGGGCGCCTCGATCGTCATCATCGAGCAGGACATCGGCCAGGCGCTGAAGGTGGCCGACCGGGTCTACTGCATGATGGAGGGCCGGGTGACGCTGACGGGCACGCCGGCAACGCTGAGCCGCGAGGACATCCACGCCGCCTATTTCGGAGCGCATGCGCCATGAACTGGCTCGACACGATCGTTCAGGGCATCTTGCTCGGCGGCCTCTACGCCCTCTTCGCGGCGGGCCTCAGCCTCGTCTTCGGCATCATGCGACTGGTCAATCTCGCGCATGGCGACCTGATCGTGCTTTCCGCCTTCCTCATCCTGCTGCTGGTCTCGGCCCTTGGCCTCGATCCGTTCGTCGCCGCAGCGCTGGCGCTGCCGGTGATGTTCGCGCTCGGCTGGGCGCTGCAGTTCCTCGTGCTCAACCGCACGCTCGGCAACGACATCCTCCCGCCCCTTCTCGTGACCTTCGGCCTTTCGGTCGTGATCCAGAACGGCCTGCTCGAAGGCTTTTCGGCCGACAGCCGCAGGATCTCGGCGGGCGCCCTGGAAACGGCGTCGCTCAAGGTCGGCCCCGTCAGCATCGGCACCATGCCGCTGCTCACCTTCCTGTCGGCGGTGGGCGTCATCGTCGCGCTCAACCTCGTCTTCTACCGCACCTCGCTCGGCCGCGCCTTCCGCGCCACCTCGGACGACAGTGCAACGGCGGGCCTGATGGGCATCCGCACCGAGCGCATCTTCGCCACCGCCACCGGTATTGCCATGATGGTGGTGACGATCGCGGCGCTCTATCTCGGCACGCGCGCCAATTTCGACCCGACCATGGGTCCCGCGCGCCTGATCTACGCCTTCGAGGCGGTGATCATCGGCGGGCTCGGCTCCTTCTGGGGCACGCTCGCCGGGGGCATCATCATCGGCGTGGCGCAGACCGTGGGCGCCGCGATCAATCCGGAATGGCAGATCCTTGCGGGCCACGTCGCCTTCCTGCTGGTGCTGGTCGTCAGGCCGCGCGGCCTTTTCCCACGGGCGGTGGACTGACATGAGCGACCACGTTTCCTCCTCCTGGACCGTCTCGACGCGCACGCGGGGCTCCGCGGCCTCCATGCTGGCGGTCCTCGCGCTGGTGGTGCTCGCCGTCGCCGCGCCGCTCTTCGTGTCGCGCTCGGTGGTGCAGGACCTGTTCTTCATCATGACCATGCTGGTGCTCGCGCAGTGCTGGAACCTGCTCGCCGGCTATGCGGGCCTCGTCTCCGTCGGCCAGCAGGCCTTTGTCGGCTTCGGCGCCTATGCGATGTTTGCCGGCGTCAGCCTGCTCGGCATGGATCCGATGGCGGCCATCGTGCTCGGCGGGCTCGCGGCGCTGGCGCTGGCGATACCCACGGCCTTCTTCGTCTTCCGCCTGCAAGGCGCCTATTTCGCCATCGGCACCTGGGTGATCGCCGAGATCGTGCGGCTTTCGCTCGCGCAGTGGAAGGCGCTGGGCGGGGGCACCGGCACCTCGCTGCCGTCGGGCGCGACGCGCGACATGGTCGGCGTGCGCCTCGTCGCGGACCTTCTCGGCGTGCGCGGCCCGCAGGCTACCGACATCGTCTGCTACTGGCTGGCGCTGCTTCTGGCCGTCGTGACGATCGGCTCGATCTACAAGCTGCTGCGCTCCAAGCAGGGCCTGGGGCTTGCCGCGGTGCGCGACAACCGCGAGGCGGCGCGCTCGGTCGGCGTCGATCCGCTCTGGACGAAGTCCTTCGTCTATCTGGTCGCGGCGCTGGCGACGGGCCTTGCCGGTGCGCTGATCTATGTGCAGAAGGCGCGCATCTCGCCCGACGCCGCCTTCTCCGTTCCGGACTGGACGGCCTATGTCATCTTCATCGTCGTCATCGGCGGCATCGGCACGATCGAGGGGCCGATCGTCGGCGTGATCGTGTTCTACATCCTGCAGAGCCTGCTGGCCGACTACGGCTCCTGGTATCTGCTGATCCTCGGCCTGATCGGCATCCTGATCATGCTGTTTGCGCCGCGCGGCCTGTGGGGCCTGTTCACCGACCGCACGGCGATCCAGCTCTTTCCCGTCCGCCGCATCCTGGCGGGCCAAGCGAAAACCAAAGACATCAGAGGGAGTGACTGATGGCCGATATCGAAACCGACGTCCTGATCATTGGAACCGGCCCGGCAGGCTCGGCGACCGCGGCGCTGCTTGCCAGCTACGGCGTCGAGAACATGGCGATCAACCGTTACCGCTGGCTGGCCAACACGCCGCGCGCCCACATCACCAACCAGCGCACCATGGAGGTGCTGCGCGACCTCGGCCGCGAGGTCGAGGCGGAAGCCTATCTCCATGCCAGCCCGCAGGAGATCATGGGCGAGAACGTGTTCTGCACCGCACTCGCCGGCGAAGAGCTCGGCCGCCTGAAGACCTGGGGCACCCACCCGGTCTCCAAGGCCGAGCACCTGCTCTCCTCGCCCTCCGAGATGAACGACCTGCCGCAGACCTTCATGGAGCCGCTGCTGTTCAAGACGGCCTGCGCGCGCGGCACGCAGGCGCGCATGTCCACCGAATATGTCAGCCACGAGCAGGACGACGAGGGCGTGACGACCACCTGCCGCGACCGCCTGACCGGCAGGGACTTCACCATCCGCTCGAAATACCTCGTCGGCGCCGATGGCGGCAATTCGCTGGTGGCGCAGCATATCGGCCTGCCCTTCGAGGGCAAGATGGGCGTGGCCGGCTCGATGAACATCCTGTTCAAGGCCGACCTCACCCGCTACGTCGCGCACCGTCCCTCCGTCCTCTACTGGGTGCTGCAGCCGGGCTCGAATGTCGGCGGCATCGGCATGGGTCTCGTGCGCATGATCCGGCCATGGAACGAGTGGCTGATCAACTGGGGCTACGACATCAGCCAGGGCGTGCCCGATGTCGACAACGCCTTTGCCGAGGGCGTTGCCCGCGACCTGATCGGCGATCCCGACATCGACATCGAGATCACCTCCGTCTCGACATGGACGGTCAACAACTGCTACGCCACGCGCGCCCAGAAGGGCCGCGTCTTCTGCATGGGCGATGCGATCCACCGCCATCCGCCGTCGAACGGGCTCGGTTCCAACACCTCGATCCAGGACGGCTTCAACCTCGCCTGGAAGCTCGCCATGGTCATCAAGGGCGAGGCCGGCGCCGGCCTGCTCGAAACCTATACGCAGGAGCGCGCGCCGATCGCCCGGCAGATCGTCACGCGCGCCAACCAGTCGATCGAGGAATTCGGCCCGATCTTCGGCGCGCTCGGCCTGCTCGATTCCATCGACCCGGTGAAGATGCAGGAGAACATGGACCGCCGCTGCGACGACGGCGCGGCCGCCGAGAGCCAGCGCGCGGCGCTGCGCGAGGCGATCGCCTTCAAGATCCATGAATTCGACGCCCATGGCGTGGAGATGAACCAGCGCTACAAATCCTCGGCCGTCGCGACCGACGGCCAGCCGGAACCGCCGTTCACCCGCAATCCGGAACTGCATTTCGAGCAGACGACCTGGCCCGGCGCGCGCCTGCCGCATGCCTGGCTGTTCGGCGAGGGCAACCGCAGGGCCTCCACGCTCGATCTCTGCGGCCATGGCAGGTTCACGCTCCTGAGCGGCATCGGCGGGCGGGCCTGGGTCGATGCGGCGGAAGCGGTGTCGGCGGAACTCGGCCTGCCGCTCGCCGCCCATGTCATCGGGCCGCGGCAGACCTGGCAGGACCACTACGGCGACTGGGCGCGTGCCCGCGAGGTGGGCGATGCCGGCGTCGTCCTGGTGCGGCCCGACCACCATGTCGCATGGCGCTGCGAGGGACTTGCGGGCGATCCCGCAGCCGAACTGCGCCGCGTTCTGACAACAATTCTGGATCGGTGAGGCAATCATGGAAGCGCACGAGAAGGGCTATTTCACGGAGGAGAACTCCGTCGAGGTCGTGACCGGCCGCAATGCCGGGGCCAGCGACGAGCGTCTCAAGCAGGTGATGGAGGTCATCACCCGCAAGCTGCACGAGGCGGTGAAGGAAGTGGAGCCGACGCAGGACGAATGGATGCAGGCGATCCTCTTCCTCACCCGCACCGGCCAGATGTGCAACGAGTGGCGGCAGGAATTCATCCTGCTGTCGGACGTGCTCGGCGTGTCGATGCTGGTCGACGCGATCAACAACCGCAAGCCTTCGGGCGCGTCCGAAAGCACGGTGCTCGGCCCGTTCCACGTCGCCGACGCCCCGGAACTGCCGATGGGCGCCAATATCTGCCTCGACAGCAAGGGCGAGGACATGGTCATCGAGGGCCGCATCCTCGACACCGAGGGCAAGCCGATCGCCAATGCCGTCATCGACGTCTGGCAGGCCAATGACGAGGGCTTCTACGACGTGCAGCAGAAGGGCATCCAGCCCGACTTCAACCTGCGCGGCATCTTCCGGACCGGCCCTGACGGGCATTACTGGTTCCGCGCCGTCAAGCCGAAATACTACCCGATCCCGGATGACGGCCCCGTCGGGCAGTTGCTCGGCCATCTCGGCCGCCACCCCTACCGGCCGGCGCATCTGCACTACATCATCAGCGCCGACGGTTTCGAGACGCTGACGACGCATATCTTCGACCCCGACGATCCCTATATCCATTCGGATGCGGTGTTCGGGGTCAAGGAAAGCCTGCTGGCGAAATTCAACCGGGTGAACGATCCGGCGCGCGCCAGAAGCTACGACTTCGCCGGCGATTTCTGGGACGTGACGCACGACTTCGTGCTGGCGAGAAACCGCGCCTGACGCGATGGCGGCGGGAGAGGATGCGAGACCGCGTCCCCTCCCGCCTCTCATTCGGCGGACGAGATGCGCTCGCGCTCGCCCATGAACGGTCCCTGCACCCAGCGGATCGTCTTTTCGTGCTTTTCGACCGCCCGCCGCAGCTCCGCGAATTCCCGGCGCATATGGCCGAGAAACTTGCGGCCGGCCGGGTTCGAATAGGGTTTTCTGCGCGTCATGACCCCGAGCACGCGCTCGGGCTGCGGAATATCGAGCGGGATGATGCTGATCTTGTTCTCGCCGCGGAAGGCGTGGACCACGGAATGCGGCAGAATGGCGAGCGCATCGGTGCCGGCAAGGTAATTGACCACGCTCAGCAGCGACCCGCCGGCATAGCGCAGCGACACCTCCTCCAGGCCCAGCGTCAGCAGGATATTGTGCAGGTCGAGCACCAGCGGAGACCCCGGCAGCGGCGCGATCCAGGGATAATTGACGATGTCCTCCGTGGCGAGGTTGCGCTTGCGGACCAGGGGATGGCCGGCCCCGCAGGTCAGCACGTTGCGCGCCGTGAGGATCGGCTCGAACTGCAGGTCGGCGCGCAGGTCCACCGATCCGGTCGGGGTCACCGCAAGATCGATCTGGCCGGAATCCAGCCCGGCGACGAGGTCTGGATAGTTGCCGTAGGACTGGTGCACCATGATGCCCGGCTCGCCGCGCTGGAACGAGGCGATCATCGGCGATACGACCGCATCCATGAAGAACGGCACGCCGCCGATCCGCACCCGCCCCGATGAACCGGACTTGAAGCTGCGGATGATCTCCATCGCCTTGCGCGAGGAGGCGAGGATCGCCTTGCCCTGCTGGCCGAGCTGCTCGCCGAGCGGCGTCGGCTGCATCGGCCGGCGGCCGGAGACGAAGAGCGGCTCGCCGATGCGCTTTTCCAGGATCGACAGCGTGCGCGAGACCGCCGACTGCGTCATGCCGAGCATGGCGGCCGCTTCGGTGACGCCGCCGGTCTCGATGACGGCAGCAAGCTGGACGAGGTGGGCTTCGACGATCTTCATAGCAAATTGCTATAACTTCCATGAACAATGTCAATCAGCAGTCGAACGGAGCGGCTATAGTCGGACAATCACGGCATGCCCGCGACAGGCAGGCGCCCGTGGTTCCGGAGATCAACGGCGGAGGAACCGTTTCCGGAAGAGGCAATGTCTTTGGGAGGAGGACAACATGGCCCTTGTCAGCGGCTACCATCACCTGACGCTCTGCACCGACGGCGTGCAGGAGGATTACGACTTCTACACCAAGGTGCTCGGACTCCATTCGGTCAAGCGCACCGTGCTGTTCGACGGCACGATCCCCGTCTACCACCTCTATTACGGCTCGCGGAACGGCGACGCCTCGACGATCATCACCACCTTCCCGTTCCGCAAGCCGGCCGTCTTCGGCAGGCGCGGCACCAACCAGTCGAAGATCATCCAGCAGGCCATCCCGGTCGGTTCGGCCGACTACTGGATCGACCGGCTGAACGGCAAGGGCGTCGAGGCCGCGAAGATCTCGCGCTTCGGCATCACCCGCGTCGCGTTCAAGCATCCCTGCGGCATTCCGCATGAGCTGGTCGAAAGCCCGGCCGACAACCGCCCGTCCATCGTCAACGAGGCGCAGGGCGTGAACGCCTCCCACGGCATCAAGGGCATCTACGGCGCGGCGATCGCCGTCTTCGACCGCACCGCCATGGACGACTTCCTCGGCGTCGGCATGTCGATGACGAAGGAGGCCGACAGCGACGAGGGCCTGATGTTCTCGGTGCCCAACGCGGGCGGCCCGAGCAGCATGGTCGAAGTGCTGCACGAATCGACGGGCCCGCAGGGCACCTGGACGCTGGCCGGCGGCACGATCCACCATCTCGCGCTCAACACCGGCAACGAAGAGAACCAGCTCAAGCTCAAGGCGCATCTGGAAGGCCTCGGCTTCACCGACGTGTCGGACCAGAAGGACCGCAACTATTTCAAGTCCTGCTATGTCCGTTCGCCCGGCGGCGCGCTGTTCGAGATCGCCTGGTCGGTCGAAGGCGGCTGGGCGCTCGACGAGCCGGCCGACCAGATCGGCACGACGCTGGTCTTCCCGCCGTGGTTCGAGGATCGCCGGCAGGAACTGATCGCAGGTCTCGAACCGGCAACGTTCTGAGCCTGGCGCCATGTCGATCCACGACACGCCGCTCCTCCTCGGCGCGAGCCCCGGGGAGGCCCTGGTGCACTGCGTCTTCATCCACGGGCGGACCCAGTCGCCGGAGGACATGCAGGAACAGGTGATCGCAAAGCTGAGGATGCCCGGCGTCTGCTTCGTGCTGCCGCGGGCGCGGGGCAACAGCTGGTATGACGCGCGCGCGACGGACGTGCTGACCGATCGAACGCGGCAGCAGCTCGATCAGGCGATCGGCCATGTCCGGCAACTGATCGGGGCGCTTCCCGGCATGGACGACCACGCAAGGCCGCTCGTCATCGGCGGCTTTAGCCAGGGCGCCTGCCTTGCGGTCGAATATGCCATGCGGCACGGTCCGTGGAACGGCGCCCTCGCCAGCCTGACCGGCTGCCGCGTCGGCACGCCGGACTGCGAGCGGCCCTTCGCCGACCTCGACCGGCTGCCGGTCTATCTCACCGGCTCCGACAAGGACCCCTGGATCCCCGTCGCGGCCTTCGCCGACACCGCGGCCGCCCTCGCCCGGGCCCGGGCGCGGCTCCACTGCGACATCCTGCCGGACAGGTCGCACGAGGTCTCCGCCACCGAGATCGCGCAGCTCGACAAGGTCCTGTGCGGGCTTTCGAACCGGAGCTGGTGGTAGGAACGCCAAGGCGTGCGCGGGCACGGGCCGGTCAGCGCGGCTTCGTCTCGATGAAGGGAACGAAGGCCGTGCCGTTCAGGGTGTCGGCGGCATAGTCCAGTTGGCGTTCGGGATCGGAAACCGCGTCCACGGCGGCCACGAGGCCCGTCCGGTCGAGGTTCCGCCCGGCGCTCTTCAATGCGGAAACGAGGAGGCGGGCGGCTGCCGCGGCGTGGACATCCACGAGATTTGCCTTCTTGTCGCGGGAAACGAGCAGGGCTTCGGGCGAGGCGAGGACCAGATGGTGACGGCCGGCCTCCGCGGATGAGAGCAGCTCGCCCGCAAGTCCGTAGATGCGCAAGCCGTCCGGCAGGCCGTGAAGGACCCGCCGCGCCACCTGCCGGTCCGGGCAAAGCAGCAGCACATCGCCCGACGCCTTTGCGGAGAGCGGCAGGGCCGACAGCGTGTAGCGGACGCTCGTCGCGGCGTATCGGCGCGCAAAGCTCTCCGCCTGCCCGCCGCATCCCGGCGCGTCGATGGCGGTCATGGCCGTCACCTTGTCGGATGCCAAGCGGGCGGCGATGGCGGCAAGGGCATCCTGCCGGTCCGCCATCAGCCCGCGCACCACCGTCGCGTCCTCGCCGCCGGCGAGCGGGAAGAGCGGAAAGAGAACGGGGACCTGCCGGTCGGTGAACGCCGCGACGTCGAGCCGCGCGGACGGCGCAAGACCGACGACGGCGACCGCATCTTCCGCCCCTTCGAGGATCGCCGCCGTGTCCCCGGCAAGAAGCGTGACGCCGACCGTCCGCCCGTGAACCGGCCTGCCGCCCAGAAGATCGTCCAGCGCCGCCCTGAGCGCGTCCGCATAGCGGCGGGCGGTGGCGGCGTTGTCGGGCGGAACGGCGACGGCAAGGGTCACGGCGCGCGGATGGACGCCGCGCCGTTGCAGCCCGGCGAGCCCCTCGAGATAGGCCGCAAGGCTGGCGAATGTTGCATCGTCCATCGCATAGCGCGGCATGAGGCTGGCAAGGACGCGCCCGTCCGGTGCGCGTCCCTCCGCCAGGGCGCGCTTCAGGCTGGCGGTGTCATAGGCCGGGCGGGCAAGGGTGGCGTGGAAGAGGTCGCTTCCTCGGATCGGCGGGGCCGCGCCCTCGCGGCCGCCTGCACCATTGCGCCCATGGCAGGCGCGGCAGGCGAACCGCGTCGCCGGTAGCGCCGCGGCGCCCCCCATCGAGACGGTCGCCGTCGCCGCGCCCACGCCGTTATAGAGATCGCGGCCGGCATCCGGCCGGTCGCTGCCGGCGGCAGCCGCCGTCCAGAGCAGGAGCAGCAGGCCGGCAAGGGCGGGCCCTTTCAACGGCCATATCCGTCGAGCGCCGCGATGATGCCGGAAACGGTCCCGTCGTTGACCGGCATGCGGCGGAAGTCCTTCCGCCTTCCGTCCCCGACGATGAAGACGAGCTCGTGCAGCTCGATGTCGGCCGTTCGCGCGTTGGCCTGCCGCAGCACCTTGTCGATGTCGCCCGGCCGCCCGGTCGTCCAGAGCCAGCGCTCGCTCGGCGCCCATTCGCGCGCCGCGCCGGCCAGGATGTCCGGTGTGTCGACCGTCGGGTTTATCGTTATGGACACGAGACGGACGGGCCGCTCCACCTGCGGCGCGACGGTCCTGTCCAGCTCCTGCATGATCGCGTTGCCGACCCCGCAGATGGACTGGCAGGACGTGTAGTTGAACGTCACCACGAGGAGATCGTCGCCGGCAAGCTCGCTGACCAGCGCCGCGTCGTGTCCGTGCTGGTCGGTCAGGCGCACGTCGGGAAGGTCCACCGGCTCCTGCGCCATCGTGGCGGCCTGCCGGGCAGGCAGGACGCGGCCGGCAACGATCGCCGCCGATGCCGCAAGGCCGAGGAACACCGCAAGGGGAAGGGCGACGGAGACGATTCTGTTCATGGCGACACCTGTGCGAGCGCCGGCTCCCGCAGCTCGAAGGCCTGCGGTATGTCGACCGGGCTGATCGAGAAGAGGCCGGGATGGGGAAAGCGGATCTCGGCTTCGAGGCGGTTGTCCCGGCCGCGCCGCGCATCCACCGGCATCGTCCAGGACGATTGCAGGCTGGAGACCAGGAAGCGGGCGCCCGCGACGGCGATCTCCCGGCCCTCGCCGTCGCGCAACTCGAAATCGACGGTTTCCGGCCGGCCGGCGCTGTAGGTCCCGTCGCGCGGGAACGCCTTCAGGGTGAAGACCCGGTCGTTGCGCGCGCCGTCGCCCTCCACGTCGAAGCGGATGCATGTGGTGAGGCCGCCGACGCCGGTGGTGACGATCAGCTCGTGCTCGCCGCCGGCCTCCAGGCGCGCGACGGTTTCGAAGCGGCCGGGCGCGATCTCGGCAAGGCTCCTGTCGATAACGCCGATGGAGAGCGGCACGCCGCTGCTGAGGCGGACATAGTCTTCCGGCGGCACGTTGCCGATGGCCATCGCATCATGGAGGATGAGGCCGATGGCGCCGCCCCGGTCGACGACCAGCGCGCGGGACGCATCGAGCGGCGCGATGCGCGTGCCGGCGCCGCCGGCCTGCGGCTGGCCGCGGGCAAGGCCGACGATGCGCGGTGCAGGGCGATCCTTCCGCCCGAGCGCCGCTGTCTCGAAAATCGCGACCGCCCCGCCGTCCTCGCTGAGAATGTAGAGATTGCTCCCGACGAACGCGGCCTCCGCTACGGCTATCCGCTCCTGCAGGTGGCCGGCCTCGACCAGCCGGGAGGCGGCGAGGTCGACGACGACGAAGAGCGGCTCGCCCGGGCTGTAGGCCACGGCAAGGCGACCGTCCTCGCTGACCGCAAGGCGGGTCGCATCGATGCCGATGGGGATGCGGAGCGGTGCGCCCGGATCGTCCGTATAGCGGATGTCCATGGCCTTCCTGCCGGACGGCAGCACGACGACGGTTCCGTTGCCGATGAAACGGGCATCGGCAACGGGCGGTCCCGCCGCGCTCCAGACGATGGCGGGCGCCAGGTCGTCGATCAGGACAAGCCGGCCGTCGCCGGAATAGGCGCCGACAAGGCCGGCAAGGCCGGTCTCGCGCAGGAACAGCCGGTTCTCCGCCGCGCCCGGTCCGCCCGCAAGCGCAAGGCGGGTGCCGACCGTGCCGTCCGGCTTGACTTCCACGAAAGTGTCGCGGCCGGCCTCCGCGATCCAGAGATTGCCCGCCGCGCTCGCCCTGACATCCGTCGGGGCGGCGAGGTCGCCGGCAACAAGCCGCCGCTCGCCCGTCAGGAGATCGACTGCCTCGATCCGTCCCTCGCCGGTCAGGACCGCAAGCGCGCGCAGGCCCGCCCGGTCGAAGGCGATCGCATCCGGCAGGCGCTCGAAGGTCGCGGCGGCGATCATGTTCGCCCCGCTCTGGTCGAGCCGGCGATCCACGACGCCGAAGCTCGCATCGTCGTTGAGAACGCCGATCAATTCGCCGTTGAGGTCCATGACGCCGCGCGGCGTGCCGCGCGTCGCCCTGAGCGCGCGGGCCGTGTCGGTGCAGGAGGTATTGTCCGCCGCCACGGGGCGGATCCAGGCAGCCGGCCTGAGGCCTGTCGGCTGCTGGCCGGTCTTCGCATCGGAGATCTTCAGCGCGAGCCGGAACGGCTCCCGGCTTCGCGGTGTGCGCAGCGCCTCCCCCGCACGGTCGCGCACCGTCATCTCCACCACCAGCCCGCTGTCGGCCGGCTGGCCGGTCGCCGGCAGGGCCGCCGCCAGCACCGCGGCAACGCCCGGCCAAAGCACCGATCCCCGTTTCGAGACGCCTGTCACCATCCTCGTCACCTCACGGCGCACGGGCGCAGGAGGTCCTGGCGGGATCGTCGAGGTCCTTCTCGGTGGCGACGACATCGACCAGTCCCCACAGGCCACCTGCCTGCAGATAGGTCGGCCCGTCGTGGAAGAGATAGCAGCCGACCACGGCCTTGCGCGTCAGCGACGCGGTGATCGCCTTGCCGGGCGCGACCAGCGCCGAGCGCGGGAAACCGAAGCCCGGGAAGAGGTCGTTGTAGTTCTGGCCGATCATCGCGAAGGCATGCTGGCGCGCGCGCCCGCCCGGATGCACCACATGCACGACGATCTCCTCGCCCGCCACCACCTTCAGCACGGGCGGCGCGCCTCTCCCGCCGATCTCGGCCTGCTTGAGGCGGAAGAACTCGGCGGGGAACCGGTAGGCGTTGAGGTCGGTGTGCCGCTCGGCCTGCGGGAGCCCGGCATTGTCCGGTTCCTTGCGCAGGCGGATGTGGAAGGGGCTGGCGCGATAGCTGACGCCCTGGTCGCCGAAGTCGTAGGTGTCGTCGCAAATCCGGCAGTCGCTGACAAGCCGCGGGCGCCTGCCGTCGCGCGCCGCGAAGGTATCGGCGGTGGAGCGGTCGCGCAGGTTCAGGCCGTCCTGCCAGAACAGCGTGAAGGACCGTATGTCATGCACGCCCCCTTGCGGGTCCCTGGTGGAGATGCGCAAGGCGCCGAACGGGTCCACGCGGCCGGTCCGGCCGACGACCGGCCGCGTGACCAGGACCTTGCAGTCCTGGCCGCGGCTGGACGGTGTCGCATCGTCGCAAAGATCGCGCTCGAAGGTCAGGCGGCCGATCTCGCTGCGGGTCTCGCCGCCGACCGCCGCGCCCGCGGGCAGGACATCCACCGCGCCGACCAGCCCGTGCGTCGGATGGCCGATGACGTCGCCCATGCTCTTGAGGGGCAGCGCACCATAGGCATAGGGCATGAAATTGATCTTCTCGCTGAGGCTGAGCCGCGCATAGGCCCTCCACAGGCGATCGACCGCCGGCCGGGCGGGGGCATTTGCCGGCGCAAGGTCCGCAAGGTCGGCCACGCTGTCGTCGCTGAGCGTCACGCTCACCTTGTAGCGGCGCCCAGCGAAGACGAAGGCGCCTCCGTCGGCAGGGTCGATGCCGCTCAGCCTGGCGACGGTACGGCCCGGCAAGGCGCCAGCCAGCGCCGCATTCAGCGCGGTGACGAAATCCTCGGCATGGTTCTCGTCGGACGTGACGGTCGTCAGGTCCTCGTTGGACTTCGCCGCCGCCCGGCCGGCATAGAACGAGATCTGCTCGATCTGCGCCGTCCGGCTGGTGCCGGTGCCGGCCTCGTCCATGGTCAGCGTCGTGCCGCCGGCGGCAAGTCCGGCAAGCGCGCCCGTCGCATTGACGCCGAACGGCCGGGCGATCGCATTGGTATAGCTCAGGGTCGGCAGCGGCAGCATCAGGGCAAGGCGCGAGGACGGCCGGACATTCGCGCCGTCTTCGTACTTGAAATGCCAGGGGCCGAGTTCCTCCTCCGTGTTGCGGGTCGCCCATTCGGGCTCGGTGTTGAGGGCGGTGATGGCCGGCATCCGCGCATCGCCGAGATCGTCTATCAGGCCCTTGACGCCCGTATGGTCGCGCAGCGCGTTGATGACCGTCAGCACGACGCAATCGCCGGCCTTGACGGGCAGGACGAGCGGTTCGGGATGCGCATAGGCGGCCCTGACGGCCTTCACCACCGTCTCCAGCCTGATGTTCCGCCAGGCATCGGGGCTTTCGAGATAGTCGGGCCAGGCGATACCGGCCGGCTTGCGGTTGGCGACCGCCATCGGATCGACCTGCGCCAGGAACAGGCCGTTCCGGTCGTAGAGGCCCTCGCCATAGGCGACGCCCGTATCGCCGACCGAGGCGTCCGGGCCGAAGACGGTCCGCGTCTCGATGGCCACCACGGCGGCATGGACCACCGGCGCCTCGTAGCGGCAGGCCGCCGGCTGGGTGTTGGCGAAGGCGCCCGCCCGTTCTGCCTCGACACCTTCCGGGAACCTGTTCTTCGCGGAATCGCCGAGCTTGCGCTTCAGCGCTTCCGCCTTTGCCTGCACCTGCGCGATGCCGGCGATCTCCTTGCTGGCCCTGGGATAGGTTCGCAGCAGGCTCCAGGCGCCGTTCCACAGCGCGTCCTGCGAGCCGAAATGCTGCAACGTGTCGGAGGGAAGGTCGGCGGCGTTCGCCAATGGGTCCGTCGCTCCGAAGCGCTCCGTGTTGACGTCGTTGCGATAGGTGCCGCTGAACTCGAAATGCTCGGAGATCCCGACTTCCTGTGCGCTGACGCGGCCCTCGCGGTTGAAGCAGGACGCCATGCCCTGTTCGGCCGCTTCCCAGAAATCGACCGAATCGGGCAGGCCCGCCGCACCGTTGCGCAGCCAGTAGAAATATTCGTCCGCATGGCCGGCATCGATCAGCCGCATCGCGTTGCCGCCGGCAAGGAAGGTCGCGTCGTCGCATTTCTGCGTCAGCGTCGCGCGCGGCGCGGTCTCGCCATGCGGCCAGGCGGCGGAGGGGAAGCGCTGGTCGATGTTGCGCGGCCAGGTGTAGCCTTCGAGGGTGAACGTGTGCTGGACCTCCTGCGCGCCCTGGATGAGCCTGAACAGCACATGGTCGCCGGTCATCGTCTTCATGATGTGGGTGGCGGGGTCGTTGTGATAGGCCGAGAGGAAGACATTGGCGAGGTCCCCCTCGCCCCCCTTCTTCTGCACGGCGATGCTGCAGGAATCGCTGCCCGAAATGCCCGCTTCGAGCTTTCCGACCCATTTCTCGGGCGTATCGTCCTTGAACTGGCATTTTCGCGCGGTGTCCGTGCCGATGCGCAGCGGGATGGGCTCGCCGCGATAGTTCACGAGATAGGGGTCGTGGTGATCGACCGAGATGCTCTCCGGCCGCTTCACGGCCGCGACCGGCCGGGCCATCACGCCGCTGCTATCATTGCCCGCCGCCTTCTGGCGGTAGGCGGTCAGATAGGCGCGCAGACCATCCACGTCCGTAGCCGTGATCAGGCCGGGGAAGAGGTCCTCGGAATGGGACTGCGTGTCGCGCGGCATGGCGGCGGCAAGCCAGGCCGGCGAAACGTTGCCCGGCACGGCGAAGACCGCGTCCTTTTCCTGCTTCAGACCCGAGCCGCAATATTCGTTCATGTTGCCGGTCTGGCCGAGAAGGGCGTATTTCGCCTCGCAATAGAGCGTCGCCATGCCCTTCGCGAGCTTCGGCTCCTCCAGCGCGGCCTCTGGCGTGGTGCTGTCGGACTTCCTGTCGGGGAAGGCGGCAAGCAGCGTCTCCTTCGCCATCGTGTCGCTCGGGTCGTAGAGCGTCGCGAAATCGGCGATGGCGAGGGCGAATTCCCGGCTGGACACGTCGTCCAGCGTGTCGAAGTCGACGACGATCTTGTCCCTGCCGACATCGATCGGCCCGGCATTGATCAGCCGGCGGTCGATGCGCGGGCTGGTGCAGTCCTTGCCGTCGACCTCGCAGGTCTGCGACCCCTGCGGCTCGATCAGCAGCGCCGTGTAGAAGCCGTGCTGCTGGATCGAGGAGGGGCCGAAGTGATCGTGGCTGAAGACGGTGCGAAGGGTGCGGTCGACGAAGTCGTTATCCTTGTTGGCGCTGCTTCCGTCCGCCTTCGTGCCGCCGTCGCCCTTCCGGCGGACGGGCGAGAGCAGCGGATCGGCGAACCAGCGCTGGGTCGTCGTCTGGAACAGGCGGCGCTGGTTGCCCTCCTCCATGGAAAGCCGCCAGATCTCCTGCCTGTCCACCACCCAATGGGGGGGCTTGCCGGCCGCAGCCTCGTTCCGGCACAACCCCGGATATTCGCGCAGGCGCGGCACGGCGGCATCGCCTTGCGGATAGGTCGCCATGCCCGCGTTCTTGGCGGCGCAGATGCGGCTTGCGATCTCGTCCGGCGCGAAGGTGCCGTCCTCGTAGTTGAAGCCGTTGCCCGAACCGTCGGACGAGGTCACGTCGAACTTCACGAGATGGATGTGCTGGCCGATCGTGTCCGTCGGCGTCTTGACCTGGAAATCGTCGAGCGCCAGTTCCTTCGGCAGTTCGTTCGTGTGCCGGAACTCGATGCATTCGCCGGAAAGCGCCCGGAAGAAGAACGGCTGCTCGCTGGCGCTGATCAGCGGCGAAATGCGCTTCTCGCCGATCTCGCCCTTGTAGAGGTGCGAGCGTTCGGTCAGCACGTTGATGCGCGCCTGCGGATCGTGCCAGCCGGCCCTGTTCGTCACCATGTCCAGTTGCACGGCGGATGCCTTGTAGCGGCGGAAGCCGATCACGGCGGGATCGGTCGTCAGGCCCGCCTCGCCGGTGAAGGGATCGACCTCGCTCACCGTGACGAGGTCGCCGCCGGCAAGCGCGGTCGGCCGCTGGTCGTCGTCGAGATAGTAGAGGGTCGGCCGCTTGGCGATCCTGTCGTCCGACCGGCGCCACTTGACCCAGTTGGAGACCTCCTCGTCGCGGGCCGCCACGGGCGTCGCGCCCGCCGGCATCTGGTCCACCGGGCCGGGGGTGAAATAGAGCGGCCGGTCCTCGAACGTGTATCTGGCCGGCGCGCTTCCCGCGCCCGGAACGCGCACCAGCATCCGGTAGCTGTCCGGCGCCGCGCAGGGATCGGCAAAGGGCGCGCCCGGCTTGGCCTTGCCGCCGTTGACGGCAAAGAGCATGCCGCCGCTGGCCGCCGCGCGCGCATAGCCGCCGCGCGTCATGTCATATTCGGCCGTGGACCCGTCCGCCAGGAGAAGATCGAGGCCGGCCCCGTTGTGGTGGAAGGCCATCGCTGCCTTTTCCAGCGCCGTCCCGTCATAGGGCAGGAGCTTGAGCGGCGCCTTCTCCAGATGCATGGTCAGGTTGCCGAGCGCCAGCATCTTGGCGACGAGCTGCGTCTGGCGGGCTTCGCGCTTGCGCAGCGCCGCATTGGTCTCGGCGCTGGCAAGGTCGGTCACCGCGTCGGGCGCATAGGCATCGAGAAAGCCCTCCGGCACCACGACGCCGGGCTTGCGCTCCGCCGCGTCGAGCACGATGTGGCGCGGCAGGCCGCCGTCGAGATATTCGCCTTCCGGCACGCCGTCGCCGGCCGTGGCCCTGGCGATGTCGAGCGGCGCCTGCGCCGGGCGATGGCCGGGCTTGCCGCCGATATAGTAGGGATAGCCGGGAAACGCGCGGGTCTCAGTGACCTCGGGCGTTTTGCCCTCGTCGACTTCGGCGACCGTCGTCTCGCCGCTATAGGTCGGCAGCAGCGGCCAGGCCTCGCCCGGCAGGGGCACGAGCGCGGGCGTCGGCGTTCCCACGGAATAGAAGGGGGCGCCCGCCGCGGGATTGATCCACGCGCCGCTCGCGCTCACCGAGCCCGGTCGCTTGCGGGCGCGGGTGTCCTTGCTCATCTCGGCAAGCGAAAGCCCGGCCTCCCGCTGCCCGTCCGGCAGCTTGCGGGTGCCGTCCTCCAGCGCGTCGTGCACGCGCCAGAGCTCCCACATCCCTTGGGCGAAATGCGGGTAGAGGTGGCAGTGGAAGATGGAATCGCCCACCGTGCGGTTGCGGTTGCCGGAGCCGAGCGTCTCGTACCAGCCCTTCTCGCCCGCCGCGCCCCGGCGATAGATCTGCATGCCGCCGCCATAGATGTCGTAGGTGAAGCCCTGCTGCGGCGCGACCGTCTGGGAATCGAGATAGGTCCCCCGGTTCGCATCGTTGCCCGAGAACCATTGATGGGCATGGAGATGGAAGACGTGCGTCTCCTTCGGGCCGGCGTGGAAGTTGCGGAAGACGATCGGGTCGTTCAGGTAGGAATGGTGGACGTTCGAGGGATCGTCGCTGAACTGCTCGAGCAGCGCCGGGTCGCCGTTGGCCCAGGAGGTGAGGAAGAACTCCTCGTAGAGGCATTCGGCGCAATTGGCGGCCGGGCCGATGCCCTTGCGGTTGGCGAGCAGCGCCGCCCCCATGCCGCTGGAGCCGTAATTGATGGCAAAGCCGTCGCGAACGCCGGCAAGCTGGCCTTCGCCGAACTTGCCGAGCTCCGAGAAGTTGCGCGTGTAGAAGGCCTTGAGCTCGTCATGGAAGAAGACCGAGAACTCGCGGAAGCTCTGCGGGCGGCCGTCGAGGCGCGTTGCGGGATCGCGCTCGACGATGGCGTTGAGGTCGGAATGGACGATTTCGAGGAGCCCGTCGCCCACCCGCTTCGCCATCGCCAGGATCGGCACCCCGCCGACGCCGTCCGGCAGGCCCGCGAACGTGTCGCGCATCTGCCGAACCGCATGGCGCGGCGTGGATTTCGCGCCCCACAGGTCCCGGAAGGCCTTGGCGGTGATCTGGCTGCGGTACCAGGCCGAGCCCTTCGGCTCGCCGATCACCGCGCCGAAGAGCCCGTGGGTGATCGATCCGCCGTCGCCTTCCCCGCCCGCGGGCGCCGCGGTGCTGGAGAGGAAATAGGTGCCCTCGTCATCGATCCTGTAGGTGCAGACCGCAAAGGCGCCGGGCGCCATGCCGCGCTGGCCGAGGCAGGTCCGGTCGTCCGCCTCCACGCCGCTCGGCACGAGCGTCAGCCCCTGGATCGCCATGGACATTAGCCTCGTCGCCGGCGCGTCGGTGTCCGGTTCCTGCCCCGCCTTTGCGTCCGGGCGCCTTCCGGCGGTGTCCGTGCTGCAATCCGCCTCCTTGTGCGCGGCGCGGTCGGCAGGCCCTTCCGAAACCCAGGACCGGATCGCGCCCAGCAATTCCCACATCCGGCCCGTCGCCGGCTCCGCCTTCGCCGACCGGCAGAAATCCTCGGAGTAACGCGGCTGGCTGTCGCGCAGCAGGTTCTGGACGCGGATGCGCAGGACGTCGCCGGCATTGGCGCGCAGCACCATCGGCCGCGGGCGCTTGCAGTCCTTCAGCCGCACGGCGCCGGGCGTGAGGGATGCGGCTGCGCTATAGGTTTCCGTCCCGTCCGTCTGCCCGCAGGCGTCCGCGTCGTATTTCTCCGGGCCTTCCGCCGTCGGCACGACGTCGCGCCGGAGGGCGAAGATCATGCCGAACGGGTTGAAGGAGCCGAAACGGTTGTAAACCAGCGTCTGGTCGAGGGCGACGACATCCGCGCAGACGGTGCGGCTTTCGCCGATGGAAGAGCACCAGCCTGTGCCCTCCCCCTTCGTCTCGCCGCCTTTTCCCGCTGCCTGCGCGCAGGCCGCGCTGCCGATGAGGACGGTCGCCACGCTTGCAGCAAGGAAAACGAATGCACGAGACATGGGCAGCCTCCTCGAGAACGAACGTTCTCCAGTTTCAGAGCGGCATGTACTGCTATGCTATTTCCGATAGATGGATGCATTGAAGATTAAGACGCCCGCATTGTCAACGACAAGTCGACGATGGATGCACTTATAAAAGTATGATAGAAGTGCTGATACGACTTACACTTCAAGGAGGCATGAAAAGAAGGTCTGCGCCGGCGCCGATTTCTATAAGGAGGGGTTTCATTTTGAAACGGCAGGCTAATTCCAAGTTAATCATGGCCCTGGTTCTCTTGGCCTCCTTCGCCTTTCTGGCGCGGCCCGGCGAAACGCAGGAGATCGATTCCACGCCTTACGGCCTTCCCTTCGAGGAAGGCATCGAGCCGAAAACCGTCTGCGGCCCGAGAAACGACCTCCAGGACGTCGAGCTCTACGACGGCAGCCTCGGGGTGACGCAGGATTACGTGGCGGCAAACGAGGGCTCCACGGTCCAGTTCCAGTGGAAGCCGGAACGGGCGATCCGGCGCGAATTGCCCGGCTACACGCCCGGCACGATCGGCGGGCGTCGATGGTGCACCGGCACGCTGATCTCCGACCGGATGGTCCTCACCGCCGGCCATTGCTTCGAGACCCAGCGCGGCGGCGCCTCCGGCTGGACGACGCCCTATTTCCGCGAGCGCGACGGGGAGCACCGCATCGTCTACGCCTCCGACCAGCAGCTCGCCAGGCTGCAGCTCGTCCATTTCGGCTATCAGGTGAACCCGCAGACCCATGTCGCGCGGGTCGCGCGCAGCTTTTCCATCGAGCGGGTGGTCGAGCGGGTCTACACGGAGCGCGGGATCGATTTCGCGCTCGTCGAGCTCGCGCCGGACGCGGACGGAAAATATCCCGGCGCCTTCGTCGCCCCTGCCGCGCTCGCCTCCCGCCCGGCGGTGGCCGGGGAGAGGCTCGTCATCATCCAGCATCCGCAGGGCGAGCCGAAGAAGATCGGCGTCGGGACGGCCGGCGCCCCGGGCGAGCCGTTCATCTTCTACGACGACATCGATACGCTCGGCGCCTCGTCGGGGGCGGGAGTGCGCGACGAACACGGCGACATCCTCGGCGTGCACATCCGGGGCGGCTGCGAGACCTCGGCCAACAGCGCGGTCTCGATCATCGCGATCGAAGGAGCCTCCAATGTCCTCTAGGTCCCCGCGCCTTTGCGCTCTCCTCGCCTGCCTGCTCGCCGCGGCGGGCGGCGGGGCGGCATCCGGCGAGGAGGCGCCGCCGGCCTATGCCTCGCGGGCCGTCGACGGCATGACGCCCGAGCTCAAGGAACTCATCGCGCAGAATTTCGAACCGACCTACATCACCGTGCAAAGCCCCGGCGTGACGCTCGAAAGCCTCCTTGCCGAAACCTGCGGCGAGCAGCCGCGGGCGGTGGCGGAGGCGCTCGCCGCCGAGGCGCTGAAGCTGAACCGCCTGCAAGCGCTGGACGAGGGCCTCGTCCCGGGCGAGACGGTCGCCATTCCGAGCTGCGTGAAGCTGGAGCGCCGTATCGAGTTGGAGGTGCGCGAGGGCGACACGATCGAAAGCCTGCTGCGCGAGCATACGGGCGTCTACGGCAACGTCACGCTGCGCAAGACGTTCGAGCTCAACCGCGGCAGGAGCGGGGCGCGCAGCCCGGATGCATTCTTCCGCAAGCTCGCCGTCGGCCAGAAGATCACGCTGCCCTATGCGGCCGAGCCGCAGATCTTCGTGCCCCGCACGGCGGGTACGGATTTCCGGCAGATCGTGCAGGAGAATTCCACGCCGCAGGTCGCGGCCGTCGCCGAACAGGTGACGACGCCCGAGGCAAGGCCGCGCAACGAGGGGGACTATCTCCTGGTCGAGTCCGTGCAGATTGCCTCGGCCGACGGCCAGACGCCCTGCTCGGGATCGGAGGACATGCCCGAGCCGATCGACATGGCCGCCCTCAAGGCGGTGTTCGACGAGGAGGCGCGCCTGCGCGCCCTGTCGGGCGGCACGGTCGAGCCGACGAATATCGGCATCATCGACACCGGCCTTTCGGAACCGGAGGACGATTTCTTCACGCTCGACGTGCTCCTTGTCCGTCAGGAGGAGATGGACGGCGAGGACGGTAAGGACGACCTGCCGAAGAACGGCGCCGTCGACGACGTCTTCGGCGTCAATCTCAACAGCTCTCCCCTGACCGGCGATGTCAGGCCCTTCGGTCCGGAACGGCCCGCCTGGCAGTTCCACGGCACGCGCATGGCCTCGCTGCTGCTCGGCGGTCCCGATATCGTCGCGCGCTGGGGCGGCACGCGCCCGCCGATCAAGCTGCGCATCGTCAATTTCGCCTCTTCGCAATTGAGCGGCGGCATGGTGTCCCCGCTCAACCTGCCGACGGCCATCGACCAGTTGCAGCGCGACCGGGTCGCCATCGTCAACATCAGCCTGGCCGGCAAGCAGGACCATGCCGGCGTGAAGCGCTACTTCGCCGACAAGACCGAGATGCTGTTCGTCGTCGCGGCCGGCAACAGGCAGGGCGGCGGGCCGGGGCAGAACCTCGTCTCCGCCCGGCAATATCCCGCCCGCTACGGCGGTTTCAGCGCGCAGAACGTGATCACGGTCGCCGCCCATGGCCTTTCCGGCCGGAAAGCGCCGTTCTCGCACTATGCCCGCGAATATGTGGACCTTGCCGCGCCCGGCTGCGGCGTCGCGACGCGCGACGGCGACGGCACCGTCGTTGCCGATTCCGGCTCCTCGCCGGCGACCGCGCTGGTCTCCTTCACGGCGGGCCTCGTGCATTCCCTCGGGCTGGAGAGCCCCAAGGACATCAAGATGCGCATCCTCGCCGCCGTCGACACCGACCCGCAACTGGAGGGAGCATCCTGGAACGACGGCCGGCTGAACGCCGTGAAGGCCGTGAGCCTGAGACGCGACCTCGTCGAGACGGTGGACAAGGCGCTGCATTTCGGCAGGATAGCCGACCGCGACGCGCTCTGGGCGCTGTGCGACGACAATGCCGTCGATTTCTCCGGCGAATACGAGATCCTCAAGGTCGTGCCCAACATCCGGACGCCTTCCGGCCTCAAGGTGGACTACTTCATCGAGTCTGATGGCGTGGTGGGCGCGCAAAGATGCACCCAGCGCGACACGACGGACCGCGTGCTGACGATCGACGGCAACGAGATCCGCCTCTCCGATGTCCGCGACGTCGTCTTCCGGTCGCTGTGAACGGCGCGCTTTTCGGCCCGTATCGCCCCCGGCCTCATATCCCCTTGCAGGCAACGGCGCTGCCCGTGGCATCGAATACGTGGATGTCCTGGCGGCGCGCGGCAAAACGGATGTCCTGCCCGCGCGTAAAGGCGCTCTCGCCGTCCGCCTTGATCAGGAACTTCTCGCTGGCGCCCGGCAGGTCGAGATAGAGGATCTGCACCTCGCCGAGATGCTCGACGAGATCGATGCTCCCGGTGAAGGTGAGATCGGTCCCCTCGTCCTTCGCGACCTGCGTGTTCTCCGGGCGGATGCCGATGCTGACCGCCTCGCCCTTCGAAAGCCTGCCCGGCTCCGTCGCCAGCCCGATCTCGACGCCGCAATCGAGCCGGCAGCGCGCCGACGTCTCGCCGCGCTCGATGACCGTACCCTTGAGGATGTTCATCGCCGGCGAGCCGATGAACTGCGCGACGAAGAGATTTTGCGGCCTGCGGTAGAGCTCGGTCGGCGAGCCGACCTGCTCGATGCAGCCGTCCTTGAACACGACGATACGGTCCGCCAGCGTCATCGCCTCGACCTGGTCGTGGGTGACGTAGATCATCGTCACGTCCGGCATGCTCTGCTTCAGCTTGGCGATCTCGATGCGGGTGGCGACGCGCAGCGCCGCGTCGAGGTTGGACAGCGGCTCGTCGAACAGGAAGACCCGCGGATTGCGCACGATGGCCCGGCCGATCGCCACGCGCTGGCGCTGCCCGCCGGAAAGCGCCTTCGGCTGGCGTTGCAGGTATTTGTCGAGCTGGAGGATCTCGGCCGCCTTGTGCACCCGCGCGTCGATCTCCGCCTTCGCCATGCCTGCGATGCGCAGCCCGAAGGCCATGTTCTCGTAGACGGTCATGTGCGGGTAGAGCGCATAGGACTGGAACACCATGGAGATGCCCCGTTTCGACGGGGCGACGGCGTTCATCCGCTCGCCGTCGATGACGAGGTCGCCCGACGTGATGGTCTCCAGCCCGGCGATCGATCGCAGGAGCGTGGATTTCCCGCAGCCCGACGGCCCGACGAAGACGATGAACTCGCCCGACCGGATCTCCAGGTCGATGCCGTGCAGGATTTCCAGTTCTCCATAGGCCTTGCGGATGTTTCTCAGCGACAGATCGGCCATCGTTCCATTCCGTTGTTTGATTTAAGGC
Source organism: Shinella sp. NM-101 (assembly GCF_021401195.1). Classification (NCBI taxonomy): domain Bacteria; kingdom Pseudomonadati; phylum Pseudomonadota; class Alphaproteobacteria; order Hyphomicrobiales; family Rhizobiaceae; genus Shinella; species Shinella sp. NM-101. The sequence goes on along the minus strand of NZ_JACBFT010000004.1, from coordinate 138,730 downwards.
GCCCTCGTCAGGGCGCGAGCCCGGCCAGGAACCGGGTGACCGGATCCGCCGTCCTGTTGCGGATTTCGAGATCGTTCTTGCGGCGGATGGCGCGCCGCACCACGCGCGCGCCGAGATAGCGCAGCGGTTCGGGCGGAAGCCGCGTGCGTCTGTCGAGGCCGACGAGCCCGCAGCGGCTCCAGGCATCGTCGCGGCCGAGCACCAGGCTTGCCACGATGCGGCCTGCGACCGGCGCCTGCGCGATGCCCGTGCCGTTGAAGCCCATCGCGTAGAAGATGCTGGCGTGGTCCTTCAGATGGCCGAAGACCGGCAGGTGCTGCGACGTGCAGTCGATCGGGCCGCTCCAGTCGCACAGTACGGGGACGTCCCTGAGTTCGGGATAGACCCGGTGCATCTCGCGGATATTGTCCGCCCCGCCGTCGCCGCCGCGGTTGAAGCGGGCATCGATACGGTCGCCATAGGCGATGCCGCCCGTGCCGCGGCCGAAGATGACCGTGCCCTCGGGCGTGCGCTGGTAATAGAGCACATGCTGCTGCGCGTCGCAGATCGACGCGCCGTCCGTCCAGCCGATCCGCCTGAGGACGTCCGGCACCGGCGCCGTCGCGATGACCTGGCTGCTGACGACATAGAGATAGGGGTGCAGCTCCGCGATGGCCGACAGCCAGGCATTGGCGGCCAGCACCACCTTGCCGGCGCAAAGCGTGCCGCCCGCCGTGCGCAGCCGCGGCCGGGGGCCGGGCACGATCTCGAGGACGGGGCTGCGCTCGTGCACGGCGATGCCCCTCGAAAGGGCGAGATCGCGCAGGCCGATGGCGAGCTTGGCCGGCTGCACCGTCCCTGCCCTCTCCTCGACGATGCCGACATAGGAGGCGGCCGAGCCGGTGCGGCGCAGGATGTCGTTGCGCCCGAGCGGGCCCAGGCGTGGCTCGCCGAGCGCGCGGCCGAGCTCCGCGGCCGCCGTCCATGCCCCTTCCTGGGCGGTCGAACTCGCGGTCCAGAGCCAGCCGTCGAGCCTCAGGTCCATGTCGATGGTGCCGGAGGCCTGCAGGCCATGCAGTTCCTCGATCGCATCGGCGGTCGCCCGGCACAGCATCAGCGCATCGTCCTCGCCGACGAGCGCGCGCAGCATGTCGATCTCGGCAAACCAGCTATGGACCTGGCCGCCATTGCGGCCGGAGGCACCGGAGCCGCAGAAATCCGCCTCCAGCACGGTGACGCGCGTTTCGGGCGCCTGTTCCTTGATCCGCAGCGCCGTCCAGAGCCCGGCGTACCCGCCGCCGACGATCGCCACGTCGCAGTCCAGGCTGCCCTCCAGGGGCGGCGTCACGGCATCCGCGCCGATGCTCTGCAGCCAGAAGGAGCGGTCGCCCCGTTTCGCCGCGACGGGCGGCCGCATGGTGATGGCGTTCATGTTCCGGCCCTCTGTGTGCTGCGGATGACGGCGTCGTATTTGGCAAGCAGCCATTGCGGGATCGCCCGGACCAGCTGCGGGAAGCCGCCGAGATGGGTGCAGGTCTGCGAGGCCCTTTCGGCGGCGCGGTCGAGCGCGGCCTTGCCGGGCAGGTCCGAGAAGAACCGCGCCGTGATGAAGGTCGCGATGAAGCTGTCGCCCGCGCCGCAGGTATCGACGACGGCGACCGGCACCGAGCCCGCCTCGACCGTGCCGGCGCCATCGTCATAGAACGAGCCGCGCTTGCCGCAGGTAACGACGACATGGCGCGCGCCCGCGGCCCTGAACCGTGCGATCAAGGGTTCGACGGGCTCGGCCGGATCGTCCGGGCCGGAGGCGAAGACCAGCGGCACGCCTTCCAGCGAAAGGTCGAAATGCCGGGTGGAGACGTCGATGCTGAAGGGCACGCCATCCGCCACGAGCCGGCGCACCAGCGTTGCGCTGGAATTCGTGCCGAGATGCACCCAGTCCGCCTGCCGCAAAGCCGCATAGCGGTCGTCGCTCGGCACGTAGTCCTCGCCGACGCCGAGGGATTCCAGGAGAAAGCGCCGCTCGCCGGCATCATCGGTGAGCAGCGTCACGGCGGAGGCGCCGGGACGGATCTCGACGTCGCGCCGATCAAGGCCCGCCTCCCCGATGGCTGCCAGCATGATGTCGGCCTCCGCATCCGCGCCGAGCGCGCCGAAATAGCGGGCGTTCAGCCCGTGCCGGCGCCATTGCACGGCGACATTGAGCGCATTTCCACCCACCGCGAGGAAGCCCTTGTTCAGGTAGGCGTCAAGGCAATTGTCGCCGACCGCGATCAGGTTGGGATTGGCTTTCGTCATTCGTCATCCGCTCGGTCGAGATGGGGGGCGATCGCATCGAGGCAGCGCCTCCAGGCGGCGACGGGGTCGAGCGCGTAGGAGCCGTTGCCGAAGGGCTCGAAGGTGAGCGTGCCGGCATAGCCATGCGCGCCGAGCGCGGCGAGATAAGCGTCGAGCGGCAGGTTGCCGTCGCCCCAGGCAAGGTGCCCGGCCGGCGTCCCGTCGACGACATGCACATGGGCGATCCGCTGTCCGAAGCGCTCGAAATATCCCTCGACGCTGTCGCCGGCCGTCGCCATGGCGACGAGGTCGAGAACGATGTCGATCCCTTCGCCGTCGAGCGCGCGCCAGAAGGCTTCAAGCGTGCCCGCATCGGTGACGATGTTGCTTTCGAGCCGCTGGAGGGGCTCCAGCAGGCAGGCGACGCCGAGCGACCTCGCATGGGCGGCGATCCGGTTGACGGACTGGACCGAATGCGCCCAGGCGACCTCCCGGCTCTCGCACTCGAAGCCGCGGCCGGGCGTCAGGAAGAGATAGCGCGCGCCGAGTTCCGCGCAGAGATCGGCGGCCCGCAGGAAGCGCTCGACGCTCGCCTCGCGGAAGGCGGCGTCTCCCGAGGCGATGTTGATCGGGTAGAGGACCTGCTCGGGCGTGAAGCAGCGAACCGCCAGGCCATTGTCGGCGAGGATCGACTTCACCTCGGCGAGCCGCGTGCGATCGTCATGGAAGAGGTCGAGATGCGGGGCGATGCCCCACAGTTCCATCCGCTCGAACCCCATGGCGGCGAGCTGCTCGGCCGTCCAGCGGAAGGGGTGGTGCTGGAAGGAGAAGTTCGCGCCGATGAGCTGGTTTCGCTTCAACATGATCCCTGCCCCCTACTTTCCGATGCCTTCGGCGAGCCCGCGGATGAAGAAGCGCTGGGCCGCGAAGAAGGTGATGACGATGGGAAGCGCCGAGAGCGTCATGGCGGCGAAGACGACGGCATAGTTGGTGCCGTGCTTGGCCATGATGGAGGTGAGGCCGACCGGCAGCGTCTGCAGGTCCGCGCCGCTGGTGAAGATCATCGCGAAGAGATATTCGTTCCAGGCGAAGAGCACATGCAGGATGACGCAGGATACCAGGATCGGCTTGCACAGCGGCAGCGTCACCTTCCAGAAGATCTGCCCCTCGCTGGCGCCGTCCATGATCGCCGCCTCGTCGAGGTCGCGCGGCAGCCCCAGCATGTAGGCGCGGATCAGGAAGGTGGTGAAGGGGATGCGGAAGGCGGTATAGAGGATGATCAGCGCCCAGTAGGTGTTGTAGAGGCCGAGCTCCTGCATCATGCGCACGAGCGGAATGACCGCGACCGTCGGGCTCAGCATGAGGCCGCCGAGCACGATGCCGACGAAGAACGGCTTGCCCGGCAGTTTCGAGCGGGTGAGGCCATAGGCCGTCCAGGCGCTGACCAGCACCGTGCAGACGGCGGACCCGAGCGTGACGATGACGCTCGTGGCGATGTAGTTGCGGATCCCCTGGTTCCAGGCCGAGATGTAGTTCGCGATGCTGAAGCCGCCGGGCAGCGCGAACGGGTTGCCGAAGATCTCGGCATTGGTCTTGAAGCCGTTGAGCGCCATCCAGAGCAGCGGATAGAGCACGACGATGCCGAGGCTGGTCAGAAAGGTGACGAGGCACACCTTCGCGAGAACCGCGAGGAAATCCGTGCGCTCGGTTTCGCGCGGTCGATAGGCGTCGCTCACAGCTCGACCCTCCGTCTCTTCGTGTACCAGAGCTGCGCCAGGCCGGTCAGGAGCGTGATGACGAAGATGACCGATGCGATCGCCGCGCCGTAGCCGAAGTCGTTTTCGATGAAGCCCTGCTGGTAGAGCCACGTCCCCAGCACCTGGCTGCTGTTGTTCGGCCCGCCGCCGGTCATCACCATGACCTCGTTGAACACCTGGAAGGCGCCGGTAATGGTGACGATCACCATGAGGCCGGTCATCTCGCGGGTGAGCGGAAAGGTGATGTTCCACAGCCGCCGCCAGGTCCCCGCCCCGTCCATGATCGCCGCGTCGTAGAGTTCGCGCGGGATCTTCTGGATGGCGATTGCGAAGAGCAGCGTGGAATAGCCGAAGCCCTGCCACTGGCTCATGGCGATGATGGCATAGATCGCGGTCCCCTCCTCGCCGAGCCAGGCGCGCGACCAGTCCGCAAGGCCGATCTGCGTCAGCGCCGAATCGAGGAGGCCGATGTCCGGCTGGTAGATGAAGTAGAAGAGAAGGCCGGTGACGGTGATCGAGATGGCCGAGGGCACGAAGTAGACGGCCCGCCAGAACCGGCGCCATTTCTCCTCGCCAAGCCCTTCGATGAGCGCCGCCAGCACGAATGCCCCGAAGACCTGGAAAATGACGGAGATGACGGCATAGAGCGTGTTGTTGACGATCGCGGTCCACACCACCGGATCGCCCTGCAGGCGGCGGTAGTTCTCAAGCCCGACGAAGGCGGTCTCGCCGGTGAAGATGTCCTGGTTCTTGGTGCTGACGACGAAGTTGTCGACGATGGGATAATAGACGAACCAGAGGATCAGGACGAAGGCGACCAGGACCCAGCGGAAGGACAGGATCCCGGCGAGCGGGCCGGACCGGTCGCTTGGCGCCCGGGCCGGCCCGGTGAAGCCGATTTTGACGGCTCCACCCTTCTGCTCACGCTTCATGACGGTCATGTCTGGCCGATCCTTACTTGGATGAAGCCGCTGCTTCCTTGACGCGCTCCATGACCGCTTCCGGCGTCATCGAGCCGCCGATCAGCGCCTGAAGGCCGGAGAGCCACGCAGCCGCCACGCGCGGCGGATTGGCGGTGTCGAGCCAGGGCATCAGGTAGGAGGCGTCGGCGATCACCTTCAGGCCGTCGACCACCGCCGGGTTCATGGCCTCGGCGGAATAGCCGCCGACCGTGGCGCTCGGCTGGCCGTAGGGCGGGGCCGAGAGGACCTTGCCGTTATCCGCCGAGGTCACGAAGCGCATGAAGTCGATCGCCAGCGGGATGTTCTTCGAAGCCGAGTTGATCATGTAGCCCTCGGGCGCGCCTTCGACGGACCTGGGATCACCCTTGGCATCCTTGGGAACCGGCAGCTTGAAGAAGCCGAAATCCTCCCGCTTCAGCGCGCCCTCGGCGGTCGCCTGGTCGAATTCGATGATCTCCTGGTAGTACATCGCCGACTTGCCGTTGCTGAACTGCTGCAGAGCCGAGGCATAGGAGGAGCCGTTGGTGCCCGATCCGTCCGAGCACTCGTCGATGAGCTGCTTGAACTGCGTCAGGCTGGTGACATAGCCGGGATCGCTGAACTCGGCCGTCGCGGGCACGAAATCCTTTTCGAGCGTCGCCTGCGGCACGTTGTAGGCAAGAAGCTGCCCGGCATAGTGCACGCCCGGCCAGCCTTCCTTGTTGCCGAACGAGATCGGCGTCGTGCCGGACTTCTTCAGCGCCGCGCAGGCGCCGAGCAGATCCTCGAAGGTGCCCGGCTCGGCAACGCCGGCCTTTTCGAACAGGCTCTTGTTGTAGCCCATGAACTTGGCGTCGAGATAAAGCGGGATGCCGTAGAGCTTGCCGTTGTACTGGAAGGCGGAGACGGCGGCGCTCGCCAGCGTCTTGCCCCATTCGGTATCCGGGCCGATGACCGGGGTGAGATCGACGGCGCGGTTGCCGCGCACGAAGTTCTCGCCCCAGCTTCCCGTCCAGGTGAAGTAGACGTCCGGCAGCGAATTGGATGCGACGAGGGCCTTGGTCTTGCCCTTCACGCTGTCGTCGCTCTCCTGGATGAGCTCGACCTTCACGCCGGGATGAAGCTTTTCATATTCTTTCGCGGCATCGACGAAGAAGGGCGAGAGCTGCTGCAGGCCGAATTTCGTCAGCACGCTGACGGTGCCGGAATAGTCGACCTTGGCATTGGGATCGGCGACGACCGGGTCTGCGGCGGTCGCCATGCTGGCGCTGCCGATGACGAATGCGGCGGCAACGATCGACCCGAGGCTCGTCGTGCTCAAGACCATATTGGCTTTCATTTCGCGGTTCCTCTCTGTTGTTTTCGTTTCGTCGGGCATGCAGGGCAGGCGGCCGGCCCGGCGTTTCCGCCGGACCGGAAGGTCTCAGTATTCGACGCGCTTGTAGTAGCGGCGCGTGGTCAGCGGATGGTCGCGCAGCACCTCCAGGTGCGCGCTGAGGCGCTCCAGCATGGTGGCAAGGACGATCGGCGAGATGAGGCTGCGCGTGCCGGCCGAGATGCCCGGAAGGCTTGCGGAGGCCGCATCGAGAACGCGCACCTTGTCGGTGTAGCGCCGGGCGAAGTTGTCCACGCGGTCGGTCAGCGGCCGGAAGGCATCCTCGCCCTTGAAGATGAAGAGGCTGACGCCCGGCTCCACCAGTTCGAGCGTGCCGTGGAAGAAGTCGGACGCCTGCACCGGACGGGTGCGGATCCACTGCATCTCCTCGAGGATGCACATGCCGTAATAGTGGGCTTCGGGCCAGACGGAGCCCGCGCCGGTGAAGATGTGATAGGTCTCGTCCTTGATCTCCGCAGCAAGCGCGGCAGCCTCGGCCTCGTAGCCTTCCTTCACGGACACGAGCAGTTCCGGCAGCAGCGCGAGCTCGGCCACCGTGGCGTCGAAATCGGCATGCTCGCCACGCTCGGCGAGCAGCGCGAGGACGATGATCAGGGTCTGGAGGTAGAAGGATTCGGAGGACGTGTCGTCCTCGGCGAAGTTGGTGAAGTTGTAGTCGGCGTCGCGGCCGAGCGGGGTGTCCTTGTGGCCGGTGAGCGACAGCGTCTTCACGCCGCGTTCCTTGAGGAAGGAAAGGAGCTGGACGCTCTCCTTGGTGGTTCCCGAAAGCGACGGCAGCACGACCAGCGCCTTCTCGTCGAGGCCCGCCGGCGGCTCCAGCACGACCTGCGCGGGATAGGCGGCCGAGACCGGAAAGAGCGTCGCATTGCGCGCAAGCTCGATGGCCGGCTGGGTCAGGAACTGCACGCCGCCGGTCCCCATGAAGAAGATGCGTTCCAGACCGCCATCCAGCAGATCCCGCATCAGGGCACGCATGTCCCCGGCGATTGCAACCGCGCCGCTTTGAATCTTCACAAAGCGATCCCTGTCGAAGTTGAGCATTTGAACCTTCCCGTTTTGCGCTCCGCGATCGCCCTCGCCATGAGCCGGCGTCGCCACGCAAATGATCTTAGAGACGTTATGAGATCGATCTCACATATATTTAGCGCACAAGAACCGCACGCTGGCAAGTGGGGCGTCAAAAAATAATGGAAGGGCGTTTTCGGGGCTCAGCCGGCGCTGCGCCGACTGACCGAGCCGCGGACTATCAGCTTGGTTTCAAAGCGGATTTTCTGCGGAAGGTCGCTTTTTCCGGAAAGCCGGTCGAAGAGAAGCCGGCCGGCCGCCCGGCCGATTTCCGACACCGGCTGGGAGACCACGGTGATCTGCGGATCGGTGAAAGTCGCCAGATTGAAGTCGTCGAAGCCGATCAGCGAGACGTCGTGGGGAATGGACATTCCCATCGAGCGGAAGGCCAGGAGAGCGCCCTGCGTCATCAGGCTGTCGACCGTGAAGAGGGCCGTCGGCGGCGTCTTCTGGCGGAAGAGCCGTATCGTGGCATCGACCGCGTGCTCTACCGTCGATTGCGAGACCGCCACCATCCGCTCGTCGAGCGAAATGCCGGCGGCGGCAAGGGCGGACCGGTAGCCGGTCATGCGCTCGCGCGAGGTGAAGATGCGCATGTCGTCCTGCAGCAGCCCGATGCGGCGGTGGCCCATGGCGATGAGATACTCGACGGCCTTGCGCGCGCCGCCCTCGTTGTCGACCACGACGCTGTCGCAATCGACGTCCTCGGCGACGCGGTCGATCAGCACCAGCGGCACGTTTTCCGCGGCGAGGCTTTGCAGATGGGCATTGTCGCCGGCCGAGGTCGGCGCGACGATGAAGCCGCGGATGGAGAGCGAGCGCAGGCTCGACAGGAGGGAGATTTCCTGGTCGAGCTCTTCCTCGCTGCTGCCGATGACGAGGTTGTGGCCGCATTCGCGGGCAAGAACCTCGATGTCATGCGCGATCCGGGCGAAGAACGGGTTCTGGATGTCGCCGAGGATGCAGCCGATGATCGGCAACTGGCCGTTGCGCAGCGCCTGCGCCAGCCGGTTCCCGCGATAGCCGAGCTTCTCCGCCGCCGCCTGGACCCTTTGCGCGGTCTCGCCGCCGACATAGCCGTAGCTGTTGAGGGCGCGGGCCGCCGTCGCCCGCGAGACATTCGCGAGCGCCGCCACATCCTTCAAAGTCGCCGGTTTGCGAACCATGTCACCCTTCGATCCTACAGCAGGCTTCTCGTGAGCCCTTGTAGCTTCGGGTTGCCGGTTCGCATAGGCCCGCGCTTGAGGAAAGCGGCCCGCCGGTCGCCATGTTCGGCCATCACGGGGACCTATCCCGCCGTGAAACGTTCCGGCCGGAAGGTCGCGAGCATGGGATGCTCGGTGCCGGTGGCGATCTCATCGGCGAGCAGCTCGCCGACGATGAGGCCGAGCGTCGCGCCACTGTGGCTGAAGGCGACATGGTAGCCCGCGACGGCCTTGAACGCACCGACGACCGGCTCGCCGTCGCCGGGAATGGGCTTGCCGCCGACGCCGACCGTGGCGACGTCGAGCCGGGGATTGCCCTCCATCACCCTTCCGGCTTCGGCAAGAAGGGCGGCAACGACGGCCTCGTCGATCTCGTATCTGCCGTCCGCGCGCCGCTTCACCCCTTCCTCGGCCGCCCAGTCGGCATCCAGCGCGAAAGTGCCGCCCGGCGCCGGGCGGACCGCGACGCGCGGCGTGTTGAGGACGGCGCGCAGGGGATGGGCGAGCGGCCTCGTCTGCACGAGCAGGGCGAGCGGCGTGCCGTCGCCGATGGCCAGCCCGCTCTCCGCCGCCATTTTCGGCACGGCGGGGCCGGTGGCGAGCACGACGGCATCCGCCCGGAAGCGCCCACCTTTGGCGGTTTCGGCGCCGACGGCCCGGCCGCCTTCGATCACCGCCCGCGCCGCGCCCTGATCCGTGACAAGCACACCGCCGAGCACGGAGAATTCCTTGAGAAGCACGCCGATCAGCGCCGGAAGATCGACCCAGCCCTCGCCCGGATTGAAGATCGCGCCCTGCGGCGTGATCGCGCGGGCATCGACGCCGGGCGTGACGCGGGTGACCTCGGCCGCCGACAGCCGCCGCGCATCGTAGCCGAGCGACACTTCGTGGCGATAGGCCGTGTCGATCTCGTTGCGCTCGTCATCGGCATCCCAGGTCAGGCCGCCGTCGAAGCGGAGCCATCCGGCATCCGGGTTTTGCGCAGAAAGCGTGCGGTAGCGGTCGACGCCGGCCATGCGCAGCCGGTGATAGGGCAATGAGCGCATGCGCGACGAATTCAGCCAGGACAGCGAACGACCGGAGGCGCCGTTGGCCGGCGGCCCGTCGTTGACGATGGTGACGGCAATGCCGCGCCGGGCAAGGTGAACGCCGGTGGAGACGCCGAAGATGCCGGCGCCGATGATGACGGCCGAAGAGATGGCGTTGTCGGTCATGAGAGTTGTCTTTCCGTCGGTTGGTCATGCGGAGGAACGAGGTGGCCAGGGATCTTCCAGGCGGTCCCCTCGCCGGTGCTGGCGATCCGGCCGTGCCGCAACGGCCGCAGCGGCGGATCGGCCGTGCCTGCCGCCATGGCCGGCAAGGCTTCCGGCACAGCGGCTGGATTCCGTCGCCCGATGTCCGCACCCATCCCGCTATGCCCGGCCGAGGGCCTTGCGCATGGCCTCGACGCATTGCTTCAGCGGCGGGGTGGGATCGACATTGTATTTCCAGTTCGTCAGCTCGACCGTCAGCGCGCCATCGTAGTTCCGGCCGCGCAGATAGGCGACCAGTTTGTCGAGATCGATGATGCCGTCGCCCCAGGCAAGGTGGCTGCCGCCGGCATCGGAATCGGTGAAATGCACGTGCGCGAGGCGGCCGGCGAGATGCGTGAAGTAATCCTCCGGCGTCTCATGGGTCATGACGGCACCGGCCACGTCATAGACCGCATGCAGCACGGGGCTTGCGAGCCTGTCCATCAAGTCGCGGATTTCGCTGGCCGAGCGGACGATGTTGGCGAAGGAATCCGGCAGCGATTCCATCCACAGGTCGATGCCGAGCCTTTGCGCGCGGTCGCACAGAAGGCCCATGGAATCGACGCAGCGCTCCAGCGCCTGTTCCGCCGGCTCGTCGCGGTAGCCGCCGCCCGCCGTCACGAGAAGCGCCGGCGCGCCGCATTCGACGGCGAATTCCATCGATTCCAGGAAATAGCGCAGCGAACGGTCGCGCAGTTCCGGCTCCTTCGCCGAGATGTTGATCGGATAGATGCATTGTTCCGGCGTGAAGGCGACGATGTCGATGCCCATGCCGCGGACCTTCCGCCCCAGCGCCCGCGCATCGGCCAGCGTCCTGTCGCCGATGTAGAAATGCGGCGCGGCGGCCCAGAGCTCGATGCGCGAGACCCCGGCATCGCAGACGTCGGCCAGGAACCGGTCCAGCGTATGGCGCACATAGTGGAAATTCATCACGCTGATACTGCGTTCGTCAAGGGCCATCGCCTGTCCTCCTCCATGGCCGCCGGTGCGGCTGTTGTCGTCGATTTATGAGAACGCTCTCTCTTCCGGTCGCCCTTTATCGCGGCCCGGCCGTGCGCAGATTGAACGCGGTGGCGGTCTCGTCGATGAACGCGGCAACCTGCGCCGCCGTCTCCTCCGGTGTCCAGCCGAGAAGCGGGGCGGCAAGGCCGGCGGCCGTTTCGGCATGGCGCCGGCCGAGATCCGGCTCCCAGCCGACGGAAAGGCGGCGGCGCAGGATGTCCGAGAGCGTCTGCGCCTGCTCGTTCAGGATGGCATGGGCGACCGAGGCCTCCGTCACATGGTCCATGTCCGCAGAGGCCGGCGCCGGCGCATCGAGCGGACGGCGCGGCCCCGATGGCGCCAGCCGGCGGGCGACGGCCCGCGTCAGCCGCCGCCCGGCATCGCGATGCGTCATCAGCAGCCCGCCGGTGAAGGTGAAGACATTCGGCAGGCCTTCGCCTGTCAGGTCGTGCTCGCGCACGGCGGGGGCCGCGCTGCGGCCATCCCCGGCAAGGCTGCGCGGCCGCACGCCCGCCCAGGCATAGAGCACGTCCTCGCGCGTGCGGCCGAAGCCCGGAAAAAGGCGGCCGAGCTGGTCGAGGATCGCCGAAATCTCCGCCTCGGCCGCGCGAAACCCCTCCGGCCTGCCGTCCGAGACGCAATCCCATGGCCCGACGTAATGGAGTTCGCCCCATGGGATCAGGTAGAAGGGCGCCCCCGCCGCCGTCACGGTCTCGAAACCGACGCCGCGCAGGCTTTCCGGCAGGCGCAGGACGATGTTCGTGCCCTTTTCGCCGGTATTCTTGCGGATATGCGGCGCGCCGGCCAGCGCGGTGATCTCGTCGACCCAGACGCCCGCGCAGTTGACGACCGCGCGCGCCAGGACATGCCGCGTGCCCTCGGCCATCGCAAGCGTGACGCGCCAGAGATCGCCCTCCCGCGCCAGGCCCGTCACCGCGGTATGGTTCAGCGCCTCCATGCCGATCGCACGCGCCTTCATGACCGTATCGACGACGATGCGCTCGGGCCAATGGTACTGGTATTCGGTGAAGCTCATCGCGCCGCGAATGTGCTCGATCCCCGCCATGCCCTGAAGCGCCGGATGGGCCCGCGCCTCCGCGGCAGACAGGATGCGAAGGTCGAGCGGTACTTCGCCGCCGTCGCTGGCCGCCATCAGGCGGAAGGCGAGCCGCGCCTTCCAGCGGGGGATGGCGTTTTCCGGCGTCAGCGGGACGATGAAGGTGACGGGCTTTACCCGTTCGGGCGCCAGGCGCACGAACTCCGCCCGCCCGCGCATCGCGCGGTGCATGAGGCTGAAACATTCGATGGCCCTGCGCGGATGAAGCAGAAAGGCCGCAATCGAGCCGCTGGCGGCGGAAAGATAGCCGAGCCCGCAATGCTGGAGGCGCGAGGTCCGGCTGGAGGTGCCCGCGCCATAGTCGTCGCGCTCGACCAGCAGCGTGCGATAGCCCGCCGCCGCAAGATGCTGCCCGGCCGCCGCGGCGATGATGCCGCCGCCGATCACCACGGTGTCGTAAATCCGGCTCACGCTCAACTCCCCGCCCACGGCCGGGCCAGCCACTTTCGCATCGAATGTGAGAACGTTCGCAAAATTTCGTCCCGGGTGTCAAGCCTGCTTGACGTCGCCATGCGGATTATAATACGTATTATAACGTCATATAGAAAGGTCCGACCATGTCCCTCCCCTCCGCCTTCGCCTTCGACGCCGGCGTCGTCGCCGCGCTCTCCGCCCTGGATGCAAAATCGGTGAAGCATGTCTTCTTCGTCGCCTGCGGCGGATCGCTGTCGATCATGCATCCGGCGAAGTTCCTGCTCGACCAGCATTCGCCGCTGCCCTCGGATGTCTACAATGCCGCCGAGTTCGTCGCCCGCGCGCCCCGCACCCTCGATGCGAATTCGCTGGTCATCCTCTGCTCGATGACCGGCACCACGAAGGAGACCACCGCCGCGGCCGAATTTGCCCGCGCCCGGGGTGCCAAGACCATCGGCCTGACGGTCGAGCCGGCCTCGCCGCTCGGCAAGGCGGTGGATCACGTCGTCGGCTTTGAGGCTCCCTACACGACCGGCGTGCCGATCGATGCGAAGGACAGCAACTATGCGCGGATCTACCAGATCGTCCTCGGCCTCGTGGCGCTGACCGGCGGCGAGGACCTGACCGGGACGCTGATCGAAAGCCTTGCCGCCCTGCAGCCGGCGATCGACCGGGCACATGCCGTCTTCGCGCCTATGTTCGAGGACTATGCGCCGCGCTTTGCGAAAGAGGACGTGATCTACACCGTCGCCAGCGGCGCAAGCTACGGCGCGGCCTATTCCTTCGCCATCTGCGTGCTCATGGAGATGCAGTGGATCAACAGCCAGGCGATCCATGCCAACGAGTTCTTCCACGGCCCCTTCGAGGTGCTCGACAAGGACCGCGCCTTCATCCTCATGAAGGGCCTCGACAGCACGCGCCCGCTCGAGGAGCGCGCCGATGAATTCCTGCACCGCTTCGGCTCGGCCGAGAACATCCTCGTTCTCGACGCCGAGAAGCTCGATCTTGCCGGCATCGACCCGCGGCTGCGCGGCAATGTCGTGCCGCTGATCTTCTTCGACACGCTCTGGCGTTTCGCCTATAAGATCGCCGACCTGCGCAAGCACGAAATGCTGGCGGCGCGGCGCTACATGAAGAAGATCAGCTACTGAGAAAGCCCGGAAGAGCGGATGGAAGACCAAGCGAACCTCTTGCCGCTCTATGAACAGGTCCGGCGCTCGATCCTTTCCGGCATCGACGCCGGCCAGTATGCCGAGGGCAGCTTCCTGCCCACCGAACCGGAGCTCATGGCGCAGTACGGCGTCAGCCGGATCACGCTCAGGCGCGCGATCGGCGAGCTTTGCGCCGATGGCCGCCTGCAGCGCCAGCAGGGCCGCGGCACCATCGTCATGCCCGGCAAGGTGCGCCAGACGCTCGTTTCGCTCTCCGGCTTCTCCGAGACGATGGACGGGCTCGGCCGAAAGGCCGGCCACCGCATCCTGTCGCGCGACGACAATCCCGACGCGCCGGCCATCCGCGCCCGGCTGCGGGCCGGAGCGCTGATCCGCTTCGACCGGCTGCTGGAGGACGACGGACGGCCGATGACGCTCGAAACGCTCTGGTTCGATCCGCAGCGCTTTCCCGACGTCATCGCCCCGGTCGCAAGGGGCGGCTCCTTCTTCGCGGCGCTGCGCGACAAGGCCGGCATCGAGCCGGCCCATGCGGAACGGCAGATCGATGTCGGCTTCGCCTCGGCCAGTGAGCGCGACATCCTGGCCATCACGGCCGCCCAGCCGGTCTACCGGATCGAGAAGATCGTCACCGACGCCGAAGGGCGCCCGCTCGCCCTGTCGCAGCTCGTAACCCCAAGCCATCTGGTCACCTACACCATCAAGACCTGAAAGGTTCGACATGCATGTTTTCGACGCGGCCGCCGTTCACGCGGCGCTTGACTGGCCGTTCCTGATCGAGGCGCTGCGGACGGCCCATCGCGGGGCCATGCCCGCTTGCGAGGTCGTGGTGCAGTCCGACCCGGCCGGCGGCGACGCGCAGTTCGTCACCCTGCCCGGCTGGGCGCCCGCCGGCCCGATCGTCGTGAAGATGGTCGGCGTCTTCCCGCAGAACGCACGCCTGCAGCCACCGCAGCCCGCCGTCCAGGGGCTGGTCGCGCTGTTCGACGGCGGCACGGGCGGCCCGCTGCTCGTCGCCGACGGCGCGGCCATGACGGCGCGCAAGACCGCCGCCGATTCCGCTCTCGGCGCCGCCATCCTCGCCCGCGACGACGTGGAGGACCTGCTGATCGTCGGCGCCGGCGCCCTCGCGCCGCATTTCGCCGAGGCGCACATGGCCGCCCGGCCTTCGCTGCGGCGGGTCGTCATCTGGAACCGCACCGCCGCCCGCGCCGAGGCCGTCGCGGCCGGGCTGCGGGAGAAAGGCATCGATGCGGCGGCGAGCGGCGACCTCGACGGCGCGGTCGCCCGCGCCGATGTCGTGTCCTGCGTCACCATGTCGGATACGGCGCTGGTCAAGGGTGCGCTGCTGCGGCCCGGCAGCCATCTCGACCTCGTCGGCGCCTACCTACCGACGCTTCGCGAGGCGGACGATGCGGCGCTGGCGCGCGGCACGATCTTCGTCGACAGCCGCAACAACATCGAGGGCGGCGGGGACCTGTCGCAGGCCGTCGCCTCCGGCGCGATCACCTGGGATGCCGTGAAGGCCGACCTGTTCGAACTCGTCCAGGGGAAAGCGGCAGGCCGCACGGGCGCCGACGAAATCACCGTGTTCAAGAACAACGGCGGCGCCCATCTCGACCTTTTCACCGCATCCGCGCTGGGACAGACGCTCGGCTGACGCCTCACGCGTCAGCCAGCACCCGCGCCAGGAACGCCCGCGTACGATCGTGCTGCGGGCGCGTCAGAACGTCGGCCGGCCGGCCCTGCTCGACGATCACCCCGCCGTCCATGAAGATCAGGTGGTCGGCCACGTCGCGCGCAAAACCCATTTCATGGGTGACCACGACCATGGTCATGCCGTCGTCGGCGAGCTTGCGCATGACGGCAAGGACCTCGCCGACGAGCTCGGGGTCGAGCGCCGAGGTCGGCTCGTCGAACAGCATGACATCGGGCTTCATCGCCAGCGAGCGGGCAATCGCCGCGCGCTGCTGCTGGCCGCCGGAAAGCTGCGCGGGATAATAGTCCGCCCGTTCCTTCATGCCGACGCGGTCCAGAAGCACCATCGCCTCCTCGACCGCCGCGGCCCGCGGCACGCGCTTGACGAGGACCGGCGCCTCGATGACGTTTTCCAGCACGGTCTTGTGCGGAAAGAGATGGAAGCCCTGGAACACCATGCCCATGCGCTGGCGCTGGCGGGCGAGCTCGTTGAAGCTCATCTCGTAGAGCCTGTCGCCCTTCCAGCGCACGCCGACGGGTTCGCCATGCAGGAAGATCGCGCCGCCCGTCGGCTTTTCGAGATAGTTGAGGCAGCGCAGCAGCGTGCTCTTGCCGGAGCCGGACGGGCCGACGATGCAGGTCACGTCGCCGCGCATCACCGCCACGTCGATCCCGCACAGCACCTCATGGGCGCCGAAGCTCTTGCGCAGGCGCTCGACCTTCAGCAGCGGTTCGGCGGTCATCTGGTCGTCCATCAAAGGGCCTCCTGCTGGCGCGCGAACAGGCGGAAGGGGAAAAATCCGCCCGCCTTCTTCGCACCCGCGCGGTGTTCGGATTTCAACCGGTGCTCGACGGCATGCTCGACGACCGTCAGGACGGTGGTGAGCACGAGATACCAGATGGTCGCCACCAGCAGCAGCGGCACCGTCTGGTAGGTGCGCGCATAGACCATCTGCGCGGAATAGAGCAGGTCGGGCAGCGCCAGCACGGAGACGAGCGAGGTGAATTTCAGCATCGAGATCGTGTCGTTGCCGATGGGCGGAATGACGATGCGCAGCGCCTGCGGCAGCACGATGCGGCGAAGCGTCTGGCCGCGCGTCATGCCCAGAGTGGCCGCCGCTTCCGTCTGGCCGGCATTGATCGCCTGGATGCCGGCGCGGATCATTTCGGCGGCGTAGGCGCTCTCGGTGAAGGCAAGGCCCATGATGGCCGCGCTGAAGGGCGTGATGAGCGCGTTGGTATTCCAGGAGAAAAGCTTCGGCCCGTCGAACGGGATGCCGATCGAGATCTCCGGCAGAAGCAGCGCGAGATTGTACCAGAAGATCATCTGCACCAGCGGCGGCACGCCGCGGAAGAACCAGATCCAGCCCCAGCTTACCGACCGGAAGACGCTGCTGGCCGAAAGGCGCATGATGGCAAGCACGACGCCGATCGCCAGGCCGAGCACCATGGCAAGCACCGTCAGCAGCAGCGTCATGCCGAGACCCGAAAGGATCGGCCGGCTGAACATGTATTCGGCGACCACGCTCCATTGCATGTTCTTGTTGGTGACGAGCACCTGCAGGAAGACGACCGCGAGAACGGCAAGAGCCACGCCGCCGATCCAGTGGCCGATCTTCGGCACCGCGATGGGCTTCACATCGTGGATCGAGGGGCGGGAGAGTGGTTTTTCAGACATCGTCATTCCTTGCTGGCCGTCCGGGACTGCCTGATCCGGCCCGAAGCGCGTCCGGACCGGATGGATTTGCACGCGGCAAGACAGGCGGCTCAAAGATCGGCCGGGTTCTCTTCCGTGATCAGCAGCGCCTTGGTCAGCATGCCGCTGTCGTCGAGGCCCCACTTGGCCATGATCTTCTCATAGGTGCCGTCGTCGATCATCGACTGGATCGTATCCGTCAGCACCTGGCCGAGCGGATCGCCCTTGCGCACGCCGATGCAGCTATTGACCGGCGACAGGACAAGCTCGGACACCTTGAGGTCACCCGTCTGCTTTGCCATATAGGCCAGCTTGACCGATCCGCCCACCGTGGCCTGCGCGCGGTTGGAGCGCACGGCAAGCTCGGCCTGCGCCTGCGTGCCATGGGTCTGCATGACGACCGGCTTGTCCTTGCACTCGTTGGCGTTCAGCCTCTCGAGAAGGCCGATGTCCCAGGAACCGTTGAGCACGGCGACCGTCAGGCCGCAGGCATCGCCCGCGGACTTGATGTCCAGCGTGCTGTCCGCCGGGTAGGCGAAGGAGGTGCCGATCCGGCGCTGGGACACGAAGTCGAGCGTCTTCAGGCGCTCCGCCGTGGTGCCGAAGGACGAGAAGCCCGCGTCGAAGCGCTTGGACTGCAGGCCCGGAATGATGGCGTCGAAGCTCGTGCCCTCGAAGGTGAAGGTCACGCCGAGGCGCTGCTCCATCTCCTTGGCGATGTCGACGCTCCAGCCCTTGAGCTGGCCGTCGGCGTCCTGGTACTCGTCCGGCGCCCAGTCGTTGAAGACCGCGGCCTTGATGCCGTTGTCCCTGTATTCCTGCGGCAGTGCATCGTGCAGCGCGGGAATGACATCGGCCAGCGCCGGCATCGCCAAAGCGGCGCTCAGGACGCATCCGGCCAGAATGGATTTAAACATGACGACCTCCTTGTTGTGGCGAACCCCGCGGGCTCGCGATGGCGCTCTCCGGTTCCCCTTTTTCAAAGTCGCGAGAACGTTCTCACATATGAGACACGGAGATTGCCCATCCGTCAAGCATGACTTAACAGGAAGAAGCGCCCAGAGACGTTGAAAACCATCGCCGATCTGTTAACACCTAAGAAGAGCTGCCATTTTCTCCAAACCGAAGCATGATAAAATTCTCATTTCGGCGGCTCAAATTGTGAGAGGAATTGCCAGTGGCTCCGAAAAGCAAGGCAACGATCACGGATGTTGCGCGGGCAGCCGGCGTTTCCACGGCGACCGCCGGACGGGTGCTCGGCGGTTACGGCTATACCAGCGAGGACAAGAAGGAACAGGTCCTCAAGGCCGCGCAGAGCCTCGGCTACCGGCCCAATGCGCTGGCGCGCAGCCTGATCACCGGCAAGACCCGCACGCTCGGCGTCGTCGCCGGCGACATCCAGAACCCGTTCTACGCCTCGGTGCTGCGCGGCATTTCCAACGTGGCGGAGGCCAACGGCTTCGGCCTGCTGATCACCAACAGCGACGAGGCCCAGCCCAAGGAGGTCCATTCGGTCGAGCTTTTGGCGCAGAAGCAGGTGGACGGGCTGATCGTCACCCCGAGCGACACGCGCAAGGCGCGGCACCTGCACAATCTGCGGGCCATGGGCGTTCCGCTCGTGCTGATCGATCGCGCCGTCGCCGGCCTGATGGTCGACCGCGTGGCGACGGACAACATCGCCGCCGCCGAGCAGGCCGTGCGCCATCTCATCGCCGCCGGCCATCGCCGCATCGGCATCGTGGCCGAACTCGTCGATGAGGAAGGCGGCGGCCTCGACACCTTCCTCGCCCGCGCCATCGCCGGCGATCCGATCGAAAGCGAGACGCTCTATCCGAGCTGGCAGCGTCTTCTCGGCTATATCCGCGCCCACCGGATCGAGGGCCTGCCCGTCGACCCGCGCCTGACGCTGCGGGCCGGAAGCTATTCGGCCCTTGCCGCGCAGGCCGTTGTGCCCGGCCTGATGACCGCCCCCGAAGCGCCAACCGCGCTCTTCACCACGGACGGCACCATGTCCGAAGGCACGATGCGGGCGCTCGCCGAGATGCAGATATCCATCCCGCAGGACATCTCGATCATCTGCTTCGACGACCTCGACTGGATGAGCTTCCACCGGCCCGGCATCACCACCGTCGCGCAGCCGCGCCTGGCCATGGGCGAGGCGGCGGCGCGGATGCTGCTGGAGCGCATTCGCGGCGAGGATTATCCGCCGCGCACCGTGCTGATGCCCGCGGAACTGATCGAGCGCGGCTCCGTCGCACGGCTTTGACCCTCCCGGCGCGGGAGAAGGCCCTTATCGCCGCCCGCGCCTGACGCCGGATTATCCTCCTGTTTTTCCATTGTCTTTTCCAGCAATGCTGCCGGCGGGCACCTTTCGGCGCCACTCAGCCCGGCCTTGCGAACCCCATCACGATTGCGCATTGCCGGCGCCCCTGACGCGGGAAACCATTTGCCTTTTTTACCGCAGGCCTATAATTGAGAACGTTCTCAGTTTCTTCTCAGGAGAGCTTGCCAGATGCCGCATCCCGCCAGAATCCTCGCCTTCGGTGACAATGTCGTCGATTGCTATCGCGACCGGAACCTGATGTTTCCCGGCGGGAACTGCGTCAACCATGCCGTCTTCGCACGCCGCGCCGGCGCAGAGACCGCCTATGCCGGCGCGGTCTGCGACGACGATGCCGGGCGCCTGATCCGTGCGGCCCTCATCCAGGAAGGGGTCGACGTCTCCCTGCTGCGGATCGAGCCGGGGCAGACGGCCTATTGCGTGATCGAGACGCAGGACGGCGACCGGGTCTTCGTCGGCGCCAATCTCGGCCCGTCGATCATCGCGCCCTCGCCGGCCGACCTGTCGCGGCTTTCGCAGTTCGACGCCGTCCACACCGGCCGGTCGAGCCATGTCGACGCCTGGCTGCCGCGCTTTGCCGCGGTGACGAAGGTCTCCTACGATCTCGCCACGGTGCACGATCCAGAGCGCATCGCGAAGGTCGCGCCGTACAGCTTCCTGATCGCCTTCTCCGCCGGCGGCATGTCGCGCCGGGAGGCGCTTTCGCTGGCGCAGCGTGCCCGGACGGCGGGGGCCCGCTGGAGCCTCGTCACCCGCGGCACCGACGGGGCTCTTCTTGCCGGCGAAACCGGCGTCTTCGAAGCCCCGGCCAAGACGGTCGAGGCCATCGACACGCTGGGCGCAGGAGATACCTATATCGCCAACGTCCTCGTCGGCCTGCTCGACGACCGGCCGCCCGAGGCCATCCTGGAAAACGCCGCTGAGGCCGCCGCCCGGACCTGCCTGATGCGCGGCGCCTTCGGGCACCAGGCCCCGATGAGCGTCGACCTCTCCAACATGATGAGCCTGGACGAAATCTACCGCACCACCCGGCCCGCGAAGATGCCCGCCGAGGCGTGACGGAGGCCCGGCCGTCCGCATTCCAGCCGGCGGGCAAGCTCGGGCAGGGAAACGGGTCTCCTCAAATGGACGGCACCATGGCGATGGGGAGGCCGCGAACAGCGCCGTGCCCGGTAACGAGGATCGTGTCGAGGCCGGCGGCCTGTCGGAGTGCATCACCGGCATCGCCAGGCTGAAAGCCGCAAGTCGTGGACGACCGGGGTCATCCTGAAAAAGTGCCGTCCCCGTGATGCCGGAGACCGGCCGGCGGGTCGAAATCCGCGCCGGGCGCCTTACATTGCCATTGCACCGCGCCGTTACGCCGCCGGCAAAGCCGGCCGATCGGAGAGGTCATGTGCGAAGATCATCGTCCTGACGTATCGCGGTCCGTGGATGAGGTGGGATGATGCGCTTTTCCTTCCCGCACAGCCATGCCTTTCAAGGCGGCCGCCTCACGATAGAGGATGCCGAGATGAGCGAAGGCATGTGCGTGGTCGAGTTCGGCGACGGCGTCGCGATGATCGGCGAATGGCACCCGGACGGCGACGACATCCGCCTGAGCGTCCCGGCCTATCGCACGGCGAAGGGCACGGGCGTCGATGCGCGCCGCTGGCAACTGGTGCGAGGCCAGGATGGATCGTGGCGATCCTACCGCCGGTCCTGACCGTATCGTGAGGTGCAGCACCATGACGTTCACCGACCCCCCGCCGATGTCGCGCTCAAAAGCCGCCGCCTATGCCATCGGCCTGCCGATCGCCCTCCTCGCGCTGGTTTTCCTGCCCGTCGGGCGGTTCGACTGGACACCCGGCTGGATCTTTGTCGGCTTTCTCGTCGCCGCATACGCGGTGTCCGCCCTGGTCCTCCAGCGGGCGAACCCCGTCATCTATCGCGCGCGCAGCCGGTTCCAGCCCGGGACCGAGGGTTGGGATCGGATCCTCCTGCTGCTGATGCTGCCGGCCATGGTGGCGGAGGTCCCACTCGCCACGCTCGATGCGGGCCGGATGGCCTGGTCGGCCGTGCCCATGGCATTCGTGGCGCTCGGCTACCTCCTGCTCCTTGCCGGCATCGCCATCACGACCTGGGCGCAGGCGGTCAACCGCTTCTTCGAGCCGGGTGTGCGCCTGCAGCGCGAGCGCGGCCAGCGCGTCATCTCCACCGGGCCCTATGCCTTCGTCCGCCATCCCGGCTATGTCGGGGCGCTCATGATGTTCGCCGGGATCGCGCTGGCGCTCGCTTCCTGGTGGGCGCTCGTGCCGGCGGCGTTCGCCGGCGCCATGCTCGTGCTGCGCACGAACTGGGAGGATGCGCTTCTTCGCACCGGGCTCGTGGGCTATGGCGACTATGCCCGCCGCGTCCGCTTCCGCCTCTTTCCGGGCCTGTGGTGAGAGACGGAACGAATCGGCCGCCCGCGCATTTATCAGCCGATGTTGGTTTTTCGCCCCGCTGCGCCAGCGGGGCGTTTTTTTTGCAGCAGGAGAATTGCCATGGATATCGGAATTCCCTCGCCGCAACGCCCGACCTCCGATCCGGATGCCGCGCTGGTATTCGAGGCCGTCATGCGCGCTGCCGGTCATCAGGCGGCCGCCTACCTGGAAGACCCGGACCCCGCGGACGATCCCGCCATGCCTCGCCCGGACGCTGCCCTTGCGGGCGGCAATAGACGCGCGGACTGAGGATCGATGAAGATCGCGACCTACAACGTCAACGGCGTGAACGGGCGCCTCGCCGTGCTTCTTCGCTGGCTTGAGGACGACGCGCCCGACGTGGTGTGCCTGCAGGAATTGAAATCGCCGAACGACCGGTTCCCGCGCGCGGAACTGGAGCGTGCCGGCTATGGGGCGGTCTGGCACGGCCAGAAAAGCTGGAACGGCGTTGCAATCCTCGCAAAGGGCTTGGTGCCCCTTCTCACGCGCCGGGGCCTGCCGGGCGACCCTGACGACACGCACAGCCGCTACATCGAAGCCGCCGTCGACGGGATGCTGGTCGGCTGCCTCTACCTTCCCAACGGCAACCCTGCTCCCGGCCCGAAGTTCGATTACAAGCTGCGCTGGTTCCAGCGCCTTCTCGCCTATGCGGCGGAACTGATCGAGCTCGATGTTCCCGTTCTGCTGGCCGGCGACTACAACGTCATGCCGACCGACATCGACGTCCATGCGCCCGAGCGCTGGCGAGACGACGCGCTGTTTCGCCCCGAGGTTCGCAAGGCCTATGCCGATCTCCTCGCGCAAGGCTGGACGGATGCGATCCGCCGTCTCCATCCCGACGAGCGGATCTACACATTCTGGAAATATTGGCGCAATTCCTTCGAGCGCGATGCGGGCCTGCGGATCGATCATTTCCTGCTCAGCCCCGCCATCGCGCCGCGGCTGCGCTCCGCCGGCGTTCGCCGCGCGCCCAGGAGCTGGGATCACACCAGCGACCACGCGCCGGTCATGATCGAGATCGCACCGCCGGCCGACAGTTGAAGGACCAGGCTTGTCCGCCGCTTTTCGCGCAATTCTTCCGGGGTCGCGAACCACCGTCGGCGCCTAGCGGTCGAGGTCGGCGTGGTCGAGACCGAAATGATCCAGCACAAGCTGGAGGTTGCGGCGGTTGGACTTGAAATAGACGTCGAAGACGTCGCCCAGCACCGGCACGCTTCCCGCGACCGTATCGAAGCCGATATTGACCAGCATCCTCATGAGCTTGTCGTTCGGCACCCCGAGCCGCCGGGCCTCGTTGACGATGACGAGGCTGACGGCCGCGGCCGCGAAATCGCCGATGCCCGGGACAAGGCCGAGCACGGAGTCCGCGCCGAACGACACGCGCGTGCCGGGAATGCGCAGCGCCGTGTCCATCAGCCGCGCCAAGCCGCGGATCCGCCGGAGGCGCGCCAGATGCTCGATGGGTATGCTGGACCTGTTCATTCTCCTGATGTGGTCCCGGCGCCCAGCGGTTGAAAGGTCCTGCCGCAACTTTTGCTTGCCGGGCGGCTCGATCGCCTGCCGACCAACGCCATGCGCCCGCTTCGCAGATGATCGGGAGGCGCTTCCTTCTCGCAGGTCGGGCTTGTCGGCCTCGCTCCCTCCGGCCCCCCACTGTTCCGCCTACCAGATCCTTCGGTCGAGCTGCGAGGCGATCATCGGCACGGCGGCCGCGCCCGGCGCGCCGAGGCGAAGACGTTGCACGAGCCGCCCGAGGAGATAGGTCGTCGCGGCCGTCGCGGCGATCCTGAGCCAGGGGTGCAGCTCGCCCCGGGAGGGCGGCGCATCCATCCCTTCCGCCTGCCTGCGGATCGTCGCCAGCCGGGCGCGTAGATCGGCGACCTCCCGGCGAAGGTCCGCGACCTGCTGGACGGCGGAAGGCGTTTTCGTCTCGCCCGGCCCCTCCGCCGGGCTCTCGTCCTCGATTTCGGCCAGATGCTCGCGCAGTTGAGCGGGGCTGTCGAACCCCTTGGCCCGGATGTCCGTCATGACGTGTACCTCTCCTGGAACGATGTCGGCGCTTGCCGAAGTCGGGATGAAGAACCCGTCTGTGCGATGGTTGTTCCGCATGCACGGTCACCTGTTGCGGGAACGGCAGATGACGAATAAGCTAAGGTGATGGCGCCGCCGGCGCGAAGCTCACGAGGACGACATGGCAACGGGTACAGTAAAGTTTTTTAATCAGGACAAGGGGTTCGGCTTCATCACGCCCGACAACGGCGGATCGGACGTCTTCGTCCATGTCTCGGCGGTCGAATCCGGCGGCCCGCTGCGCGACGGCGCGAAGGTGAGCTACGACATCGGCCAGGACCGCAAGACGGGCAAGTCGAAGGCGGAAAACGTTCGCTCGATCTGACGGCCGTCAAAGTCTCTGACATCGAATCGACAAGGCTGCCCTAGCAGGGCGGGATGGCGCGCGCCTGAAAACGGCCCGCACTCCCGCCTTCGGCGGCCTGGCCGGACATGCGCCGGATCTTCGATCATCCGGCGCATGTCTCTTGGCGTGCCGAGATTGCCGGCGCCTGGAAAGAATGTGTACTCGCCTGCCCCGCACATGCCGGGACGAACGAGCACGCCTTTTGATCCGGGCAGGGCGGCGACAGCAGTCACCCCGCCATCACTCGGCGTTGCACCGGGATCACGGCGTTCGGCCGCTCCCGATGAACGAGCGAAGGCATCCGCCATGACAGCCGGACGCACCCCTTCCGTTCGTCTTCCGCGAACGATCGCGCGGACTGCCAGGATCTGCGAGGCAGGGTGGCGGGCCTGTCGACTTGAATACAGTTCCAGCCCTTTGCGATGACCGCCGAAAGGACCGTGCTGCCGGCAGAGGCGTCGATTGTTACCGCTCCGTTTTCTCCCAGGCGAGCGCGGTCGCGAGATAGCCGAGGGCGAAGGCGGCGCCGATGCTGTAGATCACGAGCAGGATTTCCAGGGGGCCGAGGGCCGCGCCGAATGCAGACGGTTCGAGCAGCAGGACGGCCACCGTGCTTGCGGCGCCGAGCGCGAAGCCGATGCAGAGGCGACTCAGCATGTAGCGTACGAGCGCTGGCATTGGTCGGACTCCGGGTTCAGGACAGTCAACGATCCCGGCCCGCCAATGTTCCGTTCGAGCAGCGCGCCCGCACGAAGGCTTGGCCTGTCTGCGGGGATCGGATCGCCTGAGGCGAAATCCGCTCGGCCGGCCACGCAAAACCGGCACGGATGGAGCCGCTCTTTGCGCTTCGACAAACACCGATCCGGAGTATCGTCGCGCCCGGCTTTTATCGATTGACGGTCTTGTCCCCCAACGATTAGGGTCCGCGCTGGAAACGGCTCCGCCGCAAGGCGGATTAAAAGGGAACACGGTGAAGCCGGTTTGAGGCTGAAGCCGGGACTGCCCCCGCAACTGTAACCGTCGAGTCTTCTTCCAATTGCCACTGGGATGCGTCCTGCGCAGCCGGGAAGGCGGAAGAGAGACGAAGAAACGGAAGTCAGGAGACCTGCCCTTTCCAGTCACCCATGCCAGGCACGAGGGGTGCCCCGGCGCGGACGTCCGTGGCGGTGACACGATGTGTTGCCGTGTGCGGGACGGGCCGGTCGGAGTTTTCCTTGCTCCTCAGCTTTGCCAGTCGGACCGCGGTTTATAGCGAACCGGGGCGCAGCGATGCGCCCGAATGTGCCTGGGGGTTGATTTGAAGACGGTCCTTTTGACGACGAGCGCGCTGGCATTGGCGTTCACGGGGATGGCCGGCACGGGCATGGCCCAGGAAGCGGGCGCCGATGAAGGCGGGGCCACGCAGCTCGAAGCCATCGTGGTCACCACGCCGCTGCGCCGCGAATCGAGCCTGGCGCGCTCGACGTCCTCCGTGACGGTCGTAAGCGAGGAAGAGATCCGGCGGTCCGCCGCGTCCGACCTGGCATCCCTGCTCAGAAGCTATCCCGGCGTCACCGTGACCTCGAACGGCGGCATGGGCGCCGATTCGAGCGTCTCGCTGCGCGGTGCCACGGCGGCGCAGACGCTGGTCCTCGTCAATGGCGTGCGCGCCGGTTCGGCGACCGCCGGCACCGTCAACCTCTCCGCGATCCCGCTTGCCTCGATCGAGCGCATCGAGATCGCCAAGGGCGGCCATTCCGCGCAATACGGCGCCGACGCCATCGGCGGCATCATCAACATCGTCACCCGGCAGGGCGGCGTCTGTGCCGATGGCCGCACAAGCTGCGGCACGGCCATCGTCGGCGTGCTGCATCCGTGGGGCGGCTACGTTTCGGGCAATGTGCAGGGCCGGAGCGCCGATGGGATCGATTATGCCTTCGGCGCGCAGATGCTGGGCACCGAGGGCTACGATTTCACCCTGCCCGCCACCTTTGGACACGAACCCGACAAGGACGGTTTCCGGCTGGGCTCGTTCAACGCCTCGCTGTCGAAGGACTTCGATTGGGGGCGTATCTATGCCGACGGGCTCTATGCGCGCGGCCGCAACCAGTATGACCGCCAGCCGGCGAACGAGGCGGACACGGCCAACGCTTCCGGCCGCATCGGCGCGCGCATCGACCATTCCGATAGCTGGTCGTCGACCGTCGAAGTGATGGGCGCGCTCGACAATGCCTCGAATTTCGGTCGGGCCACCAGGGGCGACGATTTCGACACGCTGCGCTACGGCGTCCTCGCCTCCACGCAAAGGACGTTCGAGACGGACGAGGCGAAGCACATTCTGGCGGGCGGGGTCGAAGCCTATCGCGATTCGGTCGACAGTTCGTCCATCTCGGGCGTCGCCTACGCGGCGACGAAGCGCGACCTGGCCGCCGTCTTCGGCCAGTATTCGTTCGAGTATCGGGGCCTTACGTTCGACAGCGGCCTGCGCTTCGACCACAACGAACAGTTCGGCGGCGCCACCACCTACAATATCGGCGCGAGCTACGAACTGACGCCGGACCTGGTGGCGCGCGCATCCTACGCCACCGGCTTTCGCGCGCCGACCTTCAACGACCTCTATTATCCGGACCCCTACCTCTCGGGCAATCCCGACCTCCGGCCGGAAACGTCGCGTTCCTACGAGATGGGATTGAAGTGGCAGGCCACGGCCGATACGGGCCTCGACATGGCGGTCTATCACATGCGCGTGGAAGACCAGATCAACTGGGCGCCGGTCGATCCCGCCGACCCCCTCGGCGCCTGGCACCCGGACAATGTGGAAAAGGTGCAGGTAACCGGTTTCGAGGCCACCCTGACGCACCGGTTCAGCGAGGCGTGGAGCGGCAATCTCGGCCTCGACATCCGCGAACCGCTGAACAAGAGCCCGGGCAGCCACGGCAGGTATGTCGCCTATGGCGACCGCTTCAAGGGCATGGCGGGGCTCACCTACACGCCCGTGGAGGATCTCGAACTGTCGGCAGCCGTCATCTATGGCGGTGAGCGCTATGCGGATGCCGCCAACACCATCAGGCTTCCGCACTACATCACGGCCGACTTCACGGCGCTCTATGCGCTCGACGAACAGTCGCGCCTCAAGCTTTCGGTGGCAAACATCCTCGACGAGCAGTATCAGACCAAGCAGGGCTACAGGGCGCCGGGCCGGTCCGTCGATTTCAGCTTTACCCGATCGTTCTGAAAGGCCTTGTCATCATGACCGCTGCTTCCGCACGATGCCGCAGGATCGCAATGGCGGCCACCGCAGCGCTCATGCCTGCCTTTGTCCCCGCTGCGGCCGCTGCCGACCCGCCGCCGCAGCGGGTCGTCTCCATCAACCTGTGCACCGATCAGCTCGCCATGCTGATGGCGGCGCCCGGACAGCTCAGGTCGGTGTCCTTCCTCGCCGGCGAGGAAGGAACGTCCGTGATGGTGGAGGAAGCCGCGCAATACCGGCCCAACAGCGGCCAGGCCGAGGAGATCTTCCTCATGCAGCCCGATCTCGTGCTTGCCGGCACCTACACCGCGAAGGCGACGGTCGTCCTGCTTCGCGAGCTTGGCTTCAGGGTCGAGCAGTTCACGCCCGCCGCGTCCTTCGACGACGTGCGCGAGAACCTCACGCGCATGGGCCGCCTGCTCCATCGCGAGCAGCGGGCCGGCGAGCTGGTGGCGGAACTGGACAAGGGCCTTGCCGACCTTGCCGCGCGTCATCCGCCCGCCAAGACCGTCGCCATCTACTACGCCAACAGCTACACGTCGGGTTCGGGCACGCTGGCCGATGCGATCGTGCAGGCCGCGGGCCTTGTCAATCTCGGCGATACGCTCGGCTTCAAGGGCATGACGCGCCTGCCGCTGGAACTGCTGATCTCCGCCAATCCCGACATCATCCTGGAAGGCGACAGCCAGTACAGCGCACCGGCGCTGGCCAAGGCGAATTTCTCGCATCCCGCCTTCAGGGCACTTTCCGACCGGGCGATCGCCATTCCGGACAAGTACACGATCTGCGGCGCGCCCTTCACGCTGGAGGCATCGCGCATGCTGCAGCGCGCAGCGCTCGGCGAACGGAGCGAAACGCCATGAGCGATACGGCGCGTTTCCGGCTGGTGATCGCCGGGCTCGGATTTCTCACCTTCCTTCTCTTCCTGCTGTCGCTGACGGTCGGGCCGGCGGCGGTCGCCTTCGGCGACAGCCTCAGGGCGCTCCTTTCCGACAAGGGCGATACGATTGCCCTCGTCATGCAGGAAATCCGGCTGCCGCGCGCGCTGCTGGGGCTGATGATCGGCGCCACGCTCGGCCTGTCGGGCGCGGCGCTGCAAGGCTGGCTGCGCAACCCGCTGGCCGAGCCGGCGCTTCTCGGGGTGAGCGCATCGGCCTCGCTGGGCGCGGTGCTGGCCATCTATACCGGCTTTTCCGCCCTGTTCCCGCTCGGCCTGCCCCTTGCGGCGCTGGCGGGCGCGGTCGCCGCCGTGCTGGTGGTGCAGGCGATGGTCGGCCTCAGCGGCGGCGCGCTTACGGTCATTCTCGCCGGCATCGCCGTCTCGAGCCTGGCGAGCGCCCTGACCGCGCTTGCGCTCAACCTGTCGCCCAATCCCTTCGCGGCGCTGGAAATCATGTTCTGGATGCTGGGCTCGCTCTCCGACCGCTCGATGACCCATGTGTGGCTGGCCGGTCCGTTCATGGTCGCGGGCTGGGTGATGCTGGCGAGCCTCGGCCGGGCGCTCGACGCGCTGACGCTGGGCGGCGATGCGGCGGCCAGCATGGGCGTCGACATGCGGCGGGTGCAGTTTCTCGCGGTCTTCGGCACCGCCGCCAGCGTCGGCGCGGCGACCGCGGTGGCGGGCGTCATCGGCTTCGTCGGGCTGGTGGTGCCGCACATGCTTCGCCCGCTGGTCGGCGCGCGCCCGGCGCGGCTCCTGCCGGCGAGCGCGCTCGGCGGGGCCTGCGTGCTTCTGGCGGCCGACACGCTCGTGCGCATCATCGCACCCGAACGCGACCTCAAGCTCGGCGTGCTGACGGCCCTCGTCGGCGCACCCTTCTTCCTGTGGCTGGTCTACAAGACGCGGAGGCAGATGCTGTGACGCTGCTGTCGGTAAAGGCCCTCGGCGCCTCGCTGGGCGGCAGGCAAATCCTGAAGGACATCTCATTCGATCTGGCCGCCGGAGAGTTCGTCGGCCTGATCGGGCCGAACGGGGCGGGAAAATCGACGCTGCTGCGGACGATCCTCGGCTTCACGCCGCATCGCGGCGACGTCGGGATCGACGGCCGCGCCGTCGCGGCGATGGGTGCGCGCGAACGCGCCCGCCATGCCGCCTACCTGCCGCAGGAGCGCGACATCGCCTGGCCCGTTCCGGTCGAGATGATCGTGGCGCTCGGCCGCCATGCCCACCGGCCGGCCTTCTCCCGGCCGGGCAAGGCGGACCTGGACCTTGTCGAACGTGCCATGCGGCGCATGGAGGTCGACGGGTTTCGCGCCCGCCCGGCGACAGAACTTTCCGGCGGCGAAAAGGCAAGGGTGCTGATCGCGCGCGCGCTCGCCCAGGATGCGCCGCTGCTGCTGGCCGACGAGCCGGCGGCCGGGCTCGACCCCTCGCACCAGATCATGCTGATGAAGACCTTTGCGGAGCTTGCCGGCGAAGGCCGCGGCGTCATCGCCTCGCTGCACGATCTCAGCCTCGCCGCGCGCTGGTGCTCCCGCCTGATCCTGCTCGACAAGGGCGTGATCGTCGCCGATGGGCCGCCGAACGCGGTCTTGACGCCGGAGCGGCTGCGCGCGGTCTATGCCGTGGAAGCCCATCTCGGCGAGGCCGCGGGAAAGCCGATCGTCGTGCCGCTCGACCTCGTATAGTTCAACAGGCGCTGCCGGGCGCACGAGCTGCCGGTTGCGAAATTGCGCGGCGTTCCTTGAGACGCGACGTGCAGCAACAGGCGCCGTGCAGCGCCTGTTGCAACGTCCGGAAGGCCGGGCAGACGTGCCCGACCAATGCGCTGGAGCTTACGCCCGCACCACGAGGGCAGCCTCTTCATCGTCGCGCTGCCGGCCGCCGAGAGCGGCAGCGGCGGAAGCGACGAAGGCACCGACCAGCAAGGACAGGGCACCCAGCAACGCCACCGTAGCGGCCGACTTGCGTGCCTCGTCGGCCGCCTGGAGGGCGGCGTTCTTGGCGTCCTCGATCTGCTGCAGCACCTGGTCAACGCGGGCGCGGGCCTCGTCCGGCGAAATGGCGGCGCGCGACGCGACGATGGTCGCGATATAGGCGCGATCGGCCTCCGGCACCTCGCCCCTGGCTGCGCCCTGCATGAGAATGCGCGAAACCTCGGCGGTGGCCGCCGCATCGTCCGACTGCGCCCTGGCCGTGGCCTCCTGGGGACGAAGAAGCAGGTCCGTGAAGTAGCCCGTCGCAAGATCGGGCGCCTCGTTGGTTCCTGCCGCGGCCGCGGTGGCGCCGACGGTCGCGGTCGTGGCGACCGACGATGCCGCCTGTATCCCGCTTCCGACGAACGAGGTGAAGGCCGAGCCGGCAAGCCCGGCGACGACCACGGTCGCCAGCGCCCAGCTCAGGAACCCGTGCGCGGTATCGCGGAAGAACACCTCATCGGTGTGAACGCCGGCCCATTTCGTGCGCAGCCGCCCGGTGAGATAGCCGCCGAGCGCCGAGGACAGCCACTGCACGATGACGAACCAGATGGCGGCCGTGACGCTGACCGTCGTGAACGAAGCGCTCTCCCCCGACCAGGGCGACACCATGGTGAGCCCGACACCGGAACCGAGAAGAAGGAGAATGAGGCTTGCCGCGGATGCCGTGGTCGCCCCGCCGATGACCGGTCCCCACGCCAGGGCAGGAACGTTGGATTCGATGCCGACGTCTGAAACGCCCGTCGTATAACTCGCCATCTCCGCCTCCTATCGCATGAACAGGACAAGCAGGATGACGATCGGCAGGGGGATGCCAAGGAGCCAGAGAAGAATGCCGCGACCCATTTTGAAATCTCCTTCATGTCGTGAACGCGTCTTGCGCGTGGCACAACAACTTCCGGTGCGCCCCGATGTTCCATGATACGGCCGCATTCATCGTTTCGGGGCCTTTTCAAGGCACCGCCGCACCCAATATCGCCCCGCAGGACGGGTTTCGCAGGACGGCATCACCATCGAGCCGTTGGCTCGCGTGGCGGCCATGGCGCTTTTTTGTCAGGCCTGCATGCAGGTTGTATGGAGATTGCGTGGAGACATGCCGTTCCGGGTTGACGCCGACAATGGCGATGCACTCTTTAGGAAGAACACAGCCGGGGGCGATGTCATGGACAATCCGCTGATCCTTATCGTCGAGGACGAGCCAGAAATCGCGGACATACTGGAAACCTATTTCGTCCGGGAGGGCTTCCGTACCGTCAGCGCCGGCGACGGGTCGATCGGGCTTGCGCATTACATCCGGCTCCGGCCCGACCTGATCGTCCTCGATATAAAGCTGCCCGGCCAGGACGGCTATGACGTGCTGGCCGCCATTCGCAGGCGCGACGACACGCCGGTCATCATGGTGACGGCGCTGGCCGAGGATCTCGACAAGCTGCAGGCCCTGCGGATCGGCGCGGACGACTATGTCGTCAAGCCGTTCAATCCGCTGGAGGTCGTCGCCCGGGCCAAGGCCGTGCTGCGCCGCACGACAGGGCGCAAGGGAAGACAGCCGCTGCGTATCGGGCCGCTGACCATCGATCCCGACGCCTATATCGCAACGGTCGGGCAAGGCGCAGGCGAGGCGACGCTGGAACTGACGCGCACGGAATTCCGGCTGCTTGCCTATATGGCGGCCTCCCCCAGCCGTGTCTTCGAGCGTTCCGAACTCGTCGATGCGTGCCTTCCGGAAGGAGAAGCGCTCGATCGCACCGTCGACAGCCATGTCAGCAACCTCAGGCGCAAACTGACCGCCGCCGGCGCCGATGGATTGCTGACGGGTGTCCGCGGCGTGGGTTACCGGCTGGCGGATCGCCATGGCTAGGAGCCTAAACGCACAGATCGTCCGCGTGATGAGCGCCCTGACGCTTGCCGCCTTCGCCGTGATGGTCACGGGTACCTTCGGCTACTACACGTTCTTCTATCCGTGGCTTTATCCCGACGACCTCTACAGCGACAAATGGAACGCCGGCGATTTCGTCGTCCTCGGCCTGATCCTTGCGATCAGCCTGTCTGCCGCGGCTGTCGTGGCATGGCGCCTGGCGCAGAGCATCGTTCAGCCGCTGAAGTCGGTCGCGGGCGCGGTCCATTTAATCGCGCACGGCGATTTCTCCGCGCGGGCCGAGACGATCAGGACGGTGTATGGCGAGGCGGAAAGCCTCATCGCCGACTTCAACGCGATGGCGATGCGCCTCGAGAACGCGGAAGCGGAGCTGAAATACTCGAATTCGGCCATCGCCCATGAACTGCGCACGCCGCTGACCATTCTGCGAGGGCGCCTGCAGGGGCTTTCCGACGGGGTGTTCACGCCGAGCCCGGAGCTTTACGGCCGGCTGATAGCGCATGTCGACGATCTCGCGCGTATCGTCGAGGATCTCAGAACCCTCGGCCTGTCGAATGCCGGCAGGCTGGAGCTCAAGCTTGACGAGATCGATCTCGCCATTGAAGTCGAGAGCGTCACGGCCTCCATCGAGCAGGACCTGGCGAAAGCCGGCCTTGCCGTCGAATACGACCTCGGAAGCGCCGTCGTCGTCGCCGATCGGGCGAGGATACGGCAGGCGCTGTTCGCGATCCTCGACAATGCCCGACGTTACGCCCCCCGCAGCACGCTGTCGATCCAGACGCGCAGGGCAAGGGACCGCGTGGTGATCCGGTGCACCGACGACGGCCCGGGCCTGCCGCCCGGGACCGGGCATCGCGCCTTCGAGCGGTTCTGGCGGGCCGATGATTCCCGCGCGCGCGCCAGTGGCGGCTCGGGGCTTGGCCTGCCCGTCGTCCAGGCCATTGCCCGCGCCCATGGCGGCGATGCGATCGTTACCGGCAACGAGGAGGGCGCCGGCCTTTCGATCGAGATCTGGCTGCCGGCGGGCGGGCCCGCCTGACGGTCGGCCGCCGCCGGCCGGCGACGACAGGTCAGGCGGCCCCGGCCTCTTGCCGCCGCCGCGCAAACACCTTCATCACGACGACGTAGAAGACGGGCACGAAGAACACGGCCAGCACCGTGGCGGAGACCATGCCGCCGAACACCCCCGTCCCGATCGCGTGCTGCGTCTCGGAACTTGCGCCCCGGGCGATCATCAGCGGGACCACGCCGAGCGCGAAGGCGAGCGAGGTCATCAGGATGGGCCGCAGCCGCAACCGCGCCGCCTCGACGACGGCATCGTCGATGCTTCTGCCCTCGCTGCGCAGGTTCTTCGCGAATTCGACGATCAGGATGGCGTTCTTTGCCGACAGACCGATGATGGTGATCAGGCCGACCTTGAAGAACACGTCGTTCTCGAGCCCGCGCAACGACACGGCCGCCACCGCGCCGAGAACGCCGAGCGGCACGACCAGCATCACCGAAAACGGGATCGACCAGCTTTCGTAAAGCGCCGACAGGACCAGGAAGACCACCAGTGCGGAGAGGGCGAACAGCAGGGGAGCCTGCGAGGCCGACTGCTTTTCCTGGAGAGACTGTCCCGTCCATTCGATCATGAAGCCGGCGGGAAGTCGTGCGGCGAGCCGCTCCATCTCCGCCATGGCATCGCCGCTGGATACGCCGGGGGCGGCATTGCCGGAAATCGACGCCGCGGGATAGCCGTTGTAGCGGGCGAGCTGGAGCGGGCTTGCCTGCCAGACCGGCGTGACGACTTCGGACAGCGCGACCATCCCGCCGGCATTGTTGCGCACGTAGAGCTTCAGGACGTCGTCCACCTGCATGCGGCTCGGCGCATCCGCCTGGACGATGACCTGTTGCAGGCGCCCGGCATTCGGGAAGTCGTTGACATAGGTCGAGCCGATGGCGGCCGTCAGCGTTTCGCTGATCGCCGGGAACGGCACGCCCAGCGCCTCGGCCTTCTGCCGGTCGATCTCCAGGGCGATGCTGGCGCCGTCCGGCAGCCCTTCCGGATAGACACCGGTGACGAGCCTGCTCTGCCCGGCCAGCCGCGTCAGTTGCGCCTCGGCCTGCTGAAGCGCCGCACTGCCATGGTTGGCCCGATCTTCGAGGCGTAGCGAGAAGCCGGATTTCGTGCCGAGACCTTCGATCGATGGCGGCTTCAGGATCATCACCGTGCCTTCCGGCGCCTCTGCCATCGCCTGCGTCGCCGCGGCGATTTCCCGGTCCAGGGTGGTCTTGCGCTCGCTCCAGTCCTTCAATGTCGTGAACGACATCGCGGCGTTCGGGCCCGAGCCGGAAAAGCCGAAGCCGAGGATGGAGGTGTTGCTCTCGACATCCGGCCGCGAGGCCACATGGCGATCGAACATCGCGACGATCCTGCGCGTCCGTTCCGCGGTCGCGTCCGCCGGCAGCGAGAAGGAGGTCAGGTAGCTGCCCTGGTCCTCTTCCGGAACGAAGGAGGACGGCAGTGTCAGGTAGCCATAGCCAAGTGCGCCGAGGATCACGGCATAAAGCGCCATCATGCGGCCGCCTCGCCGCAGGAGCGCGCCGACCCAGCCTGCATAACCGTCGGTCACCCGGTCGAAACCGCGGTTGAACCAGCCGAAGAAACCCGTCTTCCCGTGATGACCGGGGTCGACGGGCTTCAGCAGCGTCGCGCACAGCGCCGGGGTCAGCGAAAGGGCAAGAAAGGCGGAAAAGAGGATCGACACCGACATCGACAGGGTGAACTGCCTGTAGATCGCGCCGACCGAACCGCCGGCGAACCCCATCGGAATGAAGACGGCCGCCAGCACGAGCGTGATGCCGATGACCGCGCCGGTGATCTCCTTCATCGCCTTCTCGGTGGCTTGCCTTGGCGGCAGGCCTTCGCGCGCCATGATGCGCTCGACATTCTCCACCACCACGATCGCGTCGTCGACGATGATGCCGATCGCCAGCACCATGCCGAACATGGTCAGCACGTTGATGGAGAAGCCCGCGGCCCACATGACGGCGAACGTGCCGAGCAGGGCGATCGGCGCGACGATCGCGGGGATCAGGGTGTAGCGGACCTTCTGCAGGAAAAGCAGCATGACCAGGAAGACCAGCACCATGGCTTCGCCGAACGTCTGGACGACCTTCTCGATCGACACCTTCACGAACGGCGCGGTATCGTAGGAGATCGCATATTCCATTCCGGCGGGCATCGCCCCGGCGAGTTCGGCGAGCCGGGCGCGCACGGCCGCGGCGGTGCTGACCGCATTGGCGCCCGTGGCGAGCTGGATGGCGGCGCCCGTCGCGGGCTGGCCGTTGTTGCTGATCGAGAAGCCGAGCGTCTGGGCTCCGAACTCGACGCGCGCCACGTCGCCGAGAAGCAGTTTCGAGCCGTCCGGTTCCGAACGCAGGACAACCGCCGCGAACGCCTCCGGCGTCGTCAGTTGGCCATGCACCGTGAGCGGTATGCTGATCATCTGCCCCGGCACGGTCGGCTCGTCGCCGACACGTCCGGGAGCGATCGGGACGTTCTGGCTCTGGATGGCCTGGGTAACCTGTTCCAGCGACAGGGAGTAGGAGGCGAGCCTCGCTGGATCGACCCAGATCCTTATCGCCCTTTCCGAGCCGAAGGCCTGGACGCGGCCGACGCCCGGCACGCGCTTCAGTTCCTCGCTGATGTTGCGGGTCATGTAGTCGCCGAGCGCGAGGGGGTCGTATTCCCCGTTTCTGGAATTCAGCGTCACCATCATGAGAAAGCCGGAATCGGCCGCCTCGACCGACACGCCGGACCTTCGAACGGTCTCGGGGAGCCGGGGCTCGGCGGCCTTGAGGCGGTTCTGGACGTCGACCTGCGCCAGTTCCGGGTCGGTGCCCGGCTTGAAGGTTGCCGTGATGCTGGCGCTGCCAGACGTGTCCGAGGTGGACTCGAAATAGAGCAGGTTCTTGACGCTCGGCAGCTCGCGCTCGATCACGCCGATGACGCTGTCGTTGATCGTCTGCACGCTCGCGCCGGTATAGCTTGCATAGATTGAGACGGACGGCGGCGCGATCGCCGGATAGCGCGAGATCGGCAGTTGCGGAATCGCGATGACGCCGAGCAGCACGATGAAAATGGCGATGACCCAGGCGAAGACCGGGCGATTGATGAAGAACTGGGGCATGGCGGCTTCCCGGTCAGTTCCGCGCCGAAACAGCGGTGTTGAAGGATGCGTCCTTTGTCGCGAAGGGAACGGTCCTGAGGGCGACGCCGTCCTGAACGCGATCCTGGCCCTGCACGACGACGGTCTCGCCGGCGACAAGGCCGGACGTCACGATGGCGCGGCCGCCGATCGTCTCGCCGATCTCGACGGGACGCCCCACGCCCTGCTTCTTCCCGTCGACGATGACGAGCTGCGGCCGGCCGGCCGGGTCGCGCACGATCGCCTCCTGCGGCACGAGCAGCGCATCGCGGCGGACGCCGCGCGGCAGGCGGGCGCGGACGAACATGCCGGGCAACAGCAGCCGGTCCGGGTTCGGCACCTCCACCCGCACCGTCACATTGCCCGTGCCGGGATCGACGCTGATGTCGGAGAACAGCGCGCGCCCCGCCACCGGATAAGGCTTGCCGCCCGCCGCGAATATCGCGACCGGCGTCCTGGAGGCATCATCGAGCTCGCCCGCGCGCTCCGCCTGCCTGATCACGTCGATCTGCGAGGCGGGCTGGCGCACGTCGACATAGACGCGATCGATCTGCTGGATGACGGCCAGGGCACCTGTACCGGCGGTGGACACGAGCGAGCCTTCGCTTGCGAGCGATTGCCCGATGCGGCCGGAGATCGGCGCGCGCACGGTCGCGAATTGAAGGTCGAGCCGGCGCCGCTGCAAGGTCGCGCGAGCCTCGGCCACGCCGGCCTTCGCCTGGGCGAGATCGGCGACCGCATCGTCATACGCATCGCGGCTGACGGCCTTTGCCGCGACCAGTTGGCGGGCACGGTCGAACCTTGCCTGCGAGCGGACCAGGACGGCCTCGACCCTTTGCAGCGCCGCCGCGGCGCTGTCGGCGTCGGCCTTGAACGGGTCCGCATTGATCTGGAACAGCGCCTGCCCTTCCCTCACCTCGGAGCCCTGCTCGAAGAGCCGCCTTTCCAGGATGCCGCCGACCTGCGGCCTGATCTCGGCGGTGCGGAAGGCAACCACGCGCGCCGGCAATTCATCGGTCAGGGTCAGCGTCTCCGGCTTTACCGACATCACGGTGACCAATGCGGCGGGGGCGGCCTGTTGGCCCGCATCGCCGCCCGGCTCCCCGCTCTCCTTGCATGCGGCAAGCAGGAGGGACGTGGCTGCGAGGAGGATAAGGGAGCTTCGTATTCCAGGTGCCATTCGATCAGCCCAAGCATGGTCGGCGCGACCTTCGCGCTGTTCGATTTCAGCTTTGCAGGCGATGCGTCGGGCGGGTGTCGAGTTCGTGTGGAGGAATGGTGGAGATCTGCGCGTCTACCAGGACCGCGGCCTTGCCTTGCCGGGCGCACGGTCCCGATCCGCCGCAGCGCGGCGAACCGGGCGGCGGCTAGTGCCGCGCATCCGGCCGCTTGCGATAGCCCGCCAGGGTGAAGAACACCGCGATTGCCAGCAGCGCGATCACCGTGGCCGCTGTCGTCAGGAGCACCGTATGCGTCTGGGTGAACGCGGCCTTGCCGGCCTCGATCAACGCGGCGCCCTGCGCGCCCGCAAGCCGGCCGGCGACGATGTAGGTATCGCCGATCGTTCGCGAGGCCTGCTCGGCGAGAGCCTGCGGCAGGCCGGACGGCAGCTCGATGGCGCGGCTGAACACACCCGACATGAAGACGCCGAAGAGGGTGATCCCGAGGCCGGTGCCGAGCTCGTAGCCCGTCGCTTCCAGCGAACCCGCGGCCCCGCCCCTGCTCGCGTCGACGGCGCCCATGATGGCGATCGACGAGGCCGTCAGTCCGATGCTGAGCGCGAGGCCCAGGACGGCCAGCACGAACGGCACGAGAAAGCCCGGATCATGAAAATCCCGATACCCGAGGAACACCAGCGCGCCCGCCGAGATCGCAAGCGACAGGGTCGCGACGGACCGCAGGCCGAACCGGTTGGACAGATAGCCCGCGACGGGGCCGCCCACCGCCGCCGCGGCCATGATCGGTATCATGAAGATGCCGGCCTGCAGCGGCGTCTTGCCGAGCACGTATTGCAGCTCCTGCGCCAATGTCAGCTCCACGCCGGCCAGCGCGCCCGATGCCACGATGGCCATGACCAGGCCGGCGACGATCGCCGGATGGGACAGGAGCGACAGGTCCAGCATCGGCTCCGGCGACCTCAGCTGCTTGCGCACGAACAGCGTCACAAGCGCGATGCCGAGCACGACCACGAGGGCGATGACCGGCAGCGGCTGCTTGCCGGCGAAGCCGGCCTTGATCCCGTATACGAGCGATATCATGCCGGCGATCAGCAGCAGCGCCTGACCGATCGCCCATTTGCCGGGCGTCGTCTGCTCGACACGCGGCAGCAGGACATGGCAGGCGGGCGCGACCACCAGCATGACCGGCACGTTGATCAGGAAAACCGAGCCCCACCAGAAGCGTTCGAGAAGAGCGCCGCCGACGAGCGGCCCCACCGCCGCGCCCGCCGCCCCGACCATGCCCCAGAGGCCGAGCGCCATGGCGCGCTCGCCGTCGTCCTCGAAGGTCTTGCGGATGATGCCGAGAACGCATGGCATGATCATCGAACCGCCGAGAGCCAGCAGCACGCGCGCGGCGATCAGTGTGACCGATCCTTGCGCGAAGGCGGCCCATGCGGAAGCCGCGCCGAAGACGACGAGGCCGGTGAGCAGGATCCTCCGGTTGCCGACCCTGTCGGCGAGCGTGCCCATCGGCACCAGAAGCCCCGCCATCAGAAGAGGATAGATGTCGATGATCCACAGGACTTCATTGCCGGAGGCGTTCAACGACTGCGTGAGCGTCGGGACGGCGACATGGAGGACCGTCATGTCGAGCACGACCGGCAGAAAGGCCAGCATGACGGCGATCAGGACAAGCCAGCGGTTGGTTGCGAGGGGAGCGGAAGACATCTTACACCTGAACAAGGGTTGCGCCCGATGATATAAATACATACGTATGGATTTCAACATCTATCGACGGATCGGGGGTGGCGAGGTGGGCCGGAAGCCGACAATCACGCGCGAGGGACTGCTCGAAATTGCCGAGGCGATCGTTCGCAACGACGGCGCGGCCGCCCTCACCATCGACGCCCTGGCCAGGGCCGCGGGCGTCTCGAAGGGCGGCGTGCAGTATTCCTTCGCCTCGAAGGACGACCTGGTGCGCGCGCTGGTCCGGCGATGGACATACCGGTTCGACGAGATGCTGGGCGCCATGGACGGCGCTTCGCCGGCCGATCTCGTCCGAAGATACATCAGGGTCATGCGCAGTTCGCAAGAGGCCATGAACGCCAAGATGGCCGGCCTGATGATCGCCTATATCCAGAATCCGCAGAACCTCGAAGAAACGCGCCAGTGGTATCGTTCCATGTTCGAGCGCCTGGGCGGCGAAACGAAGGACGCGCAGGCGGCCCGCGTCGCGCTGCTGGCGGTCGAGGGCCTGTTCCTGCTGCGCATCGCCGGCATAGACGAGGACGGGGAATGGAGCGGCTTTCTCGACGACGTGGAGAGCGTGATCGATCGCCTGCTGTAAGTTCGCTGCCAAGGCACACCGCTGCAGGACGTCGCGGTAGAGCGTCGAAAGCCGGCTGCCGGCGGCGCGGCATCGGTATCAACTGCCGGGTCTCGTGCAGGAAGAGGCTCACGGCCCGCCACAACGGCGCGGCGGCGCCGGGCTTCCACCAGAGCCGGTTCAGCACTCCGGGAATCCCGGCGGCCCGGCAATGGCCGAAATGCACGGCCGCTGCGACAGGCTCGACAGGGATGCTTCGCATCGCCACCCCTTCCGGCATCTTCACCTCGTGGCCGGTTGCGCAGGGCTTTGCGGGATGATCGAAAGCCGCACCGCGAAAGGATGCACATATGGCACATTTGTGCTAATGTGGGCTTGTGGGAATTGACGGAGCACTCCATGAGCCGCCTGACGATAGACATCACCGACCAGCAGCATCAGAGCCTGAAAGCGCTCGCCGCCCTGCAGGGCAAGACGATCAAGCAATATGCGCTTGAACGGCTGTTTCCCGGCGACGCGGATGGCGGACAGGCATGGCAGGAACTGAAGGCCCTGCTGGGCGAGCGCATTGCCGGGGGTCTGGCCGGGAAGGTTTCGGCCAAGGGCGTTGGCGAGATCCTTGACGAGGAACTTGCCCGGGAACGCCGCGATTGAGCAGAAACTATGTCCTGACGGATGCCGCGGAAGCGGACCTGCGCGGAATCATCCGCTACACGCGCGACCAGTGGGGCGAAGCGCAGCTACGCCGCTATATGGCGCGGCTTGAGGAGGGCATCATCCGCCTCGCTTCCTCCCGCCAACCCTTCAAGGACATGCGTTCGCTCCACCCGGAGCTTCGCATGGCGCGTTGCGAGCAACACTATATTTTCTGCCTGCCGCGCGAGAGCGCGCCGGCGCTGATCGTCGCGATTCTTCACGAACGCATGGACTTGATGGTTCGGCTGGCCGACAGGTTGAACGTGCCGGACACGCAGCGCGGCGAATGAGCCGAAGGCGGCGGTCGGGATCGGCGAGCGGCACGACATAGGGCCGGGTATCGGCCGACCGAATTCGGGCAGGCGCCGCACGGACGGCTTGACCGGCGAAACCGGCGCTTTCAAACTCGGGGAAACACGACGCCCGCGAAACCTCGCGGCGGCGCCGATCCGCAATCAGGAGACCCCATGGAGAGTATCGGTATCGCGCTGATCCTGTTGCTGGCGGTGGTGGTGAGCGGGACGCTTGCGCGCCTCTCCCCCGTCGCCATTCCCCTGCCGCTGGTGCAGATCGCGCTCGGCGCGGCGATCGCCGGCGTCACCGGGTCCAGCGTGCAGCTCGAACCGCATATCTTCTTCCTGCTCTTCCTGCCGCCGCTCCTCTTCCTCGATGGCTGGCGCATTCCCAAGGACGGGCTGTTCCGCGACAAGGGAACGATCCTCGAACTCTCGCTCGGCCTCGTGGTCTTCACCGTCATCGGGGTCGGCTTCTTCATCAACTGGATGATCCCGTCGATGCCGCTGCCCGTCGCCTTCGCGCTGGCGGCCATCGTTTCCCCGACGGACCCGATCGCCGTCTCGGCGATCACCGCCCGCGTGCCGATGCCGCATCGCCTGATGCACATCCTGGAAGGGGAATCCCTCCTGAACGACGCCTCGGGCCTCGTCTGCATGCGCTTTGCCGTCGCCGCCGCCCTCACCGGGGTGTTCTCGCCGGTCGCCGCGCTCGGCACCTTCCTCTGGCTCGCCATCGGCGGCATCGCCATCGGCGCCGGCGTGACCTGGGTCGTGATGAAGGCCAAGGATCACCTTTCCCGCAAGCTCGGCGAGGAGCCGGGCTCGCAGATCCTCATCAGCCTGCTCATTCCCTTCGGCGCCTATCTGCTGGCGGAGGAGCTTCATTGCTCCGGCATCCTGGCGGCCGTCGCCGCCGGCATCAAGATGAGCTATGCGGAACAGACCGGCCAGACCCTTGCCGTGACGCGCGTGCGCCGCACCGCCGTCTGGGACACCGTGCAGTTCTCCCTGAACGGCGTCATCTTCGCGCTGCTCGGCGAACAGTTGCCGAGCATCGTCGCCGGCGCGGCGCAGGTCGTCATGGACACCGGCCATCACGAACCGATCTGGCTGGCGGTCTATGTGGTGGCGATCAACGTCGCGCTGGCGCTGCTGCGCCTGCTCTGGGTCTGGATATCGCTGCGCTTCACCCTCTATCACGCCGCGCGGCAGGGGCGGACGGTGACGAGGCCGGACTGGCGGCTGGTGGTGGCGGTGTCGGTCGCCGGCGTGCGCGGCGCCATAACGCTCGCCGGCATCCTCACGCTGCCGCTCGTGCTTGACGACGGAACGCCGTTTCCGGCGCGCGACCTTGCCATTTTCCTGGCGGCGGGCGTCATCATCGCCTCGCTCGTGGCCGCCAGCATCGGGCTGCCGTTCCTGCTGCGCAACCTGGAACTGCCGCCGGAACCGGACCACCAGCGCGAGGAGGATGCGGCGCGCATCGCGGCGGCGGAAGCGGCGATGCGCATGATCGAAAGGTTGCAGCACGAGCTGGGCGAAGGCCGCGGCAATGTCGATCTTTATGCCGATGTCGGAAGCCGGCTGATGGAGCTCTACCGCAAGAGGATCGACACCCGCTCGAAGACCGGCGACGAGGCCGAGCAACTGAAGCACCTGGAGGAGATCGAGCGGCGGCTGCGCCTTGCCGGGGTGAGAGCCGAGCGGGACGAAATCTACCGCCTCGGACGTGCCCGCAAGCTCTCCGACGACCTCGTGCGCAAGCTCGTGCGCGAGGCGGACCTGATGGAAGCCCGCTACATGACCGCCGGATAGGCCCCGGCACGTGCGGTATCGGCCTGAACATAACTTGACGAATAGATCGAGGGCGGGGCCGGTAGGCAGGAGAGCAGAACGCGCTTCCCGAAGGCGCGACAGCCACCGGATCGCCGGCTGCCGGAGCCGGCACAGCCACATGGTAGATGCGCTGGACGAGGGAGCGGCAAGCGGCGGATCATGCCGCCGGCCCTGCCCGCGCCCGCGACCCGATCTCGCCGGGAGGATCACCGGCCCGGCCTGTCAGCGCGCGTTCGATCCGGGCTTGTTCCTGGCGGGTTCGGTCGCCGGCTGGCCGAACAGGGCGGCACTTATCTCCTCGCGTTCGCGCCAAAGCGCCGGAAGAGCGAGCAGGGCTATGCAGACGACCGCGATCGTCGTCTTCGTGAGCTGCGAAAGCTCCGGCGTTCGTCCGTCCACGTAGTAGACGGCATAGACAATGGCGACGTGCCAGACATAGACCTGCAGCGAGTGACGGCCGAGCAACCGCAGGAAGCGCAGCGTGAAGACGCCCGTCACGATGCCTGCGGCAGTGCGGATCCAGGCGCTGCGGTGTTTCGGGCCGGCGATGAGCAGCCAGGCCAGGCCCGTCGCGACGGCGGCAAAGTTCAGCAGGTAGACCGGGCCGAAATCGGCGCGGATTTCCATCGTCGCGAACTTCTCCAGCACCGGCTGAGGAAGCAGGTCCCACGCGGTGGCAATGCGCAACGGCAGGAAGAACAGGCAAATGGCGAGCGCGAGCTTCGGAAGCCATGTCCTTTCCGGCGAGAAGATACGCGTCCAGTCGATTTTCCCCTGCGCGACGAGCACGCCGATCACCATGGCCGGGAAGAAGACGATCTGCCATCCGAGCATGTTGAAGCTGGCGCGGATCCCCTGTTCGTCGGCGCCCGTGATCAGCGCATTCAGCGGCTCCGTGGCGAAGCGTTGCAGGCCGAGTTGCGCCGCCATCCAGGCAATCAGCGAGCCGGCGAGCACATGCAGCCATTTTCCCCGCAGGCACAGCCAGACCAGCAGCGGGGCGAAGAGCATGTAGACGATATATTGCGGCAGGATGTCCATGAAGGTCGGCTGGAACAGGAAGGTCGCGATCGCCGCCAGCCGCAGCGGCGCATCGAAATTCGTCGTGCCGAGCCAGTTGTACCAGAGCCGGAAGGCGTCCGGCAGAACCATCTGCACGACCAGCACGGCCATCACCGTGCCCATGGCGTAGCGGTAGAGTTCGAACGCCCGGCCATGGATGGCCTGGCGGCCGACCTCATATCCGTATTTCAGCATCTTGCGCGCATAGACCATGCCGATCAGCAGGCCGGAGAGGAAGACGAAGCCCTGCGCGTCTTCGACGAAGGCGAACTGGCGATGGTTCACTTCCACCATCCAGTAGCCACCGACGAAGACCAGGTGGTTGATGAGCATGAAGACGAGAAAATAACCTCGCATGCCGTCGATGATTTCAAATCGCTTCAAAATCCGCACTCCGTCAATATTCGAGGCGCGCCTCCGTAGGTCGCTGAATGGACGCTTGTCGAACCGATGATGGGACCTGCCGCAAGCCTCGCCACGCGACGGCCGTCGCCCACCCTGCGCCCCTTCGCGCGGAGCACGAAGGTCAGGCTCTTCCCGGTGAGCACCAAGGAGGGTAGCGGTGGAAAAATGAACCCAGGATGAACCCGGCGCTCACGTTTTTGCCGATGGGAAGGCGGAAAAGCCGGACTGACGGACATCCGCCCGACCGCTTCGGCATGGGCTGACGCTGCCGGGACCCGGCCAGGCCGCCGCCTGCATTCCCGATGTCCGCGCCGGGAATTCCCTTAAAATTCAGCCACCGTCCGCGAGGTTGGAAACGGCCCGCGGGCCTGAGCCGCCCCGGCGGCGTTCAGTGCACCGCGGCATACATGATGCTTTCGCTGGATGCGTCGACGGGCGAGAATTCCTCGACCACCCGGCCCTGCCGCGCGACCAGGATGCGGTCGGAAAGGGAGAGGATTTCCGGGAGATAGGAGGAGATCACCACGACGGCGAGGCCCTCGTCGGCGAGGCGATGGATGAGTGCGTGGATTTCGGCCACCGCGCCGACGTCGACGCCGCGTGTCGGCTCGTCGAAGATGATGAGCCGCGGCTTCTGGATCAGCGCCTTGCCGATCACCACCTTCTGCTGGTTGCCGCCGGACAGCTCGACCACGCGCGCCTCGGCGCCGATCGAGCGGATGGCGAGCCTGCCGGTCCATTC
The DNA here is from genome assembly GCF_021401195.1 of Shinella sp. NM-101. Lineage (NCBI taxonomy): Bacteria > Pseudomonadati > Pseudomonadota > Alphaproteobacteria > Hyphomicrobiales > Rhizobiaceae > Shinella > Shinella sp. NM-101. The sequence goes on along the minus strand of NZ_JACBFT010000004.1, from coordinate 93,766 downwards.
TTCGGCCAGCGCCTTCATCTCCGACAGGGAGACGAAGGGAAAACGGTTCAGCCCCGCCGCCAGCAGCCCGGCATAGAGGTTTTCGGCGATCGACATGTTCTCGAAGAAGCCTTCGAGCTTGCGGTCCTCGGTCACATAGACGATGCCGTCCGCGACGGCCGGGCCGGGCGTGGCATAGCGCACGGGACGGCCCTCGTATTCGATGGCGCCGCCGCGCAGGAAATCGCGCTTGAAGACGCCGGCGACGATCTTGGCGGTCTCGGTGCGGCCCGAGCCGACGAGGCCGAAGAGGCCCGTCACCTGCCCGGCGAAGACCGAGAAGGACGTGTTGCGGACCAGCGCGCCCATCGAGACGTCCTCGACCGAAAGCACGCGCGCGCCGGCCGGCCGGGTGCCGGTGCGCGGCGTGAATTCGGTCGCCAGTTCCCGGCCGACCATGGCCTGGACGATGCGCGCCTGCGTCAGGTCCCGGGCCTTTTCGGTCAGCACCCTGCGGCCGTCGCGCATGACGGTGATGCGGTCGGATATCTGGAGCGCCTCCTCCAGCGCGTGGGTGATGAAGACGATGGCGACCCCGCGGGCGCGCAGGCGCTCGATCAGCGAGAAGAAATGCCGCCGCTCCTCGGGCGTCAGCGTCGCCGTCGGCTCGTCGAAGATGATGACGCGCGCATTCAGCCGCACCGCGCGGGCGATCTCGACCATCTGGCGCTTGGCCGCCCCGAGGCTGGAGACCAGCGCGGTCGGATCCACGGTGAAGTTCAGCGATTGCAGGAACTGCTGCGCCGCGATGGTAATGCCGCGCAGGCGGTTGAACGCCTTTTCATGGCCGAGGAACAGGTTCTGCGCCACGGTCATCGAGGGCACGAGGCTCGTTTCCTGGTAGACCATGGCGATCCCGCGGCTGAGCGCTTCCGCCGGCCCCTCGGCGCGCAGCGGCTCGCCGAGATAGAGGATCTCGCCGCCTTCGGGCGGATAGACGCCGGCCAGGAGCTTGCTGAAGGTCGACTTGCCGGCGCCGTTCTCGCCGAGAAGCGCATGGACCTCGCCGGCCGCAAGGTCGAAATCGACCGCGTCCACCGCCACGTTGCCGTGGAAGGCCTTGGTCAGCGCGCGTGCCTCGAGGATGGTGGTCATGCCTGCGGCTCCCGGTTCAGGATATCGACGACCTCGCCCGCCCCCTTGAAGGCGACCAGCCGGCTTTCCGGCAGGTCCAGCACGCAGACCGCCCCATGGCGCCGGCCGTCCGCCCGCGAATGGAGGCTTTCGACCGGGCGGAACTGCGCGTCCAGCCGTGCGACAAGACCGTAGGACCGCGCGGGCGCCCAGGGCTTGCGCACGCCCATGGTGCGCACCCCGCCCCGCTGCAGCGGCTCCAGGAAGCTCTCGCCCGAGCGCAGCGCGGGGGCGATCCAGTGGTCCTGCGGCACGGTGGCGATCATGTCGGCGCGGAAGCGGTCCTCGCGCAGCACGAGTTCGATCAGCCTGTTGCGCGGGGCAAAGACCGCCAGCCACCAGCCGCCGCCCCTGGCCGGCGAAAGCTTCCCCGGATAGCCGGGGATGCGATCGAGAACGGTGCGCGGGCGCCCGCCGCCAAGGGCGACGAGCCGATGCGCGAAGGCCTCCGCCACGACGGGCGCACCGCTTTCGTCGAGCGCCAGTCCCGTCGGAAAGGCAAGCCCGTCGGCGATCCGCTCCGCCTTTCCGCCGGCAAGGTCGAGCCGCCAGAGCGCGCCGTCACGCCGCTTGCGCATCAGCGCCGGCACCCATTCCGTCGCCGGCAGACCGGCCGAGCCTTGCGCGACCAGCAGTGTGCCGTCATCGCCCGCGAAGAGCGCCGTGGCTGAGACGGCGGCGGGAAAGGCCTCGCGCAGGTCGCGGCTCTCCCCGCCGCGCCGCAGGAGCAGGCCGCCGTCGGAAAGCGCCACGACGAGCCCTCCGGCCGGCAGGGCAGCCAGCGCGGTGATCGCCGAGGAGAAGGTGGCGACCGGTTCCACGTCCCGCCCCGCCAGCCGGTAGAGCACCGGGCCGCCCGACAGCCAGACCGCCCCCTCGCCATCGCGAGCGAGATTGTCGGCCTCCGCCAGCGTGGCGACCTTGGCGGCGGTTTCCAGCAGCGTGTTCGGCTTCCATGCGCCGTCATAGGGCGGAATGGTGATGGCTTCGCCGCGGAACGGATCGAGCAGGCGGTCGAGGAGCGTCATGCCCTGTCTCCCCAGTAGGAATTCCAGCTTGTCCATTCCGGATCGGCATCGGGCAGGCGGATGCGGCCGATGCGGTTGTTGAGGATGCCGCCGATATAGAGCCAGCCCTTGTGCTCGCGCATCGAGGTGACCATCGGATGGGCCGCGCCGCCGAGATCGCCGAGCGTGGCGACGATGGCGCCCGTCTCGTCGAACTTCACCACGCCGCCGGTGTTGATGTTCGGGAAGAGCCAGTCGTCCTGCGGCAGGTTGCGCGTCATGCGCTTGCGCATCGCGGGGTGGCGCAGCGCCAGGTCGAAGCTCGGCGTGCGCATGCCGAGCCACGCCATCCAGTAGGTGCCATCCGAGGCGCGGTTGATGTTGTCGGGATAGCCGGGCATGTCGCGGATCACCGTTTCCAGCCGGCCCTCCTTCGGGCCGGCGATCCAGTAGCGGTGCACCGAGCAGGCCCAGCTTTCGGCGATCAGCAGCGACTGGCCGTCATGGGAGAGGCAGACGCCGTTGGCATAGCGCAGGTTCTTCAGCACGGTGCGCGTCCTGCCGGTCTTCGGGTCGTGGACGAGGAGGCGACCGGTCGGCCGGCTTTCGATGGAATCGAGCGCCCAGTCATGGGCATCGTAGCGCGTGGTGGAATCGGTGAACCAGATGCGCCCGTCCGGGCCGATGTCGCAATCGTTCGGATCGCGCAGGCGCGCGTCGTCGACGACCGAAAAGAGCGAGCGCTGCGTCTCCGTGGAAAGCTCGCGCACGTCGCCGTCCTTCGCCACGCCGTATAGGCCCATGGCGCCGACGCAGGAGACGATCTCCCCGTCGCGGCCCATGGCAAGGCCGAGCGGGAAGCCGCCGATATGGGCGAACACCTCCGAGCGCGTATAGTCCGGCGCGAACCAGCGCACGATCTGGCCATGGCGCGTGCCGGCATAGAGATTGTCGTCGGCATCGAGGATCACGTCCTCCGGCCCCTCGACCGTGCCGAGCGCGATGGGCTCGGCCGAGGCCAGCGCATCGTTCAGCGCATAGGCCGTGCCCGAGCCCGGCAGCGCCGACTGGGCGGGCTGCATGGCATGGTGCAGCGGGGCGACATAGACTTCAGACAGGACCTTGTGGCGGTTCTTCAGCCAGCGCACGTCGAGCACGATGGCGGCCGCCAGCAGCAGGCCGACGATGAGCTGGCTGGTGCCGGTGCCCGCGCCCATGCGGATGAGGCCGTTGGTGATGAGCAGCACGACGACGGCGCCCATCAGCCCCTTGGCGATGGAGCCGCGCCCCCCGCCGAGGCTGTTGCCGCCGACGACGGCGGCGGTGAGGGCGGCGAGCTCCAGGCCCAGCCCCGTGCCCGGCCCGACGCCGGAAAGGCGCGCGGCGAAGAGGAAGCCGGCCAGCCCGCAGGCGGCCCCCGAGATCACATAGGTGAGGAAGATCGTGCGGCGCACGTTGATGCCGACATTGAAGGCCGAGCGGCGCGCGCCGCCGACGGCGGTAAAGTGCCAGCCGATGCGCGAGCGGCTCATCACCAGATGGGCGACGAGCGCGAAGGCGAGCGCGATCAGCGCGCTGATCGGCTGGCCCCAGACCGCGCCCATGCCGATATGGTCGAACGTGTCGTTGAACACCGGCGAGCTCTGGATGCGCGCGCCCCATGTGGTGATCAGGATATCGTAGAGGGAGCGGCCGATGATGAGCGTGACCAGCGTGGTCAGGAAGGCGCGCAGGCGAAGATAGCCGACGAGGAAACCGTTGAGCGCGCCGAAAAGCGCACCGGCCCCGAGCGCGGCGAGCAGCGCCAGCCAGACCGGCCCCTCGGCGATGTAGATGACGGCAAGCGTCGCGAAGGCGGCGAGCGCGAAGATCGAGCCGACGGAAAGGTCGATGCCGCCGCCGATGATGACGACCGTGAGGCCGAGCACGACGATCAGGAATTCGCCGAGCTGGCGCGTCGTGTCGAGGAGGCTGGAGGGCGCGAAGAAGCCCGGCAGGAGAAGGCCGAAGGCGGCCACCACCACGAGGAGGAAGGCGAAGGGCACGAGATTGTCGGCCCAGCTCTTCGACAGGATTTCGCCCAGCAGGTGATCGGGCACCTTGTTGTAGCGCAGGCGGGTGAGTTTCTCGCGGAGGGTCATTCTGGCCGGTTCCGTATGCTGGGGGAGGCTGGCCGGCGGCCGGCCTCCCCGCGTCTGCGTCATTTCTTGGCGGCGGCCTCGATCTCGGCCTGGCTCCAGCAGGTGCCGGGCGCGACGTCCTTCTTGGTGCGGGCGATCTCGTGCGTATAGAGGTAGTTCTTGCTCTCGCCCGGCTTGATGCCGCTCTGGAGCAGGATCTTGATCGCCGCCACGACGTCCTGCGACTGGCGCGGCAACTCGCTGGTCACGATGGCGCCGAAGGTGCCGTCCTCCAGCAGCTTGCAGTCGATGGCCTCGCCCGATCCCGTCGTGGCGAGGAAGATCTTGTCCTTGAGGCCGGCGTCGCGGATCGCCGATGCGGTGCCCTGCGCCGTCGCATCCCAGAAGTCGACGATGCCGCAGACGTCGGGATGCTGCTGGAGGATGGTGGCGGCCGCGTTGCGCGCCGTCGTCGCGTCCCAGTTGGAATCGGCGGTGCCCGCCACCGTCCAGCCCGGATTGCGCTCGAGGACAGCCTGCACGCCGGCCCACTGGTCGAGGCTGGAGGCGTTCACCTGGTCGCCCTGGATGACCGCGATCTTCTTGGAGGAGCCCTCGCCGCAATGGTCGATGACGGCCTGGGTCTCCAGTTCGCCGAGACGCTTCCAGTCCGAGCCGGCGAAGACGTCGGAGGCGTAGTTCGAGGGGTTGTCGAGCTGGATGACGAAGATGCCCGCCTCCTGCGCGCGCTTGAAGAGGCGCGAATAGGAGTTGAGGTCCGGCGTCTGGACGATCAGCACGTCCGGCTTCTCGGCGGACGAGATGAGGTCGGTGATCGCCTGCGCGCCCGCATCGACGCTCCAGTTGGGATCGCGCGTTTCCCAGATGCCGCCGAACTGCTTGACCTCCTCGCCGATGAAGTGGTTCCAGCCCTGCGCCAGGTCGAAGCCCATGGTCATCGGCACCATCACGACGCGCTTGCCTTCCAGCGCGGAGCGATAGGCCTCGGGGCCGGGATTGGTCTCCTGCGCCTGCGCGCCGATGACCGCACCCGCAAGGCAGGCGCCCGCAAGGATCGCATGCCGCAGTGTCTTCGTCAGTTTGCTCATGTCATTGCCTCCGCTGAAGATGCGCCCCTCTCCGGGCCGCGATTGTTGCCGTTCGCTTACCGCCGGCGGGCCGAATGCCCCGCCGCCTAGATGTCGCCCTGCTGACTGGTCTGCTCGTCGCGGGGATTGAGTTGCCCGTCGAGGATGATCGCCCCGAGGAGGATCAGCGCCTTGATGAGATTCTGGTGGATGTTGGGCAGGTTGAGGATGGTCATGCCGTTGAGCAGGATGCCGATCAGCAGCGCGCCCACCACCACGTTGCGCATGCCGCCCTTGCCGCCCGAAAGGCCGATGCCGCCGATCACCACGACCAGCACGACATCGTAGAGAAGCGCCGAATTGACGAGGCGCGTGTTCATGCTCTGCAGGCTGACGGCGCTCGCCACGCCCGCAAGCCAGGCAAGCAGGGCGCTCGCCATGAAGGAGGCGACTATCAGCGGGCGGACGGGAATGCCCATGGTGCGCGCCGCCTGGAAATTGTCGCCCATCAGGTAGAGGAAGCGGCCCGGCCGCGACCAGCGCAGCAGCACCAGCGCCACCGCCACCACGGCGAGGAAGACGACCACGTCGACCGGCAGGCCGAGGATGCGCGCCTTGCCCAGCCACAGCAGCGTGCCGGCCGTCTCGGGAATGTAGATCACGTCCTGGGTGAGGATGCGCGAGCGCACGAAGCCGAAGACGAAGGCGCTGGACGCGAGCGTCGCGAACAGGGCCGAGACGCCGGCATAGGCCACCATGAAACCGTTCATGAAGCCGAGCGCCAGCGTGATGGCGGCCACAATGGCGCTGGCGGACCAGAGCGACCATCCCGCCTGGAGAAGCTGGAGCTGGATGGCGACCGTGACGACCATGATCGACACCATGGACAGGTCGATGCCCCGTCCGATGACCACGATGCCCATGCCGGCGGCGAGGATCCCCAGGACGGAAACGCTCCGCACGATGTTGAGGAGGTTGGCCGGGGCGGTAAAGCCGTCGAGCGCGAGGGCGAAGCCGGCGAACAGCGCCACCGCCATCATCAGCACGATGGTTTCCTGCGTGAATATCCTGAACAGGGGGCGGCTCTCTGGCACCTGGCGACTTTCGGCTAGATCATGCGGAGCGGGCGCGCCCGCGGATAGATTGATACGTCCGGGCGCAAATGCCCACAATGTCTATGGATTTCCTTTTATATGCCGAACAGGGCAGGCTTTTCCCGAAACGCCGCCTCATGCGGAAAATCCATCCATCGTCAGGATCGTCGATCCGGTGGTCGCCCGGCCTTCCAGCGCGCGGTGCGCCTGCGCCGCCTCGCGCAGCGGCAGGCGCGCCGCCGGGGCGGCCCTGAGGCGGCCGTCGGCAAGGCGTGCGAACAGGGCCTCGCTGCGCGCGCGGCGCTCCTGCGGCGTGGCCAGGTAATCGAAGACGACGGGCCGGATGGCGGACCTGGAACCGGCAGCAAGGTCCGCGATGCGGAAGCCCTCGATCGGCCCGGATGCCTGGCCGAAGCTGACGAAGCGCCCGTGCGGGCGCAGGCAGGCGAGCGAGCCGCGCCAGGTGTCCTTGCCGACAGCGTCGAAAACCGTGTCGCACAGCGCCCCGTCCGTCAGCTCGGCGACGCGCGCGGCGAAATCCTCGCGGCGGTATTCGATCACCGCGTCGTAGCCGTGCACGCGGGCGAGCGCCGCCTTCTCCGGCGAGCCGGCCGTGCCGATGGCGCGCGCGCCGAGCGAGGCGATCCACTGCCCGAGCAGCAGCCCGACCCCGCCGGCGGCGGCGTGGACAAGAACCGTCTGCCCCGCCTCCACGGGCGCGGCGGTCGAAACAAGCGCCTGCGCCGTCAGTCCCTTCAGCAGGACCGAGGCGGCCAGCGCGGCGTCGATCCCGTCCGGCAGGAGGAACAGCCTGTCGGCGGGCATCACCCGCATTTCCCGATAGGCGCCGGTGCGCTCCAGATAGGCGACGCGCTGGCCGGCGGAAAACGCCGTGACGCCGGCACCGACGGCCACCACCGTGCCCGCCGCCTCCGCGCCCGGCACCAGCACGCCCTCCGGCCAGGGATAGAGCCCGGAGCGGTAATAGGTGTCGATGAAGTTGAGCCCGGCCGCCTCCTGGCGGATCAGCACTTCACCGGGGCCCGGCATCTCGACGGCGAGCTCCGTCCATTCCAGGACCTCCGGCCCGCCGGGCCTGTGCGCGACGACCGCGCCCGCCATGTTCGCGGCCATGTCTCAGCTCTCGACCAGGAACTGCGGGTCGATCGGCAGTTGCAGCGCGTTGAGCAGGGCATTGGTCTGCGAGGCCATGCCGATCACCGCGAGCAGCTCGCCGTGCTGGTCCTCGGTCATGCCCTTCGCCTTGGCGGCCGCAGTGTGGGAATGGACGCAATAGCTGCAGCCATTGGCGACCGACACGGCGATATAGAGCATTTCCTTGACCAGCGGATCGAGCGCGCCGGGCTTGACCATGATGTCCTTCAGGCCCGCCCAGATGCGCTCCAGCGTATCCGGCTGGTTGGCGAGCGCGCGCCAGACATTGTTGACGAAATCGGACTTGCGGGTGGCGCGGATGTCGTCGAACACCGCCTTGACGCGCGGGTTCGCTTCGACTTCGGCATCGCTCCACAGGCGAACGGTACTCATGGCAGGTCTCCTTCCGGGCGTCAGCTATGCGCCCAATCCCAGTAAAGCTGGCGCGCTCTCTTCGCGAACGGGCCATGGTCGAAAGCGCGGTCGTCGAAGCCGAGGACCGGCATGACCTTGGAAATGTTGCCGGTGCTGAAGATCTCGTCGGCAGCGCGGAAGTCGCCGACCGTCAGCGTCTTCTCGTGCACCGCGATCCCGTCCGCGCGCAGGAGGCCGATCACCCGCTGGCGGGTGATGCCGTCGAGGAACGTGCCGTTCGGCACGGGCGTGAAGACCGCCCCGTCCTTCGCCATGAACACGTTCGAGGTGGCAAGCTCCGCCACATTGCCCAGCGTGTCGCAGACCAGCGCATTGCCGAATCCCTTCGCGCGGGCCTCGGCCAGCATGCGTGCGTTGTTGGGATAGAGGCAGGCGGCCTTGGCATTGACCGGCATGGTCTCCAGCGTCGGCCGGCGGAACCGCGTCGTGGTGATGGTGAAGCCGCCGGGCACGGCCATCGGCCGCTTCTCCAGGCACAGGGCGAATGCCGTCGATGCCGGATCGGGTGCGACGACGCTCGCATCGCTCTCCTCGGCCCAGTACATCGGGCGGATATAGATCGCGGCATCGGGCGCGAAATGCGTCAGCCCCTCGTGCACGCGGTCGATGATCTGCGCGGCCGTCAGGGTCGGCTGAAGGCCGAGCGCCCGTGCCGATTCGTTCACTCGCTCCGCATGCAGGTCGAGATCGGGCACGACGCCCTCGAAGCGGCGCGCGCCGTCGAACACCAGCGATCCGAGCCATGTCGCGTGCGAGCCCGCACCGAGAATGCGGACATCGCCCGCGTGCCAGCGGTTGTCGTACCACGTCCATACGGAAGGAGCTTCAGCCATCGCATACCTCGTCATTTCAAAAGCGCCATTACCTAGACACAGCTTGCCTCATGCGTCCAATGCAAATATCCCTTGGCGATACATGCAGGATCGGCATGAATCGGAGGGACCCGCGTTGGACGAGAGGCTGTTGAAAAGTTTCGTGACGACCGCCCAGCTCTGCAGCGTCACCTCGGCCGCCGAGCGGCTCAACCTTACCCAGCCGGCCCTGTCGCGGCAGATCCAGCGGCTCGAGCAGGAACTCGGGCTGCCGCTCTTCCAGCGCAGCGGCCGCAACCTGCGCCTGTCGGTGCATGGCGACCGGCTGCTGGTCGATGCGCAGGCCGTCCTCGCCGCGAGCAAGCGCCTCCACGATGCGGTCGCCGAGATGCGCGAGGGCGAGTGCGGCCTGCTGCGCGTCGGCGCCTGTTCCCAGGTCATCGAGCGCCACATGAGCGAGGTGCTGCCCGCCTGGAAGCGGGACAATCCCAACATCGACATCCGCCTGGAGGAAGGCGGCGGGGCGGAGCTTGCGCGCCGCCTCGACGACAACGAACTGCATCTGGCGATCAACGCCCGCCATTTCGCGCGGCCCGACCGCTTCAGCCGCATCGACATCGGCGCCATGCGCGTGCGCGCCTTCTGCATCCCCTCGGTCTTCACCGCCGAACCGGGGGCCGTCACGCTGGCGCAGTTGTGCCGCCAACCGCTGCTCCTGCTCAATCGCTGGCATTTCACGCGCGAATTGCTCGAAACCGCCTGCCAGGCCGAAGGCTGCCTCGCGCAGCCGACCCTCGAATCCGGTTCGCCGCACACGCTGCTCGCCATCGCCAGGAGCAGCGGCGGCGTCGCCGTGGTGCCGCATCTGGGCACCGGTCCGGTGGAGGGCCTTCTCGCGCACGACATCCTGCACCGCGGCAGGCCGCTCGATTTCGAAATATCGGCCATCTGGCCCTCGGCCATGCCGCTGCCCGGCTACGGCCGCCGCTTCATCGCCTACCTGCGCGAATGCCTCCTGCCCGCATCCTGAGCGTCGCGCGATACGCCTGCGAGACGCACCTGCGATAGCCGACCGTCATGTCTCTGCAGATACATCCGCCCGGCAGAGGGCTCCGGGCCGTCCGGTCCGCCGTCACCGGAGGGGGCGGTTTCTAGCCTTGCCACTCGACGATCGACAGGCCCGCATTCATATCGGAAACGTAAAGCAGGCCGTTGGCGTCGGCAAAGACGTCGTTGGTGTGCAGGACGGGCGGAATGCCCGGCCGGTGATCGAGGATCCGCCGCGGGGCGGCCGGCACGAAGGCGCCGATCTCCACCGGGCGATAGGGATCGCGGATATCATAGGCACGCACGCCGGCATTGTTGTAGGTCGCGAAGATCGTCTCGGACGAAACGAAGCTTCCGGGCCTGTTCTCATGCAGGTTGTGCGGCCCGAAATGTCCGCCCTTGGCGATATAGTCCGCCTCCTGCGGCGCCGGCATGGTGGAGATGGAGACGGGATTTGCCGGCTCACGGATATCGAACATCCAGATGCGTTTCTCACCGTCGGCGCAGTTCGTCAGCACCGCCTCGTCAAGCACCACCAGCAGATCGCGGTCGACCAGCGGCAGCGCATTGTGCGTGCCGCCGCCATAAGGCGGGCTCCAGTTGCGATGGGAAATCAGCCGGGGAGCGCCCTTGTCGGCGATGTCGAGGAGCGTGACGCCCCCGTCGCGCCAGGTGACATAGGCCGTGTCCCCCGCCACGAGGCCGTGGTGGCAGGAATAGCGGAATTTCCTGTCGTCCCAGGCAGGCCGCTCGCCGGCGGCGGTGTTCATGCCCGGCAGCCAGTATTTCCCGGCGATCACCGGGCGCGTGGGATCGGACATGTCCACGATCAGGAAGATGAAGTCGGAGAACCCGTCCAGCATCGCGGACATGTAGGCCCAGCGTCCCCCCACATACCAGATGCGGTGGACACCGACGCCATCGACCGGCATGAAGCCGATTTCGCGCGGATTGGCGGGATCCTTGATGTCGTAGACGCGCATGCCGGCGCTGTAGCCCGTCTCGGCCGCGCTCAGCTTGTCGCGCATCGAGCCCGTGTAGTATTTCCGCTCGTCCATCAGGACGGCATCGCGATAGAGGTCCTTGGCGTTGACCACCAGCAGCAGGTCGTCATGCGCCTGGAGATGCAGCGTCCAGGTGTTCGGCGGACTGGGAATGTAGGTGACCGGGCGGGGGCGGCGCGGGTCGCGCACGTCGATCACCGAAAAGCCCTGCGAGAACATGTGCCCGACGATCGCATGGCCCTTGTTGATCATGATCTGCACGCCGTCCGAACGGCCGTCCATCTCGGTAAAGCCGATCAGCCGCATGTTGCGGGCATATTCGGGCTCCGGAAGCATGTCGCTGCCCATTCGTTCCTCCATTGGTTCAATGCCGTGTCAGGATGTTCCGGCAGGCGACGCATCGCCCATCGACACCAGATAGTGGTCCTCGACCCGGCCGATATGCCGGTCCATCAGCTCGACGGCGAGGTCGACGTCCCGGGCCTCGATGGCCGCCGTGATCGCCATGTGCTGGGCGAGCGATGCGTCACCGCGCTTCGGATCGCGGAAGAAATCCTCCCGCCGGTTCCGCGACATGAGGTAGAAGGGCGTCACGACCCGGGTGAAGATGTCGTTCTGCGCGGCGCGGAAGACCGCCATATGGAACTCGAAATCGCGTTCGGCGATGCTTCCGCCCGCCTCGATCGTTTCCCGCGTGTCGCGCAGGTTCTGCCGCAGGGTCTCGATGTCGGCCTCGGTGCGCCGCTTGCATGCAAGCGCGATGGCCTGCACCTCCAGGATCTTGCGCACCTCCATGCAATCCATGATGGTCCGGCGGTCGAAGGGAATGTTGACCTTGGAATAGAGAACCAGCGCCTCCAGGCTGACCTGGTCCATTCCGTCGGTCAGGTAGATGCCGGAATTGCGCTTGCGCTCGATGTAACGGCTGGCCTCGAGAAAGGTCAGCGCCTCGCGGATCACCCCGCGCCCGACCGAGAAACGCTCGGTCAGGTCGCGTTCGGAAGGCAGTCTTTCGCCCGGCTCGTAGCCGCGCTTCTGGATGAACGCCATCAGGTCGTTCACGGTCCGCATCACCTGGTTTTCCGCTTCCTGCATTCCCGGCTCCCTCAAATCCGGCCGCAGCCGGGGATTATCGCACCATCCGCGCCGGACCAGGCGCATAAGCCGGCCCTTCGATGAAGGGATGGGCGCGGATGAAGTCTTCGTCCACCTCGACACCGATGCCCGGCCTGTCCAGCGGCGAAACGGTGCCATCCTTTGCCACCACATACGGCGTGGAGACAAGCTGGTCGCGGAACGGATTGGGCGTCGAGATGTCGCCCTCGAACCAGCCCGCGTTCTCGACGGCGGCCAGGACGTGGATGGTGACCGCCATGTTGATCCCGGTCGTCGCGGTGTGCGGGCACAGCGGCAACTTCCAGGCCGAGCCCAGCGCGGCGATGCGGAGCACCTCGGTGATGCCGCCCGCCTTGGACAGGTCCGGCTGCAGGATGCGGACATGCGCGTCCTCGATCAGCCGGTGGAACTCGAAGCGGGTATAGTGGTTTTCGCCCGCCGCCAGCGGGATCCGGCTGCGGTCGGCCTGCGCGTAGGAGCGATGGTCGTGCGGCGCGAAGGGCTCTTCCAGCCATTCGACGTCCAGGGCCTCGAAAGCCGGCAGGACCGCCAATGCGTCTGCCAGCGAATAGGCCGTGTTGGCATCGACCATGATGACGAGATCGTCGCCGAAGGCCTTGCGCACCGCCTCCACCCGCTGGATGTCGCGGCGGGGCGCGTCCCCGCCGCGCAGCTTGACGGCCTTGTAGCCGAGCGCCAGCGCCTCGCCGACCTCCTCGCAGAGCGCGTCCGGCTCGCTCCAGCCGAGCGACACCCCGCCCGCATAGGCCGGGATGCCGCGCCTTGAACCGCCGAGCAGCTTGTAGAGCGGCCAGCCGACGGCCTTGCCCCGGATATCCCACAAGGCCTGGTCGATGCCGCTCATGGCGATCGAGGTGCCGGCGCCCATTCCGTGGCTGCGCAGTTGCATCTCGTAGATCCTGGCCCAGACGCCCGTGACGTCGCTGGCGTCCATTCCGATCACGAAATAGCGCAGCAGGTTGTTGACGATATCGGCCACCGAGCTCGCCGCGCGGCCATGATGGGATTCGCCGTATCCGACGATGCCGCTCTCCGTCTCGACGCGAACGACGACGGTGTCGCGGCGCAGCACCTTGCCGATGCCGAAGGTGATGCCGTCCTCGACCGGCACGGAGAGGGCCCAGGCTTTGACGTCGACGATTTTCATGCTGTCCTCACTGTTTGGAATGGGGTTCAAAGGCGCGCGCCGCTCGCGCCATCGAAAAGCGAGATGCGCGACGACGACAGGCCGAGGGTCAGGGTTCCGCTCCGCGCGATCCGGCGGTCGGTGTTGATACGGGCGGAAAGCATCGTGGCGCCGATGGATGCCCAGACGAGCACGTCCGCCCCCATCGGCTCGACCAGCTCGATCCGGGCCTCCTGCCGGAAGGGATCGCCGGCCGCATCCCCGGCCAGCCGGACGTGCTCGGGCCGGACGCCGAGCGACACGGCCTGCCCCGCTTCGACCGGGCCCAGAAAGCGATAATCGGAAAGCGGAAGGCTCAGCGAGGCGCTCTCGAAGACCATCCCGCCGTCCCGCTCGGCGAGGCGGCCTTCGACGAAGTTCATGCCGGGCGAGCCGAGGAAGCCGGCGACGAAGCGGTTGGCCGGGGTGGCGTAGACCACCTCGGGGGAATCCAGTTGCTGGATGATGCCGTCCTTCATCACCGCCACGCGGTCGGCAAGCGTCAAGGCCTCGATCTGGTCGTGGGTGACGTAGATCATCGTGGTGCCGAGATCGCGGTGGAGGCGCTTGATCTCGACCCGCAGTTCGGCCCGCAGCTTCGCATCGAGGTTCGAGAGCGGCTCGTCGAACAGGAAGACATCCACATTGCGCACCAGCGCCCGGCCGATCGCCACGCGCTGGCGCTGCCCGCCCGACAGGTCCGACGGGCGGCGGTCGAAATAGGGCTCGATCTGGAGGATGCGCGCGGCCTCGCGGACCCGCCGGTCGATCTCGTCGCGGGCGACGCCCTGCATCCTCAGGCCGAACGACATGTTGCCGTAGACGGTCATGCGCGGATAGAGCGCGTAGGACTGGAACACCATGCCGATATGGCGCTCCTTCGGCTCCTTCCAGGTGACGTTGTCCCCGCCGATCCAGATCTGGCCGCCGGAGATCTCGCCGAGGCCGGCAATGGCATTGAGCAGGGTGGATTTTCCGCAGCCCGAAGGGCCGAGCAGCACGAGGAATTCCCCCTTGCCCACATTCAGATTGAGGTGATGCAGCACGGTCAGCGAGCCGTAGGCGATATGCAGGTCGCGGATTTCGATGCTGTTGCGGGTCGCGTGCGGGTTGTTCATCCCTTGACGGCTCCTGCCATGATGCCGCGGACGAACCAGCGCCCGGACAGGAAGTAGAGGACCAGCGGCACCAGGCCCGTGAGGATGGTGGCCGCCATGTTGACGTTGTATTCGCGCTCGCCGAACTGCGAGTTCACCACGTTGTTGAGCAGCACGGTGATCGGCATGTTGTCGGCGCCGGCGAAGATCAGGCCGAGGATGAAGTCGTTCCAGGTGCCGGTTATCTGGATGATGAAGGCCACGACGGTGATCGGCACCGACATCGGGGCGAAGACGTGGATCAGCAATTGCCAGAACCCGGCCCCGTCGACCCTGGCCGCCTTGTAGAGGTCCATCGGGACGCTGCCGTAGAAATTGCGGAACAGCAGCGTCATCAGCGGCAGGCTGAAGCAGATATGCAGCAGGATGACGCCCGGCAACGTGCCGAAGACGCCCGCCGCGGAGGCGATCCGCACCAGCGGGTATATGAACACCTGCAGCGGAATGAACGCGCCGGCCATCAGCACGGCGAAGACGAGATTGGCGCCCGGAAACCGCCAGAACGACAAGGCATAGCCGTTGATGGCGCCAAGGAACACCGAGCAGGTGACGGCCGGAAGCGTGATCAGGACCGAGTTCACGAACCCCGCGCCGACGCCCTCGCAGGTGAGGCCGGTGCAGGCGCCGGACCACGCCTTGATCCAGGGGGCGATGGTCGGGGCGGCGGGCAGCGCGAAGATGTTGCCCTGGCGGATCTCCGCCATGTCCTTCAGCGACGTGACGACCATCACGTATAGCGGCATGATGAAGAAGAGCGCCGACAGGACGAGGAAGACATAGATCGCGATGCGGCTTGCGCCCATGCGCTGCGGCCGGCGGCCGGCGGGGCCTTCGAGATGCGCGCTCACCGGGCCCCTCCCTTCGCCTTGCGGAAATATTCGAGATGCAGCCACGGCACCAGCACGGCAAGGACCGCGAGCAGCATCAGCGTGGCGGCCGCCGTGGCGAGCCCGATATTGCCGCGCTCGAACAGGTGATCCATGACGAATTTCGCGGGCATTTCCGTGCCGATGCCCGGCCCGCCCTGCGTCATCGAGACGATCAGGTCGTAAGCCTTGACCACCGCGATCGCCAGAAGGACGACGGAGGTGACGATCATGGGGCGCAGCTCCGGCAGGATGATGCTGACATAGGCGCGCCAGATCGGGATTCCGTCGACGCGCGCCGCCTTGAGGATTTCGCCGTCCACGCTGCGCAGGCCCGCCAGCAGCATGACCATGACAAGCCCGGCGCCCTGCCAGACGGCCGCGATGACCAGTGCGGCGATGGCCGTGCCGGGTGACGAGAGGATGCCGATATGGCTTTCGAGGCCGATCCCTCGCAACGCCGCCTCGATGCCGAGTTGCGGATCGAAGATCCACTGCCAGACCGCGCCGGTCACGATGAAGGACAGGGCGTAGGGGAACAGGTAGATGGTGCGCAGGGTATTTTCGAAGCGGACCTTCTGGTCGATCGCCACGGCGGTCAGGAAGCCCAGCACCAGGCACCCGAGAATGTAGCACGCGCCATAGATCAGGATGTTGTGGACGGAGACGGTCCAGCGTTCCGTCGCCAGCAGGCGCTCGTATTGCGTTGCGCCTGCCCATCTGGCGACCGGCAGCACCTTCGACGTCGTGAACGAGATGGCCACCGTCCAGGCCATGCAGCCCAGATAGATGATCACCACGAAGAGCGTGGTCGGCAGCATCGCCACGAATGACGGCAGATGCCTGGAAATTCTCTTGGACTGCATCCTCGGTCTTCCCGGACAGTGAGCAGGAGGGACGGGCGGCGCTACCCGCCGCCCGTCGACACGTTCGCGTCAGTCGACGCTCGCCAGCACCTTGCCGAGCGCGTCCGAGAATTCGCCCGGCGTCATTGCGGGCGTGTTCCAGTAGGTGGTGATCACGTCGCGGACCGCCCCCAACCCGTCATTCGTCATCAGGAACTGGGGGTTCGGAACCTGCCGTGCGGGGTCCTTCAGCACCTCGGCCGCATGCCGGGCGCAGACATCCATGCTCGACACGTCCACATCCTGGCGGATGGGGTTCGAGCCCTTCTTGATGTTGAAGGCGATCTGGGTTTCCGGCGCGAACAGCACATGGGCGAGGAGATCCTGCGCCTGCGTGCGCTGGGCATCTTTCAGCTTCGGCATGACGAAGACGTCACCCGACATGATCGAGACTTCCTGGCCCGGGAACAGCGTGCAGCCATATTCCTTGCCGGGGGTCAGCCCCGCAGCCGCGAACTCGCCCTTGGCCCAGTCGCCCATGATCTGGAAGCCCGCCTTGTTGGTGATGACGAGGTTGGTCGCATCGTTCCACTTGCGGCTGGCCGCGCCGGAATCGGCGTATTGGCGCAGCTTGCCGAGAACCGCGAAGGCCTCCTGAACCTTGGCGTCCTTCAGCGCCTCGCCATCGCGATCCTTCAGAACGCGCAGGTAGAGCTCGGGGCCGGCGACGCTGACCAGGACCTTCTGGAACACGAAGCGCTCGGCCCAGGAGCCGCCGCCGAGTGCCATGGGGATATAGCCGGCAGCCTTGATCTTGTCGGCAGCGGCGAAGAAATCGTCCCAGTTCTGCGGCGGCTCGCCGACTCCCGACTTTTCGAAGACCTCCCTGGAATACCAGATCCAGTTTTCCGTCTGGAGGTTGATCGGAACGGCCATGATCTTGTCGTCGCGGGTGACCGCGTCCAGGAACACCTTCGGAATGACCGCCGCCCATCCTTCCGACTTGGCGACCGTGTCGACGTCGCGCAGCAGCCCCGCCTCGATCAGCTCCTCGAACGGCTTGCCGGTGTTGAAATGGGATGCCGATGGCGGATCGCCGCCGATGATGCGGTTCATCGCGGCGGCGAGCAGGGCGTCGTTGCCGGCGATCGCGCGGTCGATCCAGACGCCGCCGGCCGCCGTGAACTTGTCGGCGAACACCTTGGCGGCCGCCGATTCGCCGCCCGATGTCCAAGGGTGCATCACCTCCGCCGTAAGGTCGTCAGCCAATACGGGCGTGGCGAGGGCGCACAACACCAGCGCGGCCCAAACAGGACTTCTCTGCCTGAAATTCATCGATTCCTCCTCCCATCGCCGGCTCTCTCCCCGACGCTTGCGAGCACACCATAGGGATGGTCGATCATTATTGCAAGCAATTTTGGTAGTACCAATTTATCGCCACTCGACGGACGGTTAAGTCCGATATGGACCGGCCTGGATGCACGGGGTGAAGGTGCCGTCCCTTGATCGGCCATCGGGTCTGCCCATGTGCGGCAGCAAGGCCGCGCCCGCATGGACGATCGAGCAGCACCTCGGATGCAGCCGCTGCATAAGCCGGTGCCTCTCCCGGCCTATCCGGCAGGCGGCGGCGCGCCCAGGTCCCGGGAGCGCCGTTCGGCCGCGGCGACCGCGCGCCGCAGGAGCGGGGCCAGCCCATCCTGCGGGTCCATCAACACGGACAAGGCGGCCGCCGTCGTTCCATTCGGGCTCGTCACCTGGTCGCGCAGCACAGCCGGATCGACCTCCGGCGCAAGGGCGAGCTTGGCCGCCCCGAAGATCGTCTGCTTGGCAAGCATCATGGCGAGCTTTGGCGGCAGGCCGACGCAGACGCCTGCCGCGCTGAAGGCTTCCATCAGGTGGAAGACATAGGCGGGACCGGAGCCGGAGATGGCCGTCACCGCATCCATCAGCGTTTCTTCATCGACAAAGGCGACACGGCCGGCAGCGGAGAGCAGGGTGCGCGCGCACTCCTGGTCCAGAGGACGTGCATTCGCGCTGGCGCAGCAAACGATCA
This sequence comes from Shinella sp. NM-101, assembly GCF_021401195.1. Taxonomy (NCBI): domain Bacteria; kingdom Pseudomonadati; phylum Pseudomonadota; class Alphaproteobacteria; order Hyphomicrobiales; family Rhizobiaceae; genus Shinella; species Shinella sp. NM-101. The sequence goes on along the minus strand of NZ_JACBFT010000004.1, from coordinate 75,608 downwards.
TGCCCTCGCCGATGGCGGCGGGCATGTTCGGCATGCAGCGGATTATCGCCGGCCCGTCGCCGACTTGCGCGCGGATCGCATCGATGGTGATGCCCGCCGCCACGCAAACCACCAGCCCGCCGTCCTTGAGAGCGGGACGGCTGGCGGCCGCCGCTTGCGCGACCGCTTGAGGCTTGGTCGCGATCACCACGACATCGGCGCAAAATCCATCGGGAAGATCGCCAAGTGACGCGAATGCCTCCGCGCCCGTCGCGGCCGCCCTGTCCCGCAACGGCGCGTTCAACTCGATGACCGCGAACCGATGCCCGTTCAGGGTTGTCCAGGTGCGCAACAGGGCAAAGCCCATGTTGCCCGCGCCGATCAAGAGGATCTGCATGGTCTTTCCTCCGCGGAATTCGAACCGTCAGCAGCCAGACGAACGCTCCGCCTAGACGGCGACCCGGTGCACGTCGAGCGCCGTATGGCAGGTCAGGCGTTCGTAGCCGTCGTCCGTCACCAGATAGCAATCGCCGATGTTCGAACCCGCCTTCAGCGGGTCGAGCCACTGGGCGTGCAGGACAAAGACCATGCCCTCCTCCGCCCGGTCGCAATTGTGCGACGACACGTTGAAGACCGGCATTTTCGGCATGCCGACGGCATGGCCGAGATTGGGGTTGTGCGGTCCCTTGAGCGGCGGATAGACGTGAGACAGCCGCCGTCCCTGGGCTTGCCAGTCGATATCCTCCACGTCGGCGCTGGGAATGCGGCGCGGGGTCCCGTCGTCCTGCGCCGCCCAGTTGAATGGCATGGTGCGCGTGCGATCGTCCTTGAGATAGCCGCGCTCGGTATAGGCGGTGAAGGCAGCGGCATGCAGATCGCTCATGGCGACGCCCGGCCGGATCAGCCGTTCGGCGCGGCGGACCGCATCCGTCGTCATTTCCAGGACGGCCTCCTGCTCCCGCGTCAGGTCGCCGACCGCGATCATCCGGGCGCTCTGGGCGAAATAGCCCTGGTAGGTGACGTTGGAGACGTAGATGTTGATCAGGTCGCCCGGCCGGACGACATGGCCGTAGGGCTTGCCGCAGTGGGTGCCGTAGCGGTTGACGCCGATCTGGTATCCGTCGCCGGTCTCGCCGCCGCGGGCGAGCTGGGCAAAGGTGAAGGCCGCGTAGATCTCCCGGTCGGCAACGCCCGGCCGCGTGACGTGATAGGCGGCCTGCAGCCCGATGTCGATCAACTGCGCGGCGGCGCGCAGCCGTGCCTGCTCGGCCCTGGAGCGCCGCCGTTGCAGGTTGTCGACGATGGCATTGGCATCGGCGAAGGCGCAATCCGGCAGGAGCTTGCCGAGGGCGGCAAAATAGTCGCGCGAGGTCTTGTCGCCAACAAGGCCGATTCTGCCCCTGCCGAGACCGAACCGGCGCAGGATGCCGGCGCAGCCTTCGGCCGCCTTGACGATCGGCGAGCCAGGCCGATCGAGCGCTTCGCGCCCCCAGGGACCGACCTGCCATATGTCCTCGACCAGAAGCGGCTCGCCCGCCGGCGGCAGCAGGACGGAATCGCTGAAGAACGACAGAAGCTGGAGGCCCTTGTCCGCATCGGTCGGCACGATCAGCATGCCCTCGCGCATCCAGTCGCAGACATAGCGCAGATAGGAATTCGACGTGTGGTACCAGCCGATCTGGTCGCAGTGCAGGACGATCGCGTCCAGTTCCTCGACGGCGGCCTGGCGGCGGATGCGTCGCAGCCGTTCGGCGAACTCCGCCTCCGGCAACGGCGGTGGCGGCTCGAAGACGAAATCCGGCTCGAAGCCTTCGAGCAGTCTTTCCATGCTTGCTTGCATCTTCACGCGATCAGGCTTCATCGGCGCTCACTCCAGAAGTCCAGCCGGAGTACCGGCAACGAATGTCTTTGCCCGTGGCGGCGCAGGGCGCCACCACGGCGGTCGGTCCGGTCAATCCCGCGAAACGTCCGGCGGTCCTATCCCGCCGGCGGGATAGGACACGACGTCGTCGAACGGGAACGGCCGTTCGATCAGGCCGAAATCCGCGATGATGCGTTGATAGTTGTCGAAAGGATCACGCGGGATCGTGGTATCCTGGCGCCAGACCCCGTCGGCCCGAAGCCGGGCGATGGAACGGGCGAGCAGCGCCACCGGCTTGCCAGGGAAATAGGAGGCAATCGCCTCGGCGACCTCCTCGTCCGTGTGGGCATGGATCCAGCCAAGGGCCTCGCCGATCGAGCGCACGAACAGCGACGCCATGCCGTCCTCGCGCTGCAGCACGCGTGGCGCGGTATAATAGACGCTCCACGGTACGGGGCCGCAGATCCGGCCGAGCGTCGTGACGACGTGATAGCCCTCGTCCTCCAGTTCCTCGGCGGTCAGCGGATCGGCCAGGAAGAACGCTCCGAGACCGGCGCGCCAGAGACGGATATTGGTGAGGGCGTCGAGGTCGCGCAGGAACTGCACCTTCGACGGGTCGGCGCCGGCCTGCTTCATGACGCCTTCGAGGAGCATCCACTGGCTGGTGGAGCTCATCGAGAGAAGCATCTTCTGGCCGTAAAGGCTCTCCCACCCGAAATTCTCGATCGGACGGCGCGCCATGATCGCCTGCGGGTTGCGATGGCAGACGAGCGCGCAGATCGGCAGCTCGGCAAGCCGCCCGCGATAGGCGAGCGGGATCCAGATCCCGCCCATGGCGAAATCGGCCTTGTCGTCGAGGAGATTGCTGGAAAGCCACGAGCTGCCCGGCCCGGCGGGAATGGACGCATCGACCCGCAGGCCGTTCGCGGCATAGATGCCGAGCGTGTCGGCCAGGTAACAGGGCGCATAGTTGGTGTGGAGTGCGGATGAAGTCACGCGGACGTCGATCATGTATTGGGGCTCCAAAGATCAGGATGCGGTGGCCAGAGGCTGCGCGGACGCGGCCCGGTCGTCGACGATGGTGCCGTGCGGCATGGGCGCCGGGATGAGGCCGTAGGACGCGATCATCTTCTGGTAGCGCTGAAGGGGTTCGGCCGGCACATGCATGTCCCTGTTCCAGGTTCCCTTCGCCCGCATGCGCGCCAGCGCGCGCTCCACGACCGGCAGGCCCCATGCGGGAAAATCCTTTCCGATCAACCGGGCGATTTCACTCGCCGGCACGGTCTCCATCCAGCCGACGGCGCGCGACAGGGCCCCGACGAAGCGCGAAAGCGGCTCGGCCTTTTCCTCGATGGCGATGCGCGGGGCATAGTAGACGCTCCAGGGAACCGCACCCGTATCGGCAAGGTCGAGCGCGGCATGGTGGCCCTCGCCAATCAGCGTCTCCGCGAGCGGCGGCGAGGTGAGGAACCCGTCCGCATAGCCGCCGCGCCACAGGCGCAGCATCGTGCGGACTTCCAGGTCCCGGATCCACAGAACCTTCTTCCAGTCGGCCCCCTGCTCCTCGAAGAGACCGCGCACATACATCCACTGGCTGGTCGCTGCCGCCGGCAGCATGATGCGGCGCCCCTCAAGCTCCCGCAGCGAGAAATTTTCGGACGGCGTGCGGGTGAACAGGACCTGCGCGTTGCGATGACACAGCGCTGCGAAGAGCCGCAGGTCTTCCAGGTGGTCGCGGTACATCATCGGGATCCATACGCCGCCGCGCGCGATGTCGGCCTCGTCCCGCGCCAGCACTTCGGCGAGCCAGGAGCCGCCGGGGCCGGATTCATAGCTGAGGTCGATATCGAGCCCGGCATCGGTGAAATAGCCGAGATGGTCGGCCACATGATGGGGCGCATAGGTCAGGGAATGCTCGGCGATGAGGCGCAAGCGATCGTTCATGTCGTCACCTGTATTTTTTCGATTTTTCAGAGGATCTTCGAGAAGAAATTCCTGGTCCGGGCGTTCTTCGGCGAGACCATGATCTCGCCGGGCGGTCCCATTTCGACGATGCGCCCGGCATCCATGAAGACGATGCGGTCGCTCACCTCGCGGGCGAAACCCATTTCGTGGGTGACCACCAGCATGGTCATGCCCTCGCGCGCCAGCTGGCGGATGACGGACAGCACCTCGCCGACCGATTCCGGGTCCAGTGCGGACGTCGGTTCATCGAAGAGCATGACCTTCGGACGCATGGCGAGCGCCCGGGCGATGGCCACGCGCTGCTGCTGGCCGCCGGAAAGATGCTCGGGATAGGCATTGGCGCATTCGGCAAGCCCCACCTTGGAAAGGAGTTCGCGCCCATGTGCGATGGCTGCGTCCTTGCGCTCTCCCCGCACCAGCACCGGCGCCTCGATGATGTTCCCCATCGCGGTCATGTGCGAGAACAGGTTGAAGCGCTGGAACACCATGCCGATCTCCATGCGCTGGCGGTCGATCTGCTCGTCGGGGAGCGGGCGGCGGCGCGCGCCTTCCTCGTAGCCTATGGCCTCCCCGTTCACGACGATGCTGCCGATGTCGAACGTTTCGAGCAGGTTGATGCAGCGCAGGAGCGTGCTCTTGCCGGAACCGGAAGGACCGAGGATCGACACGACCTCGCCGGAGGCGACATCGAGATCGACGTCGTGCAGCACGCGGACAGAGCCGAAAGCCTTGCTCAAACCTGCGATCTTGATCATGGGGCCGGTCATACGAGCTGCTCCGAACCGGAGGAAACCTGCGGCCTGCCGACCTCTTCGCGCGGGTCGGAGGGCCGGTGGGACGCCCACTTTTCAAGGAAGTGCTGGAGAAGCGAGGCGAGTGCGGTCAGCGCGAGATACCAGATGGCCGCCACGATCAGCAGTTCCATGATGAGATAGTTGGCGGTGTAGATGAACTGCGCCTGGGTCAGCAGGTCGTGCACGCCGATGACGGAGACGAGCGACGTCGCCTTGAGCATGCCGATGAGTTGGTTGCCGGTTGCCGGAATGACCATGCGCAGGGCCTGCGGCAGGACGATCCGGCGGAAGGTGCGAGCGCGGCTGAGGCCGAGCGCCCGCGCCGCCTCGACCTGCCCCCGGTCGATGGCGAGAATGCCGCCGCGAACGATCTCCGCCATATAGGCGCCTTCGTTCAGGCTGAGCGCGATCAGTGCGGCGGTGAAGCTGCCCATCACCTGGTTGGTGGAGACCGAATAGTCGCCGAACCCGATGCGCGGCATGAAAAGCGCCAGGTTGAACCAGAAAATGATCTGCACGAGCAGCGGAATGCCCCGGAACAGCCAGATATATCCGGCAGCGACCACCTGCGGCATAAGCAGCGAGGAGACGCGCATCATGGCGAAGACCACGCCGATGGCGATGCCGATCGCCATCGACAGGATTGTCAGCACCAGCGTGACGCGGGCGCCGGCGATGATCTGGGGTGCCAGGATATATTTCGGAATCTCGTTCCACGAGAAGCTTGCCGTCGCGAAAATGTAAAGGACGGCAGCCACCCCCGCCACGCAGAGCGCGACGGAGAGGCGGCTTTTCTGGCTGGCGCTCAACATGGGCGGCCTCCCTTTCGAAAACCTGGCATTGTCCGTCACCCTCTGCCGCCTACTTCTTGCCGAGCTGGAAATTGTTGATCTCGGCCTTTTTCAGCGCCATGTCCGCAGTGCCCCACTTGGCGAAGATCTTCGTGTAGGTGCCGTCCGCGATCATGTCGTCGATTGCCGCCGCGACGGCATCGCGCAGCGCCGCCTTCTCCTTGGCGAGGCCGATCCCGAGCGGCTTTCCGGCGAAGTCCTTGGTGAAGACCGCCTCGATGCCCTTGGAGGCGAATGTGCCGTTGCCGGAAAGATAGCCGCTGACGATGTAGCCGTCGATCGTCGCATCGGCCCGCTTCGTCTCCACCTGGAGGAAGGCGTCGGACTTGGCAGGGAAGGTGCTGATCGTGATCGGCTTGTCGCAGCCGGCCGAGACCTCCTGGAGGATCGCGAACTGTGCCGAGCCGATGACAGCCGAGGCCGTCTTGCCGCAAAGATCCTGCGGAGACTTGATGGCGAGCGGATTGCCGGCCTGGACGAGGATGGCATTGGAATCCACTGCATAATCGACGAGGTCGATCACCTTGGTCCGCTCCTCGGTGGTCGTCATGCCGACCATCACCATGTCATAACGGCCGGCGCGGATCGCGGGAACGATGCCTGCGAAAGCAAGCGAGACGAAACGAATCTCGACGCCGAGGCGCTCGGAGATGCCCTTGGCGATATCGGGGTCGATCCCTTCGTAGACGGTCTGGTCCGTGCCCGGGTGATAGTTCCACGGCGGCCCGAAGGAGGGATCGGTGACCACCTCGATATATCCCTTTTCCTTGATGTCCGCGGGAACCAGGCTCGAAAGGTCCCTGGCGCCGGCCGGGCCGGAAAGGGCGAGCGCAGTGACGGAAACAGCGAGAAGCAGATTGCGATGCATGACGTTCCCTTTTTCGTTGTGTAATTGGACAGAAATTTCAGTAGTCATATCTAGGCACAATCGCGATTTGCCGTCAAGCAACTGTTTTGGCGCGTCGATGCGGGGCGCTGCATTTTTCTCGTGCGAGCGGGCGCGAAACTCTGGAAAACCAGGTTGTTTTGCGCTATGCGACTACCATGACCATAGAAATTTCACGCATGCCCGCCGAGAGCCCCGGCCTGTCCGACCTCGCCTACGAGCGTCTCAGGGATCGGATCGTGCGGGTGGAGATCCCGCCGGGAGCGCCGTTGGCCGAGGATCGGCTCAGCGAGGAGTTCGGTGTCGGCCTCACACCGATCCGCAATGCCGTTCGCCGGCTTTCCTATGAGCACCTTGTATCGATCTACCCCCGGCGCGGAACCTTCGCCGCGGACATCAATATCGGGGACGAGCGCTGGCTGACCGAGGTGCGCCTCGAAATCGAGGGGCTCAGCGCGCAACTGGCCGCCGAGCGCGCCACCGAAGCCGAGCGCAACAAGCTCCTGCATCTTGCGGAAGAGATCAAGACGACGACCGACAATGCCGGCGTCACGGATCTGGACGCCGCTTTCCATCGGCAGATTTTCCTGGCCGCGCGCAATCCCTTCCTGGAATCCTCGGCCAACCTCTACTTCAATCTTTCCCTGCGCATCTGGTATTTCTGCAACCAGAGCTTCACCATCTCCGACACGCGCGGCGCCGATCAATACGCCGTCGCATCCGCAATCGCACGACGCGATGCCCAGGGCGCCCGCAAGGCGGCGTGCGAGCATCTGCTCAACGCGTCACGAACGCTACGAGGTCTGTTGGGAGCGTAGGGCCGCCGCGACCGCGACGCCCCTCCTCCCGCCTGATAATTTGGGGAATTGCTTCGGCGCCGAGAGCGCCGGAACCGCCGACCTGTCCTGCCGGATCGACGACGCGGATCGAACCTGCGCGGATGATGCTTGCGGCAACACAGGCAAGGCGGCAGCGCAGCGGGCGGAGGGGCATCCCTCCCTCCCGGCTGACTGCCGCCAAGCTTCACGGATCCGCACGCCTGCGCGACTTCCCGCCCTTGCGAGGCATATTTCAGACGCGCGATGCGTCTCCATTGGCAAGCGCGACCTCGACCAGATAGTGGCCACGCTTTGTTGTCCGTGACGGATAGAGCTCGGCCATCTTCTGGTCGTGCGGGATAAGGACACGGCGTATGTCGTTGCCGACGGTCTTCATGATCTCGTCGGTCACCAGCAGCAGCTTGGTGTTGCTGCCGTAGGACAATCCGTTGGCCACGTAGAAGGGATCGTCCGGCGTGCCGCCGTGAATGTTGTCGTGCCGGTAGATGAGGTCGCCCGTATAGATGTAGCAATCCTCGCTGACGGCCTTTCCGTCATTGCGCACGACGACATATTGCGAGTGGGCCGTATGCGTATCAGGCGCGACGCGCAGGTCGATGCCCGGCAGGATGTCGTCGGCGTCGCCGTCGATGCCGAGCAGGCGGCCTTCCCGCGCGAGCTGCACGGCCTCCATCATGTCGTTCGGATCGGTCGCGCCCATCAGCCAGCGGAACTTGCGGTCCATGGCCATGATCTTGACCCAGGCCGCCAGTTCCTCCGACTGGATCATGAACGTCGCGTTCGGGAACAGCGACAGGCCACCCATGTGGTCGAAATGCGCATGGGTCAGGATGACGTAGTCGATCTCCTCCGGCGTGACGCCGATTTCGCCGAGCACGTCTTTCGGATGCGCCCATTTCTGCACGTTGAACTTTTCGACGAAGGCCTTGCCGTGCGATTCCGCGTTCAGGCCGCAATCGAGCAGGATCGTCTTGCCGTGCCCCTTCAGCAGCGTGTAGGCGTAGGGCAGCACCTGCGTGCCGGCATTGTGGCGGCCGAAGATGAGCGAGCTCGTCGCCGCATCCGGCACCTCCGCGAAATTAAGAATCCAGATTGAATATTCGGCCATGTCGTCCTCCGCTGTTAGCCGGCTTGATGTGCAGGGCACAGCAAGATTGTTGAAAATCGACGGTCTCGAAGCCGGGCATCGCACGCGATGCCGCTTCCATGTCGCGCCAGGCCGAGCGCAGGGACGGCAGCGGATCTCCCGCCGCAACCAGTCCCGCCAACCGGCCGTCGATATGGTCCAGCGATGCCGTGAGCTTGCCGAGGGCATCGGTGAGGTGATGATGGAAATGCGCCGCGACCGCCGGCGGCCGGAGCCGCCGATACGCGGCCTGCGCGCTCTCCAGCCTCGCCCTTGCGGCAACGCGGCTTTCGACATCCAGAACATGCCGCGACTTGAGCATTTCCAGCGACATCAGTAGCCCTGCGAGCCGCGTCGCGACCTCGTGCAGGGCGTCGAACACCCGCTGCGCCTCGGTGACATAAAGGCGCGTTGCCTCGCCGTGCCGGTCGGCGGCCGTCATGGCGATGCCTGCCGGCCGAGGATCATGTCGGCCGCCTTCTCGGCGATCATCAGCGTCGAGGCATTGGTGTTGGCCGAGGGCATGGATGGCATGATCGAGGCGTCGCAGACACGCAGGTTCTCGATGCCGTGGAACCTCAGTTCATGATCGACCACGCTGTCCGGCCGATCCCTGGGCCCCATGCGGGCGGTGCCGATCATGTGGTAGACGGTCGTTCCCTTCTCGCGGGCAAAGGCGAGAAGTTCATCATCGCCTTCCAGCTCCGGCTTCGGGGACGTCTCGGCCTCGACATACCTTGCCAGCGGCGGCGCGCGGAACAGCTTTCGCGCGATGCGCATGCCGCCGAGAAGCGCCTTCTGGTCGCGCTCGTCCGTCAGGTAGTTCGGCTGGATCGACGGCGCCTGGAAGACATCGCTGCTCTTGACCCGGACATGGCCGAGGCTTTCCGGCCGCTCCTGCCAGACGCCGAGCGTCAGGCCCGGATGCTTGTCGAGAAGGCCGACAACACCCTCCCGGAAGCTGGCCGGCGCGCAGGCGAATTCGAGGTCCGGCCGGTCGAGCGACGGGTCGGAACGGGTGAAGATGTGGACGAGCGACGGGCTGATGGCGAGCGGGCTCGGCAGCCCGACCAGCCAGCGGGCGACCTGCACGGCAAGCGCCGGCCCCTGGACCTTGGCATTGATCGTCGGCGCCCCGTGAATTCTCGACACCATGCGCACCGCGTAGTGATCGCGCAGATTGGCGCCGACGCCCTGGATGTCGCGCAACACCTCGATGCCGGCCGCCCTCAGCACGTCGGCCGGCCCGAGCCCGGAAAGCTGCAGCAGCTTCGGCGTGTTGAGCGCCCCGGCCGTCAGCAGCACCTCGCGGCGGGCGCGGACCGTCCGCGACGTGCCGCCCGGTCCACCCTGGATATAGCGCACCCCGCGCGCAACGCCGTTCTCGATGACGATCGACGTGCACTGCGCATGGGTACGGATCGAAACGTTCGGGCGGCGCTTCGCCTTGGACAGGAAAGCCCTGGCGGCACTGACGCGCTTGCCGCGATGGATCGTGCGCTGGAAGAAGCCGACGCCTTCCTGCGTCGCGCCGTTGTGGTCGGGATTGCGGGGAATGCCGATCGCCACCGCGGCAGCGACCAGCGCGTCGCTGACCGGGTTGTGCCAGTCAAGATCCGAGATCGGCAGTTCGCCTTCCGTGCCGCGATATTTCGGATCCGGGTTTCCGAGCCGCCGCTCGGAGCGCCGGAAATAGGGCAGGACATCCTGGTAGCTCCAGCCCGGATTGCCGGCCGCGGCCCAGTTGTCGTAGTCGACCGACTGGCCGCGCACGTAGTTCAGCCCGTTGATCGAACTCGACCCGCCGAGGACGCGGCCCTGCGGCAGCGAGAACGAGCGGTTGTTGACGCCCGGACCGGGCTCCGACTGGAAATTCCAGGTCAGCGTCCTGGAATAGATGTTCTTGATGTAGCCGGCCGGGATGTGGATCAGCGGATTGGTGTCCCGCGGCCCGGCCTCCAGGGTGCAGACGGAATGACCGGCGGCGCTCAGGCGCTCGGTCAGGACGCAGCCCGAGGTTCCTGCCCCCACGATGATGTAATCGAAGACGTCTTCGCTGTCAGTAGCCATGATTTTCCTCCCCGCAGCTTCCGGTGAAGCCGCGACCTTCTTTCAAAAATGATCCGGCGTGACGCGGCGCCGGGCGATCAGGAAATTCCCCCGAGGCAGACGTATTTCAGCGACAGGAAATCGTCGAGACCGTATTTCGAACCCTCGCGGCCGAAGCCCGATTGCTTGACGCCGCCGAAGGGGGCGACCTCGGTCGAGATCAGGCCCGTATTGACGCCGACCATGCCGTATTCAAGCGCCTCGGCCACTTTCCAGACCTGTTTCAGGTCATTGGCGTAGAAATAGGAGGCGAGCCCGAACTCGGTGTCGTTGGCAAGCGCGATCACCTCCTCCACGTCGTCGAAGCGGAAGACCGGCGCAAGCGGTGCGAAGGTCTCCTCGCGCGCGACCTTCATCCCTGACGTCACGCCGGTGACGATCGTCGGCGCAACGAAGGTCCTGCCGAGGGGATGGGGCTGGCCGCCTGTGACGATGCTGGCGCCCTTGGCCACCGCGTCGTCGATATGGTCCTTCAGCTTCACCATGGCCGCCTCGTTGATCAGCGGGCCGAGCTCGGTCGTCTCTTCGAAGCCGTCGCCGACCTTCATCGCCGACACGGCCTTGCCGAAGCGGCGGACGAATTCGTCGTGGATGCCCGACTGGACATAGAGGCGGTTGGCGCAGACGCAGGTCTGTCCGTTGTTGCGGAACTTCGACTGGAGCGCACCCTCGACCGCCGCATCGACATCGGCGTCGTCGAACACGATGAAGGGCGCATTGCCGCCGAGTTCGAGGCTGAGCTTGAGGATTTTCTGCGCGCCCTGCGCCATCAGGATGCGGCCGACTTCCGTCGAACCGGTGAAGGTCAGCTTCTTGATGATCGGGTTGGTGCAGACCTCGGTGCCGAACTCGCGCGAACGTTTGGTCGGCAGCACGCTGAGCAGGCCCTTCGGCAGCCCTGCCCGCTCGGCGAGCGTTGCAAGGGCGAGCGCCGAAAGCGGCGTTTCCGCGGCCGGCTTGAACACCATCGAGCATCCGGCGGCAAGCGCCGGCGCGAACTTGCGCGCCACCATGGCCGAGGGAAAATTCCACGGCGTGATCGCCGCGACGACGCCGACCGGCTGCTTCAGCACGATGATGCGCTTGTCGCGATGATGGCCGGGGATGGTGTCGCCATAGATGCGCTTGGCCTCTTCGCCGAACCATTCGATATAGCCCGCGCCATAGGCCACCTCGCCCATGGCCTCGGCAAAAGGCTTGCCCATTTCGGCGGTCAGGATGGTGGCGAGGTCCTTCTGGTTCGCCATCACGAGATCGTACCAGCGGCGCAGGATTACGGCGCGCTCCTTGCCGGTCGCCAGCGCCCAGGATTTCTGGGCCCTGTCCGCAGCCGTGATCGCGGCACGGATTTCCTCAAGGCCCATGTCCGGCACCTGCGCCAGGACCTCGCCGGTCGAGGGGTTCCTGACGTCGATCGTCTCGCCGCTGGCCGACGTCACCCAGTCGCCGGCAAGCAGGGCCTGCTCGCGGACAAGCGTCGGGTCGGAGAGGCGGGAGAGAAGGGATTGCGCTATCATGTCTGCAGGTCTCAGATTTGGTTGCGGATGTGCGGGGCGCGGGCGTAGATCGCCACCATCGGAATGATCAGCAGGCCGACCACGGCCTGCTGCGAGGCAAAGCTCAGGCCGAGGCCGACCAGGATCGAGGTCAGCACGGTCAGGACCAGCACGCCGAGAACGGTGGCGCCATAGCCACCGGCGCCGCCGAGCAGCGACGTGCCGCCGATGACGACCGCCGCGACCGTGGTGAAGAGGTAGGGATCGCCGACGCCGACGAAACCGCCGCCGGAAAAGCCGAGCAGCAGCATGCCGGCCGAGACCGAGGCCACGCCCGAAATCGCATGGACGGCGACCCAGAGCTTGCGCTCGGAGATCTGCAGCCGCGCCGCCGCGACACGGCTTCCGCCGAGCGCATAGATGCCGCGGCCGAACCAGGTGCGGTGCATGGCAAGGATCACGACGGCCGCCAGGATGGCCCAGATCAGGATCACCGGGGGCATGGGAATGCCGAGGGTGGTGCCGTTGAAGGCGGCGAGGTTGCGCAGCCAGTCGGGAATGGTGGCGAAGACCGTCCCGGCATAGATGGAGCCGAGCGTCGTATAGATCTGCGTCGCGCCGACCACGGCGAAGCCGACGGCGAGCGACATGATCAGCGCCTGCCCCTGGATCCTGAAGCTCATCAACCCGTTGACCGCGCCGACCAGCGCACCGAGCAGGAGGATCAGCGCGATCGCCACCGCCGGCGGCAGGCCGGACACCAGCAGGCTCGGCAGCAGGATATTCGCCGAACCGATGACAAAGGGTATCGACAGGTCGAGCGCGCCGAGCAGCGCGCAGAGCGTCTGCCCCAGCGAGGCAATCCCGAGGAACGAGGCGAGCAGCAGGATCGATCGGGCGTTCTGCATCGAGACGAAGCCCGGCACCAGCACGGCACCGGCGACGGCAAGCACGGCCAGGAGGCCGGCGCCGATGGCGAGCGATCTCTGCACGCGGATGCCGGCGGCGGAGCGGCCCGGGGAAAGCGTGGTGTCGGCGGTCTTGTCCATGTCCTTCCTCATGCCTTGCTCGCGGACGGAGACGTGAAGAGGTTCACCAGAAGAGAACATGCGAGGATCGCTCCGAAGGCCATCTGGGTGACGTAGCCCGACAGCGAGCCGAAATTGAACGTTCCCAGGAGGTAGTTGATGAGGAACATGTTGACCGCGCCGAGAGCCGCGCCGATCGCGCCGCCACGCCCGCCGGACAGGCTCGCGCCACCTAGCACCAGTGCGGTGACCGCCTGCAGCGTGTAGGTCGAGCCCTGGGTCGGATCGCCGGAGGCGATGAGGGCGGTATAGCTCAGCGCCGCCAGGCCCGCGAACATGCCGCCGATGGCAAAGGCGATCAGGCGGACGAGATCGACATTGATGCCGGCCGTGTAGGCCATGCGTTCGTCGGAGCCGACCATGCGCAACTGGCGATGGAAGCCCGTGCGGGTGATCGCGACCCAGGCCACGAAGGCGACCAGCGCGAGCAGGAAGATCGGCGAGATCACCTGTGCGGCACTGGCGGCGCCCCAGTTCATGATCCAGTCGGGCGCCACGCCGCCCGGCCGCGACATGATCATCAGGTTGACGCCGCTCAGGACCAGGTAGCCGGACAGCGAGACGATGATCGGCGCGATGCGGACATAGATGACGATCAGCGCCAGCAGGACCTGCCACAGCGCGCCGGCGAAAAGGGCCCAGCCGATGAACAGGACCGGATGCGTGATGCCCCTGGCCGACAGCCAGGTAATCAGCGTCACGTTGAGGAAGCCGATCAGCGGGCCGATCGACAGGTCCACCGCCCCTCGCCCGGACATGACGATGGGCGTGAGCGCCATGGTCGCGAAGAACAGCGGCGCCGCGACGAGGATGCCGTTGCCGATGCCGGACGGCGTGAACAGGTTCGGCGAGCGGATCGCGGCGATCGCGAGCAGCACGACGACGAGCGTGAGGGGGACGGCAAGCGACCCGAGTTTCTGGAAGGCCTTGGCCGCTGTCATTGTGCCACCTCATGTGCTGCTTCGAGTTCGACATGGGCCCCTGGCGGCTGCCCGAACATGGCGCCGAGGATTTCCCGCTCCTCGATGTCGTCGCCGCTCAGCGACCGGAACAGCGACCCGTTGACGAAGACATCGACGCGATGGGCAAAGCCGAAGAACTCCTCGATCTCGCTGGAGAGGTAGACGACGGCACCGCCGCTCTCGGCAAAGCGCTGCAATTCCCGGTAAAGGTCGCGCTTGGTGCCGATGTCGACACCGCGCGCCGGGTCATTGAGGACGATCACGCGCGGCGTGTCGGCGAAGGCCCGGGCGATCAGCACCTTCTGCTGGTTGCCGCCGGACAGCGAGGTGATGCGGTTGCCGGACGAGCCCATGCGGATGGAGAGACGCCGCGCCTCGTCCTCGAACAGGGAGCGCGCGCGTCCGGCATCGATCGTCCCGAAGGCGCCGAGCTTGCGGCGATAGATCCCGAGGGCGAAATTGTCGAAGATGCTGAGCTGCGGGAAGATGCCCTCGCGCTTGCGGTCCCCCGACACCCAGGAAATATGGTTTCGCCAGGCAGCCTGAAGGCCGTCGATGCTTTCCATCCCGCCGTCGCGGCTGCGGCACGAGACGGCGCCGGAGGACGGCTGCAGGATCCCGGCGAGGATGCGGGCGAAGTGCTCCTGCCCGTGCCCGTCGAGGCCTGCCAGCCCGACGATGGTTCCGGGCTGCAGCGAAAAGTCGAAGGGCGCCGCCGCTTCGGACATGCGGATGTCCCTGGCGAGGATGATGGGCTTGTCCTCGGCATTGTCGCGCAGGCGCACGGTCGGCGCGGCGCTCAGCGTGCGGCCGGCCTGCGTCATCATTTCCAGAAGCCGGGCTTCGGTGATCTCCTCGCGGTGAAGCACGCCGACGGCCTTGCCGTCGCGCAGGATCGTGGCGCGGTCGGCGATGCTGACAAGCTCGGCAATGCGGTGCGTCACCAGCAGGATGGTCTTGCCCGCGTCGCGAAGGCGGGTGATTTCGGCAAACAGACGCTGGGTCGCCTCAAGGTCGAGCGCGGCGGAGGATTCGTCGAAGATGAGCACGTCCGGCGACCGCAGGATGGCGCGGACGATGACGATCCACTGGCGCACGCTCAGCGGCAGGCCGCCGGCGCGCGCATCGAGATCGACGGCATCCCCGACGCAGCGCGTCATGATCTCGCCGGCCTCGCGCAGCTTGCGGCTGCGGCTCTTGCCGGTGCCGACCAGCCCTTCGCTGCCGACATAGAGATTGTCGAGGACGCTCGCCTCGTCGGCGATCAGCACTTCCTGGAAGATCGTCGCGACGCCGCGGTCGCGCGCCTGGCGCGGCGTCGCGATGCTGGCGCCGAGCACCTGGCAGTCACCGCTGTCCGGCACAAGGACGCCGGAAATGATCTTCGCCAGCGTGCTCTTGCCGCTGCCGTTCTCCCCGACGATCGCGTGGACTTCGCCCTTGCAGGCTTCGAAGTCGCAATCCGTCAGGGCGCGGGTTTCCCCGAAGCGCTTCGAAACGTTGCGCAAACGGATTGAAATCGTGCCCGCCATGCTTGCTCCAGTTCATCTGTGGCCGCGACAGGACGACCGGGCCTGCCTGAAGGCCCGGTCGCGCGGTCCGGTTACTTCGGGTTGGCGAAGAACTGCGTGGCGACATCCTTCGGCCACCAGGCATCCGCCGTCGGCTGCACCCAGTCGGTGGAGTTGAGGTCGCAGTCTTCCGGCAGCGCCGCCTTCACGTCTTCGATCGTGTAGGGCAGCACCGGCCGCAGCATGGACTGGATCTTCGGGCCCTCGCCGCCCAGCGTGCGCAGCATGACATCCCAGACCTGATCCATTTCGCGGGCCGGCGGCCAGATGTGGAAGGACTTGGAAATCCAATCCGGGTTCTTGCGCCAGTAGCAGGCGGCCGATGCCTCGCCGCCGAGCGTGATCGGCACCATCGGACGGCCGGATTGCAGCATGGCGTTCAGGACGCCGTTTTCCTGCGCCGCCTGGGTCAGAATGCCATCGACCTTGGCCGGGTTGATCGCCAGGAACTTCTGCAGCTCGGTCTGGGCGACCTGGTCGGTCCACTTCCCGGCCACTTCGCCGATGATCTTGATATCCGGATAGTCCTCCAGCGCCTTCTTGGCGCCGGAATCGAAGGCGTCGGACGAGGCCGTGCCGGGAACGCCGGAGACGAGGACGACATTGCCCTTGCCGCCCATCTCGTCGGCCAGCCATTTGGCCATGTCGAAGCCGCCCTGCATGTGGTTGGCGGCGACGTTGATCGAATACGGCGAGGTCGTGTAGCCGGAATAGGCGAACACCGCGACGCCCTTGGACCAGGCATATTCGATGGTCGGGTTGAAGGCCGTGACGTTCGAGCAGCAGATGATGATCGCATCGACATCGTTGTCGATCATCTGGCGCATCTGCTGGATCTGCACGGCATCCTTGAAGTCGGCTTGCGTGACGACGAGTTCCGAAACGAGGCCGGCCTCCTTGGCTGCCGGGGCAAGCTTGTTGACGATCTCGTCGAGCGCCGTGGCCTGCCAGGTGTTGCCGGCATAGGTCGAGGCATAGCCGATCTTCCACGGCGGGCCCTTCTTGGCCTTGAAGTTCGCCAGCGGCGATGCGCCGACCGGGATCTGGCTGTCGACCATGCTGTAGACGCTGCGGATATTCTCCGGCAGCGTGTCAAGCCCGTCGGCCTGCGCGCTGGCAGCCGTCATCATTGCCGCGACGGACACCGCCGCAGCCAGGGATTTCATCTTCATGTTACTTTCTCCTCCTCTAGAACCCTCTATGTCCTGGACTGAACCTCTTCCAGGATCGGCAGCAGATACTCGCGGAACTTCGTGTAGTCCTCGGTGACGGGGAAATGGCCGAGATCCTTCATCGCCCAGAACTTCGAGCCCTTCACCAGCTTGGCGAGCGCTTCGGTCTCCTTCGGCGATGTATTGGGGTCGTATTCGCCCGTCAGCATGTAGAGCATGCATTTCGACGTATCGATCGCACGCGCCTCGTCGTCGGACATGTTGTGATCGTAATAGTAGTAATAAAGGTCGCCGGCGAAGATGCCGGGCCCGCCGCAACTGTATTCCCACTGTATCTCGCGGACGTTCTTCTCCGGCGAATAGGGCGAGATGTTCAGCATCATCGCGGCGCCGATCGACGTGCGGTTGACGTTGGGGTTGTCGAATTCCTTGCGGATGCCGGCCATGCCGACATCGACATATTCGACGGCCGAGCGCAGCGCGCCCTCCACGGCAATCGTCGCGCGATAGCGATCCGGGTGGTTGGAGGCGAGGTCGACCGCCAGATGCCCGCCCATCGAGCTTCCCATGTAGACCGGCCGGTCGAGCCCGAGGGCATCGGACAGGGCGTTCGGAAACGCCATCATCCGGCTCTTGGTCATGTTGTATTCCTGTTCCCACCAGTTGACGCCGTATGGCGGCAGCGACTTGCCGTGGTAGGGAAGATCGAAGGCGATGACGCGGAAGCGCGAGGTGACCGCCTCGTCGCAGAGCATGTGGCGGTACTGGCGGCCATCGGAGCCTGCCGTGTGACCGACGATCAACGGAATGCCGGAGCCGGCCTCCTCGTAATACACGCGGTACTCGATGCCCTCGACGGTGAGATAGACGTAGCGTCCCGTGATCGGATCGTGCCTGGTCATGATCAAGCCTTCCCGTTGTAAAGCTGGCGCAGCAGCGTCGTCATGCGGTTGAGTGCGGGCAGGTAGGCGAAGGTCTCGTTGGCGACGTTGATCCTCATGCCGTGCTTGACGGCGGCCGACTGGATGCACTGGTAGAAGGGACGCGGCTTCGACTGCAGGAGCTCATGCCACTGGTCGGCGCCTCCGCCGACGATGATGTTGGCTTCCGCATCCGGCACGAGCGTGCCGTCGGTGATGCCCGCGAGCGCACCATTGGCGAAGCTGAGCGCCCAGGACTCGCCGCCGAAATCAAGGCGGATGACGCCGGTCAGGTAGCGGGTCTCGTGGGTGAACTCGAAGTCGCCGCGCGCGATCTCGGCGAATGCCGATCTGTCGATTCTCTTCATGATGGTCTCCTCCCTCTTCGCTTATTCGCTCAGCTCGTCGAGAACCTGCTGGGCGCTTCTGAAGCTGTCGATCGCCGCCGGCACGCCGCAATAGATGGCGACCTGAAGGAAGATTTCGGTGATCTCGTCGCGGCTGAGGCCGTTGTTCAGCGCACCGCGGACATGGGTGCGAAGCTCGTGCTGGCGGTTGAGGGCCGAGATCATGCCGAGGTTGAGGATCGATCGCTCGCGGCGGCCGAGGCCCGGGCGGTTCCAGATCTCGTCCCAGCAATATTCGGTGACCAGCTTCTGCATCGGCCAGCTGAAGGCGGTGGCCTTGTCCAGGGAGGCATCCACGTAGGAATCTCCCAGCACCTCGCGCCGCGTCTTCAGACCGCGGTCGAACGCTTCGCTGCGTTCGCGCGCGCCTTCCCCTTCGAAGTGGCGATCATCGCCCGCCCCGTTTGGCATGCCTGTTCCTCCGTTTAGGTGTTTTCCGGCTGGCCGAAGCTAGCCGACCTGCCTTTTGAGATAATCGTAGAAGCGGGTGTGATCGACGGCGCCGCCGAGCGTGCGCGCCGCATCGTCCCAGAGATCGGCGGTCTGCGTCAGCCCCTGCTGACTGAGCCCGAGAGAAACCGAAAGATTGGCCGCGGTGCGGATGTCCTTCGCCATCAGCCCGAGCGCAAAGCCCGAACCGAAGGTGCCGGAGAGGATGAACTGGTTCATCTTGACCTCCGTGGCGTTGTTCTTTCCGCTGGATGCGTTGAGCACCTCGACGACCTTCGCCTCGTCCAGCCCGAAGGCATTGCCCAGCAGGACGGCCTCCACGGCCGCGATGACGCCGGCGCCCGAAACATAGTTGTTGATCGCCTTCATCGCATGGCCGGCACCGACCGGGCCGCAATGGAAGATCCTGGCCGACATGGCTTCGAGCACCGGCCTGGCAGCCGAGAAATCGGCGTCGGCGCCGCCTGCCATGACCGCGAGCGTGCCATCGACGGCGCGCTTGACGCCGCCCGATACCGGGGCATCCACCACGCGCAGATGACCGGAAACGGCCTGCGCCAGCGATCGGGTTTCCTCCGGCGCGGAAGAACTCATTTCAAGAAGAAGCGCGCCCTTCGGCGCCTGGCGGTAGGCCTCGCCCTCGGTGAGGACATTGCGGACGACCTTGCCGTTGGACAGCATGGTGATGACGACGTCGCTGCCCGCCATGGCATCGGCGGCGCTCTTCGCGGCCTGACCGCCCTCGTCTACCAGTTTCTGCAGGGCGTCCGCGGACAGGTCGAAGCCGGCAACCTCGTAGCCGGCCTTCAGCAGATTGGTCGCCATCGGCAAACCCATCTGTCCAAGCCCGATAAAGGCGATACGCGCTGCCGTCTGCATCAAAACCAGTCCTCCCTGCTGCTGGAATTCTGATTAGCAGATTGTCTGACAAACTGTCAAAGAAAAATTTGAGCCGATACCCCCTCCTCCCGAGGTCACAGCCGTGAAATCAGCAGGCACGAAGCGGCTTTTGTGTCACGAAATCTCGATTATTGCCGCAAAAACAGCATCATACAAACCTGCCGAGTTTTTCCGCCATGCGGACGCCCGCAACCGCGCATTTGTGACGGCCTTGCACCGGCCGGCGACTCGCATTAGCTTTGAATCAGACAATCGTACCGCTTCGCTTGAATTCGATCGGCAAGGCTGATTAGTATGGGGCGACAACGACACAGGACTGACAATGGCAGATTCGGAACTGCAGATTGCACGACAGAGCGCGTCACTGCGGATACAGGTGGAAGACAGGATCAGGCAGGCCATCGCCAATGGCCGTTTCAAACCCGGCCAAAGGCTCGTCGAGCGCGAGCTCTGCGAAATGATCGGCGTCGGGCGGACCTCCGTTCGCGAGGCGCTGCGGCAGCTCGAGGCGGAAGGGCTGATCACCAGCTACCCGCACAAGGGCCCCGTCGTCAGCACCATCACCTATGACGAGGCGGCGCAGCTCTATACGGTGCGCGCATTGCTGGAAAGCTTCGCAGGCCAGCAGTTTGCCGAGAACGGCACCTATGAGGACATGGCCACGCTGCAGGCGGCGGTCACCGAGTTCGAGGCCGCGGCCGAAAGCGGCGTGGGAAGCCGGCTGATCGAGGCGAAGAACGCCTTCTACGACTGTCTCATGGACGGCAGCAAGAACGTGTTCGTGCGCCAGATGCTGACGTCGCTGCACAACCGGATCAACCTCTTGCGCATGACCACCATGACCCAGCCGGGCCGCCTTCGCCACAGCATCGCCGAGATCAAGGAGATCGCCGACGCGATCCTCCAGCGAAACGGGCCACGCGCCGCGGCCGCCTGCAAGCACCATATCGACATGGCCGCCAAGGTCGCCCTCGCCTACCTGCGCGACAACCCGCCGGCGGACGCGACGCAGGGGTGATTGTCTGATTATCCTACAACGCAGGCGAGCCCTGCCCGCCGCTTCCCGCGACTTGCAGGCACGCGATCCTATCGGCCTTGCAAAAGCGCCGTGAGCGCGGAAACGATCGTGTTGCGGCTGTAGGGCTTGCGCACGATCGGCACGCCGGCAAGGTCCTCCGGAAGCTGCGCATTTTCGCCGTAACCGGTCGCAAAGACGAAGGGAACGGCACGTTTGCGGAGCTCGGCCGCCACGGAGAAGGAGGTGGTCGGCCCGAGATTGATGTCGAGGATGGCAAGTTCCGGCGCCTGCACCTCGATCTGGGCCATCGCCTGGCGGGCAGAGCTGGTGGTGATCACTCTCGACAGGCCTTCATCCGCGAGCATGGCCTCGAGATCGAGGGCGATCAGGATCTGGTCTTCCAGAATGAGGACGGAAGGATCGGCTGCGCCCAATGCGTTCGCCGGGGCAGGCGCGCGCACCGCCGCCTGCGCCGTCGTCCTTGGTTTCGATGACGTCAGCTTCACATGCGCCGGCGGAATTCTGAAGGTCGCCACGAGCCCCGAAGGCTCGAACCGGATGATGCTTTCGCCACCGAGGTCATAGGGAACGCTGCGATCGATCAGCGCGCTGCCGAAGCCGCTGCGCGCGGGAACGCTGACGAGAGGGCCGCCCCGCTCGCGCCAGACGATCTGGCATAGGCCCGTGTCCGTCATCTCCCACGTGATCGCCACCTCGCCCGTCGGCACGGAGAGCGCACCATATTTGGCGGCATTGGTCGCAAGTTCATGGAAGACCAGCGCCATGACGGAGAACGCGCGACTGTCCAGCCAGACCGGCGGCCCGTCGAGAGCGACCGTGGATGCCTTGGCCCGGTAGGGCTGGAGCTCGGCTTCCAGGAGCTCGGCAAGTATGCCGCCGCCATCGCCGCGGACCACCTGGTCATGCGCGATGGACAGGGCTTCGATGCGGCCCTGCAGGGTCGCGACATACGCCTCCAGCGTGCTCTTGTGATGCTGGGGGCTCGTCACCAGGGACTTGATGACCGCCAGGATGTTTTTCACCCGATGGCTCAGTTCCTGGTTCAGCATGCGCTGGCGCACTTCGGACTTGCGCCTTTCGTCGGCCATGAGTTCGTTCTGCCGGAGCACGATCTCGACGATCGCGACACGGATGATCTCGGCGATCTCCCGTTCGGACTCGGTCCAGGACTGGGCCTGCGCCTTGACCGTCTCCTTCCAGATCGCAAAGCTCTTGCGCGGCGTGAGCCGGTCGCCGAGCGGCCCGACCTCGTAGGTCTTGTCCGGGTTGCCCGCCCAGTCGAGGGTCTGGACGAGTTCCTTGCGGAAGAAGAGAAGGCAGTCCGATCCCGTCTGCGAAAGCGGAACGGCAAGGACGCCGGAAACACGGTCGCTATAGGCCGCGGCCTCCGGCATCTTCTGCGACAGCGCATGGGTCGCCCAGATGCGGCCCTCCCCGACGCCCTGCACGAAATCGAGAAGAGCGGGCAGCGCGTCATCCGGCGGCGTGACGCCGATGCCGATCCACCGTCCATCGAACATCACGCCGATACCGTCGTTGGGAAGCAGGCTGGAAAACTCGTGAAGGCTCTGGCGCAGCAGTTCGCCGACATCCTCGTGGTGGGACGAAAGGATAAGGAAGCGATCGAGCGCCTCGCGGGTGCCGGCAACGGCCGCCACGCGCCGGCGCTCCTTCAGCGATTTCAGATGGAGGGAGAAAAACTCGCCGAAGATCTCCATGGCGACGCGCTGCGCCATGGGCAGCACGCGCGGCGAATAGTGGTGGCAGGCGATCAGGCCCCAGAGCTGGCCGTCGAGAACGATCGAGATGGACATGGAGGCGGCAACACCCATGTTGCGCAGATATTCGCAATGGATGGGCGACACGCTGCGCAGATGCGCGAAGCTGAGGTCGAGCGGCTCGCCCGATGCATCCAGCACCGGTTCGACCGGAACGCGGCTGCCGCTTGCGTCGGCAATGACGCGGATCGTGTTCTTCAGGTAGAGCGCACGCGCCTGCTGGGGGATGTCGCTCGCCGGAAAATACTGCCCGAGAAAGCTCTCCAGGTCCGCCCGCCTGGTTTCGCTCACCACTTTTCCCGAACCGTCGTGCTCGAAGCGGTAGACCATCACGCGGTCATAGCCGGTGGCGCCGGCAACGATCCGCCCCGCGCGCTGCACAAGGCGTTCGACCTCGGTGACATCGCTGATCCGGCCGATCATCTCGCGGGCGATATGCAGAGGCTGGCCGATGGAGGGCGCCGGCTCGAACTCGATGATGACCGCGGACCTGTAGTGATGGATGGCGATGTCCAGCACGCGTTCGCCGATGGCGACGTCCAGCATGAGCGCGGGCCGTGACGCCGAGCTGGTCGCAGCCATTGCGTTGCGCAGGTCATGCAGCAGCTTCGCGCCCAGGACGTCCGCGATGGCGCGACCGACAAGCCCTCCCGGATGACCCAGCATGCCGGCCGCATTCGCGGAGGCACGCTCGATCCTCGACAGGCTGATGTCGCAGGCGAGAAGGCACCCATGCGGCTGGATGGTGCCGGGGATGTGGATCGGCTCCCGGTCGCAGGTGCTGAGGTTTACACGGTCACTGGCAAACAACACGATCACTTTCAAAGCATCGCAGGGCAAGGTCGAAGACCTCGTTGGCCGACGCGGCCGCGCGTTCGATATCGAAATCCCGAGCTTCGTCCAACAATAATAGGAACGACTGCCATTGCGCGATATCATTTGACATAAGGGCGAGATGTCTTGCGCCGAAGTCGTCCCGCATCCCGAGCGCGGCGGCGCGCTGGCGCAGCACGCGCGCCCCGAGGGTGGATCCCTCCAGCACATAAAGGGCGCCGAGCAGCGCGCTCGGCTCGCCGAGGTCCATACCCGCCTTCATGGGACGCGTTGCCGCCAGGCCGAGATCGTCGGCATCCTGCGCCAAAGCTGCCGATACGACAGTCGGCCGCCAGGCCCATCCGGCGGGCCAGGCGGCGCCGGACACCTGCCCGTCCATCGTGGAGCGAAACGCGCCCAGCAAGCCGACATAGCGGCGATAGGAGGCCAGCGTATCGAACACGCCCACCGCTGCATCCAATTGTTCGTGGCCGTCGCGCGTGCGGTCTCTCAGTTCAAAGCGTCTTTTGCTGTAGGTCATCGGTCTCGTTCATCGGGATATGGAAATTGCCCTGCCGGATCGGGTTAACCGGGGCTTGAGGACAAAAAGTGGCGGCTACGCTTCACCGCCGATCAAATCCTTCACGCGCCGCGCGAGCGTTTCAGCGGTGAACGGCTTCGTGACGACCTGCATGCCACGCTCGAGATGACCGTGGTTGAGCACGGCGTTCTCCGCATATCCCGTGACGAAAAGCACGTTGAGATCGGGCCTTTTTCCCCGGACGACATCGGCAAGCTGGCGGCCGTTCATGCCGTTCGGCAAGCCGACATCGGTGACGAGAAGGCTGATTTCGGGGCGCGCTTCGAGGATCTTGAGCGCCGAAGGCCCGTCGCCGGCCTCGAGCACGACATAGCCGAGCTCCTCCAGCATATCGACAGCGACCATCCTGACGAGCGGCTCGTCGTCGACGACGAGGATGGTGTCCTGCGCGGCGGACATCGGCACGGCATCATTTTCCAAGGGCGGTTCCTCGTCCTGCTGTTCTGCGGCATGGCGCGGGAGATAGATGCAGACCATCGTCCCCCTGCCGACCTCCGAATATATGCGCACCGCGCCGCCGGACTGACCGGCGAAGCCGTAGACCATCGACAGCCCGAGGCCGGTTCCCTGGCCGATCGGCTTGGTGGTAAAGAACGGATCGAAGACCCGGGCGACGATCTCCGGGGACATGCCGGCCCCCGTGTCGCTGACGCAGAGGGAAACGTATTGTCCCGGCGACACGCCCCGCTGTGCCGCGGCCCGCTCGTCAAGCCATCGGTTTCCCGTCTCGATCGTCAGGCGCCCGCCATCCGGCATGGCGTCGCGGGCATTGATGCACAGGTTCAAAAGCGCGTTCTCAAGCTGGCCGACATCCACGAACGCCATCCAAAGCCCGCCGGCGGCAACGGTTTCCACCGCCACGCCCGGCCCGACGCTTCGGCTTATCAACTCCTGCATGCCCGCCACGATCCGGTTGATGTCGGAGGCCTTGGGATCGAGCGTCTGCCGGCGTGAAAAGGCAAGCAGGCGCTGGGTCAGCGCCGCCGCGCGCTTCACCGCCCCCTGAGCGCCGGCCAGATAGCGATCGATCTCGCCTATGCGCCCCTGCGCCAGGCGCGTCTTCATCAGGTCGAGGCTGCCGCTGACGCCGGCAAGGATATTGTTGAAGTCATGCGCCAGGCCACCGGTCAACTGGCCGACGGCTTCCATCTTCTGGGCCTGTCGAAGCGCTGCCTCGGTTTGCATCAGCGCCGTCGTCCGCTCCTCGACGCGCTGCTCCAGCGTATCGTTGAGGCCGCGCAACGCCGCCAGCGCACGGTCGCGCTCGGCCTCGACGGCGCGCCGGCCCTCAATGTCGATCACGACGCCGGGGAACTTCAGCGCCCTGCCGTCGGGACCGTGCTCGACGCGCCCGTTCGCCTCCAGCCAGTAATATTTCCCGTCCGCCCTGCGCGTGCGGAACTGGTGGGCATAGGCGCCGCCTTTCGAAAGCGCGTCCCGGATGGCGCAGACGAGCGGCTTGCGGTCGTCGGGGTGAACCGTCTCGGTAACATCGGCGAGGCTGAGGCCGGTATGGCCTTTTTCCGGATCGAGGCCGAAGGCTGCGGCGAAACCTTCATCGACCGTGAACCGATCGGACGGCACATCCCAGAACCATGTGCCGATGATGGCGCCCGCAGCCATTGCGAGCTGGACGCGCTGCACGTTGTCGCGCGCGCGGCTCTCGCTTTCCCGCAGCGCCGCTTCGGCCAGCCTGCGTGCCGTGACGTCGCGGAAAAGCACTGCGACCTGGCAAAGGGATTCCGGCTCGATGCGGGTGGCGGAGACCTCGATGAAGCGCCCGACAGCCTTGAATTCCTGCTCGAAACGAACCGGCTGGCCCGTGCGAAGCACGCCGCCATAGATTTCCAGCCAGACATCGGCATTGGCCGGCTCGATCTCCCGCAGGCGCTTTCCGACGATATCCGAAATTCCCGTGTGCCGCTCATAGCCGGTATTGGCCTCCACATGCACATAGTCGCTCAGGGGACCATGCGGCCCGTCCATGAAGCCGATGATGCAGAAGCCGTCGTCGATCGCCTCGAAGAGGGCGCGGTATCGCGCATGCGCGCGCAGCGCGTCCGCCTGCATGCCTTCGGCTTCCGCGTCGGCCTGCAGGCCGCGAAGCCGGGCGACCTCCCGCTCGAGCTCATCGCGAGACAACGACTTCAAATCCATGGACAAAACCTGCCTTCCGTGCACCGCTGCGCATAACATAGGACCCGTCCCCGAAATGCCAACGGCCCCGACGGTCGCCAAAACGACTTTCCTGGCGACATGGGCGGCGCCGGAAGCACGCCGCGCGTTGCGCTACGCCGAATCGCCCGGGACGGAGGCGGATGCCGGCAAGGCCGTGCTCCCCCGAAGCGCGCGACCCCGCCCTTGCGCAACGCCGGCGGGCCGAGCCGCTCGCAAAAGCGTCCTCGACCGCGGGAACCGGAATACAGGTCCCGCTGCGAAGCCGCGGAGTGGCAGGCGAGTCCGGCCCCGGAGGGACTGCCGCGCTTCGCCCACCAGAGGCAGGGCGGCTTGGGCGAAGCCGCCGCCGGCCGTGCGTCGCCGCTAGACGAGGCCGCGGCGCACGGCCTCGACCGCCGCTTCGGCGCGAGAGGAAATGTTCAGCTTGCCGTAGAGCGCCTTCACATGGTCGCGCGCCGTGTGCACGCTGATGCCCATCTCGCGGCCGACGTCCTGGATGCGCATGCCGAGCCCCAGCAGCGCCAGAGCCCGGGTTTCCTGCTGCGTCAGCTCCACGCTGCTCGGCGTCCCGATGTCGCGAAAATGCGCGATCATCCGCCGTGCGACGGCGGGAGAGAGCGGCGGCTCGCCGCGCCGGATGCGCTGGAGGTTGCTTTCGATCGCCTCGGGGTCGTCGTCCTTGAGCAGGTAGCCCTGCGCGCCGGCGGCGATGGCGTCGAAGAGCCGCCGGTCGTCGCCGTAGATCGTGACGACGACCGGCAGCGTCCCCGGATGATGAAGCGACAGCTCGCGGATGAGATCGATGCCCGAGCCGTCGGGCAGGCCGAGATCGACCAGCGCGAAGGCCAGCTCCGTTTCCTCGCAGCGGAGCCTGCGCAGGAAGGTCCGCGCCGACGCGAGATCGCAGCATGCCGTGACGGCGACATCCGGGAAGACGCGCGCGCAGACCCCGGCCAGCCAGTCGCGGACGGCGGAAAGATCCTCGACGATCATGCCCGCGACCCTCATGACGCGGCCTCCGCCAGCGGAAGCACGAGCTCGACGCGCGCGCCCCCATGCCGCGAGGCGCCGAGCGCCATCTCGCCGTCGAGCGCCGACACCCGCCGGCGCACATTCGCAAGTCCGCTTCCCCTCCCGCTCGCCGGACCCGTGCCGAACCCCGCGCCATCGTCCTCGAAGACGAGGCGCAGGCGGCCATCCTCGCGCGCGACCGTGATTTCGAGCCTGCGGGCCCCGGCATGGCGGATGACGTTGCTGACCAGCTCGCGATGGGCCGAAACGAGGTTCCGGTAGGTACGATAGACAAGGAACGGATCGCTCGCGCCGTCGTGCCGTTCGCTCCAGGCGAGGTCTATGCCCGCCTGGTCGAGCCGCTGGCCGGCCTCGTGCCGCAGGTCGGCCAGAACCAGCCCCAGCGCCTGCCTGTCGCCGGAGAGCCCGACGGCGATGGTCCTGACATCGGCCATCGCCTCGCGCAGCGCCTGCTTGATCTCGCCGGGCTCCTCCCGATGAAGCCCTGTCAGCAGGCGCGCGCCGACATCGTCGTGCAGGTCGGCCGCGATGCGGCGGCGTTCCTCCACCGCACCGCGTTCATAGGCGTCGCGGCTCGCCTCGACATGGCGCATGACGCCGACCAGCTGGGCCGCCACCTCGGCGTCGTTCGGTCCGAACAGCCCGCGCCCGCCCCGCGGGCGGCGCAGCAGCAGCGCCGGCGCGCCGGCAACCGCCGGCACGGCCAGCTCGAGCCCCTCGTGACGGATCGCCGCCGCGGCCACGGGCCGGTCGGCCGCCGCGCAGTCGAGCGGGTCGAACAGCCGCCCGAGCAGGCCCTGCCAGCGGGCGGCGCGCTCGCCGTCCGAGGAACCGAAGGCGACGTCGACCACCGCACGCAGCAGCGTGTGCCGGTCGAGCGTGCTGCGCGCGGCAAAGCGCCGGGCAAGACCGTCGCGCAGCGGCAGGTAGAGGAACGCCACCAGCAGCAGCGCCGCGCCGAGCGCGGGCGCGCGGTCGAGCGAGACGACATAGACCAGCAGCGCGTCGAGGCCGAGGAGCAGCACGGCGCCGAACGTGTAGAACAGGATGCGGAAGGCCCAGGCATCGAGTTCGAACAGCCGGTAGCGGACGACCGCCACCACGAGGCCGCCGTTCAGGAGGAGCGCGAAGGCGTAGGTGAGCACCTGCGGCGCACCGGCGGGCCGGCCCGCGAGCGCCGGCACGGCATTGGCGAGCACATACATGACGACGCCGATGGAAAGCGAGATGCCGAACCATTTGAGCGCCGTCCGGGCCAGGGGATCGCCGCGCGCGCGAAGATACTGGATGCCCGCCGCGACGAGGCTCCCGGCCAGCAGCAGCATGATGACCAGGTAGCGCTGGGTTGCCGGCGTTTCGAGGCCGATGCGAAGCACGTCGGCCAGCCAGGCCGCGGCCGGAACCGCCGCGACCAGCAGCACGGCCGCGCGCGGGACGAGCCGCCGCGGATGGATCAGGAACAGCACGAGGATCGATCCGGCAAAACCGAGCGCGCCGGCAAGGTTGAGCGAGGACAGGACGTGGATCACCCGGCCGTCGAGCGCCAGCTCGCGATAGATGAAGATGGCCGACGCCCAGGCCGTGACAACCGAGGCCGCGCTGGCAAGCGCCATCACCCGGACCGCGGGATCGCGGGGCTTGAGGCAATAGGCCCAGGTTCCGACGAGAAGACAGGCAAGGCCGATGAACTCCTGCAGCCAGAAGGCCGGCGGAAGGCTTGCAAGGGGGCGCGAGGCCGCCGGACGGACGGCAAGGACGGCACCGTCGGCCGCCGTCAGCCGGACCTCGCCTCCATCAAGCAGCCCCGCGATGCGGCTCTGCCGGTCGAGGAAATCATCGAAAGCGGCATAGGTGGGCGCGGTGTCCGGGTCTTCGACCATGTCGAAGGGCTCCAGCGGCACGAAAACGCCGGCCGGGTTTCCAATGGCGGTCAGAACCGTATCCGGGCGGATGCCGGCCGAAGGCCCGCCGGGAAACACGCCCACCACGCGGATACCCCGCTCGACCGATGCGTCGAGCTGAAGGCCGAGCCAGGGTTGCCGGAGCAGAAACGCCGCCGACGCCGCGATGAGGGCGATGCCGCACGCGAGCGCCGTCAGCATGACAACGGCTGGAGACGCGCTGCGCCTCAAATCAGGCCCCTTCTTCCCCACTCGAGCGGCGCAAGGCAGCCCCGCCCGCCGGTCCCCTCGCCGGGGAATTACGGCCGGCTTCCCGAAACGCTGCCCCAGACCGGCCAGAAATATTCCCCGAGACTATAGCCCGCCGGCAGGCCGAGGGCAAACCGGCGCTGCAGGATCCCAGCCGTATCCGCAGGCCGGACGGCGACCGGCCCTAGAACTTCATGCGCCAGTTTGCGGCGAGCCAGGCTTTCGTGCCCTGCGACCGGGAGGTGACATTGCCCATCAGCGACAGGGTGGAGCCGGCGATATCGGCCTCGAAGCCGGCGCCGGCGCGCAACCAGTTCTGCTTGTAGGCGACGCTGCCGAGATCGAAGGCATAAAGACCCGGCACCGCGCCGGTCACGTTGGCGCTCCTGCCCTCGAAGCGATGCACGCCTTCCAGCGTGCCGATGAGGCGGAACTCGCTCGACAGGGGATAGGCGACATCGAAGCCGTAGCGCAGCTCGGTCGACCCGTCGCACAGCTTGCCGAAGGAGGCCGGGAAGCCGCCGCCGGTCTCGCTATAGGCGTCGAAGCATCCCCGGACATAGGAGAGATCCGCATAGGGCGAAACGTAGTCGACCGCGTTTTCCCATTGCAGCCGGCCGCGCAGCCCGTAGCCGGAGGTGTCCGTGGAGCCGTAGGAGGTGTCGACCAGGCCACCGTTCAGATAGTTGCGCTCCATGTCCGCATGGCCCCACATGGCCGATGCGGTGACGGCGCCCCACAGACCGCCATTGCCCGTCGCATAGAGCTGCGCAAGCGCTTCCGCCTTCACGTAGCCGGCGGAAAGCTCCGCCTTGCCGCCGAGCGCCATCGCCTGGTCGAAGCGGCTGAAGCCGGCCACCGCGTTGATCTGCAGGCCGCCGAAATTGTGGCCGGCGCCGATCTCGCCGAGGCCGATGTCGCCGTCATCGAGGCCGCCCCAGTCGCCGCCGAGCCAGGTGATGGAGCGGCCGGGATCGGCACGGCGGTCGAGCGGCCGGCTTCCCGCGCCGTTGAGCAGCAGGTTGACATTGCCGAGCATGGCGGTGTTCGCCGCCCCGGCATCGGCC
Source organism: Shinella sp. NM-101 (assembly GCF_021401195.1). Taxonomy (NCBI): domain Bacteria; kingdom Pseudomonadati; phylum Pseudomonadota; class Alphaproteobacteria; order Hyphomicrobiales; family Rhizobiaceae; genus Shinella; species Shinella sp. NM-101. The sequence continues at coordinate 45,574 of NZ_JACBFT010000004.1, read as the reverse complement.
AGCGTTGCGTTGAATTCGTCGACGACGATGACGCCCACGCCGCCGGGATTCTGGCCGCCGGGGTTCTGGCCGCCCGGCGTCTCGCCGCCGGGATTTTCACCGCCCGGGTTTTCACCACCCGGATCCTCCCCGGCGGGGCTGCCGGCCATGCGGCAATCGTTCGGGCCGGTGCCGGTGCCGCGGGCGATGAACAGGGCACTCGGCGGTGCGCCCACCAGGCCATGGACGATGCCCGTCTCGCCCACCACGACGCTACCGTCGCAGTTGGCCGAGCGGGCGAGATAGGTCATGTCGGCGGCGATCACCGCGCCGCTGTCGCGCAGCCAGTCCTCCACGCTCTGCATCCCGGTCCCTTCCGTCCAGCGGAAGCCGCGATACGGGTCGTTGACAGCCGGCCCGGTGGAGGCCATGCCGACGATCACCTCTCCGTTGCCGGAAACGCCGTAGGCCACGGAAGCGGCCCTGTCGCTGCTGGCGCCGAGGTGGCCGAGCGAAAAGACCCCGGCATCGGTCCAGCGCACCGCCTGGATGCCCGTCCAGCCGACGATGACCGCGCCGTCGTCGGAGACGTCGAACGCCGCGGACGAGGCGGTATCCGGCAACAGCGGCAGAACCTCCGTTCCGAGGCCCTTCTTCCAGCGAATGGCCATGATGTCGGGATAGGTTCTCGTGCCGACGACGACCGACCCGTCATAGCTGGTGGCCATGGGATGCTGGTCGGCGAAATTACCGGGCAGCGCCTGCATGCCCAGCCCCTCCTCCCAGCGGAAACCCGTCATCGCATAGGCGCCGCCGCTGCTGCCGACCACGACCCTGCCGTTGCCGGAAATGGCCTTGCCCCTGCTCTCGTTGCCGGGCAGCAGGGCGCCGAGATCCTCGAAGCCGCCCGCCGCACTCCAGCGATAGGCGCGCGCCGACATGGCGCTCTCGCCCGAAACGAGCATGTCGGCCGTGGCGCTGCCGACGATATAGGCGCCGTCATTGGAGACACCGGTCGCCATGAAGCGGCCGAACAGTCCGGGATCGGCGAAAACGCTCATCCCGCCCGCCTGCGTCCACAGGAAGCCGCGCCCGTCGACATTGGCCGGATTGACGTGAGGATTGATCGTGCCGACGATCGCCGAGCCGTCGGCCGAGATGCCCCCGACGATGACGCTCTTGTCGCCCGGCCCCGCCACGCGCTCGATCTCCGCGGCAAGGGTCGGCGTCACCGCAGCGCCTGAAAGCATGGTACAGGCGAGCAGCCGGGCGACGATATGGCAGTTCATGGTTCCCCCTGTCGGAATGCGCAACGGGCGCGATGCCGCAAATCGGGAGCAATCTAAAGGGCCGGCGGAACGGCACCATCCCACGTTCGAGGGGGTACCGGCCCGGCTTGCGGGCGGAACGCGCGCCGTGCAGCGGTGCCCGCATCGGTGGTCGAGAGCGAAGGCATGCCCGACAATGGCCGGCAGCGCATCTTGCGGCCGACCCCGCTGCTTCTTGAGGAAGTCGGATGCTCCTGCATGGGTTTCCTGGAATCCGACGATGCCGTGCGCGACACCACCCGCGCGCAGCAGGTCCGGGTATCCGCCGACCAGCTCGCCTCTTCCCGGCGGTCCCGGCCATGGCGCAGTTCGATTGCGGCTATCCGATGGTTGGATTTCGAAAGATCGGACTTTGGATTCAGTGAAGGATCTGGCTGAGGAAGAGCTTGGTGCGCTCGTGCTGCGGGTTGTCGAAGAACGCGGCCGGCGCGTTCTCCTCGACGATCTGGCCCTGGTCCATGAAGATCACCCGGTTGGCGACCTGGCGGGCAAAGCCCATTTCGTGCGTCACGCACAGCATGGTCATGCCTTCCTCGGCGAGCGAGACCATGGTGTCGAGCACTTCCTTCACCATTTCCGGGTCGAGCGCCGAGGTCGGCTCGTCGAACAGCATGATCTTCGGCTTCATGCAGAGCGAGCGGGCGATCGCCACGCGCTGCTGCTGGCCGCCCGAGAGCTGGCCGGGATATTTGTGCGCCTGCTCGGGGATCTTGACGCGCTTCAAGTAGTGCATCGCGACCTCCTCGGCGTCCTTCTTCGGGATCTTGCGCACCCAGATCGGGGCGAGTGTGCAGTTTTCGAGGATCGTCAGATGCGGGAAGAGGTTGAAGTGCTGGAACACCATGCCGACCTCGCGGCGCACCTCGTCGATCTTCTTCAGGTCGTTGGTGAGCTCGATGCCGTCGACGAGAATCTGGCCCTTCTGGTGCTCCTCCAGCCGGTTTATGCAGCGGATCAAGGTCGATTTCCCCGAGCCGGAGGGTCCGCAGATGACGATGCGCTCGCCCTTCATGACCTTGAGGTTGATGTCGCGCAGCACATGGAATTCGCCGTACCACTTGCTGACCTTGATCATCTCGATGGCGATGTCGGTGCCGATGGCAGGCGCCTTGGCGGTTTGAGCGGACATCTGTAACTCAGGTGTCGGAACGTTTATTCGGCAAGCGCCGCGATTATGTCGTTCGCCGTCTGGATGACGGCGGGCGCCAGGCCGGTAATCCGGCCATCGGGCATCCGCTCCGCAGGTCCGGATACGCTGACGGCCGCGAAGACGCGACCGGAGGAATCGCGCACCGGCGCACCGACGCAGCGCAGGCCGAGCTCGATCTCCTCGTCATCAATGGCGAAGCCCTGGGCGCGCACCTTGGCGAGTTCGGCTGCGAGATCGTCGGCGTTGACGATGGTGTTCGCCGTGTAGGCGTGCAGGCCCTCGGCGACGATGCGGCGCACCAGTTCCTGATCCTGGAAGGCAAGGAAGGCCTTGCCGACGCTGGTACAGTAAGTCGGGGCGGCCTGGACGATGGTGCGGCTGGAGGCGACCATCTCCTCATGCTCGACGCAGACCATCTGGCTGCCGTCGAACATGTGGAAATGGATCACCTCGCCTGTGAGCTGCTGCAGCTTGGCGATGTGCGGATGGGCCCGCGTCGCGGTATCGAGGTTCGCAAGGACGCTGCTGCCGTAATAGAACAGCTTCAACCCGAGGCGGTATCCCTGCCGGCGACCGTCCTGGTCGAGCAGGCCGACCTCCCGCAGCGACGTGACGATCCGGTGCACCGTCGCCTTCGGCAGGCCGGTGGCGTCCGACATTTCCGCGATCGTCATCGTCGGCCGGGCGCGCGAGAAGCTGTCGAGGACGGCGGCCATCTTGCGCAGGGACTTCGCGCCGCCGTCGCGGCCTTCGCTCGCGCTGGAGATTTCGTCCCGTTCTGCAATCGATGCCATTGGATCTGCTTTCATGTTCTTTCCGATCTCACTGCCCCGAGAGAATCCGCCGGGCACGTCCCTCCAATTGGCGCGCGAACAGTTCTAGCAGAAAACACACGACAAAGTAGGTAAGCGCCAGCAGCGTGAACACCACGAAGGGCTCGTTGGTGCGGATCACGACCTCGCGGCCGAGCCGGGTGATCTCGCTGATCCCGACCACGGAAACAAGCGATGTATCCTTGATGATCAGGATCGACTGGCCGAGCAGCGACGGGATGATCGCCATCAGGGCCTGCGGCAGGGTGATATCCTTCAACCGGTGGAAGAGGCCGAAGCCGAGCGCGACCGCCGCCTCGCCCTGCCCCTTGTCCAGCCCGCGCAATCCGCCACGGATGATCTCGGTCATATAGGCGCCGTGCGACAGCGACAAGGCGATGATCGCCGTCGTCACCGGCCCGATGTCGATGTCGTATTGCGGCAAGCCGTAATAGACAAGGAAGATGAACATCAGGAAGGGCGTGCTGCGGAAAACATAGACATAGACGCTGACGAGGAGGCGGACGAGCCGGAACCGGGAGGAGGCCAGCAGTCCGCCGACGATGCCGATGAACAGGGCCGGAAAGAAGGCCGCCACCGTCAGCATCAGCACGATCGGCAGTCCGGTGATGATGAGCCCCAGTGCGTCGCGGGCGACGGATATGATGTCGATCATGGTCAGGCTCGCTGGTGTCTGGAAAAGCCGGCACGGCTTTCGTAGAGGTCGACGATCAGGTTCAGGACGATGCAGACCGCCACATAAATGGCGCAGCTCACCATGTAGGCCGGCAGGAACTGGTAGGTCTCGTTGCCGACGTCGTCGGCGGCCTTGGTGATTTCCAGGACCGAGATCGTATAGAGCAGCGACGTGTCCTTGATCAGTTGCACGAACTGCCCGGTGACGGCCGGCAGGATGGTTGGCCCGGCCTGCGGCAGCAGCACCTTCCACAACACCACCCTTTGGCGAAGCCCGAGCGACATCGCCGCTTCCGTCTGGCCCCGCGGAATGGCGTTCAGGCCACCGCGCACCATTTCGGCGATATAGGCGCCGGAATTGAAGGTCAGCGCGATCACGCCGGTCCAGAAGGCGCTAAGCGTCACGCCCATCGCCGGCAGGCCGAAATAGATGAAATAGACCTGCACCAGAAGCGGCGTGTTACGCACGAACGAGACATAGACGGCAACGGCACGGCCGATGAGGCCGCCTCTCGAGGCGTAGCGCGTGACACCGGCCAGCATGCCGACGACGAGCGCCATGCAAAGGCCGAAGGCGGCTGCCGTCAGCGCGTTGCGCAGGCCCTCCATATAGGTGTCTTCATATTGCCAGAAGAGATCGTAAGCGTCTGAGAACATGACGATGCCGCCTAGTGCCGGAGGATCTGGTCGAGAAAGGCCCGTGTGCGCGCCTCTTTCGGATGGGAAAAGAATTCGGCCGGCGGCCCCTTCTCGATGAGCTGGCCGCTTTCGAGGAACACGACCTCGCTGGCCAGTTCCCGGGCAAAACCCATCTCGTGGGTCACGACCATCATGGTCATGCCGGAGGTGACCAGCTCGCGCATGACCTGCAGCACCTCGCCGACCATTTCCGGGTCGAGCGCCGAGGTCGGCTCGTCGAAGAGGAGAAGCTCGGGATCCATGGCGAGCGCCCGGCAGATCGCCACGCGCTGCTGCTGGCCGCCGGAAAGCTGCACCGGATAGGCGGCGGCCTTTTCGCCGAGCCCCACCCTTTCCAGAAGCGCCATCGCCCGCTCGTTGGCTTCCTTACGGCTCCTGCCCAGCGCACGGCGCTGCGGCAGGGCGATGTTGTCGAGAACAGACAGATGCTGGAAGAGGTTGAAGCGCTGGAACACCATGCCGACCTTGCGATAGAGCTCCTTCGAGCGCATCGTCGAAAGGCTCCTGCCTTCGAGCTTGATGTCGCCGCTGGTCAGCGGGCCGGCAAGCCGGTTGATCGTCCGGATGAAGGTGCTCTTGCCCGATCCCGACGGTCCGCAGATGACCAGCACGTCCGACTTCTCGAACGCCAGCGAAATATCGCGCAGCGCATGGTGCTTGCCGAAATGGAAGTTGACGTCCCGCGCCTCGAAGAATGGCATCCCGAACCCCTCTTGTTTCAACCGGACCGACCCGGGCCATCCATCCGCGATGGCGGCCCGGATGGGTATCCCTTACTGCAGGGTGTGGCGCGTGCCGTTGTTTTCGGGGACATAGGCACCGATGCCGAGCAGCTCGACCAGCTTCTTGCGGTCTTCCGAGACGCCGCTGTTCTTCTCCAGGAAGTCCTTCTTCCAGGCCTCGCCGTCGACCCAGTATTTCTTCAGGGCGTCGAGCTCACCGCTTTCCTGGATCTTGGCCAGGAAGAAATTGAGATACTGCCAGGTGTAGATGTCGCCCGGGCGGACGGCAAAGCCCCAGGTATCGGCCGTGATCAACTGGCGCGGCTCCGACAGGGCCTCGAAATCATACTCGGCCTTGACGACGCCGAGCACGGCGAGGTCGTTGAGCGAGGCATCGACGCGGCCGGTCTTGAGGGCCTGGTAGGTGTCGACGTCGTTCGGATAGCTCTGCACGTCGGCCTGCGGGAAGAACTGCTTGGCAGCGTCCACCGCGTTTGTGCCGGCCTTGACGGCAAGGCGCTTGCCGGGCTGGTTCAGCTCTTCCCAGGACTTGTCCTTGTCTTCCGCCTTCACGATCGCCACGACGCCCGTCGAATACCAGCTTCCGGTCGTGAACAGGATCTGCTGGGCGCGCTTGAAGGTCGTGGACATGCTGGTCGCCAGGATGTCGGACTTGCGGCTGAGCAGGCCCGGAATGAGGCCGGCCCATTCGACGTTGCGCATTTCCAGGTCGACGTCGAGCTTGGCTGCGATCAGGCGGTCGAGGTCGACCGAAAAGCCGGCCGGGTTGCCGTTGGCGTCGCGGAACTGCCACGGCGCCGCCGACAGGTCGTTCATGATGACGATCTTCTTCGCCTTGAGGATTTCGCCGATCGTGCCGCGCGGATCGTCGGCCGCCGAAACGACGGTCGTGGCTGCCATCAGCAGGGCGCCTGCCCAGATTATCAGTTTTCTCATTCTTACGCGCTCCCATCCTGTTTTAATTCCGCAATGCGGATTATTTTGATATGACGAGGCGATCTACACACAATCTGAGAGAAACCGCAACCTTTCTGTTGACTGTTCCGAAATAATTTCATTATGTGGATGCAACACGGATCTTTATTCCATATTGCGGAATATGTAGTCCGTATAGCCGCCGGCGGGACACGCGGGATCGCCGGCCGCGCCTTGGGAGCATCGTGAGGGAGACATACATGGACTACAAGGATCCTGAATGGCCGATCGCCGGCACGCCGGAGCGCATCAGCCGGATCGAACTGAACCAGATCTGCGACATTGCCGACCTCGCGCGCGAAGACCCCGATGTCATCAAGCTGTGGATCGGTGAAGGCGACCTGCCGACGCCGGACTTCATCAAGGACGCCGCGGTCGCCGCCATGCAGGCCGGCCATACCCGTTACACCTATTCGCACGGCGTGCCGGCGCTGCGCGCGGCACTCGACCGCTACCATAAGCGCCACTGGAACGTGGATGTCGGCCCGAACCGCTTCAGCGTCACGGCCGGCGGCGTCCAGGCCATCATGCAGGCCTTCCAGGCGATCATCAGCCCCGGCGACGAGGTGATCGTTCCGGTTCCCGCCTGGCCGAACCTCGTCGAGATCATCGGCATCCTCGGCGGCACGGTCGTGCCCGTGCCCTATCGCACCACCGGCAGCGGCGGCTTCACGCTGGACCTCGACGACGTCTATGCCGCCGTCACCCCGAGGACCCGCGCGATCGCCATCAATTCCCCTTCCAATCCGACCGGATGGATCATGCCGAAGGAGCAGATGGTCGAGGTGCGCGATTTCGCCCGCGAGCGCGGCCTGTGGATCGTCTCCGACGAGGTCTATTGCCACTTCACCTATGACGGCACCATCGCGCCCTCCTTCCTCGAAGTCACCGAACCGACCGACCGCCTGCTGATCACCAACACCTTCTCGAAGAACTGGTGCATGACGGGCTGGCGCATCGGCTGGCTGATCTATCCCGAGGGCATGTCGACGGTGTTCGACAATCTCAGCCAGTACAACACCACCAGCGTCTCCACGTTCAGCCAGTATGCGGCGGTTGCGGCCCTCGATCAGGGCGACGACTTCATCCGCCAGCTCGTGGAACGTTCGGCGCGCGGCCGCGCGATCATCTGCGCGACGCTGGACAAGCTCCCGAACGTCAAGGTCTTCTGGCCGCAGGGCACCTTCTACTTCTTCTTTTCGGTGCGCGGCATGAACAGCGGCTATGAAATGGCCCGCCGCATCCTCAGGGAAGCCGGCGTCGGGGTGGCGCCCGGCTCCGCCTTCGGCCCGGGCGGCGAGCAATACCTGCGCGTCTGCTTCGCCGTCGATCCCGCGCTGATCGCCGAAGGCGCCTCGCGCCTCGAGGCCTTCCTGCGCGCCCAGGACAGCGAGGCGGCGTGATGAAGAAGCTGATCAACAGGACCGCCGACATCGTTCGCGAAATGCTGGAAGGCACCGTCGGCCTCAATCCCGGCCTCGCTCTCCTCGACACCGAAAACGTCGTCATCCGGGCAGGCCTGCCGGCTCCGGCCGATCGCCCGGTTGCCCTGATCTCCGGCGGCGGGGCGGGCCACGAGCCGGCCCATGCCGGCTATGTCGGCCACGGCATGCTGACGGCGGCGGTGACCGGCGAGGTCTTCACCTCGCCGAGCGTCGATGCGGTGCTTGCCGCGATCCGCGCCACGGCGGGGCCGGCCGGCGCGCTGCTGATCGTCAAGAACTATACGGGCGACCGCCTGAACTTCGGCCTCGCCGGCGAACTGGCGGCGGTCGAAGGCATCCCGACCGAACTCGTCGTCGTCGCCGACGACGTGGCGCTGGCCGGTCTCGTCCCCCGCGACCGGCGTCGCGGCATTGCCGGGACAGTCTTCGTCCACAAGATCGCCGGGGCGGCCGCCGAAAGCGGCAAGTCTTTGCAGGAGGTCGCGGCCATCGCCCGCGCCGCCGCCGCCCGCATCGGCACGATGGGCGTGGCGCTCGGCGCCTGCACCGTGCCGGCGGCAGGCAAGCCCGGCTTCGAACTGGCCGAGGACGAGATCGAACTCGGGCTCGGCATCCATGGCGAAAAGGGCGTCGAACGGACCGGCATCATGTCCGCCGACGCGCTGGTCGACCGGCTGGTCGAGACCATCGTCACCGACATGAAGATCGGGCGCGGCGCCCGTGTCGCGCTGCTGGTCAACGGACTTGGCGCGACCCCGCCGATGGAGCTGGCAATCGTCGCCCGCCGGGCGCTGGCCGTGCTGCGCGAAAAGGGCATCACTGTCGAACGCGCCTGGAGCGGCGATTTTCTGACGGCGATCGAAATGCCAGGCTGCTCGATTTCGCTCCTGCCGCTGCAGGACGGCGATGCCGAACTGCTCGACGCGCCGACCGGCGCGACGGCCTGGCCGGGTGGCGGCAAGGTGCCGGACGCCGCCACGGTCGTGAAGACGGATAACGTCAACGAGGACGAGTCCGCGCTCTGCGAGGGCGTGCCGTTCGACGCCGTCAGGCTGAAGGCGGTCGCGCTTGCCGTCGCCGCCGCGCTGGAGGGGGCGGAAGCCTATCTCACCGATCTCGACAGCCGCGCCGGCGACGGCGACCTCGGCGCCAGCATGTTGCGCGGCGCCCAGGCCGTGCGCGGACTGCCGGACACGGCCTGGGCCAATCCCGCCCATGCCTTCGTTTCGATCGGCCACGCGCTGCGCCGTGCGATCGCCGGCAGTTCCGGTCCCTTCTACGCCATCGCGCTGACCCGTGCCGGCCGGCACCTTGCCGGCGATCCGGATTTCGCGCCGGAGACCTTCATCGAGGCGCTGGAGATCGCGGTGGCCGCGATCAGCCAGATCGGCGGCGCCAGGCCGGGCGACCGCACCATGCTCGACGCGCTCCACCCGGCGCTGGAAGCCGCGCGCGCGGCCGCCGGCAGCGATCCGAAGTCGGCCTGGCGCGCCGCCGCCAAGGCGGCCGAGGATGGCGCCAGGGCGACCGAGACGATGAGCCCGAAGCTCGGGCGTGCCGCCTATCTCGGCGACCGCGCCGTGGGCGTCCCGGATGGCGGCGCAGCCGCCGTCGCGATCTGGATGCGGGCGCTGGCCGAAGCGCTCTGAAGCGATCCCCTTTTTTCAACCCGTTCACGGCGCCGGAGGCGGCGCCCTGGAATCACAGAACCGAACAGAACTCACAACAGGAGCATTGAAATGAACCTCGACCACGTCAACGGCATCATCCCGCCCATCGTCACGCCCTTCACCAAGGAAGGCGAGATCGACGAGGCGGCCTTCCGCAACATCGTCAAGTTCAACCTTTCCAAGAACGTCCATGGCGTCTGCGTCGGCGGCAGCTCGGGCGAAGGCCACACGCTGACCATCGAGGAATTCACCCGCCTCATGGAAATCTGCGTCGAGGAGGTCAACGGCAGGATCCCGGTTCTCGCCGGCATCATCGCCAACTCGACCCGCGAAGCCATCCGCCGCGCCAAGGCGATCTCGCACCTGTCGATCCAAGGCCTGCAGGTCACCCCGGTCCACTACGTCTTCAAGCCGGATGACGAAGCCACCTTCGCCCACTTCAAGGCGCTGACCGAAGCGACCGACATACCTGTTATCATCTACAACGTCGTGCCGTGGAACTATCTCAGCCCGGCGCTGCTCGTTCGCCTGATGAAGGAGCTGCCGGGCGTGCAGGGCGTCAAGCAGAGCGCCGGCGACCTCAAGCTGATGGCCGACCTCATGCTGAACGTTCCGGAAGGCTGCAAGGTCTATTCGGCGATCGACGCCCTGCTCTATCCGTCCTTCGCCATCGGCTGCCACGGCACCATCGCCGCCAATCCGGCGGCCGTTCCGGGCGTCTGCATCACGCTGTGGAACGCCGTGCAGCGCGGCGACCACAAGCTCGCCAGGGAAATCCACGAAGCCCTGCTGCGCTTCTGGAACACCATCTATGCCGACAACCTGCCGGCCAACATCAAGACCGCGATCCGCCTGCAGGGCACCGAAGCCGGCCTGCCGCGCATGCCGATGCCGGCGACGAGCGCTGCCCAGCTCGCCAATATCGAGCGCGAGCTGAAGAACATCCTGCGCTACGAGGACGTCTCGCAGTCGGCAGCCGCCTGACGCGCTTTGCGGGCGCCATGTCACGGCGCCCGCGTTTTGCGAAAATCCTCCCAGGCAAAAGCCCCGGCCTCGTTCAGGCCGGGGCTTTTGCCGTCGTGCGGGCCGTCACGCAGCCCTTGAAAGCGCGGGATCGAAGCGAAGCAGCGCTTCGAGGGCCGGCTTGATCTTCTCCTTCTGCGCCTGCGAGGCGGCGGGCATCGGATGGCGCGGCAGGCCGACATCGCCGCCCTGGAGCTCGAGGCAGTACTTGACGAGGGCGGGCAGGTTCTCGTGGCCCATCAGGTGCCAGAAGATCACCAGCTTGTCGTGGATCTGCTGCGCAAGCTCATGGTTGCCGGCCTTCACCGCATCCCACAGCGCAACGCACGGGCCGGGCGCCGCCGTCGGCGAGGCGGCCAGCGTGCCCTGGGCGCCGAACATGAAGCAGGGGTACAGCAGGTCGTCGATCGCCGCCAGGATCGACTTGCCCTTCGGCGCGCGGATGACCAGCTCGGCCGCCCGCGAAATGTTGCCCTGGCTCTGCTTGATGCCGATCACGCCCGGGATTTCCTCCATCATGCGGATGACGAGGTCGGCGCTCAAAAGGTTCCAGGGGATGACGTTGTAGATGACGAGCGGAATGCCGGTCTCCTCCCAGATCCGCTTGAAATATTCGAACATGGCGTCTTCGCCATAGTTGAATACGTAGTAGGTCGGCGTCACCTGCAGGGCCGCGACGCCGAGGTCCTTCAGGGCATCGGCCCGCTCCAGGACTTCACGGGTGGAATTGGCGATGATGCCGGCGACGACCGGCACCTTGCCGTTAACCTCCTCCAGCGTGGCCGCCGTGAGACGGCGAAGCTCCTGCGGGCTGAACGTATAGCCTTCGCCCGTGCTGCCGCCGAGGCAGACGCCATGGACCTTCTTGCCCAGAATGAAACGGGTATGGGCGCGAAATTTCTCTTCGTTGATATCGCCATTGGCGTCGAACGGCGTCACCAGGGCGGGGATGATCCCCATCAGTTCGTTTTTCATGTCGAGATGCTTCCTAAAACAGGCTGGTCGATCGGGCGTCTTCTGCGGGAGGCGGCACCTGGGCGCCGCCTCCCCGGGTTGCTATTCCAGCGTCATACGCGTGCCGCCGGTCTCGGCCGTGTAGTCCTGGATGCCGAGAAGGTTGACGAGGTCCTTGCGCTGCTGGGACACGCCGTCGTTCTTCTTCATGAAGTCCGCCTGCCACTGCTCGCCGGTGACCCAGTACTTGTAGAGGGCGTCGAGCTCGCCGCTTTCGTGGATCTTGGTCAGGAAGAAATCGAGATACTGCCAGGTGTAAACATCGCCCGGCCTGACCGCGAAGGCCCAGGTGTCCGTGCTGATCAGTTCGCGCGGCTCCTTCAGCGTGTCGAAGCCGTAGGAATCCTTGATCGCATTCAGGGCCGCCAGGTCGTTGAGGGCCGCATCGACACGGCCGCCCTTCAGCACCTGGTAGAGATCGATATCCGACGGATAGCTCTGGATCTTGGCATCGGGAAAGAACTGCTTGGCGACATCGACGCCGCTGGTGCCGGCCTTGATGGCGATCGTCCTGTCCGGCTTGTTGAGGTCTTCCCACGAGGTGACGCCGACGTCAGGCTTGACGATGGCGACCACGCCCGTCTTGTACCAGGTGCCGTTGGTGAACAGCACCTGTTGCGCCCGCTTGAAGGTCGTCGACATCGAGCTTGCGACGAAATCCGTCTTGCGCGACAGCAGGCCCGGAATGAGGCCGGCCCATTCCGTGTTGATCAGATGCAGGTCGACGCCGAGGCGGGCCGCGATCATCCGGTCGAGATCGATCGAGAAGCCGGCGGCATTGCCGTTGGCGTCGCGGAACTGCCAGGGCGCCGACGACAGGTCGTTCATCAGGACGACACGCTTGGCCGACAGGATCTCGCCGATCGTGCCGCGATTGTCGTCCGCGCCGGCGGCGATGCCCGCCGCCATGAGAATACCCGCCGCGGCGAGTGCGATTTTCCGAAATAACAACTCCCAGTCCTCCCTTGAAAGGATGTTACGATGAATGAATCGACCGCCAGCCGCCCCGGACGTCGCGTTGCCCGGAGGGTCCCAAACTGTATCGGCAAGAGAAAAGCGGTTACGATGCAGGCCCGATTATAGGAGCCGTGCAAAACGCCGCAAATTTTAAATACTATTTATAATCAATAGCTTGAATTTTTCGCATTGCGATATCGTCCCATTTTCCGGGACGTGCCGGCGAGAATTCTTGCGGCCCTCCGAGAATTCCGACACAGTCGCGAGATGGGGAGGCATGACGATGACGGACGTTTCGGAGAAGGGCAGCAGCGCGCCCGAAAAGATGTTGCGCGTGCTCGACTGCTTCACCCTGAAGGAAGGCCAGCTGACGCTCTCGGACATATCCGAACTGACCGGAATGCCCCGTTCCACGGTGCATCGCTGGGTCAGCGTGCTGAGAAGCACCGGGCTTCTCGACCAGGACTGCAACGGCGAGCGCTATCGGCTTGGCGTGCGGCTGATCCATCTCGGCAACAGCGCTCTTGCCAGCATGGACATCGCGCGTGACGCAAGGCACGTGCTGGAAGCGCTCAGCCGCAGCGCCGGTGCGCGCAGCCACCTCTGCATCTTCGACGGAAACCAGATGATCTTCGTCACCCGCACGATCGGCGGGCGCGCCGGGCGGTTCAATTCCACCACGACGATGGAAAGCTCGCCCTGCTATTGCACCAGCGTCGGCAAGGCCGCCCTTGCCTTTCAGCCGGAGGAAACGATCGAGCGGATCATCCAGCAGGGCCTGAAACCCTATACCGTCAACACGATCACCGACCCGGAGCGCCTACGAAGGGACCTGCGCCTGACCCGCGAGCGAGGCTACGCCGTCAACAATGGCGAAATGGAGCTGAGCGAACGCTGCATCGGCGCCCCGGTGCGCAACGCGGCCGGCAGGGTGATCGCCGGCCTGAGCATCACCGACGGCCATCGCAAGATCACCGACGAAAAGATACCCCATTACGCACAGCTCGTCGTTCGGCATGCGGACCTGCTGTCAATCCAGCTCGGCTATGCACTCCGGTTCTAGAAGGAGAACGGAGCGGTCGGAAATCCGCCCCGTTGATGTCAGGATAACCGCATTGGGCGGAATACCGAAAAGGCGCCAACGTCTGCCGCCCGCCGTCAAGCGGTGGCATTCTCGGCCCGGCCCGGAAATCCTCCGACGGCGAGCAGCGCCCCCGTGCCGTTGACGGGTGCGTGAACAAGTGATCGAATTCGGCTCGCCTCTGCGCTGCGGAACACGCACGGACGTTACGAGCCGGACGCCAGCCTGCGCGTCGTCCGTCTTCGCTTGTGATCCCACGGCGAAAGCCTCTTGATCCTCGCGCGGGGATACCAAGCGTATCATTCACGAATGGAAAACCTGGCCTCGAAACCGTCCTGACGCCCTTCCCGCGGAGAGAACAGTTCGAGCCGGCCGCCCGTGCCGGCGGCGATCGTCTTTGCAATGGCGAGGCCGAGGCCTGCCCCCTTCGTCAGGGATTGGCCTCGTTCGAAGGGTTGGCTGATCCGCGCAAGCGTCTCGTCAGGAACGCCCGGGCCGGCATTCGCGACCCGCAGGATGCGCTGTTCCGACAATGTCACGCGAACCGGCTCGTCTTTCGATCCGTGCTTGAGGGCGTTTTCGATAAGGTTGCGCGCCAGGATGGCGAACGCATCCGCATCGATCATCGTGAATACCGGCGCATCGGGCAGTTCCAGCTCGATGCGGCCCGTGGGGGCGGCGTATCCACCGAAATCGCCGGCGACCATGCGAAGAATGGCGCCGATATCCACCGGCCTTTCCGCAAGCAGGCGGCCGCCTTCGGCCCTTGCCAGTTGCATCAGCTTTTCCGTCAGGCGGGAAAGGCGCAGCAGGGCGATCTGCATGTCCTCTGCGCGTTCGCGCGTGGCCTCATCCGGCGCCTCGGCGATCATCCGCTGTGCTTGTGCAAGCGCCGCCGCCACCGGTGTCCGCAGTTCATGAGCCGATTTCGCCGCCAGGCTGCGTTCGGCCTCAAGCGTTCTTTTCAGCCGATCCAGCAGGCGGTTGATGGCCCTGGCCACCGGGCCGATCTCCGAGGGCAGATCATCCGCGGCAATGGGTGCGAGATCGCCCCCGCCCCGCGCCTCGATCTGCGACCGGAAGATCCGCACAGGCGTCATGGAGAGGCGAATGACCGCCCATGTGCCGGCCAGGCTCAGGGGAATGATCGCAAGCAGCGGCAGGCCGAGCCCCAAAAGGATGTGCGCGGCAGTCATGCGGCGATGCGCCACCGGTTCCGCGATCGTGATGGTGAGGTTCCCCTGGAGGGCGGCATCCGAATAGAGGCGGTGGGTCGGGGTGTTTGCGAACCCCATGCCCGAAAACGGCGGAAATATCGCGAGATCGGCGCTGTGGGAGCGCAGCAGCACTTTGCCGGATGCGTCGCGCACGACATAGGTGAAGTATTCGTCATGCTGGCGCAGCGTTGCCACGCGCTGTTCAGTATCCTCGCCGTCGCGGTCGATTATATCGAGTGCCGCCAGGGGGAGGATGCGTTGCGCCGTCTCCTCGAGCGCGCTGTCGAACACCTCATCCATTTCCTGGCGCAGCATCTGCACCGTGATGATGGCGGCCATCGCCCACAGCAGGGTCATGCCCAGTCCAAGCCACAGGGAAAGACGCCATTGCAGGCTTCGCGGCCGTATCACCTGGCGCTCCCGAGCCGGTATCCGATGCCGCGGACCGTATCGACCACGCGATAGCCGAGCTTTTTCCGCAATCTGCTCACATGAACTTCGATCGTGTTGCTCTCCACCTCGTCGCCGAACGCGTAAATATGGTCCTCAAGCTGCGACTTGGTCATCGCGACCCCCGGCCGCTGGAGGAACGCCTCGAGCAAGGTCCATTCCCGCCCCGTGAGATCGACAGGCCGGCCACCCCGCATCACGGTCCTGGCGGCGAGATCGATGCGCAGATCGCCGACCTCGACAAGGGGATTGGGATTGCCGCTGTAGCGCCGTGCCACGGCGTTCAGGCGCGAGGACAGTTCCAGGAGATCGAATGGCTTGACCATATAGTCGTCGGCGCCCGCATCGAGGCCCTCGATGCGGTCCGAAATCTGGTCGAGCGCCGTCAGAATGATGACGGGCGTCACGCTGCCCTCCGCCCTCAGTTTTCTCAGAAAGCCTATTCCCAACCCGTCGGGAAGCATCAGGTCCAGGAGGACCAGGTCGTAAGCCACGCTCCGCAGGTGCTCGCGGGCCGCGTCCAGCCGCGTCACCCAGTCAACGCAATGGCTGCCGGCGATCTGCTCGCGCACGGCCTTTCCGAGAATCGCGTCGTCTTCGATCAGCAACACTCTCATTCAGGGACCACCAAGCCTCTCGCCTGCTCTGCCTATCGACCGAAGCTGTCGGTTTGCTGAAGCCATGCCCGGCATCGCTTCAGGCATTCGTCAGGAAAGATTGCCATGGTCCCGCCGAGAGCACGTTGACCGGGAGCAATCGGATGATGAAGCACATCGCGGCCGGAATGATCACCCTGGCGCTGGCCGGGCATGGTGTCGCGCAGGCTGACGACGATTGTCACGTTTCGATGGACCGGTGGCAGCCGCGCGAGGCGGTCGAGACGATGGCCGCGGCGCGGAACTGGACGGTCACCCGGATCAGGATCGACGACGGCTGCTATGAAATCCGCGGGACGGATGAGTCCGGCCGCGCCTTCAAGGCGAAGATCGACCCGGCCACGCTCGAAATCGTCAGGTTCAGGCACCGGGACAGCGATGACGACCGCCGCGGCAGGCACGCCATCACGCACGGATGAGGGCGGCGCTCGGCAAGACACTTTCAAGCATCCTGTCCGGGACGACCGCCGAAGGCTGTCCCGAAACAGATCGCACCACATCGCCGCGATCAGACGACGCGGATATCCCAAGGAGCTTTCGTCAATGTCCAGCAATCCCGCCCGCTATTCCAAAGGCATGATCGTCATCCACTGGCTCAGCGCCCTCCTGGTTTTCGGGGCATGGCTGACATCCACGGGTGGCCGGCACATGGCTGAAAACCCGCCCTTGCTGCATTTTTCGCTCGGACTGGCGGTGCTTTTGCTCGTCCTGCCGCGGCTGGTCCTGCGGGTTGCGGGAGGAGTGCCGGAAGTGGTGCAGCCCGGCGGGTGGCTTGCCGTTGCAGCCAGGTTCGGACATGCCGTGTTCTACCTGTTCCTGATCTGTCTGCCGCTGAGCGGCTGGTATGCGGCCTCGCGGCTCGGCGTTCCGGTCTCGTTCTTCGGCATCCCGCTTCCAGCCATCGCCGAACGCGTCCAGGGCGCCCCGGGCCCTGTCGCGGAACTCCATGAGAATGCGGGCACGATCATCCTCTATCTGGCCGGCCTGCATGCCGCCATCGCCGTCTGGCACCAGTTCAAGCTGCGCGACGGCACGCTTCAGCGCATGTCCCTGCGCTGAACGGCGATATACGCACCACCTGAGGCTCGCTCGACAGAAACAGGTCACCCATCACGGCTTCCTTCACCGCAAACCGTGAATCACGCGACGATCCAGATTGATGGGTCCCAAGCCTCGGCCGCTGGCCTGCCCATGGACAAAACGGGAGGGATGGTTATTTCTGCCCTGAAGAACAATGGTGCGACGAGCAGTCCTGATGAGCCAGAACGCCGAAGAATTTGCCCTCAGACTGCAGGATGTCAGCCGCGCCTTCGGGCAGACCCCTGCCGTCTCCGGCATATCGCTCGACATTCGCCGCGGCGAGGTGGTCTCGCTGGTCGGCCATTCCGGCTGCGGGAAGTCCACCTTGCTGCGCATCGTCGCGGGTGTCGAAACGGCAGATGGCGGGCAGATCTTTCTCGGCAACCGCCAGGTCAACGGTCCGCGCACCTTCGTCGAGCCCGAGGCGCGAAACGTCGGCTTCGTCTTCCAGGACTACGCGCTCTTTCCGCACATGACCGCGCGCGACAACATCTTTTTCGGCCTCAAGCGGCTGCCACGGCAATTGGCAGAGGCCCGCTTCGCCGAAGTGGTCGAGCGCGTGGGAATCCAGCACCTCGTCCATCGCTTCCCGCATACCCTTTCGGGCGGTGAGCAGCAGCGCGTCGCGCTCGCGCGTGCCCTTGCGCCACGCCCCGCCATCGTCTTGATGGACGAGCCGTTCTCCAATCTCGACCAGGGCCTGAGGGAGAAGGTGCGCACGGAAACGCTGGCGCTTCTGAAATCGCTCGGGACGACCGTGATCATGGTGACGCACGACCCGCAGGAAGCGCTTTCGGCGGGCGATCGCGTCGTGCTGATGCGGTCCGGCAGGATCGTCCAGGAGGGGTCGGCCCATGACCTGCACGACCGTCCGAACAGCGCCTATGCGGCCGAGTTCTTCTGTGCCTTCAACAAGGTTCCCGGCGTCTATCGGGACGGAAGGCTCACCACCGCGATCGGCAGCTTCCCGCAACAGCTCGACCTGCGGCCGGATAGCGCCGCGACGCTGTTCATCCGCCCCCAGTCGATTGCGGTATCGCTGCACGACGGCGACCTGCCTGCGCGGATCGAGCAGCGCGTCTTCCACGGCGAGATCGAGCAGCTTGTCCTTCGCGTCCAGGGGCTGGAGGCGCCGCTCAAGGTCCGCACGATGGAGCGCTTGCCCGACGGCGTGTCGGACGTGCGGATTTCCGTGCAGGCCGACCGCGTTCTGACCTTCTGACGGCGCGGGCCGGACGATCACGGCCCATCAAGTTTGCGTGATCTCGGCAATAAATTCCTCGGGAAACTTGACTAATCAAATCAGGAAATGATGCAAGGGTGTCGCGTTCCTAAAGGAGGGTCTTATGAACTCGCACGCCGCCCTGGCATCCACGTTTCTCGCAGCTTCGCTTCTGGCCGTTCCATCCGTTGCCGCTGCCGCCGAAATCAACGTCTACACGACGCGCGAACCGGCGCTCATCGCGCCCCTCCTCGAGGCCTACACGAAATCGACCGGCACGAAGGTCAACACCGTGTTCCTGAAGGACGGCCTTCCCGAGCGCGTCGCGTCGGAAGGCGAAAGCTCGCCTGCCGACATCCTGATGACCGTCGACGCCGGCAACCTCGTCGACCTCGTGGACAAGGGCCTCACCCAGCCGATCCAGTCCGAAGTGCTGGACGGCGCCGTCCCCGCGCAGTTGCGCGACGCCGGCGGCAACTGGTTCGGCCTTTCCTATCGCGCCCGCGTCCTCTATGCCGCCAAGGATCTCGACCTGGCGTCGTTCAACTACGAACAGCTCGCCGATCCGGCCTGGAAGGGCAAGGTGTGCATCCGTTCGGGCCAGCATCCCTACAACACGGCTCTCTTCGCAGATTACATCGCCCACCACGGCGCCGAGGAAACCGAGAAGTGGCTGGCCGGGGTCAAGGGCAACCTGGCGCGCAAGGCCGGCGGCGGCGACCGCGACGTCGCCAAGGACATCCTCGGCGGCATTTGCGAGATCGGCATCGCCAACTCCTACTATGTCGGCCTGATGCGCTCGGGCAAGGGCGGCGAGGAGCAGGTTGCCTGGGGCGATGCGATCAAGGTCGTCCTGCCGACCTTCAAGGACGGCGGCACGCAGGTGAACATCAGCGGCGCGGCGATCGCCAAGCACGCGCCGAACAAGGACGAGGCGGTGAAGCTGCTCGAATACCTCGTTTCCGACGAGGCACAGAAGATCTATGCCGAGGCCAACTACGAATATCCGGTGAAGGCCGGCGTGGCGAGCGATCCGATCATCGCCTCCTTCGGCGAACTGAAGATCGACAGCAAGCCGCTGTCGGAGATCGTGGGCCACCGCAAACAGGCCAGCGAACTCGTCGACAAGGTCGGCTTCGACAACTAGGGAAACGAGGAAGGCGCCCATCGGGCGCCTTCTTTCCGCACAGCATGGTTCAGCCGGCCTCGACCAGCCCCCAAATCGACCGATCCGCGAAACGCCCGGGCAGCGGCTGGCTGACGTTCGCGGGCGTGATCGCGCTTGTCGTCCTCCTGCCCATCGCCGGCTTGCTGCTCGAGGCGGCCAAGGGATCGTCGGGCCTGTGGAGCCATCTGTTTTCGACGATCCTGCCCGCAGCGATGGCGGATACCGTCATCCTGCTGGCCGGCGTCGGCCTGGTCACGGCGGTGATCGGCACCACCACGGCCTGGCTGGTGACGGCCTACGATTTCACGGGCCGGCGCGTGCTGGAATGGGCGCTGCTGCTGCCGCTTGCCGTGCCGACCTATATCATAGCCTATGCCTATCTCGACATCCTGCATCCGATCGGCTCCGTGCAGGGAGCAATCCGGTGGATGCTGGGCCATGACAGCCCGCGCCAGTTCCGCCTGCCCGATATCCGGTCGATGACCGGCTGCATCCTGCTCCTGGGCTTCGTGCTCTATCCCTATGTCTATATTCCGACGCGCGCGATGTTCCTCACGCAGTCGGCAAACCTCATCGATGCGGCCCGCACGCTCGGCGTCTCCCGGCGCGCGGTGTTCTGGCGCGTCGCGCTGCCGCTGGCGCGCCCGGCCGTCGCGGTGGGCATCAGCCTTGCCCTGATGGAAACGCTGAACGACGTCGGCGCGGCCGAATTCCTCGGCGTGCGCACGATGACGGTTTCGATCTACACGACCTGGATCACCCGCTCCGATCTGCCGGGCGCCTCGCAGATTGCGCTGGCGCTCCTGCTGATCGTCGTGGCGCTGGTGGCGCTGGAGCGGTGGGCCCGGCGCCGGCAGCGTTATGCCAGCGACGCCCGGCGAAGCCCCCAGCTCGTCCTGCAACGGGTTCCGGCCTGGAAGGGGGCCTTGTTCCTGTGCGCCGGCGCCCTGCCCGTGCTGCTGGGCTTCGGCGCGCCTGCGGTCTACCTGGTGACGGAAGCCTGGAAGCGATACCAGTTCGCCGGCCTCTCGCCGCGTATCCTCAGCGAGGCGGCAAGCACCATCACGATCGCAACGACCGCGACTGTCGCGACCGTCGGTTTCGGCCTCATCGTCGCCTATGCCGCCCGCGTGCGGCCCGGCGCGAAATCCTCCTGGCTGCTGCGGCTCTCGACGCTGGGCTATGCCGCCCCCGGCACCGTCGTGGCGATCGGCGTGCTGATCGTGCTTGCCGGGCTCGACAGATTCATCGACAGGTCAGCGACGGCGTGGCTGGGCATCTCCACCGGCCTGCTGTTCATAGGATCGGGCACCGCGGTGGTCTATGCGCTCGTCGTGCGGTTCCTCGCCATTTCCGCAGGCGGTATCGAAGCCGGGCTCTCGCGCATTCCCGGATCCCTGGATCAGGCGTCGCGAACCCTCGGTCAATCCACCTCGGGCACGTTCTGGCATGTCCACCTGCCGCTTTCGAAAACCGCGATTTCCGCCGCGGGGCTTCTGGTTTTCGTGGACTGCGTGAAGGAATTGCCCGCAACGCTGCTGTTGCGCCCCCTCAATGTCGAAACCTTTGCCACCCACCTTTATGGTGAAGCGGCCCGGGGGACCTATGAGGAGGCTTCCCTTGCCGCCCTCGCGATTGTCGCGATCAGCATATTGCCGGTGATACTGCTGTCCCGCGTGGGGCGCGGCCGGGTCGCGCAGCCCGCCGTCGGCCCGGCAGGCGTGCTCTCGTGAGCCGGCCTGCAAGGTCGCTGCTTCGACCGGCGCCACGCCGGCCGGATTCGGTGGGCAGGCCCGGCAACACAGAAAATATTTGCGATCCCTGTCACCCGAACAAGCCATGATCCAAATTACGCCGCGTGGACATCCTAGAGCGGACACGGAAGGCAGGTGGATCCATGCGTCGACTGATTGATTTCGCTCCCGGCGCGCCCGGCATTCCCGCCCGGTGGACCTCCAGCGCCAAGAGCGGCGTGGGCACGGCGCTCTCGCCGCAATCTCCCGTCTGGTTCACGCTCAGCCACGGCATCCTCAACGAAATCTACTATCCGCGCGTGGACAGCGCCTGCACGCGCGATTTCGGCCTGCTGGTCACGGGTCCCGCGGGCTATTTCTCCGAGGAAAAGCGCGACTGCATCACGATGACAACGCGGCAGGCGGACGGCGTTCCGGCCTTCCATGTGGTCAATACCGCCCGCGACGGTCGATACAGCATCGAAAAGGATGTCGTCAGCGATCCGGCCCGCCCCTGCGTCCTCCAGCGCATCACCTTCAGGCCGGCCGAGGGCGCGGTCGGCGATTACGGCGTCTTCGCGCTGCTGGCGCCGCATCTCACCAATGCCGGCATGCAGAATTCGGCCTGGATCGCGGACTATTACGGCGCGCCGTTGCTGATGGCCTGCGGGCGCTCGCGCTATCTGGCGCTGGCGGCTTCCACCCCCTGGAAAGCACGCTCCGCGGGCTATGTCGGCACCTCCGACGGATACCGGCAATTGCGCGAACACGGCACGCTGGACCCGTGCTACCAGCGCGCCGACGAAGGCAATGTCGCGCTGACCGGCGAGATCGGCCTGACCGCCGACAACCCGACCGTCGTGCTGGCGCTCGCCTTCGGCCAGTCGGAAACCGAAGCCGCGGCCACCGCGCTCCAAAGCCTCGATGCCGGCTTCGACGTGGCGCAGGATCGCTATCGCGAGAACTGGCACCGCTGGCAGCACGGTCTCGTCGGGCTCGACCGCCCGCATGCGGGAAAGGTCAATGCCTATCGCGTGTCCACCGCCGTGCTGGCCGCCCATCGCGCCGCCGACCGCGCGGGCGCCGTCGTGGCGAGCCTTTCCATCCCGTGGGGCGACAACAAGGGCGACGACGACCTCGGCGGCTACCACCTCGTCTGGCCGCGCGATCTCGTCGAGACGGCGGGCGGTTTCCTGGCCGCCGGCGACAGCCGGGAAGCGCTGGCCATCCTCGACTATCTGCGCGAAGTCCAGCTCGCCTCCGGCCACTGGCCGCAGAACCTCTGGCTGGACGGGCGGCCCTACTGGCCCGGCGTGCAGATGGACGAATGCGCGTTTCCCATCCTGCTCGCCGACCTGCTTCACCGCCACCATCATCTGGCCGGCCGGCATCTCGACCGTTTCATGCCGATGATCCGCAAGGCGGCCGGCTATCTGGTCGCCAACGGCCCGGCGACCATCCAGGACCGCTGGGAGGAGGACGGCGGCTACAGCCCCTTCACGCTGGCCGTCGAGATCGCCGCCCTGCTTGCCGCCGCCGACCTGATCGAGGCGGATGGCGACCCGGATGCCGCCGGACACCTGCGCGAAACGGCCGATTGCTGGAACGAGCAGATCGAGAACTGGACCTTTGCCTCAAGGCCGAACATCTGCGCGGCGGCCGGCATCAAGGGCTATTACGTGCGCATCGCCGGCGCGGCCGCGACGGATGTCGCCGCCGCCGCGGACGGCCAGACCGCGATCCGCAACCAGGTTCCCGAAAAGGCCATGCTGCCGGCCTGGGACGTGCTGAGCCCTGATGCGCTGGCACTGGTGCGGTTCGGACTGCGCAGGCCGGACGATCCGCGCATTCTCGATACGATCAAGGCGATCGACCACGCGCTCAAGGTGGACTTGCCGCAGGGCCCGCTCTGGTACCGCTACACCGGCGACGGCTACGGCGAGAAGCCGGACGGCGGGCCGTTCGACGGCATCGGACAGGGGCGTGCCTGGCCGCTTCTTTCCGGCGAGCGCGCCCATTACGAGCTGGCGGCCGGCCGGCGCGATCGCGCCGAGGCCCTGCTGGCAACGCTGGAGGCCTCCGCCGGGGTCGAGGGCCTGCTGCCCGAGCAGAGCTGGGACGGCCCGGATGTTCCCGCACGCGAACTGGCCTTCGGCCGTCCGTCGGGCAGCGCCATGCCGCTGGTCTGGGCGCATGCCGAGCATATCAAGCTGCTGCGCTCGCTCGCCGACGGCGCGGTCTTCGACATGCCGCCGCAGACGGTCGAACGCTATATCCGCCGCCGGACACCCGCCGCCCTGCGCATCTGGCGCCCCGACAACAGGATCGCGACCATGCCGCGCGGCAAGATCCTGCGGCTGGAACTGAATGCGCCGGCGCTGGTACACTGGAGCCTCGACGGCTGGGGCACGACCAGCGACAGCCCGACGCGCGAGACCGCCTTCGCCACCCATGTGGTGGACCTGCCGACGGCCGGGCTTGCGGCCGGAGGGTGCATCCTGTTCACGTTGCTGTGGCTGGGTTCGCAGCGGCGCTGGGAAAATAGCGACTACGAAATACGAATTCCGGGCGAATGAACACCTGAAACGGAGCTGGCATACGCAACTGGGAATGATCGGGCTGGGCCGCATGGGCGCAAACATGGTGCGGCGCCTCACGAAGGCCGGACATCGATGCGTCGTCTATGACGTCAATCCGCAAAGCGTGGCGGCGCTGGTCGCCGAAGGCGCGACGGGCGCGGAAAGCCTGGACGACCTCCTCGCGAAACTCACGCCCCCGCGCGCCGTCTGGCTCATGCTGCCGGCCGCCATCACCGGCGGCATCGCCCGGGACCTCGCCGCCCGCATGGAGGCCGGCGATACGCTGATCGACGGCGGCAATTCCCACTATCGCGATGCGGTCGATCTCGCCGCCGAGTTTTCCGCGAAGGACGTCTCCTTCGTCGACGTCGGCACCAGCGGCGGCGTCTGGGGGCTGGAGCGCGGCTACAGCCTGATGATCGGCGGCCCCGACGCGGCGGTCACGCGGCTCGATCCCATTTTCGCGGCGCTGGCGCCCGGCGCGGACGGAGCGGGCGGAAAAGCCGGCACGGCGGACACCGCGGCACAAGGCTATCTCCATTGCGGCCCGTCGGGCGCCGGCCATTTCGTCAAGATGGTCCATAACGGCATCGAATACGGCATGATGGCCGCCTATGCCGAAGGGCTGAACATTCTGAAAGCCGCCAATGCCGGCAACGAGGCGCGCCCGGCCGACGCGGAAACCGCCCCCCTCGCCCAGCCGCAATATCACAAATTCGACATCGACCTCGCCGCCGTCACCGAAGTGTGGCGCCATGGCAGCGTCATCGGCTCATGGCTGCTCGACCTGACGGCCGGCGTCCTGAAGACGGACCCGACGCTTGCCGGTTTCGATGCCCGCGTCTCCGATTCCGGCGAAGGGCGCTGGACCCTGCAGGCGGCGGTGGAAACTGGCGTGCCGGCGCCGGTGCTCTCCTCGGCGCTGTTTGCACGCTTCAGCTCGCGCGACAACGACGAATTCGCCAACAGGCTGCTTTCGGCCATGCGCTTCGCCTTCGGCGGACATGGCAAGGCGAAATAGATCGAACGGGTGGAGACAGTCATGAGCCAGAACAGGTCGGACGCGCTGGTGGTCTTCGGCGCAAGCGGCGATCTCGCCCACAGGATGATCCTGCCCTCGCTGTACCAGATGGTGCGGCGCGGCCATCTGAGCGAACCGGTCATCGGCGTCGCGCTCGACGACTGGGACGCGGACAGGCTGGCAGAGCGCGCCCGCGACGGCATCCTCACGCAGTTCGGTTCGGTGGACGAAGCCGTCTTCGCAAGGTTCAAGAGCCTGCTGCGCTATGTCGGCGGCGACTACAAGGCCGCCGCGACCTTCGAAAGGCTGCGCCAGGCGCTCGGCGGCGCGACCCGGCCGCTCTACTACCTCGCCATCCCGCCTTCGCTGTTCGGCACCGTGATAGAAGCCCTCAAGGCCGCCGGCATCGCCGGCCACGCCCGCCTGATGGTGGAAAAGCCCTTCGGCCGCAATCTTGCGTCCGCACGGGCGCTCAACGAGGAACTGCTCTCCGTCTTCGAGGAGCAGTCGGTCTTTCGCATCGACCACTATCTCGGCAAGGAGGCGATCCAGAACCTGCTCTATTTCCGTTTCGCCAACACCTTCCTGGAGCCCGTCTGGAACCGCAACTACGTGGAGAGCGTGCAGATCACCATGGCCGAGGATTTCGGCGTCGGCGGTCGCGGCCGGTTCTACGACGAGGTGGGCTGCGTGCGCGACGTGATCCAGAACCATCTGGTCAACGTGCTTCTCCTCCTGGCCATGGAGCCGCCCGCGACGAGCGATTCCGACGATCTCAGCGACGAGAAGGTCCAGGTGCTGAAATCGATCCGCCCCCTGCGGGAGGAGGACCTCGTCCGGGGCCAGTTCGACGGCTACCGCGACGAGCCGGACGTGGCCGCGGGCTCGCCCGTGGAGACCTTTGCCGCCGTGCGGCTCTTCGTCGACACATGGCGCTGGAAGGGCGTTCCCTTCTACATCCGCGCCGGCAAGAACCTGCCGGTGCGCGCCACCGAGGTCGTCCTGCGCTTCAAGCGGCCGCCTATCGCGGTCTTCGACGACACCGACGCCGCCGACGCCAACTACGTGCGCTTTCGGGTCGGCCCCGAGGTGCTGATCGGCATCGGCGCGCGCCGCAAGGCTGCCGGCAGCGAAATGATCGGCGAAGACGTGGAACTGGCCGCCGTCGACAGCACGGCGGACGACATGCTGCCCTACGAGCGGCTGATCGGCGACGCCATGAACGGCAAGCGGCAACTGTTCACCCGGCGGGATGCCTCCGAGCTCGCCTGGCGTGTCGTCGATCCGGTGCTGGACCTGAAAACCCGGCCCGCGCCCTATGCGCCGCACAGCTGGGGACCGGAAGAGGCGATGAGCGGCTTTGCGCCCCCCGGCGGCTGGGTCGATCCGGAGGCATGACGGAAAAGCACATGGACGATCACAGGCAACCCGTCGTGCTTTCCGTCGACATCGGCGGATCACATGTCAAGATCCTCACAAGCGCGGGCGGCGAGCCGCGCCGCGTCGTCTCCGGCCCGGACATGGATGCGGCCGCGATGGCCGATGCCGTCGAGCAGCTTGCGCAGGGCCTGCCGTTCGACGTCATCTCGATCGGCTATCCCGGGCCGGTGGTGCACGACAGGATCGTCGCCGAACCGCACAATCTCGGCCGTGGCTGGGTCGCCTATAATTTCGCCCGCCGCTTCGGCAAGCCGCTGAAGATCGTCAACGACGCGCTCATGCAGGCCGTCGGCAGCTACGACGGCGGGCGCATGCTGTTCCTCGGGCTTGGAACCGGCCTCGGTGCGGCCATGATCGTCGACAACGTGGCCCAGCCGCTGGAAATCGCGCATCTCCCCTACCGCAAGGGGCGGACATTCGAGGACTATCTCGGCAATGCGAGCCTCGAAAGGCGCGGCCGGAAGAAGTGGGAGAAGCACGTCTGCGCCGCCGTGGAAAAGCTGACGCAAGCGCTCGAGCCCGACTACGTCGTCATCGGCGGCGGCAATGCCGAAAAGCTGCACAGCCTCCCCGAAAAGTCCCGCCGCGGCGACAACATGAACGCCTTCAAGGGCGGATTCGCCCTCTGGCTCGATCGCAACCTTCGCGTATGAGCCAAGTTCGAGCCGGCAGAGCGCAGTTCAGCCATGGCGGCGTCCACCCGATCACCGCAATTGGGATCGATGGAAAGGGCCCGCCGTCAGGCGAGTGAGATCAGGAACTGCGAGACCGGAGCTAAAACCAACCCTTCAGCTTGAACCAGACCAAGGGAACGACGGTGCTCAGGATTATTGCGGCCCAGGCATAGGGATAACCCCAGGACCAATCGTACTCGGGCATGAATTTGAAATTCATGCCATAGATCCCCGCAACCAGCGTTGGGGGAATGCCGGCGATGGAGACAATCGTCAAGACCTTGATCACATCGTTCTGGACGATGCCGATAAGCCCGACGAGAGCGTCGAGAACGAACTGGATCTTGTTCGCGAGCTGCTCTTCGTACTCGGTCAGCGAATGAATGTCCTGGTGCAAGCTGGCGATGGCGGATTTGGGCCCTTCCGTGAACCAGCCGCCGCAATTCTGCTCGGTATAGGCCACGACGCGCGCCAGGCCCTGTATGCCGTCCCGAACCTCCGACAGCCTGTCACCGAGCCGGCCGACCTGGCGAAGTTGTACCCGCAGGAGCCTGTTGGAGCGGGCCGCATGCCGGCCGCGCGTATCGTCGGCATGAAATGCATCGACGGCCAGGACATTCAGTTCCCCGGCCAGGCGTTCGAGCATGTCCGCGACCCGGTCCACGATCTCTTCGCAGAGGAGGACAAAGACGTCGAGGCTCGATTTCGGCACTTCCGGTCCTGAAGAAAATTTGTCGGCAACAGCATCGAAGGTCGCCAGTGCCATGAAACGAACCGTGATGAGCCGGTCGCGCGACAGGACGAACCCCAATGGCGGCGTCGCCGGGCTTTGCTCAGGATGAATCGCAGCAGACGGCGTGCTCATATAGAGCACGCCGTGTTCGTTCCTGAGGCGACGCGAAACCTGTATCTCGCTGAGCGCTCCCATGGAGGGAAGCGTCGCGCCGGTCATTTTCTCGATTTGTGCAACCTCATCGGCGCTTGGATCGAAAGCGTCTATCCATAGAGGCGCAGCGGCACCACCCGCTTCCTTCGCTCGTGTTGGATCGCTATCGGTGGGATAGAAGCGCAGCATCGCCAGTCACTCCAAAACAGCACGCATCATCATTCATATCGGCTCCGCCAAGTCTGGCCGGCATCTTTGCGGGGTTGTCTCCGCCGCGTGCCTTGGGAGCAAGAATACATGAATAAGGAAGCCTGGAGCTGGCGGCACTCATCGTTTGTCATCGCATAGCGGCGCTTCGATGCCGTCAGCTATTGACCAATGCGCCGCCTTTCGCGGATTCGATGAGTTTCTCAAGGACTTCGACATTGCGAAGCGCATCCGACGGATCGTATCGCGGGGTCGCGCCATCGAGCACGATGCGACCCATTTCTTCGAATTCCGCCGCGAAGGAATTGAAGGCCGGGAACGTCTCGGTCTGCGGCTCGACGCCGTCGAGGAAAACCTCGTCGCCGAAGCGGTGGGTCAGAAGCCGCGTGAAGGGTTCCCCGCGCATTCCCGTCCCCTGCAGGCTGATCCAGCCATCCGTGCCGACGATCTCGATCTGGCTGAGCGGATTGATATGGTCGAACGAAACGGAGAAGATCGACGTGCGCCCGTTTCCGAAGTCGAGAAGCCCCGAGGTCGTCGTGTCGACGCTCTCGCCCGGCCTGATCCATTGCGTTGCGAAGACGCCGGCCGGTTCGGCGGCAAAGATGAGCCGGCTCATGTTGACCGCGTAGCATCCCATGTCCCAGAGCACCCCGCCGCCCGCCGCCGGATCGAAGCGGATGTTGTAGTTGTCGTAGTGCTGCTTGAAGCCGAGCGTCACGCGAGCGAGGCGGACATCCCCGATCGACCCGGATCGCGCAAGCTGCAGCGCCTTCAGCCAGCGCGGCGCAAAGCGATACATGAACGCTTCCATGACCACGCGATCGGCCCGCTTCGCCTCGGCGGCGATCGTCTCGACATCGTCCCGCGAAAGCGCGAGCGGCTTTTCGCAGAGCACATGCTTGCCGGCCTTTACGGCACGGATCGTCCATTCGGTGTGCAGGTGGTTGGGAAGCGGGATATAGACCGCATCGACCTGCGGATCCGCCAGTAGCGCATCGTAGGAGCCATACGCCTTTTGCGCGCCCCAGCGAACGCGGTCGGCCTCGGCCACTTCGGGCCTGCGGCTGGAAACCGCGGCAAGTGTCGCGTTCCCGGCCGCCAGGATGCCCGGGATGGCCGCCTCGTTGATCCATGCGGAGCCGAGAACGCCCCATCTCAGTTGCTTCTTGTTCATCGTCATCACCACACCGTTGTTCCGCCATCGACCACAAGATCTTCGCCCGTCACGTAGGAGGCCGCATCGCTCAGGAGAAAGACGACGGGGCCTGCGATTTCTTCCGGGCGCGCGAGGCGTCCAAGCGGCGCGTCCTTGGCATAGACGGACATCAGGTCGCGCATGTCCGGCCGGTCGTTCATGGGAGTCAACGTTACACCGGGACTGACGGAATTGACGCGAATGCCGCGACCGCCCCATTCCGCGGCGAGGCATTTCGTGAAGTGCCGCACGCCCGCCTTGGAGGTGTTGTAGTTCACCTGCGACAGGCCGCGATTGGCGATCGTCGCCGACATGGACGCGATGTTGACGATGCGCCCGCCGCCGTTGCGCAGCATGGCGCGGCCCTCCGCCTGGCAGGAAAAGAAGACGCCGCCGAGATTGACCTGCAGCACTGAGTCCCATTGCTCCGGCGACATGTCTTCCGCCGGGCCGGTCTTGGTTATGCCGGCGGCATTGACGGCAAGGCTCAGGGGGCCGAAGCGGCCCTCCACGGCTTCGATGGCCTTCGCGAGGCTCTCCGGGCTCGACACATCGACCTCGATGGCGACGGCGCGGTCTTCCCCGACATCCGCGACCACCTCATGAATGCCACGGTTGCCGGGGATGTCGCCGCAGCCGACAAGCGCGCCCGAGGCGACGAGCGCCTCGACGATGCTGCGGCCGATGCCGCCGCCTGCACCCGTCACGAAGGCGACCCGCCCGTCGAGGCGGAACTGCGGGGGCTGAATGGACCTGGTCATGCCTTCTCCTTTCCGCGTGCGATCGTCCGCCGGACGGCCTCGGCCACCTTTTCCGGCGTGAAGCCGAAATGAACCTGGAGAACCTCACCCGGCGCCGACTCGCCGAACCGATCGATTGCGACCGTCTCCCCGGCATCGCCGACGAGGTCACGCCAGCCGAACTGGGTTGCCGCCTCGACGCTGACGCGGGCCTTGAGCGACGGCGGCAGCACCGCGTCTCGATAGGATTGCGGCTGCTCCAGGAAGATTTCCCGGCATGGCGTGGAGACGATCCTCAGGGCGACGTCGTCGCCAAGCCTTTCACGGGCCGCAAGCGCGAGCGCCACCTCCGAGCCCGTCGCGATAACGATGGCTTCCGGCCTCGTTCCGCCGGGAGGATCGCAAAGCACATAGGCCCCCCTTGCAGCGCCGCTGCCGTCCGCGAAGTGGCCGGTGCCGCGCTTCAGCGTCTCGAGATTCTGCCTGGAAAGCACGAGGCATGTCGGCCGGTCCCTGCTCTCCACCGCCGACCGCCACGCCCAGACGGTTTCCGTGGCATCCGCCGGACGGAACACGTTGAGGCCGGGCATGGAGCGCAGGACGGCCAACTGTTCGATCGGCTGGTGCGTCGCCCCGTCTTCGCCCATGGCGATGGAGTCATGGGTAAGGATATAGATGACCGGCAGCCGCATGATGGCGGCAAGCCGCATGGACGGCAGCATGTGATAGCAGAATTGCAGGAAGGTCGCCGCATAGGGGCGCGTCAGCCCGTGAAGCGCGATCCCGCTCGTCATCGCCGCCATGCCGTGCTCGCGCACGCCATAATGGATGTTGCGGCCATAGAGCGCGACGTCGCCATAGGCCTTGGTGCTGTGGACCGCAGGCGCGAAGACCGCCTCGCCCCGCACGCTCGCATAGGTGGATTCATCGAGGTCCGCCGCCCCGCCCCAGAGCTCCGGCATCAATGGCGCGATCGCATTGAGGATGCGACCGGACGCCTTTCGCGTCGAAAGCGTTTCGCCGGGTTCGAAGTCCGGCAGCGCGTCAAGCCATCCATCCGGCAGGGCTCCCGCTTCCAGCCGGGAAAGGAGAGCGGCGTGTTCCGGCTGACGCGACCGCCAGCGCTCCATCGCCCGCGTCCAGTCCGCGTGGCGTTGCCGGCCGCGGGCGACAGCCCGCCTCGTATGGCCGAGCACGGCCTCCTCGATGACGAAGGTTTTCTCCGGATCAAAGCCGATGGCCCGCTTCATGCCCGCCACCTCCTGCGCACCCATCGGAGCCCCGTGGATCGCGCCGGTGTTCTGCTTTGTCGGCGCCGGCCAGCCCATGATGGTGCTGAGACGGATCAGCGACGGCTTTCCGGTTTCCGCCTTGGCCGCCTGGAAAGCCTCGTTCAGGGCCTCGACATCCTCCCGGTAGGTCGTGCCGTCGATCGTCGGGCCGCGCCAGTCGACATGCTGGACATGCCAGCCCATGGCGGCGAATTTGGCAAGTGTGTCCTCGCTGACCGCGATGACGGTGTCATCGTCCGCGGAAATACGGTTGTCATCCCACAGAAGCACGAGATTGCCGAGCTGCAGGTGACCGGCAAGGGCCGCCGCCTCCATGGCGACCCCCTCCTGCATGCAGCCGTCGCCGGCAAAGACCCAGATCGTATGGTCGAACGGACTTTCCCCTTCCGGCGCCCCGGGGTCGAGGAGCCCCCTCTCCCGCCGGGCCGCCATCGCCATGCCGACCGCGGATGCAACGCCCTCGCCGAGCGGTCCCGTCGTCATTTCGATACCGTTGGCGCGGTCGAGTTCGGGATGGCCCGGGGTTTTGGAATGCAGCGTGCGGGTCGCCTTGAGGTCCTCCAGCGTCATCGGGTAGCCCGTGAGGAAGAGCTGGATGTAGAGGGTCAGCGACGAATGTCCCATGGACAGCACGAAGCGGTCGCGGCCGAGCCATTCGGGATTGGACGGATCGTGGTTCATGACACGGCTGAAGAGCAGATGCGCCGCCGCCGCCATGCTGATCGCCGTTCCGGGATGCCCGCCCCTGGCATTCTCCACGATATCGGCGACGAGGGCGCGGATGGTGGCGACAGCCCGGTCGTCGAGGTCGCTCCAGTCGAAACTCTCCGCCGCGGGGGCGATGGCATTGCTGGTCATGGACATGGCACTTCCCTGCTGGTTCTGATGTCTGATCGGGTCTGGTGGTCAGGAGATCGCGCCGGTCATGATGGCGACGGCCTCCGACATGGTGTGGGTCTGGGGCGTCACGGTCGCGGCGCACCGGCCGAGCCGCTGGATGTGAATGCGGTCGGCGACGGCGAAGACCTGCGGCATGTTGTGACTGATGAGGATGATCGAGAGCCCGCGGTCGCGAAGGTCCCGGACGAGCTGGAGGACCTGTTCGGATTCGCGAACGCCGAGCGCTGCCGTCGGCTCGTCCAGCACGACGACGCGCGAGCCGAAAGCCGCCGCCCGCGCCACGGCGACCGCCTGGCGCTGCCCGCCGGAAAGGCTTTCCACGGGCTGCGTGACCGATTGGAGCGTCGAGATGCCGAGCGCCTCCAGATGCTCGCGCGCGATCTGCCGCATCCGCTTCTTGTCGAGCCGGCGCAGGACCGTGCCGAGCACGCCCGGCAGCCGCAGTTCCCGCCCGATGAAGAGATTGCTCGCGATGTCCAGCGCCGGCAGCATGGCAAGCGTCTGGTAGACCGTCGCGATCCCGGACTTCTGCGCGTCGAGCGGCGTGCGGAAACGCACGGGCTCGCCGTCGACGAGGATGTCGCCGTCATCCGGCTGGAGCGCGCCGGAGAGCGCCTTGATCAGCGTCGACTTGCCGGCGCCATTGTCGCCGATGATGGCGAGCACCTCGCCCTTCCACAGTTTCAGGCTGACGCCGTCGAGGCCGACGACATGGCCGAAGGTCTTGACGAGGTTGCGGACCTCGATGACCGGTCTGCTCTCCTCGGCCATCACGCACTCGCCTTTCTGATCCACTGGTCGAGCGCGACCGCGACGATGATCAGGATTCCGACGGCGAGCGTCTGGTAGAGGACGTCGAGGCCCGCGAGCGACAGCCCGTTGCGGAAAACGCCGACGATGAGCGCGCCCAGAAGCGTGCCCCAGACGAGGCCGCGCCCGCCGAAGAGGCTGGTGCCGCCGATGACAACGGCCGTGATCGAGTCGAGATTGGCATCGACCGCACCATTCGGACTGACGCCGTTGATACGTCCCATGAAGATCCAGGCCGCGAAGACGGTGATGGCGCCCGCCATCATGTAGACGGCGAGAAGGACGCGCTCGGGGCGGAGCCCGACCAGCCGGGACGCCTCCACGTCGTTTCCGACGGCATAGATGTGATAGCCGAAGGCCGTGTTCTTCAGCATGTAGGCGACGAGCGCATAGAGCCCGAGCATGAGCGGGATGCCGTAGCTCATGTTGACGTCGAACAGGCGGAAATAGGAGCCGGTCCAGGTGAGCGCCGGCGGGAGAGCCGTGCCCCGGGTGGTCAGGCCATCGGTCGTGAGAATGGACAGCGCATAGAAGATGCTGAGCGTGCCGAGCGTCACGATGAAGGGCGGCAGCTTGATCTTCGTGATCAGCAGTCCGTTGAGCCCACCCGCGACGATGCCCGTCAGAAGGCCGACCGCGAGGCAGGCAGGACCGCTCCAGCCGAGGATGAGATGGGCCTTCGCCATGGCCACCGTCGAGAAGATCATCACGGCGCCGATCGACAGGTCGATGCCCGCCGTCAGGATGATCAGCGTCTGGGCGATCGCGAGCGTGCCGACGATCGAGACCTGCTGGAAGATCAGCGAGAAATTGGAGAGGCGAAAGAACCGCTCGTTCGTCAGTCCGAAGACGAGGCCGGCGAGGAGAAGCACGATGGCCGGGCTAATCGCCGGGTTCTGGTAGAGGAACCGCCGAAGGTTCCCGAGGGCGCCGAGATCGCGGTGGGCGAAATCCTTCGCGGTGCGATAGGTCTGCGCCGTTGCGGCCTTGGCCGTGGCGTCCGTGCTGTTCATCCTGCCTCCTCCTTGTGTCATGACCGGCCCCGTTCGCCGGGACCGGTCGCCATCATCGCGGCTCGGCTCAATTGCCCCAGCAGATCTTGGCCGCGTCGTCGGAGGTGATGCTCTTCACGCCGTCGACCGGCTTGTCCGTGATGAGCTCGACGCCGGTGTTGAAGAAGTCGCGGCCTTCGCTCGTCCGAGGCTTCTCGCCGGTCTCGATCAGCTTCTTGATCGCCTCCACGCCGAGCGACGCCATGCGGTAGGGATATTGCTGGCTGTCGGCGCCGATCACGCCTTCCTTGATGAGCCGCACGCCCTCGCAACTGCCGTCGACCGTGACGAGGACGACATCCTTCTCCTTGCCGGCGGCCCGCAGCGCCTCATAGGCGCCGGAAGCGGACGGTTCGTTGATGGCGTAGACGAGGTTGATGTCCGGGTTCTTGGAAAGGCAGTTTTCCATCGCCGTGCGTTCCGGCGGCGTCATCGTGCCGCTTGGCATCGACGGCCTGACATTCAATCTCGAAGGAACGCTTGCGCGCACTGCGCCCGAGGCGATTTCGAACGGCCCCGCGTTCCTGTCCGACCTGACGCGCGCATCTGCTCGGCTCGCCTATCCCGTGATCCGTTCGCGCAACTTCATGCTCAACGTCAAGGGCGTGTTCGATGCCCAGGACGAGACGCTTTCGCTGCGCAACGGCAACGGAATTACCGTTTCGCAGGATCGGCTGCGCGTGCTGCGCGCCGGTGCGGATTTCTCGTGGTACGCGCCCGGCGACGCGTTCGTCTTCGGCAGTCTTACGGGGTCTTTCGGCATTGACGGGTTCGGCGCTCGCAACCACAGTGACGCGATGGCCAGCGGAATAC
The DNA here is from genome assembly GCF_021401195.1 of Shinella sp. NM-101. Taxonomy (NCBI): domain Bacteria; kingdom Pseudomonadati; phylum Pseudomonadota; class Alphaproteobacteria; order Hyphomicrobiales; family Rhizobiaceae; genus Shinella; species Shinella sp. NM-101. The sequence continues at coordinate 10,864 of NZ_JACBFT010000004.1, read as the reverse complement.
CGCTGTCGCGGCAGGGTGCGGATGCGGATTTCCATAAGCTGGACTTCATGCTCGGCTATCGTCAGCCGGTTGCCGAGCATCTGGTCCTCGACTTCAAGGCCAGAGCGCAAACCTCCTTCGGCGAGCCATTGCTCAATGCAGAGCAGATAGGCCTTGTCTCTCCGGGCGGCCTGTCCAGTTTCCCGCTCGGTTCTGTCCAGGGCGACTCCGGCTTTGCTCTGCGCTGGGAAGCGCAGTTTCCGTTTGTGACGGCGGTAACTCTGCCCTTCGCCGTGCCCGACTTTCCCAAGCAGCAGGGAACGGGTTTGCCGCAAGGCTCTGGAACAAGCGGCGCACTCTATATCTCGCCCTATCTGTTCGGTGCCTATGGAGGCGTCAAGCTCTACGAGCCGACAGCGCTGGAGCGCGGTTTTTCGCGGGGCGCCGCTTACGGTGTCGGTCTCAGGCTCGGGGTGGCCGGGCAATCCAGCTTCAACAGTGTCACGCTGAACCTCGAATATGGCCGCGCCGAACGCTTCGGAAACGGCACAAACGATAACCGCTTCACGCTTTCAACAGCGTTCCAGTTCTAGGGGCCGTCGCCATGTTTCGTTCGCAGGATCGCGGATTTGCCGCTCATCAGGCCAGAATGGTCGCTCTGCTCGCCTCGACGGCGCTGATCACAGCCAACTCCGGTTTCGCTCAATCCCTGCCGACCGGTGGCCAGGTCGCGGCGGGCAGCGCCACGATCGGCACGAATTCGAACGGCGCGCTCACCATTAACCAGTCGAGCGGCAGCGCCGTCATCAACTGGCAGAGCTTCAACATTGGCCAAGGCAACAGCGTCACCTTCGTCCAGCCCAACGTCTCTTCAGCGATCCTCAACCGCGTCACCGGCGGAACGACGACGTCCATAGCGGGACAACTCAACGCCAACGGTCAGGTCTATATCGTCAATCCCAACGGCATCGCCATCACGTCCACCGGCACGGTCGACGCGGGTGCCTTCGTCGCCTCGACACTCGGCATTTCCGACCGCGATTTCATGACCGGTCAGCGGGCCTTTACGGGCAACGGCGCCTCCGCCTCGGCGACCAACGCCGGCACGATCACCATAAACCGCGGCGGCTACATGGCGCTGATCGGCGGCTCGGTGGCGAACTCGGGCACCATCAACGTGCCGCTGGGCAAGGTGGGGCTGGGTTCGGGCGAACGCGCGACGCTTGATGTTTCCGGCGATGGCTTCCTGCAGGTCGCAATACCGACGGAGGCGCAAGGCACGGATGCGCTGGTCAGCAACAGCGGCAGAATTTCCGCTGATGGGGGCACAGTGCAACTGACCGCGGCTGCTGCTCGCACCATGGCGCGTCAGGCAGTCAATATGTCGGGGACAATCGAGGCGAATACGGTCGGGGGCAGGAGCGGCGATATCATCCTCGGCGGCTCGGACGGCAAGGTCGCGGTGTCCGGCAAGATCAGGGCGTCCGGCAAATCTAACGCCGGTGGGAAGGTCGCAATTACGGGCCGCGACCTCAAGCTCAAGGGCGCGCAGATCGATGTCTCGGGTAGAACCGGCGGCGGTACGGTCAAGGTGGGCGGTGACAGGCAGGGCAAGGGCACGCTTCAGCGCGCCGAGGTTCTGGACGTGGACTCCAGAACCCTCATCAATGCCGACGCGACCTGGATCGGAAACGGCGGCAATGTCGCGCTGTGGTCCGACAACGCTACCAGCTTTGCGGGGACCATATCGGCGAAAGGCGGTGCCGTTTCCGGCAATGGCGGCGATGCGGAGGTGTCGGGCGAGGCGCTGCTCTCCTACACGGGCTTCACCGACCTGAGAGCGGCAAACGGCTTTTTCGGCACATTGCTGCTGGACCCCTACAATGTCACCATATCCAGCGGTGCAAGTAGCAATGTCTCCGGCTTTACCGCTACCGGCAATGACAGCGTCATCGATGCAGCCACGCTGTTGACTGCGCTTTCCGGTGCGAACGTCGTCGTCTCCACCGGCTCTTCCGGAAGCCAGGCAGGCAACATCACGGTTGCCGCGCCCCTTTCGTGGAGCGCGGGAACGACGCTCACGCTGAATGCGGCGAACAGCATCTATGTCAATGCTCCGATTACCTTCGGCGGCGCTGCGGGGGCGGGTCTCAATCTCTACGCGGCCGCTGCACTTGCCATCAATGCGCCGATTGCGGTGAAGGGCGCGGGTGCCGTCGCGCTCACGCACGATACGTCCTTGCCGACCAATCTGTCCTTTGGTCTGGCAGGATCAGGTTTTTCTGGGAGCTTCACCTACCTGAATGCGAGCGGCAATGTGCAAAGTGCGTCGCCGGGCAATCAGAGCCTTGCGATCAACGGCGATGCCTATACCCTGATTTACTCGATGGCCGATCTGGACGCCATCGACGGGACCAGCGCGGCGACGGGCAACGCTGTCACGACCTACGGCGCAGGCCTTGCCGGCAAATATGCGCTGGCGTCCAATCTCAATGCCGCCGGCACCACCTATACCGCCGGCCTGATTGCGAGCGGAGGCACGACCGATGCGTTGCCCACCGCCTTCTCCGGAGCGTTCGAGGGCCTTGGCCATACGATCAGCAATCTGACGATCAGCGGGACGACAAACTATCATGTCGGCCTCTTCGGTTATTCCACCGGCGCCGTGCGCGATGTCGGCCTGACCGGCGGCAGCGTTTCAGGCTATTACAACGTCGGCGGGTTGGTCGGGTACAATAGCGGCTCGATAGCGCAATCCTATTCCGGCATTGCGTCGGCAACCGCCAGGCAGGGTGTCGGCGGGCTGGTCGGTATCAACGTCGGGCAGGGCGCAATCACGCAATCCTTTGCGACCGGCGCCGCCTCGGCGAAGTATTGGTTCGGCGGGCTGGCCGGCAGGAACGAGGGCGTAATCAGCCAGTCTTATGCGACCGGCGCTCTTACCGGCTGGGGAACCGAACTTGGGGACAGCTACTATGGCGGCGGGCTGGTCGGATACAATACCGGCACGATCCGCCAGTCCTACGCAACGGGCTCGGTGACCTCCGGCCCATACGGCTACCACTATGGCGGCCTTGTCGGGCAGAATGGCGGCTATTCCGGGCAGAACGTCGACGGAGTAATCGACCAATCCTACGCGACCGGCGCTGTATGGGGCGGCAACGGCAACTACATTGGCGGATTGGTTGGCACCATCTGGTCCGGCTCCGTCACCAACAGCTATTGGAATACGCAGACAAGCGGACGGTCGAACGGCGTCGGATGGTATGCGGAATACTATACCGGTCCCGTCATCGATACCGGCCGGACCACCGCCCACATGCAGGATTTGTCGAATTTCGCCACCAATTATGCCGGCTGGGATTTCAACAATGTCTGGGCGCCGCCCAACCAGGTCGGACAGAACAACAACTCGGCCACCGCATATTATCCGCAGCTTTACGTACTGAGTCATGTCGTCGCCGTTGCGCCGGGCGCGATCACGACGGTCTACGGCAATGGTGCGCAGACACTCCCGGCCCAGTATTACGGCTTGCGCGCCGGCGATACCATTACGTCGCAAGCGACGACTGCCGGCCTTACCACCACGACGCCCGTCGGCACCCACACGATCTCCGGCACAGGAGCGGGCGCATCCAACGCGGCCTATCGGTTCGTCTACATGCCCGCTCAGGTCACCGTGACGCCACGGCCTCTGTCGCTTTCCGGCACCCGGACCTATGACGGCACGACCAATCTCGCCTCGACGATCTTCAGCCTCTCGAACCTGGCCAATGGCGAGTCGCTGACGCTCTCCGGTTTGGGCGCAATGGGCGACAAGAATGTCGGCAGTGGAAAATCTATTTCGCTCGGGACGCTGCTTCTAGGCAATGGTAATGGCGGCCTGGCATCGAATTACACTCTTTCGGGCGGTGCCCATAGCGTGGATATCGCCAAGGCCACGCTGACCCTGACGGGGATAACCGCCAGCAACAAAACGTATGACGGTACGACGGCGGCGGCTATGGCCAACGCGGGAACCCTTGCAGGAATAGCCCTTAACGACGAGGTCTCTTTCAGCTCCTTAGGCGCAAATTTTGCCGATAAGGACGTCGGTATCGGCAAGACGGTCACCATAAGCGGCATAACGCTGTCGGGCGCGGATGCAGGCAACTATATGATTGCATCGACGGCGACCGGAGCGGCCGACATCAGTCAGCGGGTTCTGAACCTTTCGGGAAACCGGGTGTATGACGGCTCTGCGGATCTTGCCGCATCGATCTTCACACTCGGCAACCTTGTCAACGGCGAACAGCTCACCTTGTCAGGCGGCGGGTGGATGAATGACAAGAATGCCGGCAGCGAGAAGGCTTTCTCCTACGGTTCGCTGGCAATCGACGATGGTGCGGGAGGGGTCGCGTCCAACTATACTCTCCTCAATGGCGTGGGCAGGGTCGATGTCGCCAAGGCCCAGATCGCGGCGGTAAGCGGCATCACCGCTTCGGGCAAGACCTATGACGGCACCGCTTCTGCGACGCTGGACACATCCGGCGCCACCTTCGGCGGCATGATTGCCAATGATGACCTGACGGTCGGCAGCGCCAGCGGCACATTTATCGACAAGAATGCCGCAACCGGCAAGGCGGTCACCATAAGCGGCATAACGCTGTCGGGTGCGGACGCGGGCAACTACGCGCTTGTCTCCGACACGGCGATGACCACCGCCACTATCGCCCGGGCCCAGATCGCGGCGGTGGGCGGCATCACCGCTTCGGGCAAGACCTATGACGGCACTGCTTCTGCGACGCTGGACACATCCGGCGCCACCTTCGGCGGCATGATCGCCAACGATGACCTGACGGTCGGCAGCGCCAGCGGCGCGTTTGCCGACAAGAATGCAGGGATGGGCAAGGCTGTCACCATAAGCGGCATAACGCTGTCGGGTGCGGACGCGGGCAATTACACGCTTGTCTCCGACACGGCGATGACCACCGCCACTATCGCCCGGGCCCAGATCGCGGCGGTGGGCGGCATCACCGCTTCGGGCAAGACCTATGACGGCACTGCTTCTGCGACGCTGGACACATCCGGCGCCACCTTCGGCGGCATGATCGCCAACGATGACCTGACGGTCGGCAGCGCCAGCGGCGCGTTTGCCGACAAGAATGCAGGGATGGGCAAGGCTGTCACCATAAGCGGCATAACGCTGTCGGGTGCGGACGCGGGCAACTACACGCTTGTCTCCGATACGGCGACGACCACCGCCACTATCGCCCGGGCCCAGATCGCGGCGGTGGGCGGCATCGCCGCTTCGGGCAAGACCTATGACGGCACCGCTTCTGCAACGCTGGACACATCCGGCGCCACCTTCGGCGGCATGATCGCCAATGATGACCTGACGGTCGGCAGCGCCAGCGGTGCGTTTGCCGACAAGAATGCCGCGATCGGCAAGGCGGTCACCATAAGCGGCATAACGCTGTCGGGTGCGGACGCGGGCAACTACACGCTTGTCTCCGATACGGCGACGACCACCGCCACTATCGCCCGGGCCCAGATCGCCGCGGTGGGCGGCATCGCCGCTTCGGGCAAGACCTATGACGGCACCGCTTCTGCAACGCTGGACACATCCGGCGCCACCTTCGGCGGCATGATCGCCAACGATGACCTGACGGTCGGCAGCGCCAGCGGCGCGTTTGCCGACAAGAATGCAGGGATGGGCAAGGCTGTCACCATAAGCGGTATAACGCTGTCGGGTGCGGATGCGGGCAATTACACGCTTGTATCCGGCACGGCGACGACCACCGCTGACATAGGCCAGCGCGTTTTGAATCTTGCGGGCGGCAGGGTCTATGATGGCTCGATCGATCTCGCAGCTTCGATCTTCACGCTTGAAAACCTCGTCAGCGGCGAACAGCTGACCTTGTCAGGTGCGGGATGGATGACCGACAAGCACGCAGCTCAGGGCAAATCCGTATCGTTCGGGTCGCTGACTCTGGGAGACGGTCAGGGAGGTTTGGCCTCGAACTACACGCTGGCCGGCGGGGTGGGCCGGGTCGATATAGGCAAGGCCGTGATCTCCTCCATTGGCGGCATCATCGCCGGCAACAGGGTGTATGACGGTACGGCGAACGTGACGCTCGACACATCGGATGCATTCTTCAGCGGGATGATCGCCAACGATGTTCTGGCGGTCGGCAGCGCAAGTGGCGCATTTATCGACAAGAATGCCGGGACCGGCAAGACGGTCAATATCGGCGGCCTGACGCTGACCGGCGCAGATGCAGGCAATTATGTGCTTGCCTCAGCAACGGCTACGGCTACCGCCGACATCGGCAGGCGCGCCCTGACTGTCGAAGCCACTGCCCTGGATAGGGTCTATGGCGACACCAATCCCGCGCTGACCTATACAAGCAGCGACCTTCTCGGCAATGACACGTTGACAGGTGCCCTCTCAACAACTGCGGACAAGTTTTCCGGCGTTGGCGTCTACGCGATCACGCAGGGCAGTCTTGGCAACACCAACTACGATATCAGCTATACGGGTGCGGATCTGACAGTGAGCACACGTCATATCGATGTGACCGCAAATTCGTTCAGCCGGTTTTACGGGCTCGCCAACCCCTCGCTGGGCTGGACCGTCGGTGCAGCGGGACTGGTCAATGGTGACGTGCTCTTAGGAAATCTTGCGACGACCGCAACGACCCTCAGCGCTCCCGGAGACTATGCGATTACGCAAGGCTCATTGCACCCGTCCGCCAACTATACCATGAACTTCATTTCGGGCGTGCTGACGGTAGAGCAGGCAGTGAGAACCGAACCCGGTTCATTGTCCGGTTCTCTCATACAGCCATTGGACGTGGCTCGCTTTCTACCAATCCACACGGCGGCTTCAAACCTGGCCCAAGGTGCCGATGGCGGCGTGCTGATCGCCGACCCCCGGTTCGACGGCACGGTGATCTGCCTTGCCGAAAGTGCGGGGGGCTGCGCCGTGCTCGCCTCTCAAAGCGCGCAGTAGCCACAACTTTGCAACGCCGACAGACATAAGGAGTGCCATATTGTCAGTGATCAGCCTTGTTCGCGTCTTCGGACGCTTGACGGTCTTCGCGGTCTGGGTCGCATCCGGTGTCATGTGCTCCGCCCTGTCGAATGCTGCGGCAGTGGACCTTCCCGGCGGTGCGTCATCGCTCAGCGAAACCCATAAGGACTGGATGGTTTCCTGTGCTCAGGACCGCGCGGCCACGCGCTGCGTGATTTCGCAGGTTCAGACGCGGCAGGATGGCCAGCGCGTGTTGGCCGTCGAACTGAATGCTCCGGATGGCGACACGGTTTCCGGCATGGTCATCCTGCCCTTCGGCCTGGCGCTGGATCCAGGCGTGACGCTGCAGATCGACGACAAGCCCGCGATGCCGGCATTGCGGTTCCGCACCTGCCTTCCTGGCGGTTGTCTTGTCACGATCGCTTTCGACGCGCCGGCACTCACGGCGCTCCGCGCCGGCGGGGCGTTGAAGCTTGTCGCCACGGCGGACGGCGGCGGGGCGGTTCCGTTCTCCGTTTCGCTGCAGGGCTTTGCTGCGGCGCTCGATCGCGCAACGGCACTGGTGCGCTAAGGGCTCAGTGAGCGGCTCGGCGATCTGGAACCGATCGATCAAGGAGGACATTCGTGATTACCGGAGCACACGCGCTGAAGCCTATGACCTCAGTTGCGGCCACGGTTTCATGGAGACGCACGAGGCGCTGGCGCGAGGCCGCCCAGCGCGAGAGAGAGGTCCGGGCGCCCAAGCCGCCATGGCGTCCTCGGCGAGCAGGGCTTGAATGACGGTACCGACGCCTTTCGTCCGGACCTTTGGCGCCGCGGTCCTCAGCGTCTGAGGAACAGCGCCACCATGGCGCCGCCGAAGAGATGGACGCCGAGATGATTGAAGGCGCTCAACATGGCGAAGAGGTCGCCGTCGACAGCCAGTTCGCGGGTACTGTAAATGGCGGCGGGAAGGGCCGAGACGAGCAGCCCGAGGCCCGACAGGGCGAACAGGCGCGTCCCGATGTCCCCGCTGCGCATCGCCCATATCCAGGCCCCGATGGCAAAGCCGGCAAGCCCCGAAACGAGCTGCACCCAAAAAACCGGCGGCAGCGCCCGGACAGGGCGGGCGCGCGGATGGACCTCAAGCGCGTGCGCCTCGGCGGTCTCGTCGTTGACGACATGGAGGGTGAGGACGGATTGCTGCAGAAGAGCGGCCAGCTCGCTCTGCCGCGCGAGGAACGCCGCCGCCTGCGCGTAGCTCTCAAGGCCGTCAGGCTCCTCGACAAGGTCGCTGCCCCGCAGCAGGACGGCCGAACGACCGTCCGCGTTGCCGCCCGGCCCGATTCCGGCGAGCCGGAAACCGGGCGCGGCCTCGGAGCTTGCGGCCGGGCCGTCGCGCGCGATATCGGTCAGGATGACGGCATCGCCGGGGCCTGCGCCCAGCGTCAGCCCCAGCCAGGGGCGCGACGTGGCGACAAGGACCGCCAGCGCCGATGCCGCGATGCAGACCACCATCACAATGAACATGGAGACGCTCGGGGAGAACCTTCGCCACGCGCGGGCGCCAGGGGCGAGGAGAGCCGCGTTGCCCGGGGTCATGACTGGACCGCCGCCTGCTTTACCTTTGCTCTGTTCAATCCGATCTCCCCACCCTCCGCGCTATCGGGAGCGCCGCGCATGCAGCAACGGCCACTTGCCGGTTCGTCATTCATGCCGGCGGCGGTCACACAAAGCGGCCCGGCGGATCCCCCGGCCCGCGGCGGGCGGCCTGCCTATCGGCCGATTCCGGGGCGGCTTTGCACGGGTGGAATGAGAAGACATTCCGGCATCCGTCAGGCGAGGCGACGATGGATGGCCTCGCGGGTCGCCTCCGCCCGGGTCGAGATGTTGAGTTTCTGGTAGATGACCTTCACATAGCCGGCGACGGTGTGCGGCTTCAGTCCCAACCGCGCGGGCACCTCACCTCACCGCAACGCTGACCGCAACCGCGATAATTCTTGTCGGTCCGTTGAGCTTTGCAGGGCCCATGGGACCGCATCTGGCACGGCTTTGGGGATTTCAACGAGCAGGACTACATCTTGTCGCCTCGTCATCGACGGGAGGACTGATCCTGATGACGGCGGACTGGATTGGCCGCAACATCGTCTTTCCGTTCCAGGTCCCCGCAGGTCTGTTGGCGGCCGTCGTAGGAGGGCCCTTTCTTTTGATAATGATAGCGAGGCGATCTTGAATACGCCGGCAGACAATGGATTTCGACGAATGACCGTCATTGGAGCCAGGCGCCTCGCGCCTCGTCTGCAGCGGCTGAGATTGGCGGGACAGGATCTTGGCCGCTTCGACGTACTCACCAATCTCCATATCCGCCCTTACGTGCCCGCGCGGGCGGATATGGGAAACAAGCATCCCTTGCCATCGCCCGTTCTCGATAAAAACGGGCGCCCCGGCTTGATGGACCATCACCGGACTATGTCGCACGCCACTACGCGATCCGCCGGATCAATGTAGACGGCGGATGGATGGATGTAGATTTCGTGCTGCACGATGCGCCCCGCCCAGCCGCCGATTTCGCGCGGCGGGCGAAGGTCGGCGGCGTCTGCGGTATTTCCGGGCCTTGCGGATTGGGCGCCAAGCCAGCGCAAAACTATCTACGCGCCGGCGACGAGGCCGCATTGCCGAACGTCGCCGGCATGCCGGGTCGGCTGGTAGAGACCCTGTCCGGCGGAGAACGTCAGCGGACTTGGCTCGCCATGCTGGTCGCGCAGGATGCCGTGTACCTGCTGCTCGATGAACCGATATCCGCACTGGATATCGGTTCATCAAATGGAGGTTCTGTCTCTCGTTCACGAGCTGGCTCTGCCCAAGGGATCGGGCATTGTTGTCGTTTTGCACGGCATCAACATGGCGGCTCGCTTCTGCGACCAGATCATCGCCCTGCATTCTGGCCGCGTCATCGCTCGTGGCGCTCCAGCCGACATATTGGTTGCACCGTCCGGCGGCTACCCGATCGCCTTTCTGCGATAGATGAGCGAGCTTGCAAAATGCCATGGGGAGAACAGGCCCCGAGAGAAAGAGGCGATTGGGCACGGCGAAAAACGCATCTGATGCACCTCTGCAACCGCCCCGGCGGTTCATCTGCAGCCCGGAGATGAATATCATCGGCGCGGCGCCGGACGACAACCAGGCCGCTCTGGTCACCGAGCCGCGTGGCTCGAAGACCTTCGTCCATCTCGATCTACCCGAAGGCTCTCTCGTCGCTTGCGCGCCGTCCGAACGCACCTGTCATCCCGGCGAGGGCAAGAGCGTGCGGATATTCGACACCGCCACAGAAAAACCTCTCGCACTAAAGACTGCGGAGGCCCGCGACCCTGAGCTTGCGGGCCTTCACCGTGATCGTCGTAGGGCGATCTTCACCATCACACCGAATTCGATGCTTTCGCGCCGGAGAATTCCTCCATTGGCACCATGCTATTCAGATTGCCTTCTGCAAATGCGGCAGGATTTCGAAGAGGTCGCCGACGAGGCCGTAGTCGGCGACCTGGAAGATCGGCGCCTCCTCGTCCTTGTTGATCGCGACGATGACCTTCGAGTCCTTCATCCCGGCAAGGTGCTGGATGGCCCCCGAGATGCCGCAGGCGATGTAGAGCTGCGGCGCAACCACCTTGCCCGTCTGGCCCACCTGCCAGTCGTTCGGCGCATAGCCCGCATCGACGGCCGCGCGCGAGGCGCCAACGGCCGCGCCGAGCTTGTCGGCGACCGGAAGGATGACTTCCTGGAACTTCTCCGACGAGCCGAGCGCACGCCCGCCCGAGATGATGATCCTGGCAGACGTGAGCTCCGGACGGTCGGACGAGGACAGCGCGTCCTTGACATGCGTGGAGAGGCCCGGGT